>JADGAN010000045.1 GCA_015231955.1 Oligoflexia bacterium | reverse complement strand
GGAGCATTCTTTAAATTGTTATAGATCGTGGAGTTAATTCTATCTTGATCAGTCGCAAATTTCTTTGCGAATTGATAGCTATAAACAAGTTCCTTGGCCTCCTGTGGAACCTCGCCATCCAGGACATCAGACTTTCTCATTTTAACATAGTTGTTTAGTACCCCAATTTCATCATCGGCATATTCTTTGGGGCCATTCCAATCTGCAATATGAAAATCAAGACCTTCCAGTTTTGAAGCGTTGGGATCTGTTTTTTGCAAAAAATTATTATAATTCCCTACAATTCTTTGATTATTCCTCACCCAATTTTCGACGGCATTTTTAACAGTACCAGAGTAACCACCCTGAACAAGTTTTTCTTTGGCCACATCGTTCATCTGATTATTTATAGTTCTTGTTATTTCATTAAAATAATCAGGATCAATATCAATTTTTTGCGCTCTATCTGTTAATCTTAATCCCAGGGCACTATTACGATTGGTGATCGACTGCCGAAACATATCTTGCATGAAATTCGTAAAAGAGGCCTGATCTTCGGGAGAAAGATTATTATAGATCTTTGATCTACTTGAATTGATGTCTTGCCAAATCTTGAAGTGCCTATCTTTGAAATCCTTTACTCCTCCTATCGCTTGCTTGATATTGTTCTCATCAAGAACAGTGCCATCACCAATGAGTCTTTTTTCAATAAGCTTTTCTTGAACTTTATCAAAAGTTTGTGGCCTGGTATGCTTTAAATATTTTGCAAGCAGGTTATCCCCGTAATCCAGAAATTCCTTCCCCGCGAATTTTAAAGTAGGAGGAAGCAAGAAAAATCCGGCCGCACCAAGGCCCATGTTTTTTACTAAATCACTGTCATCATCGTTATAATCTGAAAGTATCGATCCTCCAGCAATTGCTCCAAGGCCTGCTTTCTTTGCGTTTTGCAAAAATGTAGATTGCTTTAAGATATTAGCACCTTTCTCTATGCCTTTTATTGTCTTACTTAATGAACCCAAACCCAAAGCAATGCTAGTGGGATCTGTGGCCAAATCTATTGCTACTCTCTGGGCCGTATCGGCCACATCACCCATTGTAATGGGATCATCAGTGGTGATCTTCTCTTTTGAATCGGAGAGCACAGATGCCAACCGAGGAATTGCAGTGATAAAATCTGAAATTGTACCCGTCTTAGCAAATGGTGCCGGTTCCGAAAGTAAATTCTTTTTGATCTTATCCACTGCAACCGTCAACGAACTTTCTGGGTATTCAGGAACTTCAACCCCCAGATCACCAAGCTTCTTTGACCAACTCTCCCAACCCATCTCTCGACGAAACTCATCGGCACCATACTCTCTTTGGCCTTTTAATGCCGCTTTTGCTGCATCGATAGGATTTGTAATTCGATCAGGACTTGACCCATATTGCGAGATAAGCATTCCTCGTGAAATATCACCCGTGGCCGATAAATATTTTAACAAGCGATCAAAAGCAGACCGCGCATACGGTGCATTTGAAAAATCATTGATTGCTTGATCTTGAAGTCTGTAATAATCATACTCTTCTTTGTTCATTGCAAGAGCCTTTTAACGGCCTGGATAAGAGCATCTTCCATCGACTTATGGGAACCACGCAAGCTGGTTGTAAAGGCCTCTTTTGTTAGTCCAGGAGGATAATTATCTTGGGTACGCGGATCTTTTGGATCATATGATTTTAGTTTTAAATCTTCTATCTTTGCATTCGATTCTCGAATCGAAGAAAGGTCTCTCATGCCATCAATGTAATCCTTTAACTTTTTTCTTGCTTCATCACTATTCTTGCTTTGACCACCTTTGCTAAGCAATCTTCCAACTAACATTTTGCCAAACTCTTCTCTGCTTCTACTATCCTTTAGCTCTGCAATTAATGTATTCTTTATCTCCTCAAGTGCTTGAGTTTGTAATCCCCAAGCATTCTTATTTTCATCGGCCTGAGCTTTTACAGCATTTAAAGACTCTGGATAAATATTAGGGTTATATCCGCCAATCGTTAGAAATGTTTTTGCAACGGCATCACTGTATGCACTTTCTCCGTAGTCATTTTCTCTTGGATAGTTACTATACTGTTTCAGTAATTTTTGCTTGATGGATTCCAACTCGTCTTTGATCTTTCTCTGATTGTTTTTCTCTTCTTTATTCCCTAACAAAGAAAAGAATAGGTGACTCGGATTTTTAGTCTCCAAATCCATATTCTCATCTTCTTTTTCCATATTTGTTCCTAAAGATCTCAGAAATCCATCAAGAAGATCTTTGTTGCTCGTCTCTATCTCTAGCGAGCGATATGGAATTTTAATTCCCATAACTATCTCCAAGTTATATTGCTTTTTAGCTTGTCTTTGTTCTCTTCAAGAAAGTCGCTTAAAAATTTATCAGACCAATTTGCACTTGTACTCCCCCTCTCCCCCGTTAAATCATTCAATAAGCGATTAAAAAGACTATCTCCACCCTCAGGCCCTTGTTTCATATTGAGGCGTAAAAAATAATTAATGGGTAACGGTGGTTGATACGCTTCTGGTTGCAATCCACTAAAGCGGGTACCCGCTGTCTTTGCAATATCAACCAATGTTTTCGCACGGTTCATCCTATCGGCCTCTGTTTTGTCCAAGGCCGTAGTTCCTATCTCCCCTACTCCCTTAGCAAGACCGCCTCCCATTTTTGATAGCAAACTCATGAATATCGACATTGACGTTGGATCCATATTGCATCCCTTCTTAAAACAATTTACCAAAGAGTTTTCCAGCACCTTGATAAATGCCTGCGTTTAAAATATTTTGAAATAATGATCGCCGATTTTGATTATAGGCATCCGCCTGAGCTAACGCTGCCATATAGGAAGCATTAGCATTATTAGCGTTTTGCACATTCATCTCATTGGCCCTATTTATTGATTGAGTGTTGCCCATTAAAAGATTGTTCAAAAGGTCAGCATTTAGCATCCCATACTTGTTTTGGGCCTCATGCTCGCCCATCCTGGTTTGATTTAAAAGATTAGTGTTGTAAGCATCACCTTTCATCGCATTTTCAACATTCATTCTATTGGTAGCATTAGATAATTCTGCATCTTGCAAGGCCCTTTCGTTCATGGCCTTTGTATTTTCACCTGATATATCTGCATTCAAACGTTCTAACAAATTTTTCCCCGAAACATCTGTATTAAGAACATCCGCATAACGGCCGAGTCCTGTCTGTTCTAGGCCTAGGGCCTGCAATTTATCATCCCTCTTGTTCTGTAGTGATCTTTGAAAATCCTCTATTGTGGCCGCTGATTTATTTTCAAGTCCCTTCCGATAAAGATCACTCGAAGCATCGGCCGATGAACGTAAAAAATTATTGCTTAATCGCTCCAAGGCCCCAGCATCTGCACCTCCCATCATCATCCGATTTTGCATGTTTTTATAGTCGGCACTTAACTTATCCTTTAATTTTTTTTGCATCCCTTCCGTCTGCAAATCAATATTCTCCAAGCTTTTCTTTAAAACAGAACTGCCTTCAATTGGCCCTGAACCAGAGGCATAAAGATCGTTGAGCTTACTCATCAACGATTTCTCTCGCTCCTGATACTGCGGTAGACTAGAGTGGTAATTTTGAATGGCACCTCTCATTTGCAATGGCGCGATTGATGTCCGCTCAAAACTTCTTGTTGGTAATTTCTCCAAGCTATTCTCATCAAATTTTTGGTAATTATATCTTTGCAGTTGATCTTTATTCATCAAAGCAGGTTCAATCTTATCAGGAGTAAACCTGTATCTCGAAGGATCGATGGCCTGTGGTTTGGAGAAAATAGAATTTTTTATTCTTGAAAATATACTCATACGTCCCTCTTAATCGTGATAGGCCGCAATTACTTCCGATGCACTCATGAAAACTCGTTTCTTCTTTGGGCCAAAACTCATCGATGTTAAAACATTAACAAGAGAATTTCTTATCTGATCTACTTCAATCTGCATCATCTGGGCCTTGTACTCATCGTATTCATCGATATAAATCAGCTTCTTCGCTTGTGTTACAATATAATCATGGGCCAATGGAAGATCCAAGGGGAAATCTCTACTATCTCGAAGTACCCCACTCACTAAATTTTTAAATTTATCCTCACTTGACACTAGCTCTATTCTTTTTGCTTTCCTAATGTACTCAATGACAATATCGCCCTGTAGTTGTGATAAGTCCCAATCCTCTAGATCCTTCCCATCGTTAAAAACTTTTACAATCATCGTTCCATAAAGGTCAGAAGGGATCGCATTTCCCTTGGATTTTGCAAGAAGATAGTTTGGATAAGTATCAATAATCAATGTCTCTGCATGCCCGATTGCCTCATTTAAAAACAAAATAACACGATCTTCATGCAATTTTGTCTGATCAAGATTGCATTGAAAAATAAGCTGTTTAATGATTTGTTTTATTGTTTGCATTTTTCTCTAGCATTTCCAGCATTTTAATTAATATTTGATTACTTTGAATCATGTAGATTTTGATCTTTTCAAAGTTAACATTCGCCATATCGTCATTGGTCAGAATAAAACTGCCAAATTTAGCAAGCTGACTAACGCTATCTCGCATACTTTGCATCTCTGTTTTCAAAGCTATCACTCTCTCTTTTTGCCAAAGCATAATTCATAATTATTGAATCTATTTTCAAACTATGATCTTCATAATATCCAAAAATCTTCCAGGAAACGTTTTCTCCAGTGATATAACGTGATGACCGAACACTCTTAATAGTGATGTTTTTTCCAAATTGCTCTTTGATTCTAAAAGACATCGAGTCAATGATCAAATCCTTCCCCACAACATTGCAAGGCCATTTCCCAGTAAGCTTCATCTCATCCGCTGAAATCACCAAGATTTTGGCCCATCCAAAATATTCAGAAC
Organism: Oligoflexia bacterium; assembly: GCA_015231955.1. Lineage (GTDB taxonomy): Bacteria > Bdellovibrionota > Bacteriovoracia > Bacteriovoracales > Bacteriovoracaceae > JADGAN01. Next base: position 35,797 of record JADGAN010000045.1, on the reverse strand, counting down.
TATAAAGCTCACCATAAGAAGAGCTTATTTCAAATTGAAAAAACTGGCATCGCTTTGTGGCCCCTGTAATCAACCGATCATAAAATTTCACGTCGCTTGCGTTAATAATCACGCGGTCATCCAAGCAAAGTGTATTCTCATCATCTACAAAAGATTTTTCAAAGACTGAAAGCGGTGGAAGCTCCAGCTCCATTTGATGAGAATTCGTATTGGCCTTGATTTTTATATCTAAATAAAACTTCCCATTCGTTTGCACACCTAGTGAGATCTTTTTCAATATCTTTTGAGTATCACTAAGATCTAAATCGTATGCAGGAGATACCAATTTATAATTAATGCCTTCTTTGCCTTTTAAATACAACTTATCCCCACGATAACTCTCGTCATGGCCATAAATGTAACCATCCTTACTTAGCCTCAACACTTGGCCACTAAAGAAATACAGATGGGACGTAGAAAGGCCCACCCCCGAACACTTTGTAATCCCACCACTGGGATTCAAGACAATCCAAGTATCGTTGATCCCCCAAATAATCCGATCTTTATTTCTATCATAGGTCGACACCATCAACTCTTTTTCCAAAGAGTGATAAAGCTTATCGATCTGGTTATCCAGCTTTTGAACTCTTAATCCATCGGTGTAATAAATGCCATCCTGAGAAAAAAAATAGACTGCGTTTTTTGTCTTTACAATAGAACCTGGTGCGATACACCCCACGCTATCAATCGAATCACAAGAAAGAACTCCTCCTCCCACAAAATCAATCGTTGATTGCACTCTATACAAGGCCGTTTTTGTAAAAACTATCACTCTCTCTTTGAAATTACATAGACCAGTAATCTCGGAACTAAAATCAACTTTTGCAGAGGGAATACAGGCATGGGGAGACCCTGGTGGTGATTGTTGCAGTCGATGAGGGTAGTCCTTTAGGTTGCCAAAAAAAGAGGTGTTATCGACATTGCAAATGTAGCGACACTGTGGAGCTGTCTGCAAATCGTAAAGCTCTTCCGGTAGCTCTATCTCTTCTCTTTTCTTGTTTAATTCAATTTTGCAAAGATAGGAATCATCCACCACGCTCTTTAGCGGATCTCTCCTCTCTAAATAAGGCCTTGATTCATTTTTGTTACTACAATAATATTCTACATAGGTTTTACTAAATCGTTCCTCTAAATCTAAGCAAGAGGTATCAATGATAATTTTGGAGAGCGCAACTTGATCGCCAATGTTTTCAAGGTAGATCTCGCAAACCTCCCCATAATTTTTGTAAAATCTCCCACTTGATGCATATTCCTGAACCAACACCATCGCTATTTTATATTGTCCATCACCACTCGACTCTGATTTTTCATACGTCTTAATTTTCGGCAACCCTAGTCGCATTGAACATAACCCAAAACCACTATTAAAAATTCGAAGAGGGTACGCATAATTGGCATTTACACAATGGAGTTCATCTCTCCATTGTGTAAAGCACGAAAGCATCTTTGTATTTTCTTTGCTCTCCAGAAAATTATTTAGGCCTGTCGAAGGTATCCTTGAAAAGGTTTTATCAAGGTAAAATATTTTTAACCCTTTATTTAAAATCAGTGTCCCGTTTAAATCAGCAAACCCTCTCCCCCGATAATCGGTCGCATTCTCAAAATCAGTCGTGTATTTCACATCAAAAGGGATCGATCCAGGACGCGAACAAAGCTTGTTATTCTGGTCAATAAAAAAATTCTCTATCCCTTGCAAGCAAGCGTTTTTATCTCCCCCTTCCTGGATTCCACGCGCAAAATTATTTAAAACCAAGCTCTGATCTGTTATCAAATTATAATAACTCCATACCCATACTCATTGCTATTCACAACAACTCTGCACCCATTCTCTTCCCATTGCAAACTTGGATAAAAAACCCTTCCATCGTCCAAGCAAAATGAAAGCATACTCCCTCTTCTGCAAACAACGAGTTCTTTACTTCGAAACAAACCATTGGGAAGGCGTTCCCAAAGACTCTCTATGGCCTTTTTCTTCTTATCTTCGTCAACTTCGCCACTTAGCATATCGATATATGTTTCTCTGTCCGGAAATTCGATCCTTGTCTTTTTAGACTCTGTAACATCCCCTTCGTCTACCCGCTTGACAAGTTTTTCAATGGCCTCCGATGTCACATATGCAAACTCTTTAAGACTATCACCCATCTCACCAACTCTTATGTCTCTGGAAATCTGCCTAACCATTTTTATAATCCTCTAATCTGTCACCAATAACCATAAAGGCCTGGCCTTGCTTTCCATCTTGTCCGTTTTCGCCAAAAAGTTCTTTCGTCTTTTTGTCATATTTACAATAGTAATCAGCATAATCGTCTCTTGGAATGTTAAATGTATTGCTATAAGTTCCAAGCATGCGCAGAGGATTTTTTACGGGATAACAAACACCGCCCTTCCCAGGAACTAAATTGACTTTTGGAGCATTTTTTAACAACACTTTTTTATATTGCAAAAAAAACAATCCTCCACTCCCTCCAGCTCCACCACCTCCTCCAGTACCACGATTCATTAGCTTGATATAGTTATCCTCAATAGCACCTCCACATCCACCGTCTTGCCCTGAAAGATCGATCTCCCCTTTGCAATCAACTATCCCTTTACAATCAATCCTCAAGGACGATCCATGGCCCCCTCGTGCTCCTCCACAAGCACCCCACAAACGACCGCTCGATGACATACCATGATTAAGTATTGATCCACTTTTAGGAGGATACGGGGCCGGAGTACCCATCCTATACATGCCTCTTCCTGCACGCACATAATTGGCATCAACCTCTTCTCTCCCTAGGCCTTTCATTAAAAATCCTCCTCCTCCATTTCCAAACGCAGGTTTTCCAAAATGCATCCCCCCATGGCCACCTGCCATTTGAGGAACCTTAAATTCGTGATAGCTCTCCCTAAGAGACAACCCTCCATGCCGAGATCTCGCTAGTCTAAGACAAGAACCTTCTTCCATGATAAAATTTTCTTCAATGATTATTTCTGTAATACGAGTATAGACCGAGAAGATAAAGGCCTCTTGTTCACGCTCTGACATGTCAACATTTACAAAATCATCTTTGGCCACATTCACGTCAGAAATGACAAGCACCTCTCCACGCTTCAGATGAAGCGACTTAAATCCGATCCGCTTTCCAAGCAATGCCTTACTCGCATCGTAAGAAAAAATTGTCGTGCGTCCCATTGGAACTAGCATTCAAACTTTCCTTAAATTATCTATCGCTAAAACATGCACATCGTTATCAATTCTTAATATGCTATAGAAAGTTTTTTTCTTTGCTCCGTCCGAATAAGCATAGTCAACAACTGACCAAATAGAAAAGTCTTTATCCTCTGTTATAAATGTTCCCCCACCTATGCTTGTCAATACGATAACAAACGCCTCATTTCTAGGAACATTGCTTAAGTCTATGTAGACACTGTCACCATGATCAACGGGAAAGATAATATCATAGACATTCCCTAGTCCACCTTCAATTCTTGCAACCCATCTCTCCTCTATTTTGTCAGGCGTGACTTTTACCAATCGTGGAATTGACGGAAATTCCAAATAACCTTTCGGAGTTTTTAGCAGGCCAACATTAAGTTTAGGATCATATCCTATACTCCTAATTGGCCTACCAACCTCCTTATTGCTAATCTCTTCCAGTGTTGCTTTTTCAAGATCACTCAATACCAGCATTATGCTCTTACTCCAACTTTGTTAATCAGTTCACCGATCTTAGTAAGCATTTTTACTTCATAAGGCCCCTCAAGAATGTCTTGTTGTGTGATCTCAAGTTTAGAGACAGGGATATTGTAAATAATACCCATCTTATTGGGTTCGCGAATATGCAAATTTCCTTCAGTGAGAATATCCACAATATTCACATAATCATCCTTACCACGGATTCGATAAAACTCTTCCCCGTTTTGCCCTTTCATGCGCTCAAAAAGCTGATAGTAACGAAACTCTATGGCCTTCCAGTTCATGACGTAAGCAATGTCATCTCGTAAATCACGATCCACCGTCACGATTACTTTTCTTCCCTCAACATCCGTAATCGTTAACTGAGAGACATTAAAGGCATCAAAAACCTTCTCCTCACTCCTATAGCGGGTTGCCCCCATCTTATCGACGTTGATGCAAAAATTAATCGCTGAATAGAGCTTATCTCCGCAAATAATCTCATCGATTTGCCCCTTACTGTGAGTATATTTTTTTCTGACAATATCGAATAAAATTGTCAAAAGATTGCGTTTGGAGAGATCCATCGCTGAAGCATCGTAAGTAAATGGATTCATAAAATAGTGTTCACTCTTACTTAGTGAATTAATTTTAGCATTACCACCCACCGACACTGGCAACAAGGCCTTTCTTAAATTTTCAAACCCATTATCTAATCCGCCATCAATATGAATTATATCGTCATCACCAATTCCAGAGACATCCACCACTGTCTCGATATCCAAATTTTGTACCATTTGCAGTTTGTTATTATCGAAATCAATAGAATTAATAAACCCCTTGGCCAATTCAGTATAACGCCCTTCTGTACCCTTTCTGGATATAAAAATCTTCTGCCCATTTTGAAATCGTTTAGGATTGGTAACGGTTAAAATCCCTTTTTTACCATCTCCATTTCCTACCTTCTTAGTGAAATCCAGCACCTCTCCATTGAATAAAAATGTATTGATTTGCTGCTTAATATGCTCATTAAAAAAATCTAATTGCTGGGTATAAACATCAATGAAAGCTGCTTTCTTGTCTCGGTATTTGTTCAATTCTCGATCCCAAAACGACAAAGAACCCGTCATCATGGAAGCACCAGGAAGGATCGCGTCTACATACTTACCCTTAACAATATCTTCTTGAGGAACAAGTCCATTATACTTTAAAGAGCTTGGTGCTCTCACGATTAACTTATGCTCGATGGGCTTTCCATTCCATCCTCCAATCTTTTCAAGCTTTGACCAGATGTAACTTTCTGATTCCAACTTCTCATTTAGTACCGTAGGTACGACATTATCCCTTAACAATACCTCAAGGTGTTCCATGTTCCTCTCGTATTCTTGACTCCCCATAACTCCCTCCTATTGATACATACCTTTTGTTTTATATTCTTCTTTCATTTTTAAAATATCTTTATAGCTTGTAACAGGTTGTCTTACTTGTGACCCTCCTGTCGCTTGTAATCCTTGTGTAGGAAGATCCTGATCTAATTTTTTTGTGTCAACAATCTTGTTGCCGCTTTCATCCTGGCGTATTCCATATTTTTCAAAAATCTTATTTTTCTTCTGTGAAGTCTCTTGCTCTAAAACTTGAAATGCCAAGTCGATACACTGGCGCGGAGTAATGCTTCGTCGCTCACCCTCTGCATATTTTTCGGCCTTACCTGCTAGTACTAATATCTCTTTTAAAAAGTCATCCTCGCTTTTAAATTCCTTATAATAATCGATCATGTTTTGATAAGAAGGCGATCTGGCCTGATTATAGATGTAATTAAGGGCCTCGCTTTCTTCTCGTTTTTTATATTGATCATTTTCCGTTTCCAGTTTTTTATATCTTGATTGCCGCTCTTGCTCATCTTTTGGAAGCTGCCTAAAGCTAGACTCATCCGCAACCCTTTTAAGCATGTAATTTAAAAAAGCAGGGTTCTCATGGAGTTCCATGTACCTCAATAGCGCATCAAAGTTTTGCTCCTGTATCATCTGGTGAACTTGCTTGTAATTGCCGTGAATCGCTTCATAATTTTTACTAACCTGATCATACTCAGGCGTGATCTTATCATACTTAAAGGCCTTAACATGAAGATCTTTAAACTTGCGCTCTGTCTCTACATCTTTAATCAAAGGGTGTAGTATTTCTGGAAGTATTTGTTCCTCTTCATCAGTATCATCGTATTTAAATTTAGGATTAAATTGATACTCACTCTCAGGAGCGACTTGTTGTTCTTCTTTTTCAAACATTATTGAACTCCTTTTGCTATATCGACTTGTGCTTGTAGTGGCAATTGACTCATTCTGTTTTTATTTATTAATTGCTCTTGGTATTTTTGATACATAAATGTTACCAAATCAGAAGGAAGCTTGATCCTCTCTGATTGCCCAGTGGCCGGATCTGGTTGAAAAAGTTCAACCGTGACCAAAGGCCCAGTATCCGGTAACAAACCTTTATTCATTTGCAACTCTCGTTGCTGTAAAATCAAGGCCTCTTCATGCTGTCTTAGCAAATTATTATAGTCTTGTTGAATATGAAGAGGGAGATCTTCAAAATCTCGCTCTTTCATCCTGCTCGTGATGGCCTGCACGTAATATTCGTGATCATCGTAGGGATTAACATGAACTTCACGGCCACGCTCTATTGACAAGCAGTCATTTTTAAAATTAATCATATCCCTATTAAGAGAGCGGATACCCTCGATACCAGATATATACGGCATATCGGTGATGATCGCCGATAACTGCTGGGGAGTCATGCTACTGCTCGCGTATTGGAGAACATGATTAAGAATATACTGCTTGCCGAGGATACTGTTCATGTCCGTATTGGTATTTTCAATCTTAACAGAAAAACCATCCATGCTCTCTTTGAATAGCTCTATATTGACCCTCTCCTGCTTGCCTGCAATCTTTAACAAATGAAATGGTGTCAGATAATACCGACTTAATTCAATAACTTTAGTGGTAATCTCCTTCATGAAAATTTCAAAATTTCTGATGTGACTTGAAAACTTCTTTCGTCGAGATCCCATCTCAAACAAAATGGAGCTAATATCTCCCTGTATTGGTTTCTCGCTTAAAAGCTCTGAAACCATCGCGGCCCTATACATACTGGTGATAACCGCATTGAGATGGTCTAAGTATGGCAAGGCATAGTTTTGTTGAATAACATTGGGTTCTTTTCCCGTATGATCAAATACCCTCAAATTTACCAGATTATCGCCCTCTTCAATCTTAGCATTCTTATGCTTAAAGATCATATCTTGGCCTCCGGCCTGAATCATGGCCATAGCGCTAACGATACGGCTGATCTCTTTTTGAAATGGCCGTAAAATCGTCACCAAGCTCTTACCCCTTGGCGATTGTGGTATGGCCGCAAATCTGGTCTGGCAAATTGGAAAGATCCCTCCAACAAGTTCTTGCTCTTTTACAATCTGATTTCCTATTTGCAAAACGTAAAGTCCCATAATCTTTTGGGGAGTCGGCCTAAAATACCACTCCTTAACTTCGATCTTGTCCCTCTCGTTGTAATACTGGCCGGAGGAGGCATCATAAGCTTTTCGCTCAATCTTAAATTCATTATCATAATCGGCCCTGATTTTATTAATCTCTTCTCTATCCTCCAAACCCTCTAACGACTTATCAATCAATTGCAAGACCTCTCCTTTTGAGAATAATCTTGAGATGCATATAAAATTTGAATCCTCAAAGCGAGTGCAATTTTTTGAGCGAATCACCTGCCAGGGGACTATCGTTTCCAATACAAATTCCCCGGCCCTAAAACGATTTCCTCCCTCATCAAGATGGCCACTAACCAGGGTTCCTTTTGTCCTATCAAAAATAATCCGAACAATCACCTCTCCGCTAGTCGAATACTCTGTTATCCATTCGCTTACCTTCTTTTCAGCATTATTGGTTTCATTAACCCAGTTGATAACGGCATTGCCCATTTCCGCATTTTTGACATCTTCCCTCTCGCTCTCATTGATCGGTGTGGCCACACACCTTGGAAAACCCTCATGAATCGAATCTTCGTGATGCTTGATAATATAATAGATGTGATTAAAATTTATTCTGGTTATGTTCTCATTTTTCTTATTAGACTTACTTTGAAAATCATCCCCTAGCTTAATCTTCCCCGCCAATCGCATTTCTGAAAACACCGATTGATCTGCGGCATGGCCACTAGAATACATCTCCTGCAATTGGGCCACAGTAAATGTCTTATTGGAATTGTTGCTCTTCATAATCATATGAATTGTCGTATATATCGACTGCTTTTTCTTTATTTTTAATAATCACTTCATCTTTAAACTCTAAAGTTACCTCTGGAATTTGCAGTTTCTGCACCCCATTTTTCTTACAAAACTCTATTAGTCTTTCCAACTCTTCAATATTCATCTCTCATACCAAAGTAAATTTCCCAGTCCCTATTCATCTGCCATAAACTATCCGTGCGCTTTCTATTTCTTTGCTCACGTTCACCCAAGTAATTTTTCCAGGCCCGATCACGAGTAGTGTCTGATGCATCATCTTGCTTTTTAATTTCGGCCTCTTCTATTATTACTGGCATTTGATCCAGCTCAATACTCTCAATTGCGCTCCAATTAATGAAGTTCGATGCCGCCGAGACAGCATATCTCAAGCAATCCACCAAATCATCATTACTCTTTTTCTTCTCGCGCGAGAAAGATAAAAGTTCGTCGGCCAATTTTTCTGAGTCGGTATATTCTGGATGCTCTGAATCTTCATTAATGACCAGCATTCCATAGCGAAACAAAGTGTTGACAGCGTTTTCACCAACAACTCGATCCTTCTGGGCCTTTTCAAAATAATCACCATTACGCTCAACAATCAACCCAAAGTCCTTGGCCGCATGATCATAAACTTGAGAAACAGGAAAATTGCTACCAAGGATTCTATCTCTATCTTTACGGTAGTATTCGTAAACATCACCATCGGTTGTCTCTTGCCCAATCTCTTCATAGTCCAATCGCCTACAATAAACCACTCGAACCTTACTACCATCCCCCGATACGGCCAAAAAAAGATAGGCCGCAGGGTGATTATGTTCTCCTCCCGACCCCAAGTCCACCGCAGTAATAACACTATATCCAGGAGGCACACCTCGATAAGTTTTTCCATTGCTGTTTTTTGGAAATGGCCGCAAATGCTTTTCCCTATTAAAAAAGGAGAAGATTGGATTTTCCACTCTCCCATATTGGCCATCTACGCGCGCTTTTCTCTCATCTTCACTCTGATAGTATGTCTCTCTTTTCTTAATTTTTTCTTCGGTCTGTGTTCCTGGTGTCCCATCGTCAAATTCAAGACAATCACGCAATGACACCTGTATCTTTAAAGCTCCCTTAAATTTTTCTTTAGGCGTCCCAATACACTCAAACGCATCTCTCCACAAAGAAAATCTTTCCAAGGGGCAGTAGATCTTTAAAAAATATCCATCGGTCGCAGTCAATCTTGCAGCAAGCTCCCCGTAGCGCTTAGGATCCATCTCTTCATCAATAGTTACCATATGAACAGTCCCCGACTGTTGCCGGCTCGACTTTTGACCATAGGTCAGAAAACGAATAATATTGCCATTACAAAACTTAATCATTCGCAGGACAGGATCATAATCCCATCCCCAATAAGGATGATTTTTGAACTCTTCTTGAGGAAGGTACTTCTTCCACTTTGTTTCCAGCTCCATATCCACCGTCGTAAAATCTGGATATAAATACCAAAACATAAGTTTGGGATACGGTTTACTTTTATATTGATCAGGCCATAATATTTTCCACAATTTTCTATCCGTGGCCCAATGAATATTTTTACGAATACCAGCAGAGCTTTTGGAAGTTTGGTTTGCTCCACATACAAGAATGATCTTCTCTATGGATCCAAAGATCTTTCGAGACCAAGCATACCACTTGCAATCATGGGCGTAGAGGTGTGGAAGCTTTTCTTTTTCTGCTTCGGCCAAGCACAAGGAGCTGTCAACTTCAACTAGTTTTTCTTGTGTCATTGAGGCCTTTGTGAAAGCAGCTTCTCGCGCTCTAACAGCAATCGTTGAATTCTTATATGAGGGAGCTCATAGTTTTCAAATGATTCCTCATCATTTTTTACTACAGGTACCTTCTCTTTTTTGTCTTTTGATCTCTCTTGATTATCAAAGAAAAAGTCCGAAGGAAAAAAAAACCAAGCACAATAAAAATTACACCTAATAATCTTTCTTCTTATACGCCAAAATTTATGAGATAAAATACTAGCAAATAAAAATCGTCCCTCTTTTTTTATTCTTTCAAAAAACAAAAATTTACAATAGTAATCAACGTCCACTAATTTGTATTTGCTTAACCTTATCAACTCGCTCTCGGGATGCTGATCAATGATACTTTTTACGGCATTATATCTTTGGAGGATCTGTGGCGGTAAATTAGCAGTGATTCTTTCTTCTACCGTCATCATTCTATATTAAATTGAAAAAAGTTTGTTTTGCGGACGGAGATTTATTTTGCAAAGACATCTGCTTCAATTGAGCGATTCTCTCGTCTATTTTAGCATTCATCATTTTTTTAAATTCTATTAACTTCTCCAGTGAAGCATCGGGATCAAAAGACTCTACCCTATCACCATTACCGCTAAGTCTCTCTAGCAAGGAAGGATCAATTTCTAAAGCGCTCTCTTGCTGAGGCAGAAGGTTGCTGGCCAAATCAGTATCATTTAATTGACTAAAAAATCGATCATTTTGCATTAGTATTCCCCCTCGTTCCAGAAATTATTCTGATCAAAAAAATAAATGTCAAGCATATTAATGGAATGACTCGGTTAATTTAACTGCTCTTGCTTTTAAAAAATATTCCGACTGAATTGATATTAATTTACTTTTCTAAATCATCTAAAGGCCCGGACTAAATAACCTTGCCATCTACAATCTCTTCTCTCTAAACTTTCTGAATATTATTAATCCTAAAAACGGGGGAATCATGAACAAGAAAGAATTGCTGGAAACAATTCTAAAAGACAAACAATTCGCAGACTGGTCGAACAGGCAAGGCGAACGCTTTTTAAACACTCTCATAAGCACTGTAATCACAAGTGTAAAAAAGGGTGATGATGTTTCATTAGTCGGGTTCGGAACATTCACGAAAGCAAAGAGGGCCGCACGAATTGGTGTAAACCCTTCAACTGGAGAAAAGATCAAAATCAAAGCTAAGACTGTGCCGAAATTTCGTCCAGGCCAAGAATTTAGAGATGCTGTAAAGTAGGTCTACCACTCTCCTAATTTTTTACTTAGTTTCGTCCCACGTTCTAACCTTGTTAGTTTTCATGTCGACATATCTACCCGTAGTTTTCCCATCGGCCATATTTTTTTCAATTGCTTCAACAGCCAATCGGGCCATTTTCTCTAACTCACTCTTTGCAATCGCTTCAGTTTCCCACGGTCCGAATTTTCCCATAGACTCCCCTACGCCTTCTCCTATATGTGTACTCATCCATAGCTCAAAGAACCATTTACCTTTCATCTCTTCTGGATCTTGCGCTTGACCAACTTTGCCTCTGATTCTTGGAAACATTTAATACCTCTTGATTATTTTTTTTGAACCTACAATAAAAAGCACAAAAATCCTACTCTAATGGAAAAACGAGTAGTGATGGGGTTTGGTTTTTGGTTTTGTGAAAAGTAGTGATGACTCAGGAAAGGTTACTGGAATCTGCGTCAAGCTAAAGTCTCACGACTCCCTCCACTCTCCTCAAGATAAGTCTTGTACTCTTCGGTGAAATTTCCATCATCATCGTATTTCCAATCATCAACTGCCTCAAACCCTATTCTCGCCCCACCCAGTTTTTCGAACTCTTCATGCCACTTTGCTTTACTCAAAAGCTCATGCATGAATATGTCTTGATCAGAAAACGCTTGCTTGCTTTTAAAGAATATTCCGACTGAATTGATATTGATTTACTTTTCTAAATCATCTAAAGGCCCGGACTAAATAACCTTGCCATCTACAATCTCTTCTCTCTAAACTTTCTGAATATTATTAATCCTAAAAACGGGGGAATCATGAACAAGAAAGAATTGCTGGAAACAATTCTAAAAGACAAACAATTCGCAGACTGGTCGAACAGGCAAGGCGAACGCTTTTTAAACACTCTCATAAGCACTGTAATCACAAGTGTAAAAAAGGGTGATGATGTTTTTCATTAGTCGGGTTCGGAACATTCACGAAAGCAAAGAGGGCCGCTAGAGTTGGCGTTAATCCCTCAACCGGAGAAAAGATCAAAATCAAAGCAAAGACTGTACCTAAATTTCGGCCGGGACAAGAATTTAGAGATGCTGTGAAGTAAGAATGCCACTCTCCAGTATACTCACCTTTTCAAAATGGCTCCGTTTTAAATAATCATTATCGGAAGTTTTTACCGGCTGGCGCCGCTCATACATGCTAACAGAACTAGAAATAAACAGATAATAAACAGGTGATGCCCATGTAACAGTTAGAGATCTCTCTTGCTGGCTCGCCACAAAGCACACTAACTATTTGATTTCAATCATCATTTTTTACATAGACAACAAAAAAGAAAAAAGGCACAAACTAATAAAACACAAGAAACGGTGTTTACAAGAAATAATTAACACACAAGGCGTCAGTAAAAACAGAGGGGATTTATGGCTATTAAGATCAGCATTATGAATCAAAAAGGGGGTGTTGGAAAATCCACACTAGTAAATATTCTGGCCGATAACTTGCGATATATCGGGAGGGTTTTGATTCTTGATCTCGACCAACAAAACAATCAACGGACACTATTGGGCGTGAAAGACAAGTCAGAAAAAGAACACTCGGCAGCGGGTATACTGCTGCACGGATACAGGCCAGAAACAGCAATTATTCCAGCAACAAGTAATGTAGATCTCATTTCATCTGGTAGTAAGGCAATAGAAGGAGTGGATCGGTCATGTAAAAATCAGGACGAATCAGAACTGTTGTTGAAAAAAAGATTTGCATCGTTAGAGGACAAATATGATTACATCCTAATAGATTCTAACCCAACAATGAATCTTATCCACGCAAATATAACTTGCTACGCTGACTACATTATCATTCCATGTGATATGGAAATGCTTAGTTTTGCCGCTACACGCTCAATTATTTATTTTATAGAAAGTTTTTCCTCTAAAATCAAATACCCCACTGCGAAAATACTAGGGATAGTGCCAATCAGATTCGATCCAAGAAGAAATGTCGACGACATGATATTAGAAGATCTCAAAGTTCTTGAAGAAAACGATATGCTAAGCGGAGGAGTTATCTTTCCTTCACTAAGAGAATCTTCCAATATGAAAACAACACAATCTAGAAAAAAATTTCTTTCAGACACATTTCCCAAAGGAAAATTGACAGAAGATTGCAAGGCGCTTGCCGAAAGCATTATTGCACGAATAAACGAAACCGGTGCCAAAAACAGTCATCAAGAGTCCATTCTTCAAACACAGCAATCACTTACCACTCAAATATAAAAAAGGGAGTAAGAAATGAAAAAGAGAAAGAACTCCCTAAGAGAAGAGTTGGAAAGTTTTATCACTGATAGCACTCCGGACGACTCTCCTGGGTTTGTTGACTATTATGAAGACATGGCATTGAGCCATGAAAACAATGAACAACAAACGGGTAACAAAGAGGTAACAAACAGACAACAAACAGGTGTCACAACGGGTAACAAACAGGTAACAAACAGACAACAAACGAGCAACAAAGAGGTAACAAACAGACAACAAACAGGTGTCATAACGGGTAACAAGGAAACACCAAACATACAACAAACGGGTAACAAAGAGGTAACAAACATACAACAAACAGGTAACAAAGAGGTAACAAACATACAACAAACAGGTAACAAACAGATAACAAAAGCAGAGTTTCCCCCGAAATTCGTCACGCTCCTAGGAACCCAACGGCGCGTCGTTACAGTCGTATACGGAGAGTGCAAATACAGCAACGAAAGAATAACTCCTCCAATGACAATTGAATGCTTAGCACAAGCAAGCGAAGCCCCCATTCCATCGACAAAGACAGCAATCGACCGACTAAAAAAGAAACTAGTACTTACCGTTAAGCAATCAAAAACAGGAAGAGGAGGATGGTCTGTTTTTGCTCTCACTAATTCCATTTTCAACGAGATGCTTCAACTTGAAACAGGTAACAAACAGGTAACAAACATACAACAAACAGATAACAAAGAGGTAACAAACATACAACAAACAGGTAACAAACAGGTAACAAACATACAACAAACAGGTGTCACAACGGGTAACAAACAGGTGTCACAACAGGTAACAACGGCCTCTAGTAGTAATAGTAGTATTTTTAATAATAATATAAATACTAATACTACTAGCGAAGGTTCTAACTTTGAAAGCGAGTGGAAAGAAATCCAAACTCCAGAAATACTAAAAGGGTTAGGATTTGGTAGGAACATAATCGATCAAGTAAGAAACAGGGGCTATCTGCCTGCTGAAAAATTGCAAGAATCTTTGGATAACTTTGCTCACGATATCGCCTGCAATCAACTGTTGACAAAAAATCCCAATCTAAATGCCGTGAGATACTTCATGGGTGCAACGAAAAAAAGTCAAGTTTGGATCTCTTCGGGCTTCAGAGATCCAGAGGAAGAAGCTTTAGATAACTTGATAAAAAAAAGAGCAGAGCAGTTAAGGCAAAAAAAAGAAAAAGAGGAAAAGCTAAAAAACATTGAGTTTGAGCTATGGCTAGCGGATCTTCCTGAATCTGTTAAACGTGACCCAAAGCACTGCATAGGGGAGTTTATGGGAACATTTCACAAGCTTAATCTTAAAACTCTATTTGAAGAAGAATTTTGGCCACAAAAACTAGGACAAATAAATGGAGAGATTAGAAAAAATTGACCACTCTTCACTGAAAAATTGACGGAGGCAGGTGGGCAGCAGAGAAAATAGGTCCGCAGAGACGTCAGATCGGGCTTTGGAGGTGTGATAGTAATAGAGCATGGTTTTGTGTATGGTTAAAAGATAAACCGCCTACGGCGGCTAAAACAGGCATCATACGCGAGGGATTTTCTGAGCTGCTCTTTGCGCCTGCTGTTTGCAAAGAATATAAAAGAGGAAAGAGCAAGTAAGTAATAGAGAGGGAAGAGGAGACGAAGTACGCAAAAGACGGCGTTGTTGATGAGATAATAGCTATTGTGCGCAAGCTTACTAACGGTTTTAAATACTATTATTTTCTAATAAGTAATTACAATAAGGTACGTGACCTTCCCAGTTATTTGTTTTTAGAAAAGCATAAATCCTGCATCCATGTGTGCATTTATCCACTCTGTCACAATTACTACATCCTGGAGGAATTAAAGCTACTGCTGCTCTGATAACCTCAATGAATAAATCATTCGTTGATATTTTATTAAAAATATCTCCATCTGCAATATTAAGTATTTTATATTTATTCATCGAGTTAAAAAAATCCAAGACTCTACGTTGTGTTAAAACATTACAAGGAACAACACTGCCATCAAATGCTATGGCCATTGACCATACACCGCAGTAGCATGATGATCGTTTGTTTCGTCCCTTAGTAAGTTTTTTAAAATACTCTGGACTATACCATCCTGAATACGAAAGCAGTTTCTCTAATTCGCTGTTTTCATCAATTGCTTTTCTCATTAGTGAAATAGCTGTGATTTCTTGATGTCGAGAAAGCGATAGATCTTGCGCGTTTTGACTCCCATATACAGGAATAAATTTATTGATTTTTATTTTTGAAACGCCCAATGAAGCCACATATTTTACAGCAGCATCAATTGTATTGTAATTTTTTGCATTAACCAACATTGGGATAGCAACTCTTACACCGTCTTTGATCAAGCTTCTTATATTAGAAGCAACTCGTTCTGTTTGAGCCCTAAACATTGAATTAATAGAAGGGGAGCCATCCAATCCAATAGATACTTGTAATATTCTTTTTGTGAGGTAATCACTCCACTTTTTATCAATCAATATGCCATTTGTTCCAATTGAAATTGTAATGTCTGGCCGAAATCGCCGCACAATAATTTCGATGTCTTCGCGTAAGAGAGGCTCACCTCCAACTAAAGAAACGTGTTTTGTTGGTGAGTTATTTATCTCATCAACAAACTTTAGTGCTACCTCTGTTGAAACACCTTCTTCTGCATTTGGCGATGACATTGCATAGCAAAAGTCGCAACTCAGGTTACATTTATTTGTCAGTGCCCAAATTAATCTATGTAGATCCATAACATCCTCTGGAGAGCAGTAAGTAAAGTTGCTTTAATTAAATAATAACACCATGCAGTTTAAGTACAATAGAGCGAATCTGTCTCCTCTTGTATAAACTATTGATTTGAGGAACATTCTTTAAGGCCGTGAAGCGGAGTTGCTCGAACATTAACCGAGTATTGAGCGTCTAGGTAGCGCAAGGTCTACTTAAGAATGGTCAAAAAAGAGGATGCCGAGGTTTTTTTCCGAGGCAAACAAAGCTCTGGATTTTTTTACGATGCTATGAGTCTGTTGATTATCTGCTTGGAGGGACATCGTCACCGTCGTCCTCATGTACCATGCATGGCTGTGCGTAAATACTTCTCCCTCTGGAGAGTTGCTCAAGTTTGGCATCTCCTGCTAAACCATCCTTGGATGAGCGCAAAGCGGAGTTGAGAAGTTCTGTGAGTTCTTTGTCTGTAATTTTGCTTACATCGACACCAACTTTTGCCAACACGGCCTTGGCTAACTCTAGGTCATGCTTGGGCAGTAAGTGTGCTCCAGTAACATCAGTATTGTCACCTAAAGAATCGGATGAAAGATTGGCAAAATCAGGAAACGAATCGGTGTCGCTATCTCTGTTTTCTGCGAAGACACTCATGGGGATTAATCCTGCAGCGACAAGTGCTACAAAATTCAATTTAATTGACATAAAACAACTCCTTCTAAGGCGTTAATGGGTTAATTATGGTACGCACCGAGCCATGGCAAATTATATTAATTGTTTATTCCTGTCAAGAATCAAATATCCCCAGAATTCACGCACGAAGCTTTCTTTTTTTTTGTTATATCCTTGCATGGCGTTGACATGTGTTTGGAAATAAAGTAAAAGCTCAAAGCCGTACACAGCATCCTTACCGCATAATTTATAACAAGAGGGACTGAATGGATCTTTACTTTCGTCCAGTAAACACAAACGATGAAGCAGATCTCTTTACTGTTAAAAATTTTCTTGATGATACTAAGTCAATTACAGAGACCTTCCTTACCGATGAAGAATTAAATTCGTACTATTCCGCAATTAAAAAAAGACAAGAGAGGAATGATAGATTTTGTGTATTTGCCCTTCATGATAAAAAAATAATTGGATTAGTTGATGCTTTCCCAATGCCAAAAAACATTCATATAGGGTTCATCTCTTTTGTATACCTAATTCCTGAATACAGGGGAAAAAGTGTTGGGAAAATTTTAGAACAATATGCAATCGATTTACTAAATCAAAATCATTGCTCTCATATGGAGTTAGACGTTTCCGAGAAGAATATCGCTGCCTTGCAATTTTACAAAAAAAATGATTGGAAGTTTGTCTCGTTACGAAATGGTTTTTTTAGGATGAAAAAGTGTTTATAGATTGACCCAGGCTTTATAACTCAATATTAACCCATTGCTCTTTAGTTCAATGAATGGATTGTTTTAGTGTTCTCTTTATTATTCTGCCATCTGCCTACCGGAAAAAAATACACAGTGCGATACTATGCGTTGACAGTAATGTTTTTCACTTGTATACGTATGCAGACTAAAATCAACCAAAGGAGAAAACCCCGATGAAAAAAAAATTAAATTATTTTATTTTATTTACAATAACTTCACTTTTTTGTATTTCAACATCATTCGCCCAAGCAATTGATTTCCTATTAAATGAGCGAATGCTTTTCTCAGACAATTCAATACTTAATAGTCCAGTTATCATCAATACTTCTTATGGTATAGATTATCTCAAAACAACAACAAACGATCTTCCAATTATTACATTAGAGGAATTACAAAGACTCCGAGTAACTAGGTATGGCTACTGGATTGAGGAAGTAAATAAGAAATATGCCGGAAAAAAAATAATCTACCTTGAATCACTTTCTGGGAATTTTAAGAAAATTGTCGACCAACTTAAGTTACTAGATAAATCTTCTTATGATCGCTGGATTTTGAAATTTAGCGATTCATTGCCAGAAATATCTTATATGCTCGATGAAGCACCAGAGAGGGTTTTTCCATTTGTTGATGCGGCCACCTTGTCTTATACAACAGACAAAAATAATCACGTTATCGCTATCTCTTATAATATTAATGGAGTGTCTTTTGCCACTTATACCAAAACCGCTGAAGAGATCATTTCCATTATAAAAGACAATAAATCAAAATATTCATTTTCTGATGAGGACATACTAATAAATGTACTATTAGATGTTAAAAGCAAAAACATTTTTGATTTTTTGGAACAAACTCCATCAAATCAATATTTCAATTGGATAAACCAAGTCGCACTTAAATATAATAAACCAAAATTCCAGTATTTTTTTGAAAAAACGAATAAAGAACTTTCTGTATATTCAAATTACACCGGATATCGGATACTCCCATTCTTTAAAGGTATTAAGCTTTCATGCTTAAATCAATCCACTGTAGTAGATTGCAAAAAAGATTTTGATCAACTATGTTACGTACTTCCTGGTAATCAATTTGAATGTATTTCTAAGTTGAATTACTCATCTTCTGGTGTTAGTAATCCAATCTTGATAATTCCCGAAAGAACCAATGCGTATACTTTGTTGGCCACACAAATAGGAAAATTATATGTGTCTAATAATAAAAAAGAATCTTTGTTATCCTGTCTGGAAAAAATAGGATGGAATGATGTAAACGACCATGGGAATAAAAGCTTTGCTGAAATAAGCAAGAAATTTATTGAAGAAGTTCAATTTATCCCTTTTATTAAAAAATATCCCAAAGAATGTAATAAGTATCTAAATAATACGGTCATCGATTGTGATCAAAAGGATAGCACTTACTCTAAAAAGGTAATATGTTTCATGTCTAAAATTGCTACTGCTTTTGAGTCTGAAAATAAAGGTACTGAAGAATATTGCAAAGAAAATGTTAAAATTCTCCGTCTCTATCTCACTGACCCTGATAGAGATATGGGTGAAGTTAAAATGCACATAAATCAATTAAGGCAGGAACTGTATGAAAATGGATGTCAGTATTTATTCAGTTTTTAGAAACACTGTGATTAATTTTATTAAAAAATTATACTAGGCTATGCTCGTGAAAAAGATATTAATAATATCAACTACAATTTGTTTTTCATTACTACTGCTTTCTAGTTGCAATAAGGACGAGAGACAAACTGATACTCAAAGTATCTCTTCTCAGAGTTCTGTAATTGAAAACGAGAGAACAACCTCAAACCATGATAGCTCAGATAATCAAAATAATCCAACACCAACAGTAATTGAGGATGCTTCAGGTACAATTCAGTCTCTAGTGCAAACTTGCCCAGAAAATCAATTTTGGAATGAACAAATATCTCAGTGTCAAAGATACTATCCATTAAGATTCTCTAATAAATCAATTTTAAACATTATAAAAAACAAAAACTTAAGAACTCTTCAATTTTGCTTGGACATAAGTAGGTCAACTGAACATAGCAATGATTTATTTTTAAAGTGGGAACAATACATAAAATCAGCCATTTTAGAATGGCTAAATCCGATTCAGAAGAATAAAGAAATTGCTTTAATAAAGGAAATAATAGTAGTTAATGCACAGATGGAAAACTGTGACATGGACACAAGCATTGCGAAAATTAATATATTGCCAATTTATTATTTCTCAAATATCCCTTCCGATACTGATGATATTGCAGTAGCTTTTCCGAATGAATTGCCAATGCCCTCGATATCTATTTATGAAAAAAGCCCCTGTAAGACGTTAATACATGAATTTGGTCACCTTTTCGGCTTTGATGATCATTACATCAGGAGTGAATATAAAAAGTGCCAAGATGGCTACGGTCAAGATCTAACAGTAATGTGTCGGCCGGAAGAAAATTTAGGAACGTTGGATAAAGATGGAATGTCTCGATTGTTTTGCCAATTCTGGCCTGAATCGGAAAATTGCAGGAGTGGAGTAAACAGCACATATGATCTTATTAATGGACTTATATTGACGTGTTATAAACCTGATGATGGTATTTTTTTTGAATTTTCAAACTCTATTACTAGTTTTTGGCTTACAACAGGAGAGTACCCTAAAGAAGGAGGGTATGCAACGACCAGTCATAACTTCTATAATCTAATACCGAATGAACCTTTGGATAGTGAAGGCTGGCATTTTCACACTAGCGATAACAATAATATTGTGAATATTGAAATTGATTATAAGAAAAACAAGATTCTTGTCTCATCTTCAGGTGATGAGAATTTTTCATATTTTTTTAAAATTTCCAATGATCTTTCTCTTGACGGCAAAGTACAATATGGAGATTGTAATTTCATAGATAAACACCTTGAATATGTTGTAAAAAATCATTGACTTATATAAGGTCTTTATAGATTTCAATGGAGTATACTTCATCTTTTGTAGCAATAATGGCTTCAGATCAATATTTTCAGAGGAAGTAAGATTTTGTTGTGATGAGACGAGTAGTTTTTTTCACGTAGGAGGCAACAATCTGTAAGCATCTAGTGCCTTTTCAAGTTTTCGTGAATAGTCCAGTAATTGCTGGATAGTTATTTCCATTGATTTTACAATTTTGTCTAAATTTTGATTTTTTAAATCTTCATCTGTGATGAAATTTATTTCCAGAGAAGGACGTTCTATCTTGGGTGGTTCTGGTATTGGTTGGATCACCGGAACTTTAACTTCGATAACTTCTTTTTTTGTGAGAGAGCCGCAGCTTGCAAGAGAGAATAGCAGTGCTAACGATAATAATAATCTCATTTACCGGCCTCCCAATCTTTTGTATTCTTTTTAACATTGTTAATCATATAGTTAATGGCTTGAGAGCAATCTTTAGGAACTATTCCAGTTTTTATTTCTCGAATGATGTCTCTGTTCTTCAATTCAAGAGTAGCAATAGTTTTACTTGCTTCCTCTACTCTTGTTTGTAGCTCTATTCCCCTTTTGCTAAGTTCATCAACTTTTTCATTGCAAGCTTTTGTGGAAATTTTAAGAGTATTAAATTGAGACACGATCGAAGAATGCTCCGCAATGGCTGCTTGTAACTTTGCCTCTGCTTTATCGCCTGATAATTTGTAAAATCCTATAACAAGGACAAGGATGCTAATTGCGCAAAAATGCCAATACTTTGATAGTAAATCTAAAAAAACTGCTAGTGCCATAATCACGCTCCCTCTTTGAATGTATTGTTTATCTCAGCGATTTTTTCTTTTGATTTACTAAAAGCAGATACGCCTAAGATTGCCCCCATTGAGACATGAAATAGGCCCCCTCCTTGGAGCGTAAGCGGCTGCCATGCCATGACCGAGAAAACAGTGGCCCACATAATAGGTGCAACGAAGAAATCAAAAAGACAGATTACAACGTAAGTTAGTGCTATTCGTGAACGCCACTTTCTATTAAAAAATTCATCTTCAAATGATGGCCTTTTTTGTGTAGTCATCTTTCCCCCATATTCCCATAACATAAATTTTTTGTGGGTTTAGTATCGTTAAATTTTGTTGTCGTTGTTTGCTATCAAAAGAAATATGCGTCCACGATGCATATTCAAAAATTAGCTGATCATATTTGATGGTTGATTGTTCGATTTTTTTGCAAATATCGAAGACAGATCCAAATTCAGGACAGGTAAAATCAATTGCGAAGCCTGCTAGATGTGCGGAGTTTTTAGCTCCACCGATCGAACGATTAACGATTTCTGATCGGAACCAAGAATTTACTTTGATCGGCTTTTCTAAGAGGGCCCTCACTTGCTCTAGCTTTTCAGCGGCAAAGATCATTTTTTTTAATTGTAATTCATTAGGGGCGTTGGCAACACCGAGGCGTATAGCAGTTTCTGAAAACGTAGCTTCAGCTAGTGAAAAATTTTGCGATAACTTCATAAAAAATACTCCCAATACCAGCAATGAATGCATGAGATATGCCAAGGAGGAAGAGATGTTAACCTGTTATTTTCTAACTATTTAATGACAAAGCGAGAAGGAGAAATTTGTTTGAGCTAGAGACAACTGGCTAGAAAATAAACAGTGGTATGTTAATCATGGCGGTCTTTTATTTGTACTGCGGTTTTATTTTTTATTAACCACAAAAGGAGCAGTGCTTGTGAATTAGGAGGGTTAAGATAATTTTTCATGAGCACGAAAATTGCAATCACTCAGGGTAATGCAATTTTAATGGCAAAAAACAGGAGAATATTGATGAACACTATGGAATTAAATCATTTATATAATACACTAGAGGCTTTGGAAGAAGAGATTGAGAAAGGAGATGTTGCGAGAGCCTTGAAAACAATAGAGCCACTGAAAAATTATCTTATAGATGAGATATTGTTGAGCTATTTAATTAATGGCAAATAACGGTGATTATTCTAGGAGATAAATATGGTCAGGATTTGTTATATAGAGATAATCAACTTCAACTTCCATTAAAAAAGGATTAAAGTTCAAAACTTTTCAACATATCCGGGGAACATTTTTTTCCTTAGAAAAGATTCTTTGAAATTATTTCTAAATCTTTTGGAAATTTTTTCAAATGTGAAACAAATAAAGAAAGCATGACTTTTTGAAAACTCTTGATAAATACTAATTACTAGTTTTCCTTTTGAATCAACGAAAACATTTGGCATAATCATGATTGGGAGTGTATTCAGAGGAGCAAAAACATGCGCTATAGCAGTGATGTTTTTTGGGATTATCTTTTTGAAAAATATAGCTCTTAAGCCAACTGGAATTGCTATATTCGTTTCGTTCAGACTACAAATTGCTTGTTTTGAATAATATTTGATTAAATTTAAAAAGTCCTCATCCTTGACTAAAGGATTAAATATTTTTCCATAAAAAGGAATACGTGGGATATCCTGTAAAAATGACCCTTGAGATTCAAGATGTTTCATCATATTCTTAAAATTCGAATTCATCTTACTGCTCTCATTTTCACACAAGAAATTTGCAATACGTTTGTATTTAAGATATTCATAAATGGAAATTAAATCTAAACGAAGCAAGAACTTGTAAGTTTTTTGTGTACAGAGATCTTCTATGTCCCTTGTTTGTCCTTTGAAGAACATGGGGAAACCATAAGCATCAACGAGTGAACTCATTTTTGTTAAAGGTAATGTTTTGCAACTGACGATGCTATTAATGAAATTATCTGCGTCTTTTGATAAATGTCCGTTACATGAGATGCAAATATTTTTACTATACTTAACACGTTTTGAATCAGGACCTTGAACGTCTCTGAATTTTCCACTGATCTCGTCGATCAATTTCAAATTTAAATCCAAATCGTTATTAAATTCTTCAGCAAGAATAGATTTTTTATAAAAATGTTCTGCTGAATTAGCTTCATCTTTTCTGCATAAGATGCACTTCAATTTTATAATCTCCATAGGCATATTAATCGATTCATTGGACAACATAAAGTTATCGGAATTATATAAAAATACTTTAGTTGTGGATCAATTTGATTGATTGTAATATCTGGCATTACTTCAAGAAAGGTTAAGATTTATTAACCAATAGAATAAAATTCCTCATAAGAAAGATATCTATTCCTATGCTAAGCTTATACCATGCAAATATTCGGAATAAATAAGGCTTTTGTTATCGCTATTATTTTTTTTGGTTTATTTCCTGAGTTACATTCTTTTGAATGTGAAAAACATGAATGGGTATTAAGTGGAATTCGCTCTCAAGGAGGAGGGTGGATATGGTTTTTGGGAGACGCCGTTGATGATAAAAGTGACAGAGCATATTCAATGGCAGAAGGGCAAGCATTGGACAGATTGGTTTCCGAATGCGGAGCTATTCACAAAGAAGTGAAATTTCATGAGAGGTGTGATTTCCCTGATAAGGACAAGAAGATACATGCTTATGCAAGAGCTAGCATAAAAGATAGTCAATGTAGTGAAATGAAGTATTCAGAAAAGCGCGAGAAGATTACCAATGAAAAACTTACACAGCTATACTTGGAATATAAAAAAGCATTGAAAAAGCAATATTCATACAAGGGATGTAACCAAAATGAATTCAATAGCTGTCATGAGATTTCAAAATTGATATGGGATAAAGATAACGAGAATGCAGTTCAGATATCCGATTATGGGTGCTCTAATAAAAACTATCAATCATGCTTTTTACTTTCATGGAACTTTTTTTCAAAGAAGGACGATAGTTATAAGAGATATGTCGAACTTGGTTGTGATTTATCTTCAGCAGGAAAATGTTACTCTTATGGTAAAGTTGAATTAGAAAAAGGAAATGGTGATTTTGCAAAGTATTTTTTCGATTACGCATGCGCTCTGCGAGATGGAGAAGCATGCACCTTGGCCGGAGAATTAGAAACAAAAGACATCAATAAAAAGATATCTCTATTTTATTCAGGATGTGAATTATCAAATATTGGTGCATGCAAAAAAGGCCTGGAAATATCCACAGAGAATAACAATGAACAGATGAAATCCAAGTTTTTGAATACAGGATGCGATGACGGACATATAGATGAATTTTGTAAAAAATTAAACAAGAAAGAAAGTGGCCAAAGATTTATAAATGATAAATCGGATAATTCCATACAAATGCTTCGGCTATAAAGGGAGACAGGCAAGATGCTTAATTGTAAATTGATGGTATTGTTTTTATTATCGCTAAGTTTTCTTTGTGGGTGTGTGTCTCTTCATAAAAAGAACATGGCAACTCAGGTCGATGCCACCGGAAATAAAGTCACCAATGAGAAAGCATCTCATTGGAACAAAGAGACGACGAACGGTCTTGTTATAAGTGGTGAAG
Organism: Oligoflexia bacterium; assembly: GCA_015231955.1. Taxonomy (GTDB): domain Bacteria; phylum Bdellovibrionota; class Bacteriovoracia; order Bacteriovoracales; family Bacteriovoracaceae; genus JADGAN01. The sequence continues at coordinate 11,017 of JADGAN010000045.1, read as the reverse complement.
TTAACGCATACAAGTCATCTAAATATTTTGGCTATATAGATTTTGTATTTGAAAACAAATCACAGGAGTGGCTCGTCATAAAAAAAGTTGCACTCAATTTTGGAAATAAGAATGTAAATGACAAGGTAAAGTTTGTATCAGGACTTCCCTTGGAAGTGTACATGGAAGCGGTTCAAGAAAAGTTGAAAATGGATGCAGAAAATGAAAAAACGGCAGCGGCTGTTTTGGCCGGTGTGGCAGCTGGAATGACATATGCAGATAAGTCACGTTCAACCTTACCAATAAGTGCGGCATTACTTGGTGGAGCAATTTCTTTGAGTGTTGATAGTTTTAATAAGAATAGAGAGCAAATTGATGGCACAAAAATCTTCCCCAAGAATCATCTCTTTAATGAAGAGTTTATCATTCCTCCAGGGATGTTTAGGAAAAAATGGGTTGTATTGAACACAAGAGATCATGAAGAAATTGGGGAGATAAAAGAGATTAAGCTTACATATTGGTTAACAAACGGAAATGAGGAGACAGTTAATCTATCAATAAACGATTATAGTTCCTGGCAATCCAATAGGGAATGAGAATATTATTACTCCCGACAATAAACGACTTAAATAACAGGAATGGCAGAAAATCGGAAAACAATAGGATTCTCATTCCTAGATGATTAGATAAACTTTACTGAGTTATTTTCATAATTACCTACAGAATATATACAGACTAAAACTTTGACTTAAAAGCGGCCGATCGAGAAAGCTGGTCGGCCCGCTTAATATAGCGTTTGGTAGTCTCCGGCGAAGCATGCCCCGCCATTTCAGCAATCGCATAAATATCGGCCTCTTGTTCCCGTAAATGCGTAATTGTAGTGGCCCGTAAAGAGTGCGGAGTGATTCTTTTTTTTATGCCTGCAAGTAAGCAATACTTTTTAATCATCTTATCAATTAAGAGATGAGAGCATGCTCGTTTTAAATTATCACTGGGATCGTTGCTAGATTGCGGCTGAAAGATCGGGTCGCCACTTTCGATACGCCGGCTGTGCCGCTCCATCATCAAAAAATATTCATCGAGGGCCTGCTTACTTCTATTAGTGAGCGGCACTTCTCGAATTTTTCCGCCTTTGCCGAGTATTTTTAAAAAATAAATCCCATCTACTTCTTGGTAAGAATTTCTTTTGAGAGTGATAAGCTCTGTTACGCGCATGCCGCTTGCTAAAAAGAGCGATAAGATAGCGTGATGAAAAATCCTCACTCTTTCATCGCTATGATGATTTTGTGAGAGCTCTAGGATTTTAAGGGCTTCTTCATCGGTAAGAGCATTGGTGGGCCTTACCACTTGATCTTTAGGTAGCTCTTTTGTCTTGAGGGTGCACTTATTTTTTGGAATGAGTCCTTTCTCTTCTAAGTAATTAAAGTAGCTGTTTACGACTGAAATTTTTCGGCGAATCGTTTTAAAGGCGTAGTTGTGCTTGCTTAAGTGATCGCGATAAGCGATGAGGTGTAGCTTTTCCAATTTTTTTTCATCGCTTGGAAATTTAAACTCTGCTAAGAATTCAAAAAAAAGTTTGAGTTCAATTTTATAAATACGTCTCGTCTCAGGACTATTTGATGATAATAGAAATTCAAAGAGTGCTGATTTTTTTTCAGACGTTTGTTCGGTGTCTTGATATACAGAGATTCCTAGCGCTCTCTCATCATCAAACACCCACAACTGCCCATTCTTTAGTTCGCGAATGTATTCCACTCCGTCTATAGTAACCCTTTCTCTCTCCGGCCTTTGCGACACATTTTTTGGCGAGATCTCGCCATCGACATTTGAACTAAAATTTTTGTCCATTATTCCCCCTCGTAATGGCCATTTTGAATGGCTGACAACGCTCTGTCAAAAGTAAAGCTTCATTTACTTACCCTTGCTTCAACGGGTAACCGAGTAGATTAATATGGTGTCAATGTCTCGGTTATTAATTTTACTCATTCCATTTTTATCGAGTATTTTTTTCAAAAAATTACCGACAAGAACTCACAGGGCCATAAAATAATCTTAATCAGGGGGCGAATTTAGTATGACACTGATTCTAATTCTAATTTTAGTTATCGGCGTTTTTACATTCTTTCTTTTTAGAGAGAAAAAGATCACAGAAAATCTCAAACAAACAATCCAAACAAGCACACAAGCAGCAGACGATGAAAGCAAAAGATTAACTTCGATAATTAATGATATAGGAGGTGGGGATCTAATTGTACTGAAAGAAAAAACTGGGCAATACAAAATTGCATTAAAAGAGTTAGAAGATAAATGCTCTCAGTTGGAGCAAATTAATCGTGAATACGAAAAACAAATAGATGAAAACCGCAAACAATTAATTGTCACAGAGGAAGAACTTCTTCTGGAGAGCTTTGCTCTTTATAAACCGAAATTTGATTTTGTATCTAGTGAAGATTATAAAAAACGATTAGAGGAAATTCGTGATCGACAAAAAGAATTGATCAAGAACGGAAAAGCTGTATCTGGAAACCAAAACTGGACTGTTAATAATAATAAATCTCAAGGAAAAAAAATGGCCGGAGATATGGTAAAGTTAGTTTTGCGTTCATTTAATAACGAATGTGAATCATGCGTTGATAATGTTAAGTTTAACAACATAGAAACACATCAAAAAAGGATAGAGAAATCATTCGAAACATTAAATAAACTCGGACAAATAATGCAAGTTAGTATAAGCGATCTTTATAGAGAATTAAAACTAGAAGAGCTTTATTTGGCCCATGAATATCAAGAAAAAAAATTAGAAGAAAAAGAAAATCAAAAAAAGGCAAGAGAGGAATTACGGGAGCAACAAAAATTAGAACAGGAGATAAAGCAGGCCAGAGATAAAATTGCAAAAGAAAGGAAACATTTCAAAGCAGCGCTTAATGAATTAGAAAAAAAATTAAAAGAGTCAGAAAATGAATCAGACAAGAAACTCATAAATGATAAAATGGATGAAATGAAACAGCAGTATGAAGCGCTTGAAAAAGAAGAGCAAGTTATCGATTATCGAGAGAAAAATGCAAAAGCTGGTTATGTCTATGTTATTTCAAATATTGGTGCTTTTGGAGAGAATGTTTATAAAATAGGAATGACAAGAAGATTAGATCCAATGGAAAGGATTGATGAACTTGGAGATGCGTCGGTTCCTTTTATGTTTGATGTTCATGTGTTGATATTTTCCGAAGATGCACCATCGCTGGAAGCAAAAATACATCAGCATTTCCATGTTAGTAGATTAAATAAGGTCAATAGTCGGAAAGAATTTTATAAAACTGACATTCGTGAAATTGAGAAGGTGATACATGAAAACTATGACAAGATAGTGGATGTAGTTAGGGTAGCTCCAGCTGAGCAGTATCGTCAAAGTCTATTAGCTTCTTAATTATAAATATTTAATTGCTATGCTGCTTTTTTAGTGATCACACTCACCTTGATCCCTATAGCGTGATTTAGTCTGATTAGTCGGTCGATAGTAACTTTTTGCAAACTACCAGTGATAATACCTGTAATGGCCGTTCTTGGTACCCCAGAGAGCTTTGATATTTGCTCGTGAGTAAGGTTTTGCTTTTTTATCGATAGGATTATGTTTTTTGTTAGTTTAGCTTTAATTTCGGCGATGAGGGCCATTTCCTCAGAGAGACCTAGTTTACTTGCTAATTCTGAGATATTTTTAAAGCGTTTTGTTTTCATAAAAACCTCTTTATTCTTGCTTTGGCGATCTCTATGTTCTTCTTGGGAGTCTCTTGTGTTGTTTTCTTAAATGCATGAAGAACATAGATAGCATCGTTTTTTCGAATTAAATAAAATATTCTATAAATTCCAGATCTATCCTTTAGTCTCAATTCGCTTACACCAGGAGCAATGGACGGCATCGGTCGCGATAGAGGCATTGATAGCAATATTCCTTCTTTTAATCTTGCAATAGCATCTAAAAAATCACACCGGATTTCCTCTGGTAAATCTTTTATTTCTTTTTCACATGCGCCAATAACGACTACATCTAATTTCATTACAGTAGTGTCTCATAAATAAGACACTATGTCAATGGGATTGTTTCTCCAAACCCACTGACATGATGGCATATTCGATAATTTCCGCTCTTTGATTTTAACCTGCAAAACCATTTGCAAGAGTCGTCTTTCTGTATTGCCTACTTCTTTAATTGCTCTCTAAAAAACTCTGTAAGCTGTTGCTCTAGGCGTTCAGCCCTTGCCGCGGTCTCCACTCTTCGCTCTTCTGCAATCGTATATTGATTGCGGATGATGAGTAGTTCTTGTTTGATTTGCTCTTGATCAGCAACCTCTTTTTGAAGGTCTGCGATTTGCTTTTGCGCTCTTGCAACTGCCAATCGTTCTTTGTCTAAATCATCTTCTACTCGTTCGAGTGCTCCAACTAGAGCATCCTTCTCCTCTTTTATCTTGGCCCGTTCTGCCCTGAGGGCCTCTTTTTCTCCCTCTAGAATTTGATTAGCGGCCTTGTAAGTGGCGGCCCAAACTTTTTGCATGTACGATTGATATTCGGCTGGGGGAGCGGGAATTTCGACTGAATGACTAGCGAGGGTTTCTTTCCACTCACTGAGATACTTTGAAATAGTTGAATAGCTGCCGGCCCCTAGCGCTTCTCGGATAGATTGCAAGGTCGGAGCTGTCCCTGTCTCTTGGATTTTCTCTGCAACATCAAAGACTTGTTCTTTAGTGATTCCGTGTGCGCCCATATGTACTCCCTGTTTTTTTTTATGTAATTATGTATGTAAATATGTATTTACTATTATCACTAGGGGATGCCAAGAGGGAAGGTCAGTTTCTTTTAAATAAGTCAGAGATGTCCTCGCTATACGGTCTCTGCTTAATTTCCTAGGCAACTCGAAGACTTACTTTTTTTTGCTGTCGCATTTATTACTTGCATGCGGAATCGTGCTGTTTTAGTGCTTTTTCCGTATGTAATTATGTATGTAAATACATAATTACATATAAATTATCGAATTTAGAGATGTAGGTATGGGTTGCCGTAGAAAAAAAGCAAGGCCTGGATCATTCCAGGCCTTGCTTAAAAGGAGAAACTTCAATGAAAAAATTCAACACTGGTGTGTGTTTCCAAGATTATATCTTCGTATTGAACGGTATTCAAGAAAAGACACCAGAAGTGGAAAAAGTTTCAGGCCAAATGGGTTCGATGGAGAACTTACTTTTCTCCACTTAAAGGCATCCTAAATTTTTTACAAAATCTCCACTGGGACTTCTAAAACAGCACAATTGATTTTTGCATTAAAGGTACTTCGGTACTCTTTTTCTTTGAGATAAGACAACTTGTACTCATACTCTACGTTTGCAACTATGTTGATGTCTGAGAAAGATAAACAGAAGGGAGAGGATATAATCAAGGGGCCACTGGACATGGAATGTGCCTCGGCCATGACTCCTCCAATTCGTTTAAAAGATCCAGAAACTCCTTCTTTTCGATACAAAACGAATCTATTTTTCATCCTTGGAAGATTGGTTTGATTTCTTTCATGCCCAAAATCAAAGAACTGATCATCGTTAGCACCGGCACCGGCCGCAGATAAAGTAAAAACAAGATTCTTCTTTGTTGCAGTCTTGTTAGTGTATTTGAATGTGACTAAGTCTGTAGTGATCTCACTTCCATGTGTGTTCGAGCAGTTTTTCTCAATATATTGGGCGTAAACGATGCGTGCTTGCTTTTGCTCTAGTTCATTGATCTTGCTAGTAAAAATTTTCTTGACCTCCTCAATAGTATCCGAGAAAGATTTTTGGGCCATTAGAAGGGCCTCTTTTACTTTTGCGAGTTCGTTGTTTAGCTTTTGTATCTCATTATCACTATCTTCTTTGTTAATAAGAATAAATTTTTTGTTGGAAAAATCAAGAAATGCATCTTTTTTTAGATTAGGTATAAAGTGCAACGTACCCCCATTACTGTTGGCACAAATGACTGTAAAGTTCTCATTGTTTTTAAAGACAACCCCATTTGTATTAGCACTATCACCGATTTGCACGAAAGCAGCATTGGAAAATTGATCAATATCGATGCTTTCTAGCGTGATTTTTTCATCGGACATCTATCATCCTTGGTGTTTAAAAGACGGTAATGATCAAATTGAGCTTTCCTTCCAGAGCTGCTTTGGTCTTGTAGAGTAAAAACACGTTACGATTTTCTTCTACAAGACTAATTTCAAGAGGGATTTTGCCAGTTCCAAGTGGATCGCGGCCAAAAATTTTCCATTTGGTGGTTCCAACTTCTTTCTTGGCCCAAAGATCGATTAAAAAACTAGAGTCAGCAGTAAGTCCCATGGCCTGAATATGCATGCAAGTAATTGCATCGGGAAATTGCACATCAATTTCGGTGTTTTCTTGGGTGAATTGCAGGCGTGTGGGCACTTGCTTGGCCGTGATTTTACATTCAAAGGAAGAAAAATTTTTAAATGTCTCTTGCAGTGAAGATAACTCTTCAGTAAGAGAGGCCACTGTAGCGATCAAATACTCGACAGAGGTTTCTAAATCAACATCCGACATATCTTTTTTACTCCTGTGATCATGGTATCTAGCGGGGAGTATTGCTGTCAAAAAAAATGTATTGGACATATCTAGGGGAGGAGGCACGCCCTCCCCCTGCCCCCTCCGTTAGTTTTTTTTCACCGAGATGTGCGTGCGTGTGGTGGGATTTTCATCAACCTTTTGCTCTTTCCCGTTTTTTTTTTGGGGGGATGATGCCTTGCGGAGCAAGGAAATCTTTTTCATGTGTGTGGAGAAAACACTCCCCCGTCACCATCCAGACTGGGGAATACCATCGAATTTCAGAAAAATGTGCACGGAATTCCTTGCTCCGCTGAGCGTCTTAAAATCCCTTGTTTTCCCATTTTGAGTATGGTCTCATGGAAAAATGAGACTAGGCATCACACAACTATTAAATGACTTCACCACTCTCCAAAGTGAAGCATTGTTAGATGAGAAAAAGTTAATAGCAATTTATAGAAAGCTTCGCGCACTAATCAATTACTCCCCAGATCTTAGTTTTAATTACAGCAGAATTATCTTAGATCGCTCGATTCAATCACTCCTTTTGTTGAGTTTGCACCAATATTACAGTGCCCGCTCTTTTCACGCAAAGCTTGAGTTGCGTACAAATAGAGACGCTTATAGATTACTAAAGGCATGTGAAAGTCTTTCTCTGCTCCACTCTGATTATTATAGAGCGTATGCCCTGAGCATGTCAGAGTGTATTAGATATGGCAGGGTAAGAAGCAAGCTATCTTTTGATTTACCCACAAATAGCGGGCACGACTTCGGAGTGCTTCGCTTGCGGTGTATTTATCACTTATCCAATTTTGAGTTCAAGGATGCTTTTAATAGTATCAACGATGTTTTCGAGAATACAAAAATTGCAGACGAAGGAATAAGCATCAATTCAGAAGCAAACTTACTAAGAGGCCTTGCTTTGGTTGCTAACAATCAACAAGAAGAAGGCATTGCGTTTCTGAGTCACTTTATTGAGAACAAAGATAAGCTAGTGCAAGCAAAAACGCTGGAAACTGCATTGATTACAAGAGACGTAAACTTGGCGAAGTATTGCATTGAAACCAATCTTGAGAACACACCTTTTTTTTACAAAAAATAATTAGTTAATAGAAATAATCAAAAATAAATGTTTTCAAACAATATATAATGTATTATATATTAATTAATTAAACGAGAGATAAATAAAATGGCGAACATAAAAAAACCGAAGAATAAAGTAAAAAAACTACGCACACTATGTGTCAATGATGATGACATGAAGTTAGTGAAACGACACTTCCCTGGCCTTACGGCGGCCATAGACTATGTAATCAATTTACTGAGGGAGAGAGAAAAGAACGATCAAGAAAGTGGAAAGAAGTGGCGAAGTCCATAAGAGACAGAGAAACACCATAAAAAAATGGCAGATTGCGACAACAATCTGCCAAGGGTTTAGACAATAACGCCTAAGCCTGGACTATATCTAATTCAAAAGGGTTTAACAATGATGACAGTAGCAAGTCTATGTCTAAGCAATGGTTTATCAATTCGTATCAACAAAACGCTGACAACCCCCACCAAGGCACATTTAAAGGCCAGAGAGTGCTTTGAGGTAGTTGGAGACACGAGGAACGTCAAAGAGACTCTTAAAGCGATTGGGGGCATCTGGTTTGCGCCTAAACAGTGCTGGTCATTCTTTAAAGATCCAACGGAGCTACTAAAAGAGAAGCTTCCCCTTATAGAGCAAAGAGATGATAAACACGAGGAAGAGGAAACGGAAGAAGCTCTCCACTCTCCAATTACCTGCATACACACAGAAGAGATGCAGGTGGAAAGCGACACGGACAATAAAAAAGAAATGCTCTTCAGAGAATTAGCAACCGTGCAAAAGTCGTTTAAATTACTCGGGGAAATTTTCGAGGATGAAAAATTTTCAAATTATAAGTACCGAGTAACCTCTGAAATTGACCTAAGAGAATGGAGTGTAAATCATGAGAGCATTGAAAAGGAGATAGATAGATTACTCTGGAAGGATATAAAGGGATTAGAGGCCATAGAGCTTCTTGACAGCACTGCACGACAAATGTTTTCAAATATGGCCTTTGAATCGCTATCGGCCTATACAGAGGCCAATGCCGTAGGATTTGCAGAGAGAGTAAAAAAGAACTTCCAGAAGATCACTTTGTGGTCACTTAGAAATGTGATGACGAGTTTGAAAGAGTTGAAATTTGCAAAGGACTATAGGAGTCCTGATATTTACGCTAACCGAACAGGAATTAAGAAAAGCTTCCGCTACAGGGCCTTTAATTATGGGTTGCCTAGAAATGCGCCATCGATGTTTTGCGGCACTCTTGACCTCTTAGATGACTTGGAATTTCTTTGCCACTGCTTAAAGATAGAGAAAATAAGGGAAGAGAAGGTTATCACAAAAGAGATCATAAAGGACTGGGGGCAGAGAGAGAAATTTGAAAACGAATACTTTACGGTAATACTTCACAAAGTAGGTAGTATCTCTATTACGCTTAAAGACGATTCACACAAGAGAATCAAAGAGTTTGAAAAATATCTGAACAAGATAGAAAGTATTGAAAAAATCTTATTCTAAAAGACAAAGCAAAAAAGAGGTGCCTACCTGCAGGGGGCACCTCTTCTCTTAGTGCTTTAGATCTTCGCCAAAGAACTCTTTGATGTCGGCCCTTTTTCGTTTTGCAACTTCTTGCGGAGGCCGACGTTGAAAGGAGTTGGCCTTCAGTGGTAAGAATAGGTTTCTGTAGTAGCGATCTAAAGACTCGTCATGATCTCTTACTCCTTGGCGAATCTTCCAATCGTAGTCAAAGAGATCATTAACGATTGAGGGGAAGAGAGGGGCCATAAACTCATAGAGAGCAGAGAACCAGTCGCTGTCGGTTTGTGGATATTTGGTTGGAGTTGGCCAAGTCTTTACTTCCCCAGAGTCGGCATCACGATACTTGTAATCAGTATTCACTTGGGGGATTCCTAAAGCTAGATAGGGAAGGCCTCCTTTGTAAAGCACCCTTTGCTTTTTATAATCCTCGGCCTCTTCTAGTGTTGATGGGAATAAGACTTGATTAGGGAAAGATTGATTACTATAGACGTTATGAAAGGCCTTTAGCATAGGGTGAATGAGATCAAATGTGGCCTTATCAGTATTGGAAAAGAAATCCGAGTATGGTTGTAAGGATCTGCCGGCATAATTAACAAGATCGATGGAGTCGAAGGTGCTTTGCTTATCCCCATCTTCTACGCGTACAACAGCACCTTCTCGTGCATAAGCGGGGGTTCCCCATGCGTCAGAGTTATTCAGTCGCTCACCAAATGCCCGCCGAGTTGCTAAATCCAGTTTGTTAGCACGAGCATAGTTATCGAAAAGCTCACGAGTCCAAAAGCCGAGGTTTTTGGAGTAAAAAGTATAATACGGAAAGATCCGCTTCATAACTTTACGTTCAAAATCGGTCACGTCGGCATAGTTGAAGAACGCTTTTTTCACAACGGCGGCGGCATCATCTAAAATCGCATTTGTAAGCTGAGGCTGGGCCTCCATGGCATCAACCAGGTCATTCTTCTTTATCGCCTCTACGGCCCGTTTAACGTTGTTATCTTTGCCAATACCAAGAGATCCAATCAGATTATCAACATAGCTTTCATTGCCTGCTAGTTTTTTATACTGACTCTCGGCGGTTACTAATCTTGACATGCTCTCGCTGATACTTCCAATTCGTCCTACTGTATTTTCGGCCAAGCTATTTATTGCATCGATCACACGCAAAGGTGAAAACTTGGATCTTTCCTCCCCTTTAATGCTCTCAATGGCATCTTTAAAAAATTTACTGGGATTACTATGCAAATCAATGGCCTCAATTGTTTCTTTTCCCAAGGACTTAAAGATATCTTGCTCTATAATGCCCTTGTTTAATAAGATCGGGAGGTTGTTAGATTTTAAATTTGCAAGCTTAACAACCTCTGATTTTGGATTATAAAGCTTGTTTAAATCTTCCAAGGTATCCATTGAGTTCTGATTTAAAATGCGTGGAGGGAGCAATTTGAAGGCAGCAGAAAGGCCGTCGGTCTGATAGGCCCTCTGAATATTATCAAGATAATTATTCACGACCCAGCGATGGGAAAATAGCAATTGGTTTTTTTTAATTTGAGAGGTGAGATGATCCCATCCCTCTAAAAGACTTTCCCACGCACGAAAACCAGAACCCTCCGCAGGAGCATTCTTTAAATTGTTATAGATCGTGGAGTTAATTCTATCTTGATCAGTCGCAAATTTCTTTGCGAATTGATAGCTATAAACAAGTTCCTTGGCCTCCTGTGGAACCTCGCCATCCAGGACATCAGACTTTCTCATTTTAACATAGTTGTTTAGTACCCCAATTTCATCATCGGCATATTCTTTGGGGCCATTCCAATCTGCAATATGAAAATCAAGACCTTCCAGTTTTGAAGCGTTGGGATCTGTTTTT
>JADGAN010000044.1 GCA_015231955.1 Oligoflexia bacterium | reverse complement strand
GATACGAGGACGATAGAGGAAGATGCGACAAGAGATACCGAGAGTATTCAATTCCTATCTACACTAATGCCATTGCAGAATGGCTGAAGAAGCATTTGATGTAGTTATAATAATTCTTCCAAAAAAACATGAAATAAAATAGGTTAGAAAAATTATTTTTGCTATTGGAGATGGCCTTTTTTGTAAAGAACTGGAGTTCTGTTTTCTATTTAAAGAAGATTAAAAGCGAGATTTAAAAGCGGCGGACTTACTTAAAAGATCGGCCCGCTTAATATAGCGTTTGGTAGTCTCCGGCGAAGCATGCCCGGCCATCTCAGCGATTGCATAGATGTCGGCCCCTTGCTCGCGTAAATGAGTGATGGTAGTTGCACGTAACGAGTGAGGGGAGATGCGCTTTTTAATTCCTGCTAACGTGCAATAGCGCTGAATAATCCTATCGATTAAAACCCGCGAGCACTCTCTCTTTAAATCACTATCGTTTTTGTCATCACTCATTTGCGGCTGAAAGAGTGGATCGCCACATTCTACTTTCCGCTCATACTTTTTCATCATCTCTAAATAATCATCTAATGCTTGCTTACTTCGTTCGGTGAGCGGTACTTCTCGAATTTTCCCACCCTTGCCTAGAATCTTTATGCAAAAAATCCCATCAACCTCCCCATAATCACCACCCCTAAGACTTAGGAGTTCGCTTTTCCTCATCCCTGTAGACAAAAAGAGTGATAAAATGGCGTAATGAAATGCTCTTAACTGCTCATTAGGATGATGAGTGGCCGCGAGATCCAAAATCGCAAATGCTTCCTCATCAGTTAGTGCATTAGTAGGACGTACTAACTGATCCCGAGGTAACTCCCTCTTTTTAAGCGTACATCTATTCTTAAAAATAATTCCTCTATCTTCTAGATAGTTAAGATAAGAATTCACTACAGAAATTTTTTTTCTAATCGACTTAAAGGCATAATTCAAATTCTTTAAATGATCGCGGTAAGCGATGAGATGAAGCTTTTCCCATTTCTTTTCCTCTAGCGGAAGATTAAACTCACTTAGAAAATCCAAAAAGTTTTTAAGCTCCACCTGATAGTTTTTCCTCGTCACTTCACAGTTAGAGGAGAGCAAAAATTCTAAGAGGGTAGAAGCGCGTTCTCGTTGTTCTTGCTGCTTCTCTCTATCATCGGATATTCCTAGGGCAAGCTCCTTCTCACCGAAGACCCACAGTTGTCCATCGAGCGTACTCCTTAGTAACTCAATCCCATCGATGAATACAGATTCCATTGCTGGTAGGGAAGAGATCTTTGGCGATGGATGATTTTGCGAAATTGGCCTAAAATTTTTGTCCATTATAACCCCCTATAATTAAAGATCATCGCCGGCATTCCATCGCTAGTCAAAATATAATTGGCATTATACCACCCGTTCCTACCCCAAAACTGCATAATAACATAATATAATAACATTATTATATATAATATCGATATCATGATATGTTATTATTGATATCTGACAAAATCAGTGCTATTGTTGAGGTAGTTCTGGGGATACAAAGGGCGGGGGCCGGTGGGGCGCGAATGACAGTATCGAAACACGATATCGATACTGTATATAATAACGAGTAGTGAGGAGTAGCATGAAAAAACTAGTGAGTTATGAGCAAGTCGAGCGTGTGTGCAATAAATTATTGAGCGAAGGGCGGAAAGTTACCGCGAGAGCGATCTACAGTGAGATCGGGGTCGGGAACATGGCAACGATTGTCGAATACTATCGGCAATGGCGAGAAAAAGAAGCAAAGAAGATTGAAGAAGAGGAGAATTCAATTCTCCCTCCTACGCTCACCCATGCTTTAGGAAAGGAGATAAGGCAACTCTTAGAGCAGAAGGGGCAGTCAGCACAGCTTGAGATTAGAGAGTATAAAGAGCAAGAAAAAGAGCTGAGTGAGCATTTAGGGAAAGTAGAAGAAGAGCTAGTGGTGCTTAAAGAGAAGCATAAAGCATTGGAAGAAATTTTTAGTAAGCAAGAACAGCAATTAAGCGTGATGATGACAGAAGTTGCTGAGTTACGAACAGTAAAAGAAGAATTAATTCGAAGGAATATGGAATTAGAAATCAGATTTAACGAGGGAGAAAAACAGCAAAGCGCTTTAAGAGAAGAACTTACTCAGAAACGAGAGCTTTTAGAAGAGGCCCGGGGGCAATGTCGAGAGTCTGAAGTGCGCTTGCAAGAGCGTAGAGAGCAGAGTGAGCAATTGCATGCGCATCTGCAAGAGAAGACCCAAAGGGAATTAGCTTTACAGAAAGAATTAATTGACTTGCGAGTTAAAGTGAACGAGGGAGAAGTGAGGCTTGAGGAGTGGCAGCATCGAATGAATACCATGAACGAAGAGGTTGCGCGATCTAAGCAAGAGGCCACGCAGTGGCAGCAGCAAGCCATGGAAGCGCGGGCCCTCGTCGAGGTTTCCCAGGTAGATCAGAAAAAAACAGAGAAATAGAGAACAGTCGGCAAAAATACGGGAAGGGTTTCAATAGGATGTAACCGACTGTTTGGGTTAGTATATTACATCTTGGGCCTATAAAAAACTAAAACGCTACTTTTTTAGAAAAAAAAGAGAAGATTACGCCAAAGTAACGGTTTCACTTGTTTTATACACACAATATATGTATAAAACATAGATGGCACCTACAATTATCACAAATGGTAAAATAACCTTTTCCTTCTATAGCAACGATCATCGCCCAATACATGTACATGTGAAAATGGCCGGCAAAGAGCTGAAAATAAATATTGAAACCTTAACTATCATAGACAATCATGGATTCAACTCTCACGACGTTAGAAAAATTCTAAAGATGGCGAAAGACAGGCAACAGTACATCATTGATCAATGGATAGCTTTTTTTAAGGATGAAATCATATGAAAAAAAAATTTAATCAAAAACAAATAGACAAAGAAAATCCTCCTGTTCTTTCTGATGAAGATATGAATCCTCGTAATTTCAAGGCCCGGATTAATACATTTATTGACCTTGATGTATTAGATGAGATAAGGAAACAAGCAGCAGAAAAAGGGCTCAAGTATCAAACGTTATTGAATTTAACCCTAAGAGAAGTTTTTGTTACAAAAAAAAGATCTCTAAATGCACTTACAGAGGAAGATCCTTCGACCAGAAAAATACTCATAGAAATTCTAAAAGGGGTTAATTCTCTAAAACATCCAAAGCAACAACACAGAACGGGTCCCGCATACGCACATGCAAAAGCACAAGCAAGAAAAAAATAAGTGTGTTGGTTTTTATGGCGCCTTTACTGGATCAGCGGCCACATTCCTGCGATTTTTAAAAAAGAATGTACGATTGCCTAGAAAGCGTCTAGGGGCCCATCTCCAGGAAGTTAGCGACTTTCTGCTCATGTAGGGGGACGACACCCTCTAAGGACTCCAAAATAAGTTCGCTGGTTTTCAGGCTTTTGGGCTACAGCCCCCCCTCATATAAAATCACTTTCTTTAAAATGAAGATAAAAAAAATGAAAGAGAAAAGGAAGATCACTTTTTTTATCTGTTGTTTTTTTATGTTCGAGGCATTCCTTTAAAAACATTTTCTTTAGCGTCTCCAAGCATTCTTAATGCGCCCATTAGATTCTTTTCCTCATCACCTGGGTTCGCATTATTTTGCAGTAATAACTCAACAAGATCCTGGTTGCCAAAATTTAAAGCTAATCTTAAAGGTGACACTCCCTCTTTGTTTTTTTTGTTTGTATTAATTTTAAACTGCAATATTAGCTTAATAAGATCTAATCCTATAATGTTGCTTTTTTTACATAAATTTAACAGAGGAGTATTGCCGTCTTTGTCTGCATAATTAAGTGTGAGGTTTGTATTGGTAATTATTTTGGCAATAACTGGGGAAATCTTCTGTACTAAATCTCGAATAAGGAGGACATCTATTAACTTAAGAAGGAGACTGCTCTTTTCAAAAACCACATTGCAATCAAGTTTTTTATCGATCATGATGGATATTAAGTCGATGATAGATGTGTTGTATTTATTTGTCTCCGTAATTGAATCGATCAGATACCATGAATACGGCTGTTTATCGACATAGCTGTCGTTTACTATGATATTATTTTGATCGATCATCCAGCGCATAAAACCCAATATGTCGATTTTCCCAATGATTTCAAACCGAGAATAAGCGGCAAAGTAATGAAGATAGACCGAGGCCAAACGCAAGGGAGTGTAGCTCAAATGTTCTTCTGTGTTTATGTTTAAGTTATCAATATTTTTTGCGAGAATTTTGAACTTTAAAAAACACGTTGCAACCACCTCTTCAGGCATTTTGCTTACATTGTGATCGCTAAGGACATAGTTGATTGCATAGGAAGAGATTTTCACGCCTTTTTCAATCAAGAGTTGGAGTAGTTCTGGGATTTCTTCCGATACTTCTTTTATTACAATATCAATCGGGTTTTCGTTGGAAATCAATTCTATGTTTGGATTTTCTTCGATTATTTTTTTTACTGTAGTTACAGCAAGTTTTGCAGCATTGTGGTACTTAACAACAAGTAAAAGCTGGTGAAAAAGATTTATATTTGTTGCCGCTTCTGGCGATGAGTAGAGGCAATCATTTATACTAAAACCCTTTTCCAAGAAGAGCATAACTATTTTATTAATGTTTTTGATCTCATCCGCAGTCGTGCTTTCGTTTAAGGATGAAAGCAGTTGCGTAAGCATAGGCTGCCCCGATAAGACAGTAAACCTAGAATCTTTGTCGAGATAAATGTATTTTCTTTGGGGATTGATTACATCTCCATCTGTTATCGAAAGATCTTTATTGAGGGCCTTCAACATTAAATCCAAAGGAGCAAACTCTTGATAAAAAACTAGGTCGCTATTTTTATTGTTTGCATAAAAACCCACATAGACATCCACTAGACAGCGCAAAAGACTAGAAGAAACATTGCTTAAATCCGAATACGATTGGATGATGTGCTTGATGTTTCTTAAAATGTTTTTATTGTCTAATGAAAATTCCCCATTGATACCTGTTTTAAATTTTGCTATTGCTGTTTTGGCCAAAGGGCAAAATGACTCATCGTATGTCACAGCTCCTAGGTATTTTTTTATAAAAACATTATCAATGGCACGCGCATTTTCTATATAATTATCAATGAAATATACTTTAAAAATATCACTCAGTGCTTTTAATCTCTCTCTTGGACAGAGAACTTCATCGGCCAAATTGAGGTCGGCCATAATAAGAGGGAATGAATTGAAAAAAGTTTTAGGGGAAGTTCCTTCTGGATAATTAGTGAACTCACCAAGTGTAAACATTAACTCCAATGCATACTTCTTTAAATATGCCGCATTTTTAATGGTAAATTGTAGAGTTCGATTGAAAATAGCAGTAAAAGCAATTGTATTTATCTTGCTAAAATTGATTTTTGACGGAAGATAATTGCTGGTGAGACCAGTTTTTGTAATAGCATCGCAAAACCATCTGCAATCGCTCTCACTACCATTTAGGTCTGCAACATCAAGAAAAAAATCAAAAGATTGTCTTGTTACTTCGCTAAGTAGAGAGTCACTACTGGTACTATTGCCAAAGTTAATGCAAAAAGAAGAATCTCTTGTTGGAGAGGTATCTTTAAAAGAAAGAAGAATATTAAACAATTTCACTATATTTTCTTTACTCGTGATTGTCGTAATTCTCGCTGGGGAAATTAAATATGCTTCTTGCATCTCTAAGGAATCAAATACTATCGATGCCACCTCTTTTTTTAGATCATGCATTCTTTCGTTGTTGATGTTTGCTGTAATGTATTCACGGATATAAGAAAGCAACTTCAAACTACTTTCAATGAAAAGGTTTCTTATGATGTCATACATGGCCACATAAAACGTTTCTCTGAGAAGTCCTTTTCCATATACTGACCATCGCGTATTATGTAAAATTAATTCGATGCATTTTTTAAAGTAAATATCACTTCCAGATAAATGTCTAGATATAAAGTGCATAAGGGGAACGTTAAACTCGCCAGGCCTTATTTCGATATAATTGACCTCGGTATCACCTGGATTCATCCAATCGCTTCGAATTTCTTGTTTAAAAAAATGGACACCATTGGGATCGTTATTGTCTCTTATCTTAAAATAGTGAAATGAGTCTTCAAATAAATTCTTTTCCTCTTTCGTACAAAATGTATAGAATTTCTCGAATGTATTTGTCCCTCCAGTTTGGTAGCAGTATGTTCTGAATTTGTATATAAATGCTTGTGCATTCTGGATAATCTCTTCATTCGTTAAATTCAGGCGCATGGAATTCATCTCCCTAGTTTTTTTATTTCAATGGTTGTCATTCTCAACTTAGATGTTCCTGGAATATCGATATCAGGAAAGGCCGATGCCTGCATTGTTGCATTTCCTATTTGATGATCAAGCCAAATAGAGGTGACTTGCTTTACTGTGATTATACCGCTCACTCTTGCTTCATTCCCAAGGGATAACATCCCAATGAGGGGCATCCCAGTGCTTCTGATATCAACTGTTTTGCTTTGAAGATTGATACTCGATGTTTTAATGAGTGGATCAATGGCCACAGACGCTTTTATTAAATATTTTCCTGGGAGAATGAGGATTTCATCTCCTTTGATCGAGCAAAATTTGGAAGGAGAAACAATTGTGTTTAGTGGTCTCCGAAAGGTGAATGCTTCTTTAAGCTTGTATTTATCGTCTTCATTGGTTGCCGTGGAGGTTTCATCTTTTACGAATTTTGCTCCCAGTTTAGT
The DNA here is from genome assembly GCA_015231955.1 of Oligoflexia bacterium. Lineage (GTDB taxonomy): Bacteria > Bdellovibrionota > Bacteriovoracia > Bacteriovoracales > Bacteriovoracaceae > JADGAN01. Next base: position 34,665 of record JADGAN010000044.1, on the reverse strand, counting down.
CAACAAAAAATCAGATCGCAATTTTTTAAAGTCAACTGTTGAGCTGATATCGTGGTAAACAAAACAATACTCATCATCGGAATCGATGTAATTGCTTATTAGAATTTCATCGGCCTGATCAGAGTGAAAATGGTAGAGTAGGCCTAATGCTCTCCATGACTCCTTGTAGTGATAGTATCCGTTAAGTTGTTTATTAAGAACCGGTGGAACATCTAATAAAAACGCTTTTGAACGATCATCTAGGTAGATGTACGCCGATGAGTTATGGGGTATGCTCTTTATATCAACATCGATCTCTTTTATCGTGGTAGGTTCACCGTAGACAGAGGCATAGGTGCTTTCTTCATCTTGAACTAAACTTTCATCCCTGAGCTTTAATTTTATATAATTTTCTTTTGAATATTTCTTGGTGAAATCAGCGGATTTAATGCCGACGCTACCAGAGAAATCGAATACAACATGGCCTATAAGCGTGACCTCTTTTTTCTCATTCTCTATGTACCACTCTGAATGATTTAGATCAAACCAGTAAACTCCGGTAAGGCCAGGATTTTTTGTTGTATAAATCGGATTATTAAAGTTAATGATGATATTTTTGCTAACATCCACAAATACCCAAGCAGTCGAGAGTATTGTCACTTTGTCTTTATCTTTTAGTCGTACAGGAGGAGTATTACCAATGTCGCTCCTTCTTATATTTTCTAATAAAAATTTCTTCTCGACAAAAGAGAGCGTTGCCGTAATGATTTCATGGGTTCCGTTATTTTTATCTATTTTTGCAGATACGGTTTTACCAACAAGCGTTTTCAAATACGATTCATCGCCGCTGATATTAAAAGAGGTTTCCTTGGTAGTCCACGGCGCCTCAAAATAATAGATATTGTCTATGTACGCTGTTCGTTGTTTTATTTCTTGCTCCGGTATCTTGTAATTTACCGTAAGAGCAATGTCCTCTGTTATTTTTACGGCCTGCAATCCATTTACGGAGTAAACAAAGGGAGTATCTTTCCCCCGTAAAATGATCTTATTTTGATCAAGATCCAAAAAACAGGCCTTGCTCGACTTGTCCGATGTTTTCCCAGAAAAGATGCTTTGCTTGGAATAGATACTTGCACTTTGTTCTAGCGGTTTTCCATGGACTATAATGCGATCACACCAGATTTCCCCAAAGGGAAACTCATCGTTGCCTAAATTCCCCCCTTTCTTTGGCCGTCCATCCGAATCTCGGCCAACGATATCATTTAAGAGTGAAAATATAATTTGATTCCAGTAATCTGCTTTAACAGTTGTATTTTCCTTGATGAAATCTAATTTATTGATACTCATTATATTTCTCTTAATTTCATAGTTGTAATCAGTTGATTAATGTCATGCTCGATTTCGATCACATAGTAATCGGAACACTCCAGGCGAAGATCATTAGAAGAGGCCGGGATCTTCATGTAGGGATCACCTACCAAAAATGTACCCACATAAGGAACAATACCATTTTTATTGTTTAAATAGAGTCGATCTATATCGATAGAAACCGGATCTAATAGCTCCATATCTATTCCTGTGTCAATTGGAACTTTTGCTTGCATCTCTTTTTTAGGGGCGCAATAGAGCTTAAGCACTTCTGCGGATAAATGCTTTATATTTTCTTCATTTTGAAAGAAAGGTGCCTCGATAACTTTTCCTTTAAGGCCAAAACTATTAATACTGGAAGCTGTTTGCGGTGTCTGCTCGCTTGGAATACCATTGATAACAAGAGAATTTAAAACTCGATGAAGGCCGCTATTAAAGTTTGTGATATCGACAACATGCTTGCTGAGATCTCTTGCATTGTCTTGTTTTACATTTTTGCTCTTAAAAACATACCCGAAATCTTTTTTTAGATACCAAAAATTACAGAGCAAAGAGAGTCCATCGACTATCTCTTTTAGTCTATACGGCCTTTTGTATCTAGCACCATCAATGATGGCATTATCATCTATCTCAAATAGCACCTCTTTTGTGTTCGTTTTATGAGAGGTGAAAATTTTTTTCAAAGCATGAAGGACACTATCACCAGGCGTAACGCTGTTTTGGTCAAATAAAAGCTTATTTAAGACATGATCAATCGATAATATCTTGAACTTCACTATGTTGTGCAAAATATTTTGGCGTGAAGACTCCTCAGCGAGAACACCCAAAAAGATATCTTTAGAGTCCAGAGATACTCTCACTCTACTTAAATCTCTCTTATATTTAAATATGCTCTTGTAATAGTTATCACTGAAAAGGCCCTGAGAATTATCGCATACGATATCGATATCATCTACGGTATTGCTGCCTATAGAAAAATCTTGTCCCTCAAGAGATTTTATAACTTTGAAATTAGTTTTATCTAGGACATGATTCGTAATATCGACCTCAGAGTCATACTTTCCATTGGCATTGATTGGAGAAATGTAAACATCTAATCTCATATCGTTTCCACAACTTTCACAACCAGATTGACATTACTCGTGTAAATATTCTTATCAAAACTTTCTTGGACATTGTCACTGATGGAGACTTTGTATAGATCCTCCGGCCGATACGAACGAATATTACATTTAAAATAGTCACTTCCAATTTTGCCCCCGCAAGGCCAGATAAAAAACGACTCACTAGCTAGAGAATACATCAACTCAATATCTTCAAAAATTGGGTAGTTCTTGAAAATAATACTTGCACTAAATACTTCATCTTTTTTAAATACTTTGTACTTTCCGGAGAGTAACCGATACTTTGTAAAGCTTTCGTTGATCTCTGTATCAAGCGAGGGGAAGCCTTTTAACTGCCCTACCTCTTTAGTAAGCACAATCCTTTCAATTTTTTTTTCTTTATCCTCTGTAAAAGTGTTTAGCATTTTAATTTCTATCTTAGAGACGGATTGAGGTTTGAACTTAAAGTAACTAGTCGCAATGCTATTGCTTGAAATGGAATTACCACAAACCACATCGTTAAAAGATTGGAAGGTATCTACAATAGAACCATTACTTAGATGTATTAAAATTGAAAAATTCTTTAAATTATGCCCAATAATAAGAATGGTATCTAATTCGGCCTCGTTTTTTAATGCAAGAGTAATGGCCTCTTCTTTTGCATCTGTTGATCCAATGGATCTCCAGTATTTCTTCTTGTCGTAATCAAGAACAGAAGCAACTAAGCTTGCATTCGATGTTCCATCAAATTCTATTTCTAAATTTTCAATGCATTTAAAAAATTTTACACCACTCAAAATATATCCCCAACCAGGCCTAGTGCACGGCCTTCTGCTATGTTTGCGGCGATTAACCGACTGGCCTTTTCTCCTAAATTTATCTCTACGCTAACCCGATTATTTGTTTCAGAAGCATGGCCGTTATCAAGTCTTCCTTCCAGTGCCGAGCGGTTTAACCTTTGATTTACAATCGCATTAATATGCTCATCATAGTTTTGTCGAGGAACGACCATTTCATATTTACTTAGCAAGAAGGGAACCGAATCAATACCCTCTACTCCTTCGGTTACAAAAGCACCTTTTTGCGCTGCTCTTACTTTGTTAACCCTCTCTGCTCCCCAGATAGCTGCTGTAGCGGCCGCTGCTGTCCCTATAGCGGCCCCAATTGGTGGCGGGGCAACTTTACACCCCCACATAAATGCACTCATCATGGCCTGTTCTGTGCTGATTATAATCTCGGTGATGGCCGCAGCCTTCCCTATTGTTCTCAGCGTGCTGTTATGTGAGTTTTGCATCTCTGAAAACATCTTGAGTTGGTTTTGAGTCTCTTTAAACAACTCTGCATTGGTAACTTTATTAATGGTAGCGATCGCCTTCCCATGTTTTTTTGCATCCATTTCAAATTTTGCGTCTGCATTGGCCCTTGTAGCGATCTCTTTCGCGGTTGCATCTGCTTCCATCTGTGTGTGAGATTCTATTTTACTTGCTGCTAAAGCTAATACCTTGTCATTGATATTTTTCATCCCTGCCAGCTCCATCTCAGCTTTGATTTTCATTAAATTTGCATAGGTATCCTTATGCTTTACCTGTAGCTCTTCTAGCGCTTTAAACGCTTGTATTTGCTCGCCAAACTCCTCTGCAATGTACTTTTGTTTTCTCTCTTTAATGTTTTGCAATTTTTCTGCTTCTACGGCCTTCATTTTTTCAGTGACATACTGTTGTTCGTCTAGCTCCATTTGCCCTGCAATCTTAGTAACTTCTGCTAATGCTTGCCCATGCTCTAGCTGGGCCATTTCTACTAGTGTTGCATCCTCTGCCATTTGGTTTAGTTTATTGACCGCGGCTTGTCTCTCGACATCTTCCCTAACTTTTATACGCTCTATTGCATCGACCTTGGCGCTATCGTCTATTAAACGCTGTTCTTCTTTTGTTAAGTCCCCCATTATTCTTGTTAATTCTATAGATGCTTGACCGTGCTTTTGTTGACTCAACAATAGTGCATTTTGGTTGTCGATTAGTTCTTTTAATTTCTCTTCGGCCGCTTGCTTTTCAATATCGATAATCGTTTTTACTTTTTTTGCTTCTCCCTCAATGAATACTTGATTAACCAAATTTCTCTCAGATTCTGACATTTTTGATAATTCTCTTAGAGCGATCTCTTTCCTCTGGAAGTTTTCGATCTCTGCATCAGCAAGTGCTTCACTTGCTTCTTTTTTTTCTTTATTTGATTTTTCTATTATCTTTTTCTCTTCTTCAACTTGAATATTCAAAGCTTTTTTTAAATCTTCTAGTCCCGCCGACATATTATAAGTATCGGACATTAAAAAACCTATCGTCATCCGACTAAGAGCGGCCAAAGAGTGAAGAATGCTGTTCTCGTCTGAAAATACAACTCCAAAAATAACTTCTCCTAGTTTTTTGAAATCATTGGAAGTTTTTGTTGTGAACCTAGAAAATTTTCCTTCTAAGAAAGGCAATTCATCACCATAAGCAAATAAAACAGATAAACCAATCAAAACAAGACCAATCCCACTTGATCCGGCCAAGGCCATCATCCCAAGTTGCATCGATTTCATGACCGCCGTAGTTGCAATAAATATCTCTCGCATTTTCAAGAAAGCAAAAGAGGCCGTTGCGGCAGTTGCAGCAACACTAGAAAGCACAACTGCAATCCCTGCAAGGCCTGCAATAAAGTCCCTTAAATCATCATGTTTTTTAAAAAACTCGACAAGATCATTGGTAAGAGAAAGAGCTTTTGTTACGGCCGGAGAGTAAAATTCTCCTATTTGTATCGCTAGTACCGATATGTTATTTTTCAAAATGACCATTTGATTACTCAGATCTGCTGATTGTTCAGTGTAGGCCCTTTGATACGTTATTAAGTTGCCCTGTTCGTCTCTTAATTGGGCCAATGAATCTTTAAAAGCTTGAGATTGCTTTCCAGTAAGCGAAAAGATCATATTCATGGCCTCAACACTGCCGAATAATTTTGCAACCGACTGAGCATTAAATCCATGTGCTGTTGTTAAATCCTCAATAAATCCTGATAACCCTTTGGCCTTCAATGCTTGCATATCAAACGCTACACCAAGCCTTGCAGCTTCCTCGGCAGCATCCTTAGTTGGTTTGGCCACGTTTGACAAAACAGCTTTGAGCGACGTAAATGCTTCGGCCGTTCTCGTCCCTCCCAATGTCATTGCTGCAACCGACGACAGAACCTCATCGAGACTTACACCCATTTCTGATGCCGTCGCTCCAACTTGACCGAAATTTCTGGCCAACTCTTCAACTGTTGTTTTGCCCTTTACTTGTGCTGTAAAGAACTTAGATGCTATAACCTCAGATTTATCTGCGCTTATTCCATAAGCATTTAGAGCACTAGTCATCCCATCTGTAGCAATAGCAACATCGGTAATTCCAGCAACCGCCAATTTAGATGCATTTTCTACCATTTTTACAGAATCACTTGCAGAAATGCCGGCAGATACAGTATCAAAGAGAGCTTTTGACAGGCCACCAATTCCAACCGGGACAGCACTTGCAACTTCTAAAATATCCTTTTTCATTCCAGCAAAACCTGCACCAAGAGATTGCGTCGCGAACGAAGAGTCATTTAGCAATGTCTTCACGGCCATCATCTTGTTATCAAATTCTGCAAACTGATTAACAGCAGCGCCAATCCCAGCACCAAGGGCCACAAATGCAGTGGCAGACGCTGCGGCAACATTTTTGAGATGATCTTTTAATTTAGTTGTTTCGCTTTCTACAATTTTCAAAGCTTTGGTGAAGTCGTCGGCCTTAGCGCCAATACTAATAATTAAGCTTGAATCCGTCACGCCATGAACTCCTTTCGCTTCCTTTCCATTGCTTCTTGTAATGCTTGCTTTTGCATCTCTTTAAGCTCATCGGGGAGGGATGATACTGCTGACTCATCTTCATACTTACCAGCATTTTCATCTATGCTTAGCTGGATGCCATGAAAAGAGGCGTTTAAAGCAATTAATTGATTGGTTCTCTTTCCAATATATTTAATTGCTGTAAAAACTTCTCGCGGAGTCATTAGGCGTATTTGTTCAAAAGTATGGCCATATTCTGAAGCAATGAGATCAAAAACTTCCCCCCAATCTATTGGCCTAACTTTTTTTTTGCAAGTTCCTTGTTAATCTCCTCCAAAACGGGCATAGACAGACCCCTACATTCCATCAATGCTTTATAGATCAATAATTGCTCATCGAAACCTTGAATAGCACTTGAAAGCTTTTCTGGGCCGGATATTTTCCTTGTGATCTCATTTCCATCATCGTCATATTCAATTACTTCTGTGGCCTTAAATTCTGCTTTGTACTCATTCTCTAACTGATGATAAACGATTTTTACAATCTCAGGCATATCCATTGAGTGTAATATTTTCGAAAACTCCTCCTCAGAATATTTGCTTTTAATCCAAACTTCATCGTTTAGGTTAAAAGGTCTTAAAAAATATTCTTTTTCAGTCGCTCTTAAACCAAAGGCCACTCTTTTGGGGATAATGTCTTGTAACTGCATTTTATCCTCTATCTTTTTAAATAACGAACCTTGCAAATACCATTTTTATTTGCATCGTACATTGCTTTTGCCTTGATTTCACTCTCTGAAAATTTCTTCTCTTCAAAACCAAGTGGTAAGCCAATTCCTTTCAATCTAAAAACATCTATCTCGATCAGATCGCCGCCACCTGATTTTTGCCCCATTATTATCGCTCCGAACTCAGGGAAGACGTCTCCTGATGCGCCAACAGTCACTTCTATTGACCCCTGATCTGAAGGAGGCCAAACATCGAAGAAACCACTATCTCCGTCCACCAATCCATCTACCGCTCCTTTCTCTATCTTCAACCCCGTTTTTTTAAAATCAATTAAGAGAGAGTCGTTTACAAATGTAGCGTCATCTCCTTGACTAAAATCGACAGACGAAGAGACAGATAGCTGAAAAGCCATCCCACTCACTATCACTTCGTGGTCAAGCAATAGATCATCTTTTTTGATTGCTTTCACAAAGTATTTTCCAAATTTAACATCCTCTTTTTTTAAAACAGTGATATTAATCTTTCCTTTGATCGATCCATTAATATCTCCAACTAATCCACCTATATTCTTTTTATCTGTTGGTTTTTTGCCAAGAAATAACTCAAACAAAAAATCAGGGTATTCGCATGGTTTAAAAGACAACTCTGCACTGATTGAGCTATCAGCGATAGCAAATGGAAATTTACTACTACCACCCGTCAACTCTACAAGTTCACCCGACAAGCTAAAACTACTGCCTTTTAATGCTTCAACCGTTCCATAAAACTCACCTGTTTTGGCGTTGTATGGTGTAAAGCTATGCACTCCAAAAAATACTCGTGGCTGACTTCTCATTATCTCCCCCCTCAATTATTAAATATCGTCGTTTCTAATTTTATCCCAACAACATGGCATGGATTTGAGTTTTCTAAATTGAAACTAGTTGGAGCAAAGCTCTGTATCTTCATTTCTTGATTAGAAATACTCCTCCATGATCGTCTGATCGTATCTTTTAGCACTCGCTCGTATCTATACATCTTTTTAGGTATAACTTTTTCATCGATCAAGCGCCCTTTTACTCCATTCATCAAAATTGTAACCTCTATTGTATAGGTTTCTGCAAGGCCTCTGCCACTTGCTTCATTTGAGATACTATCCACCCCCAAATAAAGAGTAGGACTATAGTTTAAAACCTTGTCTGATACAGACTGCAACATATAAGCATTGCTGGAAATATGTTCTAGCTTTATAGAATCGTTCTTTAATGCGTTGATCTCATCAATGGTTTTATTAATATTCTCCTTTAAACAGTTCTCTAACTTATCTAGAAAATCTTCAATATCCATGCATTCGCTCTATTATTTTTTTGTTTTCGACATCTCTTTCTTTAATTTTTTCATAACAAAATCATTTAAAATATTTAACCACCTCTCTGTCCTCCCCTGGATTTCATATTGAGCATACTTTTTTGTTTCAGGCCCTACAAATAAAAACTTTCGCATGGGCATCTTGCTAGTCCCTCTCTGGTGGTATTTACCATATTCAAGTCTAGTGCCAATAATCAGCATTTTCTTGTTTATTATCTCGTTGATGCAATTATAATCTGTCGGATTAGTCATGGAACTTTTGAGTTTTCCCGTGCGGTACAGAATAGGATAATATGGTTGCTGATCCCTTTCTCTTTTTCTTTTTGTAGACTCTGCTAAATCGGGATATTCACCACGACTTTGCAGCATCCATATTGCTTGCTCAGATTTGAAAAAATCTTTTGAAATTAGTGTTAATGGGATTCGTAAATCTTGAGTAGTGGCGATAGCTCTGTTTATCGCTTCTTGGAATAGCCTATCGTTTTCGATGCTGTAACTAACTTCCATTTATTCACCACTTGATCGAATTAAATTCCAATTCAGAAGTTTCAATATAAATACTCTGCTCTTTTTTTAAAGGGCAATCATTTAAAAGCAATTTCCTATTTAAAATTTTATCGATTTTTACATCATATTCTTTTTTTGTGTATCCACTTCCGGCCTTATCAGCACTATTATCTTTATTGATTTTTGTAATATCTTTAATTTTTGAGACTACAATATCAATGCAAATTGATTGCAAGATTAAAAAAGATTGAGGAGATGAAGTGTAATCGATAGGAACGTTATAAAGAGAAGAAATACTCCCATCGATATATGCAGATGCTTCTGCAATAAAGCGAGACACCCGATCGATCTTTACGAGTGTCTCGTCACTGAATTTTATATCATTAAATTCTTCTTGAATATGCTCTATCGTGCAATAAGACAAAGTGACTCTCCTAAATAGCGGCCTTCACTAAAAAAGCAGCATTTATATTAGTCAGCGAAATTCCATAGTTATCGGTTACTAGAATTTTTTTTGCCCCTGGCGGATTAAACTCGTTTTCTGTATATACTTGCAAGGGAGTTTCACCCGACTTAATAATGTAGTAACCGAATGACATTTGATATTTTCCTGCGATATCAGGTGCATAGTAAAATAAAATGTCATCACTCCAAATACTCGTCATATTCTCAGCATTCTTACCATATGCGGCAGCATTGTAAGAAGTATTACCAATTAACAGAGTTTCTATCTTCATGGCTTTGGCCAATTCTTCTGTTGTCAACGTTCCTGCGCGCGCCTGAGAATATCCCAGATTTCCTAAAATTTTAGGGTGATATGACAAAGCATTATAAACCTTCCAATTCATTATAACTTTGTTAGGAGCAAGACCGCATTTATCGTAAATAGTGTTTTGCGCTTGTCTCACAACGGCCAGTGGATCTGATTTTTCATAATTAGAAAGTTGGTTTTCTCCACTTAATGTAACATTTGATTTAACAACATCTTTATTCATTAATTGATCGGCCATTGCTTTTTCTTTTCCTATGGTCAAAACAGTTGTTATGCCGATTGTTTCATCTTTTTCCGCATCATAAGGCAAATCATAGTTGTCATAATCATCTTGTGTGACAAGACCTTCTATTCCGTGTCTTTCAACGCTGTAGTAGCTAATTTTTCTAGTCATCGATTCATATCTGGGAGCTTTGCCTCGCCCACCCATTAGTGTGTTTTCAATCCTTATGTGATCACTACCATATCCAGCAAGCGCACCTGTGCTTTGCTTAACTGGCAATGAAGGAAAAATTTTTGTTGCTATAAATCCTGTGGGAAAATATCCCGTAGATACGGTCGTTAATAATTTATCATACATTGCTGCTGTTTGTGCCATTGAATCCCCCCTCTAGTTTACTTAATGACTGCTTGCGATCTTACTAAATCAACTGATATCACTTCACCTTCAACCCCTGACATCATCGCAATAGCATAAACATTTTCTCCATTAACTGTTACTTTTTTTCCTTGCCCTTTGGTATCAGAAGTTAGTAAATCTCCTCTGGCCACACCTGAGCTAATTCTTAATTGCGCCCCTCCACCCGTTAGGGCCACTTCTGCAATCTGGTTTATGTTGGGTCTATTCATTAAAACACCCACAACATTATTCGTTCCGTTGGATAATGTGATTTTATCATCGGCATCACCAAACGCTACAAAGTTGAATTGATTGTCTAATAATTTAGTTTGCGCATAAAAAGCTTTAAACTTAGGTTCTGTATAGCTGCTCATTGCACTCCTCCTTGTTCTGATGGTCTATTTTTTTTAAATTCATGAAATCGGCTTGCTAATTCTTTATCTTCTTTAAAGACAACGGAAATAGCATCGTGCAAAGGAATATCCATGGACTTTGACTTTTCTCTTGCAGCTTTTAAAACTTCGTCTTCAACATTTTCACTTGCTTTGACATTTTTTGGTGATGGTTCTTTCGAATGTCCAACATTTTTAGAGTTGTAAGGAGTGGCCAACTCAGAAAATTTATCCATATCTCCAATCATAAAAGCTTCTCTTTGAGCTTCGCAAGCTTTCCCTTCCATAAAAAGCTTGTCAAATTTATATTTTCTTTCAGAAAATTGCTGGTTTTGTTTTATTTCAACATTTTCTTTCATTAAAGCGGCCATCTGTGTTTTTAACTGTTCAAGTTCTTTTTTTAACTCTTCTGACATCTTTCCATCCTCTGTTCTATTTATATCTTCTGTTAATTGTATGATTGGCTCCATGTTCTTAACAAACGGTCTATTTGTTAAAGCAGCACCATTAAGTGTTGGCCCAAACTCTTTCAAGCTTTCATTGTCACGGTAATTGTAGTTAAAATCTGCGGATACATATCTAAATGTTTTATTTTTCACCAGATCTTTGCCTGGTTGTGTCCACCTAACTACGGCCCATAATTCATTGCCATTATCTTCTAATGACAATTCCGTAATCCATGCGATATACCCATCCTCCGGCCGATGAGATACATCAATTCCCAAATCGATTCCTCTTGAATTTATTTTAAAATTATCGACCATGGATTTGAGGGTATCTGGCGTAATGCTAAATACTTCACCTGTGAACTCATTTGTAAAATTCCCTACTCTTAAAATTTGAATTTTTTCTGGAACTTCATTTAAGTCACTGTCACTAAACTTAATTTGAAATAAAGACCCTCGTACTCTATTCTTCATGTTCATACTGCTTTGCTCGGGAATTATTTTGTGAATGTTTTATTTAAACGTGCAACTAACAACTATGTCAACGCCATCTGATTAAAAAGTTATGAATTTTTCTAAGTCTGCCATGGATGGTTTTAATCCTCCAGGAGTGATATCAGGTGCATCTTTTTCACCTTTGAAGTTGGGCACTAGGTATGATTTGCAGAGATGGTGTAGTGGTGGGTAATATCGGGTAGCATGTGGATCGTTAACAAAAAATGTTTTCCCGTTCAAATCTTTGCAAATTTCTGATTTTGGGTCGGCATTTGTAAATGTAAAGCTTTCTATATCTTCAGCAACTTCTTTGCTTAAAAAAAATGCATTCCTTGATTTGTTTACAATATCGCTAGCGGCATTAACAGCACCAACATTGGTTAATGTTCCCTCTATTTTTTGTGCTGCCGCTTCTTTTAAATCGTGTTCTAGAATTGATGATGAATCGGTAGATGTTAAAGAGGATTCAAATTGAAAATAGGTAGCGCTTGCAAGCTCATTTGTTTGATGATCTGCTAAAAGCTTGGATTTCATTTTTATGAATGACATTACTTGTTTTGGTAATAAGTCCCACTCATAGATATCCTTTTCTGCAAATTTTGTTCTTTTAGGTACTTCTTTTCTTGCACTTGCTATTGCTTTAAACGCAATCCTACCTAGTAAATCTTCTAAATCCTTCTTGAATTTTAGAGGTGTTTTATCATCAAGAGATGATATGGCCCCTATCTTGTTCGACGCAGGAAGCTTTTTGTATTCTTTTATTAAATTACTAATTATATCTTGAGAATAAGTATTTAAGTGACTAACCATTAACTCTTTTATCTTTTCCGCAGATGAATCTATCAAAGAAACAACACCACTACTTTTTTTTGATTTTTCGGCAAAGGTTAGCTCTTTGTTATTACCTATCTCATTTTGATTATCAACGATCCGTTGTCCTTCATCTGATTTTTTGGGCAATCTATATTTCTGTCTCAAGCTATCTTCTAGGTGGTCATCTGGTATTAATGCTTTGGATTTAACCAGTAGATCAACTATTTCCGCAAGCTCCTTGCCTGCTCTATCTCGTATGCCCGAAAATACCAGTTTGGGATAAGTTTTTTTATTGGCAAAATTCAAATTGATAATTGATGGGATTAGCTTCTGATTGATCACTTCTGAAATTTTAGTGGCAATAAACTCTATGCCTCCTAGAAAAAAATCTGATTGATCAAATGATAGGGCATAGCTTCCAACGCCGCCTTTTCCAAGCTCCATGAATTGCGCCCCAAAAGCTCCTACAATTTGCGCATCCTCGTTTTCAATCGCTTTCATCACTCCATTTGGGTCAAAATTGTTGCTCTTCAAGTCTACTGTTGTCCCAGGAGTAAGAATAATATAACTCATTTTTGAGCGAAGATATCTATCAATGACTCCTTTTACATTCTCCAAAGAGCTTTCGTTTTGACACTGGACTACGGGGATGAGGTTAGCTGATTTTTCTAGACCTTTTCCCATTAATTCCAGATAAAAATTTTTCCGCTTATACGGGCCGACACAAGACCTCAGCGCTGATGTCCCGCGATAATTATCTCCTAATTTCCCAATAGAAAATATCATTAAGTTATTGGCCGGAATCATTACACTTCGTTTTAAATCTCCATAAACTCGTTGCTCTAAAAATTCAAGCTCTCCAGTCTCTGAGCTTATTACCCATTTCTCAAGTGTCCTTTGATTTCTAAACCCAATATCTTTTATTCCGATAAAAGAATTAAATTTTTCATCATCTACAAACGGCACCATGCTGCACTCAAAAACCGAATAACCAAAGTCCACGCATGTCAAAATTTCTTCCAGCAAATTGGTCCATGTTTTAGGCATTTTCTTAAATAAAATGTACTCCACTAATTCAGCTTGCTTTAATGCTTCATCGGAATCATCCGCTGGCTCTATTGACCAATTTGCCGACATAATTGGATACTTGACAGCCTGTAAGCACATTTTCACTTTGGGATCACTAAGGCCCATCTCGTAATATAGCTCTGTTGGATCATTAAATTCTCTGTTCACGTCTTCATGAAAGTAACCAGAAAAAATTTGTGTTCCACTAGATCCAACCGACTTCGCTCGATAATCTTCTACGATTATCTTCTTCACTTGCATATTATGAAGTTTATGATCATCATTAGAATCAAACTTGTCATTCCACCATTTAAAGCTCTTTAAAGTATCTACAATGCCTCTATTCTTATCTTCTCTCATTCTTTTCACTCCCCTTTTTCACCAATATCTACTGCTGGTATCAGACTTGGCACTCAATCTATCCAGATCCTCCACAGACGGATACCATCCGATATTTTCCTTCTCTCTGTTTAAATATTGAGTCATAGCATCCACCTGATCATCATGAACCGCTTTAGGAAAACGGCAAACCTCTAAAATAAAATCGTCTACCCATGGTTGTGTTAAAGGATTAGGCAAAAACACATTACCAGCTTCTATCATTGGCAAGACAGCATTTAATCGTGAAACCTTAGGATCTTTCGGGTTAATTCTAATCATTGAGTGAACTCTACTTGCAAGCGTATCAATAACGGCCGCACCATTGGCCTTTTCCTCAATCAAAATTTCTCTGTATCCCTTGTATTGAGCGGCCAACTCTTCTAAGGCCCTGCATGTTTCAGTGAATGTTAATTTTTTTCTTATCTGCTCTATGAGATAGTGATTTCCATCTTTTTTCCCCCACACTTGCATAACTACATAATCACTATCTGCCTCGCCCTTAAATGCCATGTCACAAGACAAAACGATACTGGGGAAATACTCTGGAAGTCTATCGCAAAATTTAAACCACTCACGTTTAACCATTCCACCTTCTCGTGGCGCGGGCTCTTGTTGTTTTTGAGCTGCATACCCATAAGAGCCTAAGGAAATTTTAGCTCGATCAAGTTCTTCTCTTCCTTCGTATTCTGGATTTAAAATTTCTCCTGGCTCATAATTTTTTTCTTTATTCGTAATTGGAAAAATAAAAGTTGTCCTGCTCTCGCATTCGATCGGTATTTTAAGTTGTGTCCACCCATTCTCTTCTGCTAATAAATACCCTGTAAGGTCTCTTTCATGTAACCTTTGCATAACGACCAGGGTTCTTGCGTTTTTTGGATCATTAAATCTCGAGGAAAGAGTCTCTTTCCAAAAAACAATCCCTGATTCTCTCTGCACATCACTGCTTGCTTCCATGGGATCATGAGGATCGTCAACAATCATAATATTACAACCATGCCCTGTCACTGATCCGTTTGTGGACGTAGAAAACATCGATCCTCTTTTGGTGTTTTGATAATAGTTTTTTTGATTATTATCGCGCTCTAATCTAACAACATCCCCCCACAATTGCTTATACCAATCAGACTCAATCAATTGGCGCCTATCATAAGAATGTTTGGTGCTAAGCTCTGCTACGTACGAGCTACTGATAAAACGTAATGACGGTTCTTTGGTCCATACCCACGCAGGAAAGCACACATTGCAAATTAATGATTTGAAGTTACGAGGAGGAATATTGATAATGAGTCTCTTGATTTGACCTAAATAAAGAGACTCAAGATATTCTATAACCAAATCTAGATGCCAATTCCATTTTATTTTAGTTTGTGGCTCTAGAATTTTCATGGAGCGATAAAAAAAATAGCTGAAAGATTTTTCACAAATATTTTTATGCTTCATCAGCGCATCAAGCCGAGGATCATGAACAGAACTCATTGATAACTTCTATTCCCTAAAACTCTTTCAGCTTCATCCATTTCCTCTCTTAGCTTTTTTTCCTCTTCTTCTGTCATCGTCATTGCACGCTTAACTAGCCTTTTGTATTCACTCGTATTTTCTAAATCATCCTCACCTGATTTTTTGTACATGCCTTTCAATTTTGCCAACTCGAACATGCTTTTTAGCTGCAACTCTAAAATAGATCTTTTCTTATAAAAATCCAGATCATCAGAGTACAGTAATTGAAGTTGATTAATTGTATCCTCTATTGTTTCCACCAAACCCTTTGACTCAACAGGAGGAAACGAATCTGGTTTTATACTTTCTTTCTCGTTTTGATTAACAGCAGGACACGATTTGGTTGCTATGTTTTCTTCTACTTTTGGTTCAACGCTCGCCTCTTTTTCAATGAATTCTTCAGTCGTAGCACTGGATTGATTTTGTCGGGATGTGGTTTTTGCTTCAAGAAATGTCTTCACGTGGGATTTTTTCAGCAATCTGTATCCAGTTTGCCTTGCTATCTTTTCCTTATATCCAGCATCTCTTGCCGCTCTAGCAACGTTCTTGGGCGTTTTTTGATCACTATAATACTTGGCAAATCTTAACTCTTGCTCAATTACATCGTTGCTCATATGTGTAATCCTTGTAACATTCATGTAACTTTTGTAACAAAAAACACCCCTGTTTTTCACCGATGTAACGCTATTTGGTTACATAAACCCGTTACAAGTTACATAAAAGTTACATAAAGGTGGCATTTAAAACTCCAATAATTCCCCACCAATTTTCAAAACGCAAGACATTATCAAACACTTCTGTATAGAATTTATCTAACGGAGAAAGCATGGAAACAACAATACCCGACGTGAATCAATTACAATTCAATCAAGATAAATTTACTCAACAACCACCAAAGACACTAGCGATCGCGACACAAAAAGGCGGCGTTGGTAAAACATTTCTCACCATCAACACTGCGGCCATACTGGCCTCTAGAGGTCTTAAAACGCTCATAATAGATGCCGATCCCGAGTCCTGCACTACTCACTCCCTAGTTGAACAAGTGCCCCCAGAATCGCTCACAATGCTTGAAATCTATCAACATGATAAAGACTTCAGTGAAGCAGTTATTCCAACTAAAATCCCCAATCTTTTTTTAATCCCATGTAAAGCCAAAGCTCGCAAAACTGAGAGAATCACAATCTCAAAAAACCCAAAATATCTCGTCGCTAATAAACTCGAAAAACTAAAACGCGAATTTGATTTTATCTTTTTCGATCTACCTCCTTCTTTTTCCAATTTGATTGCCTCTTTTTATCTCGCCTCTGATTTAATCATTCAACCATGCGAACCCACAGTATACGGAGAAGAGTCGGTTGATTTGACGATTGCTGATATTGTAGAGGAGTGCAAAGAGTATGATTGCCGAGTACCTGAGATAAAAATTTTATTAAATTTCTACAGGGAAAACGAGAGAGCATCTAGGGAAACAAGGGAAGCACTACAGGCACGCTATAGCGATCAATTTCTGCCCTTTTGCGTGAGTAAAAGTCAGGACATACTAAATATCATCAACTCTGGCATGACTGTTGTAGATGCCAAAACAAGCGCTACTGAGCAGATCGCAAAGTTAGCTGATTTCATCGCTCCCATTACTCCAAAATTGCAATAGAGGTTTCAAATGGCAAAATTTCAGCGTAGACAAACACGAGTTATCAATAGAGAGGATGACACTCTGGCAGTTGAGACACCACAAGTAGAACAATCACTACCGCAAGAGCAGATAATCAAAGACGAAAAAGCAAGTGAAGCTCCACTCTCTCAAAAAGCAGAGCTGCCAATATATTTAAGTGATCCTACGCAGTGGTGGCGAGAAAACTTTAGAATCTAATTATTTATCCAACTATCAAGAAACTTTTTTCATCGCTTCGATTACGGCCTTTATAGCTTTTTTCTCTACCAGTTGCCCAGTAGCGAGCTTATGTAGACTGCTTGTAATGTAAGTCTGATAGGGAACCCCTTCCTCGGCCGATATCTCCCGTAATTTATCCACAAGATCTTTGCTAATCCTAATAGTCAGGCGAGCATCTTTTGCAGCTTTAACAAGCTTGTCTCTTTCTTTATCACCAGCATATGCCCACTCATCTCGCTCAAAAGAATCCTCAAGTTTTTGCTCTTCTTTTGTTAGTTTAATTTTTTTTTTATTTTTCATTAGGCACTAAGTTTTTCCAATATGTATTTATTAATGGAAACGCCAAGTTGATTGGCCTCTACTGCCACTTTTTTATGCAAATCTTTTCCGAGTCTCAATCTTAGTTCTCCTGAAAATTCTTGATCTTGCAATGGGAGAGGGAATTCTATTTTATGTTTTTCACAGTGATCTTTGTAAATTTGGATTTCCTCTAATACTCTATTGAATGCCTTGTTAGCAGTTGATTCCTCAACGTATATGGTTTTTAATTCTGTCACTCTTCCGTAGAACCTCATCTCATTGAAGTTTTCATCAAAAAATGTGTTGATTTTTATATCGTATTTTCTTGGGTCAAATTTTTTCTTCATTGTTTTTATCCTTGAGCATTACTGCGATCTCTTTTAAATACCTTTGAATATAGCTTCTGTTCAATATAGTCTCATCTCCTTTGCTAAATACTATGACAATTAACAAAGCTGGATCACTTGGATGGAAATAATGTCGATGAGTTTTTTTCTCGTCGCCATCTCTCATCTCAAAACCTAAGTGCAAAAGATATTTCTCAAAATCTCTGGCCTTGACACTTTTTGGGTTATCTATGATTTGCTTGATTATTTTCTCTAGTTTCGTCATAAAAACAATGGTATCACTTAATGGTACCATTTGCAATGAAAAAGCACCTCTGCCCATTTGAATAATAATCTTGCCATCCATCACCTTAAATTACTAAAATTCGATCACTATTATTAATCTACAAACGGGGGATTCATGAACAAGAAGGAATTAGTAGACACTATTCTCAAGAACAAGCAACTCGCAGAGTGGTCATACGCCCAGGGTGAACGCTGCCTAAACCATATCATTGCCACAATCGTTGCAAGCGTTAAAAAGGGCGATAACGTCTCTCTCATCGGCTTTGGAACTTTTACGAAAGTGAAAAGAGCTGCGAGAATAGGAACAAACCCTTCTACTGGCGAGAAGCTAAAAATCAAAGCCAAGACTGTACCTAAATTTCGGCCAGGCCAAGAATTTAGAGATGCTGTGAAGTAGGCCTACCACTCTCCTGACTTTTTCACAGAGACTCTTCTCTCAATTGCATCAACTTTGTTTTAGTCTCTTTATCAAGAAAATCAAGGGAAAGACCGAAGTCGACCCCTTCTTTGGTCATTTGAACTCTAATCGAGCGATTGCCATCAAAAATATTATCAATTGTTGGTAAACTGTCTGTCTTAATCAAACCTTTGCGCCTGATACTTTCCAACTCAACACAACAAGCATAGGTATTGAATTTTTCCTGTAACTCATCCACCGGAATAGTGAGTGATTGTTTCCCTTTGCTACATAGCTGAACTATACAGAATAGCACAGCACTCCCGTAATGTTCTTTAGACTCTTCTCCACTCTGGAAAGCTTCCACACCTTCCTGTATGGCTTCAAAAATATAACTGGGCATGTTTTGCGGTAAACACGCTTCTAAATCGCCTTTAAAATAATTGATTACTCTCTCTAATGTTATTTCGTTTGCCATATTTGTAGTGTAGTGAGAACCACTCTCCGATCGATGTTATAATAATTGATCTAAACTACACATGCCTTTACGTATAGGCAAATCTCATGTGCTTATTAGAAGAGGGCCATTTCGTAATAGCACGGTCTTTTGGTTTGGTTTTTGGTTTTGTGAAAAATAGTGTTGGTTCAGGAAAGACTACTGGAATCTGCGTCAAACCAAAGTCTCATTACTCCTTCCTCTCTCCTCAAGATAAGTCTTGTACTCTTCGGTGAAATTTCCATCATCACCGTATTTCCAATCATCAACTGCCTCAAACCCTATTCTCGCCCCACCCAGTTTTTCGAACTCCTCATGCCATTTTGCTTTACTCAAAAGCTCATGCATGAATATGTCTTGATCAGAAAACGCTTGCTTGCTTTTAAAATCAATCACGTTATTGCTCATTCACTCCTTCCTTCTCTAGTGCTTTATCAATTTCTTCTGAAAGGGTGGCCACCAATTTCTTTAGTGACTTCAGTTCGTCTGCCTTGAGCTTCTCAATTTTTTGATTAAAACAATACTGATTATTAATCACATCGATAGAAACAATTTTTCTTTTTTTCTCCACTGCTTTTTCAGGAGTATTTCCGCCACTCTCCGTTTTCTTTTTCTTGTTATCATTTTTCGAGGAATTTTTCTTTATCTCTTCATTAATAAATTCGATCATTTTAGCAGCATCAGAAAGAGTAACAACTTTTCTTAAAATAACTCTTGAGACCATATTGCTTGCTGTAAGCAGTTGAACAACTTCATCTGGTATTTTAGAAAAAGCTAGGCACTCTGATATATGCCCACGAGAAACACCTATTTTTTCAGAGAGCTCCCCTTGGTTTGTCATTATATTTTTATCTAACAATCTAGAGTAGTTCTTGCCTATCTCAACAAGCGTAAGGTCTTTGCGATGAATATTTTCTATTATTGCAATTTCCTCTGCCAAAGCTCTGTTTTGTATAATAATTGCAGGAACTTTTTCCATTCCCGCTAATTTAGCAGCTCTTAATCTTCGCTCTCCGCTCACCACCTCAAAAAATCCAATTTCATCTGATTGCAGAAGGGTAAGTGGCTGTCTAATCCCATGTCTTTTTACGGTATCTGCTAGCTTTTCTATTGCTTCATCACCAAATTCAACCCTGCACTGACCGTCAAATGATCTAATCTTCTCTGTTTTTATCATTGAGATTTCATTCCTGATCCCTGCAGTAAGCAAAGACGAGCTAAAAACCTTGCCTTGTGTGTTTTTCAAATATTCGCCTGGTTCCCTTACTTTGATTTCACTCATACTACCCCCATTTACAAAATTTCGCCGTGGCGAAAATCCCTTAATTCAGCACTAAACAATGGCCATCATCGCGCTCAATCGCAGTATGCCCATGCAAATCAATCGCATCACTGCTTTTTAATTCACCCTCTGACATACTTATCATTTCATGAATCAAGCTGATCATATCCTCAAGAGCAGGGGAATTCTTTTTTGCGAAACTTATTAATGGTGCCCCAGTTTTTGACGAAATATTAACATCCTCACATTTATGAATAACTGTAGATACTGTAAAGTTCCCATACTCTGATCGTAATGCTCCCAACACCTCCTGTGATGTAATCGTCTTAACATCATACATGTTTGGAATGATCTTCATTTCTACACTTCTCTCCAGATCATCAAAAAGATCTCTCAATCCATCAAACACAAGTGCGAGTCCATTGTATGCCAGAGGTTGCGTTGAACATGGGATAAGTATTTGATTGGCTGCAACTAAAGAATTTATGTTCAAAACACTTATCGTTGGATTCGTATCGATAATAATATAATCGTAACTATCAACAATAGCCTTGAGAACTTTAGAAAGAACCATTTCTCTTTGATTTTTTTGAACCAATGGCAATTCTAGCTTTGTAAGCCCTAGATTTGCGGGAATTATATCCAATCCGTCAAATGCTTTACATATAACCTCATCCAATTCACATCCCTCTATCATTACATCATACATGGTTTTCCCTGCCCAATTCCTGATGCCACAATTAAGAGTAAGATGAGATTGTGGATCTAGATCGATGGCCAGCACATTAAAACCCATAATGGCAAGATGAAGGGCAACTTGTGAAGATAACACAGACTTACCCACACCGCCTTTGAAATTGTAAAAAGTGAATATTTTCTTTTTCTGAGTTTCGCCACGGCGAAACTTATCTTTCCCTATAAAATTTCTAACTATTTGCCTTGTATCTTCTAATGAATAGCGATTAGTACCGCAATCCAGAGGAAGGCAATTATATTTATTAGTGGAAATAAATCTACTAATCGTTGATTTGTTCATCCTCGATAAAACAGACATTTGCGCTTGTGTAAAAAATAACTTAGTTGAATTTATCATCCCCACCTCCGAGCTAATAATGATACTACTTTTAAGCTTAGTTTGCGAATTACCGATGCACAACCTTTTTTTGATTTATCAAAAAAAAACAAAACAACAGAACACAGAAAGTAATGCTCGAAGTATTTCAAGCGCAAAACACTCCCACGACTGAGGATCAAAGAAGCGATACTCCTGCTTCTAAAGCCACTCAAACCACCTTGTCTGGAGGCGGCTTAATCAAGCTATCGTTTCCTTGATCCGATCAAGGAAACGATAGTCTAAAAGGGATAGGGCATGACTTGAGACACTCCAAAACCCGTTAACTCTTATAAATTGCAAGGTTCAAAAAAAAGCCACACACAAGCAAACTATCGTAGCTCATCCATAAAATAGACCAGCGAACTCCTCTGCTTGCTTCAAGGATGAGCTGCGACACTTTCTGGCGCAAGACTCCTAATTTCTTGTTTTTTCACGATAATCGAGTTAATTACTTGGGCTTGCATTACCGTTCTCACATCACTCCATGCATTGTTTTGAATTCAATGATCGTCTTTTTTCTCACTATCGTAGTTCATCCATAAAATATCGTAGTTCATCCATAAAATATCGTAGTTCATCCATAAAATATCGTAGTTCATCCATGACAATATCGTAGTTCACCCATGACAATATCGTAGTTCATCCAGATGAATATCGTAGTTGATCCATATTTAAACAACAAAAAATAGGTAAGACATCGATTGCAATTGGCGCTAGAGCTAACTATGTCCGTTTACAATACCTTATTAATTTCTTCTTTAATAACTTTTAAAAAGAGTGGAAGATTTTTTTATTTCTTTGGAAAAGTAACATACAGCTTGGCAGCCTTACCCCGATTCAGGATTTCAAGTGTGTATCCTATGCTTTCAAAAGCTTGATATTCTTTTTTAATGCATCTGATGAAATCGTATAGATTCATGGTTGCTCCAGATCGCAACCTGAGCGTCTCTATAAGAGTCGGAAAGAACTCTGGTCGATGATCGTTTAAGTACGACAAGAGCCATTTGCCAACCATTGTTTTCATTTTATTCCGCTCATCAAGTGGGATAAATTTACATTTCTCCACAATTCTTTTTCCGAGTATATCGCTCAGGCTCAATTTAAAGGTGTTCTTTCTCTCGTTTCCCTCTAATGTTTTGAAAAATCTAACATCAATCCATCGAGTTGTGTTCTTATCTCTTATAACATACTTAAACTCCTCAATTCGTCTTAAGCTAGCTCTTAGACTATTATAATTGTCTTCACCTAAACTACTGCCCTTTCTCTTCAAGAAACCATATGTAGTAAATTCAATGGCACTATCAATATTCTTATCAGAAAACATAATAAAAATATGGTAAATGTTATCAAGATCAGCTTGATTAAGTGCTGTCCCGTGACCGTAAATTTCATATGTTGAAGATGAATAAAGAAGCTCGTGCTTCAGCTCACGCCTTTCTTTGGCAACAGTAAACAAAGAAGAGGTGCAAAACTCGCCAAGTGTCACACTCTTATTGTCATAGACAATTGGAAACTTGTTTTTATCATCTGTTGTCTTTGAATCACAGAGAGATGAAGTATTTACGTTCAAGGAGAAACTGCATTCTCTCACGGTTTTTTTTCTTTTCAAGCAAGGCTTATCGATTTGGGTATCGTCGATGATATTATGACTCATGCTTATCCTTTTTGAAAAAGACACACTACCGGAATAATCCGTTAAAAAACAAAGGAAGTCAAAAATATTTTTTTAATAAAATAATTTACAAAGATATTTTAAAATACTATACAGAGAAAATGAGAAGCGAAATACAAATAGAAAAATCATATGAAGAATATCTTTTGGACTTGTTTTCTATAAAGCGAATCCCCATCAAATTGATTCAAGGATTCATTCCGATGCAAAAAAAGCAAGGTAATAGAATAACGATCAATGTTGTCACTAAAATGGAATTAGTCAAAGCCACAGGCCTCAAAATGAACACTATCAATGCGCTTGTGCAAGGATTAATTAAATCTAAGGTTTTCGTAAAAGTTACAAAAGGGATGTATGAAATTTCCCATGAGATAATCACTCTCGAAGAGTGGGGTGATCTATTTTCCAAGAAAAAGACCATTAAGATTCTAGTAGAGCACCAGGTTGGTCTTAATAAAAGAATTATAGAACTTAAAAAATAAAAAAGCTCTTAGTTGTTGAAGCAACTAAGAGCTAATAACGTCGCTATGCGATCGTCGGCAAATGAAAGCATAGCGATACAACCTTAAAAAGTCAAAGGAGTTTGCTATGTTGCAAGCATCAATGGCCATATCTGGCCAAATCCCCCTCATGTTTTCCACGTCCGAGATGCGTAAAATGCGTAGTCTCACATCCGCGTCTAGTCGCAAATTCAAAACGAAGTCTTGGGAGAGAGTAAGATTTTACCCTGTCCGTTTCCCAAAGCTCGGGTTGGAGGTGTCGATATGAATAAGCAAGACGATGGAGTTTCTGACAGATTGGAAGAAAAAAAATCAAACAACAAAGGGGAAACAATGGAGACAACAACTGAAAGCAAGGAAGAAATTAAAAATGAAATAGTGGTAAAGGAGAATAGAGGGCATTTAGCTTCTGTTGATAGCAAAGTGTTTCTGCCAGCGTTCAACGAAGAAAGAGTGCAATTGCTAAAAAAGCAGATCATGCCGCCTGATTCAACTGACAATGAGTTGAAAATGTTTTTGATGGTTACAAATCGCACACAGCTTGACCCTTTTGCTCGTCAAATTTACGCAATCAGAAGAACTGGAAAAATGAATTTTGAGGTATCAATTGATGGTGCAAGGCTGGTAGCAGAGAGAACAGGCCATTACAGGGGCCAGATTGGGCCGTATTGGTGTGGTGAAGATGGTAAGTGGGTTGATGTGTGGGTGAAGAGTACGCCACCAACAGCAGCCAAAATAGGCGTTATTAGAGACGGCTTTAATGAGCCACTTGTTGCTACTGCACTTTACAGAGAGTATCGACCTGCAGGCAAGCAGGCATTCATGTGGGACAAACTCCCCGCTCTGATGATTGCAAAAGTTGCGGAAATGCTTGCTCTTCGCAGAGCTTTTCCGCATGAGCTGAGTGGAATTTACTCTCAAGAAGAAATGCAGCAAGCTCAGGGAGAGGCGAGTAAACGGGAAGCCATTTCAACAGTCTCAATTATTCGCGATGCCATCGTAGACGAGATTGTGGCGATCCTGCGTAAGCTCACAAATAATTTTGCAGACAGTGATAGGCTCGATTCTCTCCGAGAAATGCACAACATCCCAACCAGCAAAGAGCTGGCAAGTGCGGAAGAGTGGAAGAAAAAAGATATACTTGAGCGATTGCGAGAGGAATTAGAAGAAGAACCACTCTCCTTAACCTTCTAAAAAGGAAGATTTTCCAAGCATGCTAAATTCGGGTACATTTTTATTTCCCTTAAAAAATGTACCCGAATTTTCTCAGGATTGAGTCATGAAGAACAGTGAAGCGAGCGAAAAAGTCCAACTTTGGTTGCCACCAAAATACCTCGAATTTATCGACAGAGTAGAGTGCAATACTAGGAAAAATGCTGGTGTTGGTAGTAAATTGCAGCAGATATTAGATGATTACCTCTCGCTCAAGGCCAGAGAAGAGAAGCGCTTGAAAAGAATTGCTGACTTGTTTGCTCACGTCAGACGGGCATATCAGAGTTGCACAGAAGAAAGCGCCAGTGGAAAAATCAGCATCACTGAAGAAAAAATACAAAAATTACGCCATGCTGTTGATGGGTTTAAGAAAATTGGGTCTATTGCTGATGATGACTACAGATCGAAGTTATCAAAAGAGGACGAGGAAGTTTTGTCAAAAGCAGAGTTGATTGTTTTTTAATATCGCTAGATCACATACAACGTGTAAAAGTTACACAGTCTCCTTGCTCAATGATTCCACTTGAAAAAGCAAAAAGAAAAATAATCTGCAACAGGTATTGACGTAACGCATTCCAGGCGATAAATACGGTTCCTTTGTTAATATACAGCGAAAAAATCAACCAAGGATTTGCCAATGATTTATTTTCTCCTTTTTATCTTACTAACAAGCGTAGACTTAGCTTCAATAGATGCTTCTGAAAGTATTTCAATTTCAATGGAAGAGTTTTCTTCTGGCAACACTGACCACAGGGAAATATTGGATTCAATTAGCGAGGCACGGTTTGCTATGCCATTTGAAAGAACAGGATATTACGCTGACATAGTATCATCCGATAGGTCTCATGAGTTTTCTCCAAATAGCATTTCACTCACCCCAGAGATGCTTCGGAAGATTAGATTAAGTAGGTATGGATATTGGCTGGAGCATATAAATGAAACATATAAGGATTGTGTAGAAGTCATGTATCTTGATTATGCGATAGAGGGGAGCAGAGGAGATGAATTCATGGCTTTGCGATATTTACAAAGCTTGCCGGATTACAAATACACATCTCTCGTTATGGATACCATAGAATATTATCAATGCCAAAATCCTGAAATGAGTTTTAAATTATTTATTGATGCTAGGAATATTTTGAATGAGTCTCCCATAAGGGTTTTATTTTTATTCAAAAAACTTCCTTTGCTTTTAAAAAAGGAAAACGACAAGATTGCCGGGGTTGATTATCTCAGCATAGAAGATATGCTCATTCGTTCAAAGCGAATCATTGAACGAGGTTCAAAAAACACTGATGATCCGATAAAAAAAACTACTAGCATTAAATATACAAATGACTTGAAAGATGTCTTTAAAAAAAGGTTTATTAACAGTATAAGCTCACAAGATTATTATACATGGTTGAAAAACGTAGGAGCATTTTTTAAGCAAAGGGATTTCTTGCGGTTTACTGAGCGCATTATTGAGCAATACAAAACCAATACCAAGTATGAATATCTAGCACTAGACCCCTACAGGGTGATTCCTTTTTTTGAGCAAGTGAGCCCAGTATTTGTTAGGCAAAAAGACAGCGATAATTACGCTGATCTTTGCTATGCTTTGAAACAAAATGGAACACATCAGATATGCATCTCTCATGTGCTTTCACAATCCAAAGATGAAAAAGCACAAATATTTTCTCCTTTATTTCCAATAGATAGATTTTCTCTTGTGAAACCAGGTAAGTTTTTGTGGAAAGACAATAAAGAAATAACCATCAACTACAAATTTTGGGGTTACTCTGGTTGCATCAATCAGTGGCAATGGTTTCAAGTTATGCAAAGCAATCCATCTGTTTATAAAAACAAAGAGAATTGCCAATACACTCATAAGATTGTCGATGGCACCCCTATTTGTCCATTCGGGGATGTGGAAAATATTTCATGGGAAGAATCGAAAATATTTATTGCAAAGTTAAATGGTCTCGCTAAAGACAATTCATTGTATAGACTTCCTACAGAAATAGAATGGGAATATATACTAGGAACACATAGCTTCTCTACTGACAAGACCAAAAAGTTTGCTTGGGTTGAAGACGATTATTCCGAGAATTTCTCTGATATTCCTCTAGATGGATCTGCATGGTACGACAAAAAAAATGCAAGATCAGAGAAGGTTAAGGCAATTAAAAAAATATCACCTGATAGAGCATCTTCTTTCTCAGGCAATCGCCAAGGTATGCTTGTAAGTAATCGATCAGAAAATGTATGTTTCTCTATCGTAAGGACAGAATAATGAAAGTGTTTTTGCTCTTCATATCTTTTTTAATTTTGATATCATCATGCTCTAGAGATTCAGATACTTCGAAAGAGGAGTTGAGTTCTTATCCTGAGAGATCGACACCATCAGTAGAACCTGTCGATTCTACTGATGATCCTAGCGAGACTGTTCCGAATTCTGAAAACACAAATAATCGCAATGATCCCACAGAAGACACCGAAAGATCAAACACATCACCAATAATTGGCACTCAGTGTCCTGATTATTCCGAATTTAATTCAGTAACAAAATCTTGTGTTGATTATCTGCCTCTGATAAATCTAGAAACATCTTTATTTGAAAAAATTCACAAAGATCGAAGCATTTCCGTCTGTTTTAAATACGCACCAAGAACATCTTTAAACGAGGTCAAATATGATCAATGGATAAACAAAATTCGAGAAGCTTTGTTGAAATGGATTAATGCTATTGATTCCAAAGATATTAAAATTCCAGCAGCAATTGTTTTTAAAGACTATTTCAAAGATGATTGTTTTGGAAAAGAAAGTTTTGATTTTACAATCTTACGCAATTACGAAGTCGATGACAATGCATTCATTGCACATACAAACATGCTGACACAAGTCCCTGAAGTGACTATTAGTGAAGGAATTTATAATATTGAAGAAACTCTACTGCACGAATTTGGCCATATATTTGGCTTGGCAGATCATTATGATAAAAACAACCGGACACAGTGTATCGATGGTTATAATGCAGCAGATACAATCATGTGCCAATCCAGTATTGATCTAAAAAAATTAGATTTCCTTGGAATTAAGAGAGAATTTTGCAAACATTGGCCACAAGATCGCAGCTGCATAAAGATTAAGTCAATAAAAGATTTATCTAGCGGGACTCTTGTTTCTTGTTACTCAAAAAATGCAGCAACCAATATGTACTTACAAATTAATAACTATTATAAATATGTATCAGCATTTTTGTCCATTTTTTCGAATGATAATCCGGAGCCTACAAGAGAGTATGTTTTTTATTTAGATTTCCAACAAGCATTTTTTCCTCTGAAGAAATGGGAATTCAAAAGCAGTAATGGAGCCGAAAAAGCAACTCTCCTCTTTGATTATACTAACAACCGCATAGATGCATCTGTTTTTAATAAAGAGCATAATTTATTTGAAAATTTCATTTTCATTGGCATTGATACAGGAATAAAACTTTCTCAAAATGAATGCAGTATTAATGATCAATCTTTGCTTAATTACATAAATCTAGCAAAAGATCAACTTTGAGTGTTTTATTTAGAGTGGAAATTTATTAATATTGTATGCGAAAGAATTCTATCAACTATTGAGAAATATTTATGACAGAAAATTTTAATCAAGAAAGTAATAATCAAAAAAAATTTCCTTTTTCTGCTATTGTGGGCCAGGAAAAATTAAAACTCGCTTGTTTAATTAATCTTGTTAATCCAGAAATAGGGGGATTACTCATCTCAGGTTCAAAAGGGACAGGAAAGAGCACTATAGTTAATTCTATACTCAGTATCGCACCCACTATAGAGGTTAATAATGAATGTCCCTTTAATTGTCTACATGCGAATAAAAATAACTACTGTGTTTTTTGCAAAGAAAGGATGCCAATAAAAAAACAAACAGCAGCGATAAAAGTCATTACACTGCCTCTTAGTTGCACAGAAGATCGTTTGGTTGGTAATGTTGACATAGAGCACTTGCTTAAACATGGTGAAAAAAAAATTTCTCCAGGAATACTTGGAGCGGCCAACAACAATATTCTCTATATTGATGAAGTCAATTTATTACCAGATCATCTCGTTGACGATATACTTGACGTGTCTACATCGAAAATTAATGTTATTGAAAGAGAGGGGATTTCTATTAAGCACCAATCTGATTTTATTTTGATTGGCTCTATGAACCCTGAAGAAGGAGATTTGCGTCCTCAAATTCTCGATCGTTTTCCTTTGTGTGTTCACGTAGAGACTATTATATCTCCTGAACTACGGGTTGAAGTCATGAAAAGGAATTTACTATTCAGACATGATTGTTCTATATTGCAGGAGTGTTTTGCTGACGATGATAAGCAATTAAAAGAGCAAGTAATTAATGCAAAAAATATCCTTCCTAAAGTCAATATTTCAAATGAGATTCTCATTGGAATCGCTCAGATTTGTTCGTCACTTAAAGTAGATGGGCAAAGAGGAGAAATTACTATAATCAACGCAGCTCTTGCCTTGGCCGCTTTAGAAAACAGAGAAAAGGTGTTGCCTTCTGATGTGCTTTTATCTTCAGAACTGACTTTATCGCATAGAACTAGAGACGGGGGGCTTTTGGAACCGCCTTCTTTAGAAGAGATTAGGAATGCAGTTAATAATTTTTTCCCTAAGGGTAAAATTTTTCTCGATAAAGACACAGAACTGCACATGGTTGGGAATATGTTGATTAACAAAAATATTGGGAACTTATTAATCTCTGCTGATAAAAAAAAAAGATAATTGAACTTATCAATAAAGTGTTATTTGATTTTTTCAAAAGTAAATCTTCTTATGAAATACAGACAAATATAAATGCAATAAACACTTTTCCTTCGCTGAATGTAGGTAAGAATGCTTTTATATTTAGCTTGAATGATCGATTGAAAAGCAAAATAATGAGTATCTTTAAGAGATATCAGAAGAAGAAAAATGTTTTCAAAAGGAAAAAATACTTCAAAAAAACATCAAGAGAAAACCAAGGTAGGAATGTAGCATCGGTTAAATATAGTCAAGGCGATTCTATTTTTTCACTGTCATCAACAATTAAAAATTTTGCTATTCACAATCCTTCCTGCTTTAGAAAAAACTCAGAAATAAGGTTAAAAGATAGAGAGTATTTCATTAGTTTTAAAAAGCAAGCTCCTGCCTCATTAACGTTTATTATTGCAGTAGATGTTAGTAAATCGGTACAAGCAACGATCCCTCTGTTCTCAAAAATTATTAAAAACATTCTTACTTCTTTTAAAGATAGAAATGATCGAATTGGTTTAATTGCAATTCAAGATAATCAATCAAAAATACTAAACCATCCTACACATAACTACAGAACTGTCTTTAAAAACCTAAATAAACTCAGCATTAGCGGCAGTTCTCCTTTGGCAGATGGATTGAAAAAAGCATATCTCATGTATCAAATAGAAAAACGAAAAAGACCGAGATCACAAGCGGCCGTTGTATTAATAAGTGATTGTTTTCCTGAACCCATAACACATAAGCATGAAGAGATTCATGAAGAGCCAGCGTATAAAGATGCTGTACGCATGGGCTATTCATACAAGCAAAAAAGAATACCTCTATTAATCATTAGACCTAGATATATTATAGAGGGCACAGAGCAATTGTTACTTCCAGGTGATCGGCTAGGAGAGAAGCTACGAAAGGTTAGTGGAGGAACTATGATCACACTGGATTCTGTGCTTGGGGAGAAACAGCTGTTTGGCCATAATGTGTCTGATTATGACCCAAAGAACAGTAATACAATTGAACAAGGGTTTTCTGATTTTTTGAAGGAGTGGGGTGATTTCAAGAATATCTGATTTTTTTAATATGGCTCTATTGACAATCGCAAATGACACTGGTAGACATTCTTTTTCCCGAAAACCTTTTTAGGTTTCTTATAAATTACTGATTGTATTTTTTTCACCAGAGGAGTTTTATGAGAATTGCAAGTGCATTAATTTTATCTTTGGTTTTTCTTAGTTTTGGCCAACTAATGGCCGAGGAATCATCTGTTGCAGACACTGGATACATTCGTGAAGTAGTTAGCGAATCTGATTTTTTCGATGAGACTGATCGCGCCACTGTTTCTACTGGTGAAACTTTACTCGTGAAAACCGAGCCTTATCTTTTAATACCCACAGAGATGGTCTCTGAAAAATATGCCGACACAATCGAGAAGATAGCAGCAAAAACTGCGATTGTTTATTCTCAGGGTGGTGCCGAGTATGGGCGTGGATATTTGGTATCAAGAAGCATGTTCGATTCGTTTTCCCAATTACTTTCAAGGGGGGCTATGCTTCCAGATTCATTTTTAAATGCATCAGTGAGAGCTGGATATTTTCTTCCAACTGATTGGAGAAATCCAAGCGCAATTTCTATTTGTGATAAGGGCGAAATCCGTTGTGACCCTTCAAGATATACTTCGGAAGGATTTGGATCTGAATCAAACCCTCCAAAACGTAAGTTTGATTTCTACGATCCATGTGCGGCTCCTCTTAGTACCGATGGTATAATCGGTGGTGCTTATGGTGATGAGATAGATGAAGTTTCGGGTACAGTTACAGTCCGCCAATAAATTCAAAAAAAATTATATCTCCTATGAAATTTTTCGAACGAGATATTCTTCTTTTAATTTTTCAAAATTCACTTTTTTTGTGAAGTAGATCGATAGGCATCAAGTGCTTTTTCAAGTTTTTGTGAATAATCCATCAGCTGCTGAATGGAGATCTCCATCGACTTAACAATCTTGTCCATGTTTTGGTTTTTGAGATCATCGTCGGTGATGTAATTGACTTCAAGATATGGCCTTTCAATTTTGGGTGGTTCAGGTACCGGCTGTATGACCGGCACCCTTACCTCCACAACTTCTTTTTGGGGGAGAGAAGAGCAACTAACGAGAGAAAATAATAATGCTATTGATAGTAATAATCTCATTATGATTTCTCCCAGTTAGCAGTGTTTTTCTTGATATTCTTGATTAAATATTTAACGGCCTCATTGCAATCCTTGGGAACAATGCCGGTTTTGATTTCTCTGATTATACTTCTGTTTTTTACTTCTAGAGATTCAATGGTTTTATTTGCTTCGTTCACTCGTGTTTGTAGCTCAATCCCTTTTTTATTGAGATCATCTACTGTTTGGTTGCATTCTTGTGTCTTTAGTTTGAGTGTGTCGAATTGGGATATAGTCGCAGAGTGTTCTGCAATTACTTTATCTTTTTCGGCCGATAGTCGGTCATTGGACATTTTAAAATAACCAATAGTTAATGCGAGTAGAGTGATCACGCAATATTGCCAATATTTCGATAATAGTTCTAAAAAAATTGTTAGAGTCATGATCAAGCTCCTTCTTTTATTGCAGAACTTAGCTCTGCAATTTTTTCTTTGGACTTACTAAACGCGGACACTCCGAGAATGGCGCCGAATGAGAGATGAAATGTGCCCCCTCCTTGGAGCGTGAGCGGCTGCCATGCCGTTATCGAAAAAACTGTGGCCCATACGATGGGTGCAACAAAAAAATCAAAAAGACAAATCACCACATAAGTTAAAGCAATTCTTGAGCGCCATTGGCGGTTGAAGAATTCATCTTCAAACGATCTTTTTTGTGTACTCATCTTTGCTCCATATTCCCAGTGCATAGATTTTTTGTGGGTTAAATATAGTTAGCAGCTGCTTTCTGTTTTTCGGATCAAAAGAAATATGTGTCCACTGATTATATTCTAAAATAACTTGATCCCATTCGATTTTTTGTTGTGATAAATAGATACAAACGGCATGAGGTGAACCAAATCCAGAGCAAGAAAAATCTATTGCGTGGCCATCAAGGTGAGAAGACGATTTGGCTCCTCCGATGGCACTATTTACTTTTTCGGTTCGAAACCATGAGTTAATTTTAAGGGGATATTTCAGAAGCGATCTCACATGTTCTAATTTTTGAGCAGCAAAGATCATATTCTGTTTTTGTTGTTCATTAGGTATGTTGACAATTCCCAGACGAGTGGCCGTTTCTGAAAACGTTGCCTCTTCCAAAGTAAAATGCGGTGATAACTGCATAAAAAACTCCTTGGTCGTTTCTTTTGCACTTTATGTGCCAGGGAGAATGGATGTTTTTTTAGATAGTTATCTGTTTGTAAATCAGCAATGAGAAGATGGGAGATTTACATGTGTCTAGGTTTTGGTCAATTTATTCAATAAAAAATTAATACCACCAAGGAAAGACAGGAGCACTAGAATTGCTACCTAATTAGTTAACCCGATGATAAATACATGAATGACTTGCACCTAGAGCTAAATTTTCATTGTCTTGACTGAAAGAATCAACGATGAGTTCTCCATGAAATATTGAGTAATTTATTGTGCTGATTGAATAGAAAATATCATGGGCACTAAAATTCTCTCTTCGCACATTCAAATAAGAGTATGAACAGAAGAGCTTGCTCTTATCTTCACTAAGATCGCATCCCTTTGTTTTTGTATCACTAATATTGTCATTATTCTCAGTAGATGTTTCTAATTTTCCCAAAGAAAGCTTATGAGTACCGTACATATATTTGAATAAAACGGATGTCTCTGTGAATTCTATAGATAAATCGTATCGACAGTCTTTGTTTTCGTAAACTTTCCAGTTACCACTTAATTCATTTGCAAGGAGAGGAAAGCATAATAAGGATAGAATAAAAAATACAATTGTTTTCATCAGAGTGCTCCTTAAGTTATTTTTGAATATAAATTAAATCTATTTTTTACATGCAATATTTTTATGGCATATGCTTTTTTTTAAATCCATCACCATGTTGGTAAATTCATGAATTAACAAGGCACAAGAAGAAAATCATAAAAACCTTTTGATGTACAGTATATTAATAAGAATAACAACAAAAGGGGACGGAAATGAGAAAAACATTTTTTTTGAAATTAATAACTCTAGCGAGTTCTACACTAGTGCTCGCAATGCCAATAATAACAATAGCGAATGATCAGTCAATGCAAGAGATAGGAAAGCAGTGCTCACAAAACGAACATAGAGAGTTAGTTCCTTATGCTCCTGCACTTGATCTATTGGCCACATCGGTTAATAAAGTGGTTTCTTATCTAAACGAAGTGGAAAATGCGAAAACTTTAGGTTATCCAATTAATTTTGCCCTGGGGCATGGGCCAAATCACTTCGATCCCGGATGGAACACTCTCCCTCGCGGTTTTTATTTAAATAATGGAAAACCAACCTATTGTAGATTTGTTGGTCTCGATGTAAATGTTCCATCGACTACTTTTATCGCCTGTGACACCGGCGAAGGAAAGGTTCATGACGCCCAATATGGAATGGTCTATTGGAAAGAAATCCCTAAGTTAAGAGGATTAGACAATTTGCCTCGTTTCTGGAGAGACGCAAATAATGACGGAATAATTGATTGGTGCAGAACTATTTCAGACAGCGGAGTGCTTAAATTAAGTTGCGTGTTGGGTGTGAAGACAGGTAGTGGATATGCTTTTGATGGCAGTAAAAGTTTTGAGCCAAGTGATTTTACTTCATTGCGATCAACTGCTTCACTATTGGCCGAAAGTGAGTTGACAAGTTGCTTGGATCGCGTTTTTAAGGAAAAATTGAGATGTATCCAGGCCGCACGTCTTGATCATACAAACGAACAAATATGTGATAGAAGATACGAGGACGATAGAGGAAGATGCGACAAGAGATACCGAGAGTATTCAATTCCTATCTACACTAATGCCATTGCAGAATGGCTGAAGAAGCATTTGATGTAGTTATAATAATTCTTCCAAAAAAA
>JADGAN010000043.1 GCA_015231955.1 Oligoflexia bacterium | reverse complement strand
TTCCATCAGGGCCACAGGGAACTGAATCCCAATAAAGATAGGCCGGATATATGGCAGCGATTATTTTTATTTTGCTATTAAATTAGAATTTTTTCTTGCATTTACGGCGAGTCCATATAAGTTACGTTTTATTGAGGTTTTATCTGATAAAAGACAGAACGCATGTAGCGCTTTTTGCTCCAACCTAGGAAGAATAGTAGTTAGAGTCCACTTCTTGTACCATCTTTGCATCGATGCCAAATTTTGCATGATTCAAGACGAACCTTGCTACTAGCAATCCATCAACGCCATCATCTTGCCAACTCATATTCACTCCAAGTTTACTTTCTCTCAAACCTTGAATTGTCCAACCAACCGAGACAATGGTGGTATTAGCTTGCGCCACATCTTTAGTAACTGCCGACTGCTCTTCGATCGCAGTGGCAATGTTGGTGACGATATTTCCAGCGTCAGCAATAATTGTGGTGATCTTTTCTATATTGAAAATTGCGCCAGTTGCATTGGTTTGAACCCCAATAATTTTTTCCTTCATATCATCGGTTGCTTCTGTCGTTTGTTTTGCTAATTCTTTAATCTCATTTGCAACAACTGCAAAACCTTTTCCGGCCGCCCCAGCACGGGCCGCTTCTATGGTAGCATTGAGTGCTAGCAAATTAGTTTGAGAAGATATTTCAGTAATCGTTTCAATCACCTTCCCGATCTCTTCGGCGGCCTCACCAAGTTTTTTCATAATGGCAGAGATATGGGTTGCTTGGCTTGCAGCATCTGAACTTATCATCTTTGCTTTCTCAGCGTTCGTCGCGATTTCTCCAATCGTAGCACTCATCTCTTCAGTAGCACTGGCAGCAGAGGAGAGATTGGTTGAGGCTTCCTCAACACTTGCAGCGACCGAAACACTATTGACACTAGCTTCTTCTGCCGCAGCAGCGGTGTGTTCCAGCACGAAGGGATAAGAGTCAAACTTTGGTGCCCTTTAGTGGACGATTATCGAACCAGCATGATCGAAAGTCTGGCCCAAGGGATTGATTTATCATTAAACTAATCATCCTTGGTGGGAGTCTCGAACTAACTTCTTTTTCCAAGAGATAATTTCGCTTTTTTACTGCTTCCAATCTTTCACATTTTTATTCTTTTTAAAAGAAGATCGGCGCGAATGGATTTATGTTTTTCACTTTTAACAAACTCTTTGATGATTAATTTTATGGAGAAGAGATCGCTATTCCCTTTAACAATGAGTTCGTCCTCTAGAAGATCTAATTTTTTTGCATCCACTTGTGATTTAAGCTTTACGATAAAATCATCGATATTGAAGTCAAGAATGGGAGCAGGGTTCTTATCTTGTTTAACGGCGAAGATACCCGTATTAGGATCGTAGGAGATGTTGAGTTTAAGCTGAAGTTCTGGGAGATCAAAGAGGTGCTCTGATGGTTGGGTTGAGTCGGCGTAAAAATAAAGATTTGCAATGAGGTAATCATATGTTCCCTTGATCGGAAGGATCCCTTGTTTGGCCAAACGGTGGGATAAAGAGTAGGAACTCTCACTTTTAAGGATAGTGGGTGAAGCTTGATATCCTATTAGTTGATTCCAAAACGATAGATTGGCAACACTCCAAGGACCAAGGGAGCTTAGCACGGTTAAACCGATAAAACTTAAAAAGATAAATTGTCCCAGAGTTCGACGAGAGAAAAGCGAGAAGAAGATGATGAATAAGAACCAGCTGCAGGCAAGGGTGAGAACGAAGCGTGGTTCAGTGAAGCCATACTCATTAATTCGATAAAAAGTTGCATAGATCATCAGAAACAGTGGAGGGAGTAACATTGCAAAGAAATATCTCCTAAAGAGAAGAATAGTTTTGCTATAAAAAGTGTGAGCGTTGGAGCTTAGTAGATACGTGACAATACCACTGACACCAAAATAAGCGACTAGATAAGAGCATTTTCCTCTCGGTAAACTCTGATCGAAGATGATCTTAAGGATATAAGCATAAAGCATCATCGTATAGAAAAAGAGTAGCGGTAAAATGATATATTCGAGCAGCAGACGGAGAAAGTTACTATCTCTTTTGCTGGGATACTCCTCAACTTGGTTGGGTAGGGGGAGTCCATTCATGGCCAGAACTGGAGCAAAGAGTGAGAGGATGATCACCACAATATCTTGATAGAGTTCACTACGAATAGAGATAGAAAAAAGATAGCTTACACTCTTGAATAAGAAGATGATTCCAGCAACCAAAATCATGCTAGTGAAGGTAGTGTAAAGAATTTGCAAACAGAGCCGGTAATGAAAGGGCCAGAGTTGTTCGTCATCCTTACGAGGATGAAGAAAAGGAGCAACCATCATTAAAGCAAAAGAGGCCAAACATAGAAAAGCTCCTGGCCAGAGGAGTTTTGGCATCGGCAAGGTGTAGAGGTAGATGGCGACAAGGACAAAGATGGAGATTGAAGCAAGATAGTAGTAGCGTAAGAGGATTGCCTTTCGTTCAAAGTAAAGTTTGCTGGAGATAAACCAAAAACACCCAAAACAAAGGATAGCTAGATGGTTGGCCGTAGACTCAAGAGTGATTTTATGAATACCCGCCATGGCGGAGAGACAAAAGAGTAGGCAGCATAAAACAGCTAGTGGAAAACGATGCAGAGTTTGAAAAAAAGTTAACATAACACACTCTCTCTTTACTTAAGTTTCTACTAGTTTTCCTAGCTGCTACTTGACTAAGCAATCAAAGAAAACTTGATTGGAGAGGACCGCTACACCCTACGGATCGACTCACTCAAAGGATTAAGCTAAATTTCCAGTAATGCGTGCACACACCTCTCCGATGGGCCCTTTAAGGTGAAGAGCAGAGGCGGCGGCGATAAGAGGGAGACGCATCCCAATCCCTGTAATGCCCCCTTCCCCAGTGATGATAATGGTGTCGAGTAAATAATCCGTTCCGGCCAAGGTATAAGAACCAACGTGACCCTGCTCGCACTGCTGCTTTTCTAGGTGATCGTGAAAATCGTGGTGAGCGCAGGAAAAAAATAAAAAAGGCAGCAGTAGTACTGTAAATCTCATTCCTAATCTTCCTTCTATCGTTGTCTAAATGAATACAATTATCGAACCAGCTTGATCGAAAGTCTAGCGCAAGGAGTTTTTTTTAGTTAATATTCTTCCTTTTATGCAAAGCTCTCGAAGGAAAAGCTGATGAAAAAATTAACTTTTAATCAACAAAGAACACTCAAAACCTTTCATCTCATTTTTGCAGGAGTTTGGCTAACCTGTGTATTTCTTCTGTTATGCCTTCCTTTTGTTGTCACGAATTTTTCTTCTGGAGATGATCTGTACCTCTATAACAAAATTTACCATTTCATTGATCTTGCTGTTTTAAGTCCTTCCGCGGCCGGCACTCTTCTTACGGGTTTGCTCTATTCACTCTTGACCCCATGGGGATTTTTTAAACACGGCTGGCTTATTTATAAATGGATCATTACACTTCTTGTCATTGGAGTTGGGACTTTTTATCTTGGGCCAATGGTATCAAAACTTCTCTTGATCGCAGGAGAGAAAAAGTTTCTGGCCATTCAGGATGAGTACTATATAGAGTCCCAACTGATAGGAATATGGGCCGCGATCATCAATTCAATTCTACTTATAATTGCGGTAGTTGTTTCTGTGTTTAAACCAAAAATGAAGTAGAAGCAGAATGATTTGTTGCAAATCATGGTGTAAGATTGAGGATCATCCCTGGTTCATCGCTCGAGCATGATTTAAAACCAATTTTTTGATAAAAGATCTTTCCTTCTTTAGATGAGATTAGTTTCATCATAAAGAT
Organism: Oligoflexia bacterium; assembly: GCA_015231955.1. Taxonomy (GTDB): domain Bacteria; phylum Bdellovibrionota; class Bacteriovoracia; order Bacteriovoracales; family Bacteriovoracaceae; genus JADGAN01. Next base: position 38,494 of record JADGAN010000043.1, on the reverse strand, counting down.
TTTCCGCTCTTTACAATAATGAATTAGTTGTTCGACTATCTTAGTTCCGATGCCTTTTCTTTGGAATTTTGGATTAATCATTGTATCGACCAAAAGAGCGTAAGCGACACCATCGGAGATGATTCGCGCAAACCCAATTGGGGTGGAATCAATGTAAGCCAGGGCGACAACATAACTGCCATCAATGGCGGTTTTTATCATTGAACCTTCCCCCAGGCGCAACTTTTATAAACAGCTTCAATATCTTTGAATGGTCTTTTTTCATCCTGAGAGAAAGTTTTAATCGATATATCTTGCATTGGTCATCCCTGTTTAAAGCAGCTAGAGTAGAGCCGCTTTATTTTTTGAAGTTCGTTGCGATTGTACCGATGATTCCAGTTGATTAATTCATAAAGTCCTTTCAGTGTTTCCTTCTTTTTAGCAGGAAGGAGTCCAAGTTTGCGCTTGAACCATCGGATTATGACTCGCCAATGTTGTAAGTATACATTTGGAGTGAGGATGATCACTTGATCTGCTTCTAAAAAACTACGCTTGGTCCATTCTCCATAATAGACACCTTCAATAATCCAATGATCACTCTTTAAAATCTCGTTTAATTTTTTGTCTCTTAATACCGGAGAGGTTTTTATTCCATAGGAAGAAGCCTGGTTATCCCAAAAGATGTCATCCAAATCAAAATGTGGAATGACATATTTTAAGGAGAGAATTTTTCCTAGGTGTGTTTTTCCACTTCCAGATCCGCCAATAATTCTGATTTTCACCTCTAGGCCTTCTTCAAAGCTTTTTCTTTTTCAGACAGGCGGTATTTTTGTAAGCGACTGTTTGGTTTTGTAGGAATTGTCATCTCAATAAGCCCCAGATCTAACATTCGTTGTAGCTCCCCTGAAACAGTTTTACGCCCCAGACGCTTGGCCAATGCTGCCTTCCCCATCTCTTCTTTTTCAAGGGCATGATAGATTTTAATGGCAATCCAGATCTGATTCTAGATCACCCAGGAATATTTCAAGTTCTTGATTGGTATAGTTTTTCATTTTAACCCAAAATATTGAACCTGTTTTTTTAAATTTTTTATTTTTATATCACCGCTACCTGACTTCATGGAAATTTTTAATTTTCCATTGTCAGAATCGCCAATTTCATTATGAATGCCACCACTTCCAGATTTTAAGGAGGTTTCGATGGATGAGCCTTCAGGGAAACTAAGAATTGCATCACCACTGCCAGTGCGAACTTCAAGTTCACCTTTTTCGGGTAGCGCAGGAAAATTGATTTTAATATCTCCGCTTCCAGTTGAAATATCTCCTGAAGTAAGTACTCCGTTAATTGAAATATCACCACTGCCAGTTTTGCCGCTTACTCTTTTACCTGAATTATTAATATTGATATCACCACTGCCAGTTTTAAAAGCAGTAGCGCCTTGCATGTTGCTTACGTCCAAATCTCCACTACCAATTTCAACATCAACTTGAGCAATACCTGGAGCTATAATACTAAAATTGATTTCACAATCGCCCCTCTCAGACTCAGTTTTAGTAATTAATAAATCACCCTTTAAATCTATGATGATTTGGCATTTTTCGGATGTTCTTATTTTATCGGCAACAACAGTTGCTTGCTTCTCTTTTGTAGCAACAATATTAACTTTTCCAGAACCATTACTGACTTCAATCTTTTTTATTTTGTCTGCTTCAAAAATTTTACTAATTTGCTCCGCAAATCCTAGGGTTGGGATTAGGATTAAAAAGTTTAAAATTATAACTTTGTACTTCACATTGCCCTCTATTGTTTAATTTTTCTCTATATTCCCGTTCACAAGTTGCATCTCAATTTTATAGGAATCATTTGTAGTTGTTGATGTGAAATTATCGGTTTTGCCCGAAGTGACATGGAGATCATAGGAATACTTTGCAGTCGGATCTTCAGAAATCCCGATTGTACCGTTAATCAACTTTAAACTTACATGATAACGAGGTTTTTTAAAATCGATGTGTCCATTGTCGCCATTTAATACTAATGTAACATTCGTTGGGATACTCAAAGAACATTTCGGTTCAGAGCTGTTTTTAAAATTCAATCTTACCCTGGCATTCTCTTTTTCAAAAAGTCCATTGCTGTTTGCTCCTTTACACTTCCACTGCAATTGGGAGTTGTTGGAATTCTCTAATTCCATTGACCCATTTTGAAATATAACTTCAATAGTTGGAGTTTTCTTTAGATCAATATCGATTGAACCTGATACTTGATCGTTATCTGAATCTGAATCTGAATTTTTGAATGAACCAGATTTTTCATTAACATCAATCAATCCCCCTAAAATTATAGTTCTCCCACTGGTTTCATCGACCTTAACAAGCGGAGTGAATTTCCAAAGAATAATAAGGATAAAAATAGTGATAATAGAAAGTGTGCCCAAAAATCCAATGGTCAACCATTTAACAATGGGGTGCTTGGGGGCCTTCTGTGGTTTTAGTCCTCGATCTAAAAGATAGCGGTTTGCCACTTGTTCTGGTTCACCAAGAGAATCAAGTATTGATTCGAGACTTTGTCCTTCATCATGCTTTTGTGCTTCGAGCACGTGACTTCTAATTTCTGTCACAATATCAGCTTTCTCGCTAATTGCAATTGGGCCTAAAGCTTTATCTAGTTTTGCTAAATAGGATTCTAATTTTGCAGGGGTACTCATTATTATTTCTCCAGTTTATTTATTTCTTTATAGACTTTGATTAATTGATCAAATTCCGACTGCATTTCTGAGACGGTATGTTTACCTGTTTTTGTTAAAGAATAAAATTTTCGAGGATGGCCAGAAGAGCTCTCTGTTTCCCATTCTGTGTTTAAAAGCCCATCTGACGACATCCTGCTTAATAAAGGATAAAGCGTCCCCTCTTTGACAGGGAGGTCGAGTTTTCTTAAAACATCAAGAAGCTCAAAGCCGTAGATTCTTTTTTTTGTTTCAATAAGAAGAAGGATACACAGGTCTAAGTACCCTTTTCGTATTTGTGATTTCCAGTTATCGATGTTTATTTCCATAGCATCATACTATGTTATGCATAGTATGATGTAAAGTGTTTTTTTTGTAGAAAAATGTTGCCACCTGATTGAAAATGGTGCCCTTTAGTGGACGATTATCGAATCAGCGTGATCGAAAATCTAACCCCTTAGTGGCAGTCTCGAACTACGCCATATTTCTCTGGTGTTGTTTAAAGATTGTTCAGACGCTGTCTGAACAATCTTTAAGAGGGGCAAAAATTTAACAATGAAAACTTACATTTTTAAGGTTCCAAAAAATTCATAATCTAGTGCTTTGTTTTGCACTTAGATGGGATTAAGCGTCGGGGGAAAACTCGAGCCAATCACCTGAGTACTGCAATGAACACTGGCGTTGTAATTGGATCAGCGTTTGTTACTATATTGTTCACTCTGCATTTAGCATTTGATACAATTTGCTTAGCGTAAATGGTTTTGTGAGATTATCTAGGGTAGTGTTTATGAAAAAGAGATTATCGGTTTATATTGAAACTTCAGTGATTAGTTATTATGCGAATCAACTTAGCAGGGATATTGTTCTTGCAGGAAAACAGCAAACCACAAGAGATTGGTGGGAAAATGTTCTTCCTAAACTGAAAGTTTATGTTTCTCCTTATGTTCTGGCAGAGATATCAAAAGGAACTCCCAAGGAAGTTGAAATGAGGAAAAGTGCAGTAATGCATTTTGAGGTTCTAGAAGAAATACCTGATGTTGTTAGCTTAGCAAAAGGTTATCTAAAAAAGATGTCAATTCCTAGAAAATCAGAGATAGATGCTTATCATTTGGCCATAGCGACTATTTATAATCTTGATTTTATCGTATCGTGGAACTGCAAACATATTGCGAATGCTTTTATGATTAAACAAATTCAAAAAATTAATGGCGAATTTAATTTATCAAGTCCTCTTATTTGTGTTCCTACAGAAATGATGGAGGGTTTTTAGATGAAAAAAAATAGAATGAAGATTGATCCGATTATGGCAGAAGTTCGAAGGGTTCGGGAAGAAGTTTCAAAAGAGTATCATAACAATCCCAAGAAGTTTTCACAAAATACAAAGCTACTGATGGACGAATTGGGAATGAAGTACGCAAGAATCAAACCACTGACAATTGCTACCCGTGATTCTGGAAAGAAGAGAAAAAAGGATTAAGGATATTAATAGATTATTACAGTGGTGCCCGATGAGGGACTTGAACCCCCACACCTCTCGGCACAAGATCCTAAGTCTTGCGTGTCTGCCAATTCCACCAATCGGGCATTATCTTGAATTAGAAGAAGCCTTATAATGGCCTACTTTACACAAAAATAAAAGAGACCTTTTTAATATTTTATCGTAGAAATTATTTTTCATTATGTCATTTTAGCAATGCTGCGAGGTTTTTTCGTGAAAAAGGGAAAATTAGTTTTAGTCCCGACGCCGCTTGATGAAGAGCGGCCACTCAGAAGTGAAGTGCGGGAACTGTTTTTGAGCGAGGTGGAGGCGATTTTTGTATTTGAAGAACCGAAGCTTGCCTATGCGCGGTGGGTACGTGTTTGGGGGTTGCCGCGCGAAAGAATGAGTCATTTCTATTTTTTGAATGAACATAATGAAAAAGCTAAGAGCGAAATCATTGCTGAGCTAGTTGCCAAGATGAGGGATGAAGGGGCCACGGTCTATTTGATGAGTGATGGAGGGTTGCCGGCGTTTTGTGATCCGGGGCGACTCTTGGTGCGAGCTTGTCATCAAGAGGGGATTGGTGTGAGTGCCACGCCGTTTGAGAATTCGGTGGTATTGGCACTGGCGCTTTCGGGATTTGACCATGATGAGTTTTTGTTTGCAGGTTTTTTACCTGCAAAGAACCTTGATGCGCGCGCGAAAAAATTGCAACAGCTGCTTAGGGAGAAACGAACAGTAATTTTAATGGATACGCCTTATCGCTTAAAACAGCTTTGTGAGGAGGTAAGGGCAGCGGCAATCGCCTCAGGGGTTTGGGGGATAAAAAATCGTCGCTATTGTTTGGCCATGGATTTAAATATGAGCAAGGAGGAGTTGCTGATGGGAGAGGTCTCCTCTATGAGAGAGCAAAAAGAGAAGAGGGAGTTTATTTTGGTGTTGGAGGGGATGAATGAAAAAAATAGTGGGCGATAGAAAAATGGATCATCTTAAGCTTGTGGAGTTGTCGCAACTCATGATGAGTGAACGTGATGGGCGCTTTGATTATGAGCCGATGCTTGGCCATCATGGAGGAGAGGCGGAAGATCTTGCGTGTGACTTTTTAGGGTATAGATTGCAGGCGCCGATTTGGATTTCGAGTATGACTGGAGGAAGTCGTCGTCCTTCGCGCAAAGGAGAGGTGAGTGCAGGAGAAATTAACTTGCGGCTTGCTCGCGCTGTGAAAGAGTTTGGGCTAGGGATGAGTGTGGGGTCGTGTCGGCGATTGCTTGAGGAGGATGGGAATAAGGCCTGGGGCGATTTTGATTTGCGAGAGATCATTGGTGAGGAGTTGCCCTTTTATGCAAATTTGGGAGTGGCCCAGTTGGAAGAGGCGATTAGGCGGCAAGAGGTGCAAAAGATTGTGGAGATGGTGGAGCGGTTACGCGCTTCGGGACTGGTGGTGCATGTGAATCCACTGCAAGAGTGGTTTCAGCCAGAGGGCGATCGTCTAGAAGTGCGGCCGCTGGAGACGTTACAAAAATTTTTGCAGCAGTTTCCCTATAAGGTGATTGTAAAAGAGGTGGGCCAAGGGATGGGACCTCGTTCGGTGAAAGAGTTGCTGAAGCTGCCTCTTGCGGCACTGGAGTGTTCAGGGTTTGGAGGAACCAATTTCAGTCGACTAGAGTTACTGCGTGCGGGATCGAATCATGCGCATGCACATGAGCATGAAGGATTAGTAAAGGTCGGTCACAGTACAGAGGAGATGGTGGCCCTTATTAGAAATTCCTATAAGGAGCTTAGCGCACGTGGGGAACTGGCCACACATGAGTTTATTTTGTCGGGAGGGGTGCGGGACTTTTTGGATGGCCATTTTTTAATGAATAGGTTAGGGTACCGGTGTGTTTTTGGTTTTGCCAGTGGGGTGTTGTTGCATGCGCGGAAATCGTATGGGGATTTACAAAAGTTTTTGCAACAACAAATAGTGGGATTAAAGCTTGCTCGTCAATTTTTATATCCAAGAGAGAGTAAAGATTAAAAGAGGATTAGAGGAGGGGTTTACGGTGGACTTAATTGCAGGGTTTTCACGATGGTCGCTTTCGGAGAAGATGGAGTATGTGGCCAGTGAGTGGCAAAAGAGTATCGCTGTTGCTGAAACTGAAACTGAAACTGAAACTGAAACTGAAACTGACGTACATGTGAACTTGAAAAGTTTTTGGCATCGAGATCAGGCAAAGCAAGAGTTGTTTCAAAAGATCAGTGAAAATACGATTACCAATTTCTTTCTTCCCTATGGAGTGGTTCCACTCTTATTACTGAATCAAAAAAGGTACACTATTCCGGTGGTCATTGAGGAGAGTTCTGTGGTGGCGGCCCTCTCTAAAAGTGCTAAATTTTGGTCTCATCCTGATCGTGGTGGTTTTCATGCCAAGGTGTTAGGGATGGAGAAGGAGGGCCAGGTGCACTTTTTCTGGAAAGCGGGGAAAGCGGGGGAAGAGGGTGCTTGCGAATTTTTTGTACGGATGTGCTTAGAGAAGAGGCTTCGGGAGTGTGTCTGTGATTTAAGTGAGCGCATGGAGAAGCGAGGTGGAGGGATCACCAGCATCGAGCTTTTGCACAAACGTGAGATTGCCACGAACTATTACCAGCTACGTGTAGGATTTCAGACGTGCAATGCCATGGGTGCAAACTTTATCAATAGTGTGCTGGAGCGAATGGCAAAATTTTTAAAGAGCGAGTCGCAGGGACGTGCCGATATTTTAATGGCGATTTTGTCCAATTATACACCGGCCTCTTTGGTCGAGGCGTGGGTGGAGGCACCGATTGCAACCCTGCCAGGAGGGGAGGAGTACGTGGAGCGTTTTGTGCGGGCAGTTCGTGTGGCCACCTTGGATGTTGGACGTGCAGTAACTCACAATAAAGGGATTATGAATGGAGTTGATGGGGTGGTGATTGCCACGGGGAATGATTTTCGCGCAGTAGAAGCCGCCTGTCATGCGTATGCTGCAAGCTCTGGGCAGTACACATCGCTTAGCTTTGTGTCAGTCGATCGTGCAGCTGGTTGCTTTCGCTTTGGACTTAGAATTCCTCTTGCCCTTGGTACTGTTGGTGGGCTAACATCTCTACATCCCATGGCGAAGTTTTCACTTGAGCTTTTGGGTCAACCAAGTGCTGAAGAGCTCATGCAAATTGTAGCGTCGGTGGGGCTTGCGCAAAATTTTGCGGCCTTAAACTCGCTAATTACGACGGGCATTCAGAGCGGACATATGCGAATGCACCTTTCTAATATTGCCGCAAAGCTTGGTGCAAGTGAAGAGGAGAGTAAGCAGCTTCTTGCCTATTTTCAGGGGCCTAGTGCAAAGGAGATCTCCTTTGCGGCGGTAAGAGATGCATTGAAAGAGATGAGATGCAAAAGGCAAGAGTAAAAGATAAAGTTCATGTTCACTGGGAGGAGTGAGAGGATTATGTCAGAAAAGCTAAGATATTATGGCCATGGAAAATTGTTGATCACTGCTGAGTATGTTGTCCTCGATGGGGCATTAGCACTGGCATTACCAACAACTGTTGGACAATCAATGGAAGTATCCACTCGTGCTTCCACTATTTCACAACTCAATTGGAAAAGTTATACACGTGAAAATCGCTTGTGGTTCTTTGCAAGTTTTCGCATTAACGATTTTTACGATTTTGATATTGTGGAAACCAATTCACCAAAGCATGCACTCTACCTGCAAAAGTTATTGCAAGAGGCACGTGGACTTAATCCCCATTTTTTGGAGTTAACAAGTGGAAAAAAAGTAGAGAGCGATGTCTCGATGAAGCTAGAATTTCCTTTGGAGTGGGGACTGGGTGCGAGTTCAACTCTCATCTATACGCTTGCCAAGTGGGCCAAGGTGGATCCGCAAGCACTCTTAGCAAAGAGTGTGGGAGGTTCGGGCTACGATTTAGCGTGTGCAGAGGCAAACTCACCTATTCTTTATGATCGGAGTGAAGGGGGTCCTTTGTGGAAAGAGGTCGCGCTTGATTATCCTTTTAAGAACAATCTTTTTTTCGTTTATTCGGGTCAGAAACAAAGTTCTGCGGATGCCATTAAGTGGTACTCTTTGCAGAAGGAAAAAGATATCACGCTGATTGAAAGAGTGACTGCGATTACCAGAGCAATTGTGAAGTGTGAACGACTTGTAGAGTTTGAAGCGCTTTTGCGTGAGCATGAAGAGTTGCTTGCCGACTTTTTAGGGCGCGAGCGGGTGAAGGATCTCTCCTTCCGCGACTACTGGGGAGAGGTGAAGTCGCTTGGTGCTTGGGGTGGCGATTTTCTTTTGGTGACAAGCGATCGCTCTGTGGAGGAGACGCAGGATTATTTTAGAGGTAAAGGATTAGGGGTGTTTATCTCCTTTGCGGAGTTGGTTCGTTATGGACGTGGATGTGAATGAGTAAACCAAATGTAAATGTGAAGAGCGATAGCAAGATAACTTCAACGTATTGTTGCTCCTGGCGTGCACCTTCAAATATTGCGTTAATCAAATATTGGGGAAAATGGGGGCGGCAGTTGCCGATGAATCCCTCTCTGAGTTTTTCACTTAAGCATTCATGCATCGAATTTGATACATGTATTGAAACGCCTGCTGATTTTACAACAACCAATCCTAAATTAAAATCTCTCTTGGTCGATGGTAAAGAGATTGCAAAATTTTCTGCGCGTATTGAAAAATTTTTGGCCTCGACTGGGGATCTCTTGCCGGAGCTTGCAGGCAAAGAGATTTCGATTATCAGTCGTGCCTCCTTTCCACATTCGACGGGGATTGCTTCCTCGGCGGCGAGTATGGCAGCACTAGCACTCTCTCTTTGCAGTTTTCAGAGAACAGAAGATGACCTTGAGTTTTTTAGGCGGGCCTCACTTATTGCTCGTCTTGCTTCTGGAAGTGCTTGTCGCTCTGTTTATGGGGGGGCGGTACTATGGGGACGCTGTGAAGATGATGCTTGCATAGATGAAGAGAGTAGTGACGAGTATGCGATTCCACTCTCTTCGGAGAAGTATTTGGCCCCACTCTTTCGTAACATGAAGGATGCGATTTTAATTGTGGATTCGACCCCGAAAAAAGTGAGTAGCAGTGCTGGTCATCAAATGATGATTGATCACCCTTACCGAGAGGCAAGAGTGGTGCTTGCACATGAAAATTTGCATAAAATTTTGTTGGCGCTTAAAAGTGGTGATGCCAAGGTAGTGGCAGAGATCGTGGAGATGGAGGCGCTAGGATTGCATGGACTCATGATGAGTTCGATGCCAAGCTATCTCTTAGTGAGGCCCAATACTATTCATATTATTGAGCGCGTACGAGAGCTACGAGAGCGTGAATCGCTGCCAATCTTTTTTACCCTTGATGCTGGGCCTAATGTGCATCTTCTCTATCCGCAGGAACTAACCTCTAAGATTAAGGCCTTTGTTGCTGAGGAGCTGCTAAGATTTTGTGAGGGTGGAGAGTGGATTGATGATGAAGTTGGAAGTGGACCTTTGCGGTTATGAAAAAAGTTGCTAAAAATTTTCCAGCTAAAATTATTCTTTTTGGTGAATATAGCATTATTATTGGATCGCAAGCGCTCGCCATTCCCTATCATAATTTTTGTGGGCATCTTGCTTGTAATGAGATTAATAATGAGGATAATGAGAGTGATGAGAGTCGGCCACAAACTCTCCTCGGATTTTATCAATTTTTAAGTGCAAATTCTGCTTTAGCGCAAGAGCTGGATCTTCCTCGCTTGTATGAGGATCTACAACAACACCACCTCTATTTTGACTCGACTATTCCTGAAGGGTATGGACTGGGAAGCTCTGGCGCACTTTGCGCGGCCATTTGGGATGGCTACGGTAGGTGTATCGAAAATGATTCACTTCTTAGGAGCAAAAAAAGATTTGGGATGATGGAGGCCTTTTTTCATGGAAAGAGTTCGGGGCTTGATCCATTGGTGAGCTACATTGATACACCGATTTTAATGAAGAGTGAGGAGTTGATACTGCCGGCAACGATGCCTGCAGTATCCGCAGATGATTACCAACTATTTTTGATCAATACGCAGAGAAAAAAGAGCACTGGCCACTATGTGAAGTTATTTTTAGAAAGGTACAGTCAAGATGCAAACTTTAAAAAGGAGTGCGACTCTATTCTAATACCGACAAACAATGCGTTGATTGAATCGTTTCTTGCCGCTACAAAAGATGGAGCGCATGAAAGGTTTTGTGACCTCTTCTTTAAGTTATCGAGCTTTCAAATCAACTATTTTGATGCAATGATTCTTCCTGAGTTTAAAGCACTATGGGAGCAGGGGCTTAAGACGCAAAACTACGCACTCAAACTTTGCGGTTCTGGTGGTGGAGGCCTTTTGTTAGGAGTCGCACCTGCAACTAGAAGGCAATTTATCCCTAAAGAAGCATTAATGCTGAACCCGATTGCTCTCTAAGAATGCGCCAACAGAGTTGCGGCCTGCTTCGCTGGAGACAAGCTCTTGGAAACCTCCCTTTTCAAGCGAAGCGAGAAGCTCTAACCACTCTTGATGGCCCCATCTTGTACGACCTTGCAGCCAAGAGGTGAGGTGCTCTTTGGGAAACTCCACGGCCGCCTTCATAACTTTTGTTGCCGCTTTGGATGGTGTTGCTGCTTGGGCCGGTGCTGGAGTTACCCTTTTTTTACTAGCTGCAGATAATTTACTAGATGCTGTAGTTTTTTTCTCGGCCATAATAAAATCCCTCCAAATAAATAATTTAATCACTGAGTAAAAGCTATCAGAGTAAATGCAATATGACATTGGAAATCTACAGTTGACTTGCTTCGAATCCATGTTAAAACTTTCTTATGTGAATACAATCACATTTTTGCACGCCATTAATGGAAGCTCAATCTAATGATCGACTGTATTTTGTAATATTATGCTACTACCCTTAGGTCTATTATCAGGCCGAATTTTAGTGGAGAGTTTTTATGAACGTTTATTTTCTCAAGGAACACGATTTTAACTCATTCATGTCAAAGATGATTGAGTCGAAAAAGGTGATCGGGCCTGTTGCGAAGAAATCAAAGTTTGTCTTTGACAAGCTTGAGTCGCCTGAGCAACTTCGTCTTGATTACGACGTGACTATTTTGCCTCCGAAGAAGGAGTTCTTTCCAACTTGCCAAAAGCTAGTATGCTTTGATGGCAACAAATTTGAGGGTTGTATCAATCCTCAAGAAAAGATTCTCTTTGGTGTTCACTTCTACGACGTAAAGGCGATCGATATGACCGATCACCTTTTCAGCGAGAAGAATCAAGATTGGAACTACCTGGCCAATCGTAAAGCAACCACCATTGTGGCATCGAACATTCAAAAAGTTTCTGGCCGTGCCTTCTTTGCGAGCGTAGGAAAAGAGGTTGGGCCCAAAGGCCACGATGCTTTCATCACTAAAATTAATGGCGGCTACGTTTTTGAAGCGATCACTGATAAAGGTGAGGCCATTGTAAAGTTTGGGAAATTTGAGAAAGCAAGCGACTCACAAAAGAGTGAGGCCCAAAGTGCCAATGAAAGCATGCTTGGTAAATGCCCTGAAAAATTAAAATATAGTAGTAGTGAAATCGCAGACAAAGTTCGCAAAAATTTTACCAATGAAAAACTTTGGGAAGAAGCCGCTCACGATTGTTTCTCTTGTGGATCTTGTAACGTTGTTTGCCCAACTTGCTACTGTTTTGATGTTCAAGATGATTGGAATTTAGATCAAAAAACGGGAACACGCAGTCGTTATTGGGATGCTTGCCTTACCGAAGATTTTTCAAAGGTCTCGCTTGGCGGTGGCCATGCTGAGAATTTCCGCGAAAGTCGTGGCGATCGTTTCCGTCACAGAATTATGAGAAAGGCCACCTACTTAAATGAAAAACTTGGTGGTCCGGCATGCGTCGGTTGTGGTCGCTGTTCCAGCGCTTGTACTGCTGATATTGCCGATCCAGTTAACGTTATCAACAAGATTATGGAGGCGAAGTAACATGTGCAATTGTTGTAGTTCCAATAATCATAGTCACAACTATGATGAACAAAATATATTCCTTCCAAAAGAGGCAAAGATTGTAAGAGCAGTGCAAGCAACTGCTACTGAAAGACATTTCACTCTGCGTATGGCAAGCGGTGAGAAGATGAAATTTGATCCAGGTCAAATTCTAGAGGTCTCTTTGTTTGGTTTTGGAGAAATTCCTATCGGGCTTGCAAGTTCGCCTACACGTGAAAACACTTTTGATATTGTTATTCGTACAGTTGGACGCGTTTCCACCGCGATTAATAAATTAAATGAAGGTGATTCACTCTTTATTCGAGGTCCTTTAGGCCGTGGCTTTGACCTTAATCTTCTTCGTAACCACAATATTTTAGTGATTGCCGGCGGTATCGGACTATGTCCTACTAGAAGTCTTATCCAATATATTATGGATCGTCGTAGTGAGTTTAAAAAATTCTCACTCTTTTATGGTGCTAAAGATCCTTCACAGCAAATGTTCTTAGAGGATTTGGCAAACTGGAGAAAATCCAATGATGTTGATTTTCATGAAACTGTGGATCGTGGAAGCGACGATTGGAAAGGCAACACCGGTGTGATTACCACCCTCTTTAAGAAGAGTTCAATCACCCCTGACACAAAAGTGATTATTTGTGGACCACCTATCATGTTTAAGTTTGTGATTGCCGAACTGGATAAGATTGGTGTTGCTCGTAAAGATGTTTATGTTGATCTCGAGCGCAGGATGAAGTGTGGAGTTGGAAAATGCGGACACTGCCAAATCAACGATAAATATGTTTGCGTTGATGGCCCAGTATTTTCTTTTGATGAAATTCAAAATTTAGAGGAGGCCATATAATGAGTAAACCAAAAGTTGGATTTTTTGACTTCTCGTCTTGCGAGGGTTGCCAGATTGAACTCACCAACTATGGTGACACTGCTTTCTTGGAACTATTAAATCATATCGATATTGTAGAGTTTCGTGAGGCCATGACTGAGACTGCTGGAGACCTGGATATCGCTTGTGTTGAGGGAAGTTTTACAAGGGAAGCAGATCGCGCTCGATTAGAGAGCATTCGTAAACGCTCTAAAATTGTGATTGCTTATGGTGCTTGTGCTGCTACTGCTGGTGTGAATGCACTTAAAAATCACCAAGCAGATTATAAAGAGAATGTGTATGGCAAAGATGCACACATGCCTCACCTTGATAGTTCCAAAGCACTGCCGATCTCTGCTGCAATTAAAGTTGATTACAGTGTTTATGGTTGTCCAATGGACAAGTATGAATTTTTAAGAATTGTAACTCATCTGCTTCATGGCAAAGAGCCAGTAATTCCCAACTATCCTGTCTGTATGGAGTGTAAGCGCCGTGAAACTGTTTGCCGCTATGAGGATGGCGATCATTGCATGGGCCAAGTTGCTCGTGCTGGTTGTAATGCCCCTTGTCCTGCAGATGGTATTCCTTGTGAGGCCTGTCGCGGATTTGTGGATCAACCCAATGAGGTAGCATTAGTAAAAGTGTTAAAAGAGCGGGCAGGTTTTTCAGAGAAGCGCGCACAAGAGAAATCGAGAATCTTTACGGCAGCTTTAAGGAGTGATTCAAAATGAAGAAAGATATGCATATTCATGTCCATCACGTTACTCGCGTGGAAGGACACGGTAACATTACTGTCGATGTAAAAAATGGAAAAGTAGAGAAGTGCGAGTGGGCGGTTCCTGAGAGTCCACGCTTTTTTGAAGCAATGGTACGCGGTCGTCACTATAGTGAAGTCGCTCGTATTACCAGTCGTATTTGCGGGATCTGCTCTGTCGGTCACACCCTAGCATCCGTAAAGGCCAGTGAGGCCGCACTGGGAATTGAAGTGACTGCACAAACAAAAAAACTTCGCCGCCTTCTAAAGCATGCAGAGAACTTCGATTCTCATGTGCTACACGTTTACATCTTAGTTGCACCAGATTTGCTTGGTGTGAAATCGGTGTTCCCACTGGTTGCTACTCACGGTGAAGTGGTGAAGCGCGCGCTTCGTTTAAAGCGCCTTGGACATGAGTGGGGTTCGCTGATTGGTGGTAGAACTACCCATCCTACAACGGTGCTTCCTGGTGGATTTTCCAAAGTACCAACAGTAAAAGAGTTGCAAGAGTTGAAAGAGAAGATGGTCGCGGCGGTTCCAGATCTAGTCGAGACTTTGAATACAGTTGAGGCGTTAGCACCAAAAGTGCCTGCTTTCTCTCGTCCAACAGAGTATATTGCTGTAGCATCACGTGAAGAGTATGGGCTTTATGATGGCGAGGTCTCTTGTTTACTTCCTGATGGCAACCGCAAGGTTTATCCTGCAAGTGAGTACCGTAAAGTGACTAACGAATACGTTGTGGCCCAGTCAACGGCAAAGTATGCAAAACATCGCCTTGACTCCTATGCGGCCGGTGCTCTTGCACGTTTTAACAACAACTATGAAATGCTTCATCCAGAGGCGAAGAAAGTTGCTGCTCGCTTTGGTTTAAAACCCATCTGTACCAATCCCTACATGAACTCGGTTGCACAAGTGATTGAAGTGGTAAACGATGTTTACTGCAGTATTGGCATTATCGATGATCTACTCAGCAGTGGAATTAAAGATGAGGCACTGGTAAAACCAACCAAGTATTCCAAGGGTGCAAGTGCGGTGGAAGTTCCTCGCGGAATTTTATTCCACGAGTACGAGTATGATCGTGATGGTATGTGTGTTGCTGGTAACTGTATCATTCCTACAAACCAAAATCACGCCAACATCCAACGCGACTTCGATAAACTACTTCCAGAACTCTTAGACGCTAACAAGAGTGAGAAAGAGATTGAACTGGCCATGGAGATGCTGGTTCGTGCTTACGATCCTTGTATCTCTTGCTCCACTCACTATGTGGATGTGAAGTTTGTTAATCGTTAATTTAAATTTTTAATTTTAAGGAAGGGGCCATCACTTGGCCCCTTTTTTTACCTTTATGAAATACCTTATTGGAATTGGTAACTATTCAATGTACGACGATAGCGTAGGTCTACGCTTGATCGAGCATATTCACACGCACCACTTGGAGAATGATTCCAAGTTTCGAGCAATCGAAATTGGAGGCAATCTTTTAAACCTTCTCACTTATTTTAATGAAGAGACGGATGCTATTTTGTTTGTTGATGCGGGAAGGATCGAAGGCCTTTCCCCAGGAGAGTACCTCTTGTTTACTCCTAATGAGGTTGACACCACCAAGGAGTTAAAAAACATCAGTACCCATGAAGGCGATCTCATGAAAGTGATTGAACTTGCTCGTACTACTGGTTATAAAATCCCAGAGATTAGGGTGATGGGGATCGCCCCTTTGGAAGTGAAAAATGGCATTGGCCTTTCACCGCTCTTGACGGCCCACCTTCACCACTACGCTCGCACAGCGATCGATGCTATCGTTCAATTTGGTTAAATTCGGCGTTCTCGATGGTGCGATCAGGAGCACTGATCATCTCATACAGGTCATTCATCAGGTAATAGTGGCCCTTTTCCTCTTTGGCAAACTCTAAAAGTAACTCTTTTGTTGCCTTATCAGGCTCTTTTTTGGCCATTTCGCTATAAAAGAGCTCATTCTCTTTTTCAAAGTCTCGAACTGCTTTAAATAAATTTTTTTGCGAAGTGGGGATGTCGAAAATCTCATTACTATTCTTCATGCCGACGAGTATTTTTTTGATATTCTCTTCCTCTAACGGTTCCTTGTCGACCTCAACGGTTTTACTTTGAGCATGTTCACTCATATCTCCAAAGGCAACAGCATGCTCACCTTCCATCTTTGCAAGCATGGTGAAAATATTTTTTAGCCCAGGGTGTTCACTTTCCAGTGCCAGCTGTTGGTAGAGTTGCTCCATTTTTTTCTCTTTTTCGACGACAATGTTTTGAATACTTTTACCCATAAGAAACCTCCTTCTATCCTTCTAATCGAACTATTAGGTATGCTAACATGTAAAAAAAAGAAACAATCATTGGAAAAATAGATTTGGCCATAGAATTTAACGATGTCTTATCTTAGAGAGTTGCACTTAAATCCACAGCTAGAGAAGAAAATAGATCATCAATAATTAGCTTAGAAACTGCTTTTGCCGTCATAGGCAGAGTCCACTCCTTTGCTTGTACCTCTGAGAGTCCACTCAGCAGAGTATGGCCGCTGAGTAGTCCTAGTGCCATCCCAGTGGCGGCACCTGATAAGAAGCCAACACTAGCTCCAATAGAGCAGAACACCGGTATCGTAATGGGTGCAAACACACCAGTTACTGCCCCACAGGCGAGTCCCGTTCCCACTCCTACTGCTGCCCCTCCAAAGCCCCCTATATACATTGTGTCCTGAAGCGCATCTTTAAATCCTTTAAGCAGGCCCTCTTTGACTAAGGCAAGCTCTGGGTTTAAAAGCTCTCTTTGTGCATACCCATACCATCGGCAAAGATCATTGGCGTCTCCTTGAGAGTTCATTTCTATTTCCAATTTTTGCCGTAGCTTTTCTTTATAGACGATCAAAGCTGCTTTATTTCCCCTATCTTTTAAAAGCATTTGCGTGGCCATTTCGGCTATACCTTGCTGTTGTTGAGACCATTCATCTTTAATGAGCACCCGCTTACTGATGTTTCCGCCTGCACTAAGTAGTTCTTCAACAAATTGCTCGTCTTGCTTATTGAGGGCCTCCACAAACAGCAGATGATAGTTTGCATGAGTTTTTAAAAGCGTTTTTAATACTGCTCTTGTTAGCTCTTGCGGGGCCTGTTTCAATGCAAGGTAAAGCTCTGTGCTATTCCCTTTTCTAAAAGGGAATAACTCATCACCTCCACTACGTCGAATGACTTTTTGTATCCCAGCTATTCTTTGTGCCATCTCTTCTTGTTGTTGCTTACTGTCTCCCACTAAAGAATAAGGTGGGTGAATAAAATAGGGAAGCACTGCGAGCACTTGCTGGGATTTGTGCCTCTTTAGCGATCCCCATTCAACGAGCAAATCGTGATCTAATTGCCTAAGCCTTTCTTGGTCTAAAAGAGATAAAAATTGCCTTTGAAGAGAAAAAACCGGAAGTAGATTCTCCTCTTGTTGGCGTTGAACTTGGATCTCTAGGCCTGCTATCCATGAAAAAAGCTTTCTACCCAGTCCTTGCCGATTCAACGCACGATCGCTAGCAATTTCCGTAAATCTTGTAACCATTTTCTGCACATCACTCTGATCTCGAAAGATAAATACTCGACGAAGGCCAGTTGTTAGTTGAAGAAATTCTACCTCCTTAGCGAACTCTTTATCTGCTGCCTGTAGATTTAAGAGTGGTTGTAACAGCTGGTTTAGCAAAATATCTTGCTCTTTTTCTTGATCCAATAGGCCTTGATCAATCATCTGTCGGAGCAACGGTAAACTTTTTTGAGGATAGCGGTTCGCAAATGGCATGAAGTATGAAGAAATAAATGGCTTTAAGGGGAGCGATTTCCAGGCGAGCAAATCCTCCAAAAAGAGAGGGTACCCTTGATGTTCTATCCATTGTGAAGGATCAATTTGTTTTATTATTTCCATACAATCTAAATCAGCATCAGAGCGCTCATGCTTTTGCAGGCACCAATGAACAGCTCCTCGAAGTCTCGTAAAGAGCATTGGCATTTGTGCTAGCGAAGGCCTTGCCATAATCTCCTTAAGCAAATGGTACCCATTTTTTCCTAATTTCTCTAATGGCAATGCCAAGATAGACTTCACCTCCTCGATGGGTGCCAAATAGATCGCTTGTGCAATTTTTCGTTCCATTCGAAAATCAATTTTTACTTGGTGCTCACCTTGCTTCCCATTATTATTTTTCAGTAATGAACTCAAAAAGAGCAAAGGGTTTCCTACTCCTGCTGGTAGCTTTTGGATTCGCTCGATGGCCGCCTTATTTTTTATTAACATCCAATTGGGGTGTGAGGGATCGGCCACCACTTCAAAATCACGACCGGCACAGGCCTTAGGATGAAGTTTAAATTGGATTGCATATTGAGAGTCCCCATAGTTACTCGAGTCACCAATGGATACGTAAAAACCCTCCCCATACGTTGCGTGCTCCTCTTCATACCCTTGGCGCGAAATGAAAGCATTGGCCCTTCTTTCAATAAAATCGGCCATAATGCTATCATAGGCCTCTTCACTATTTGTATTGTGAGTGATCGTATCAATATTCAGCTCTTTAGCACTTTGACCAGGGGGGCAGTCAAGTTGGAGAGGGAGCGTGCGCAGCGGCTCCTTCTTCATCCAATAATCCAGGCCTTTATAGCGCTTTTGATGACCCTCTTCCATCTCGGAGGGAATGGTTATGGTCGCTAATTTTTTTCTTAGTCCCAATTGATCCAAAAGATCAAAGGCGGCTTCCATGTTCATTGCATTTTTGATCAACTTACTTCCATTGGCAATGATCCAATGGCGTGCATAGTTTGTTTGCAAATCTTTTTCTGGATTAAAATCTCTGACAATGGCCGCTATAGTTTGTTGATCATGCTTACTTAAAGGCAGTAGATTGTATTGGAAAGCTTTTGTTAAATAACGAATAACAGAAAAAATTTCTGGGTTATTCAATTCTAAGTAACGCTTAGTCGTTGCATGCTTAGGATTACGATAAAATGTAATCGCATTTTGTGAGATGTCCTCTAAAAATTTTCCCCCATTACTCTTCTCCCACTCCGTCCCTTGGGATAAATCAATGACCTTGTGCTTTCCTGTGATCTCAATTAGTCCCATAGAGTTAGAGTCATTGTTTTGGTTTAAATACTCTTTTGACAATAGGCCCATCTTATCGTGAAAATCATCCTTTAGTGTTCGAACTTCCCAAAGAGATTTGTTCCCAATTTTCCATGGCAGTATCTCATCTAACTTTGCTTGGAGGGCCATGGCCTCTTCAGGGGAAGCATTCACCACTAGATCGATATCTTGACCTAAGCGGTAGATCTCAAAGAGATCATACGGCATGGAAAAATGGTAAAGATCATAAGCACGCTTTTCAATTGTCCGCTCTAGGTCACGATGAACATAGTGAGCATAGGCGGCAGCGGCCCCTCCGAACAGATAGAGCTGTAGCCCCATTTCTTCAGCAACCTGCTTGATTTGTTTAAACTCAGGCACGCTTTCCAAACGCTGCGCCAAAGTATCTCGTAACAGTGAGGTATCATCCGTTGCACTAGAGGCAAGAGGTAAGCAGCAAGCAAACAACGTTAGTAGCATTAGCATGAGATAAAATCTTGATTGCATAAAGGCCTTTTCTTTTATGTCTGAGTTATAAGAAAGAGATTATATCAAAAGGAGGAGGCAAACCAAGAAAGAACCCCATGTGATCTTGCACATAAAAAAAATAATAATAAATCCAAGGAGTTGTTTAATATTTCATGGTGTGAGTTTCTTTGTTGCCCTGTCATCCCTGCAATAAAATATTGGCATTTAAAGGTTAGCAAGGAGCGATTTCAATTCACTTAAGATCATAGCAGTTGCACCCCAGAGCACTTTTCCTTGCACTTCGAAATAGGATGCTTGGTGGGAATTACTATATTTCACGATACGATCATCTAAGAGATCACCAATGCTAAGTTCGAGGACAGATGTGACCTCTTTGGGATCTAAGGTGTACTCATAGCTGTTCCAGCAAGTCGTATCTTGTTTAATAGCGATTAGAGGGTGGACTAAAAAATTACTAACAGGAATATAGAGGTCACTAAGTTTTCCGATGACCTCTTCACGAAAAACAGTAACACCAATCTCTTCTTGTACTTCACGAAGGCCTGCCGCTATAAAGTCGCTGTCAGTTGTTTCGACTTTTCCTCCAGGGAGTGCAATTTGCCCACTATGTACCCCTTGATTATTTCCTCGCTCAATCAGAGGAAAGTAGATATTTCCTGGGTTGTGCTTTTTTTCAAAAAGTAGAATGACAACACTACTCTCTTTGGTTGATGCTGTGATTTGCAGTTTTTGCTGTAAACGTGCTTTGGGTACCATCAGTAGCTGTGCTGGTAACCCTGGTAGAGGCCTCATGAGCGCTTGCTTAAGTTTAGGAGTTAGGCCCTGTAAGCAAAATAACATTCAGCTTGTGATTTAAGCGTCGGCCGTAGCTGCGGAAGTCTCTTCTGTGGCCGCAACCTCTTCGAGTGTCACAACTGTTAAGAGGTGCCTTAGAACTTTAAGAGAATGAACCTCTTGCAGGATTATCCGACGGTCAGATTTGTTTTTAGCGTAATGGTTAGCGATGGTCTCTTCCGTGATGTTCATGCCTTGGCTTTGCATTTGGATCGCCATCATCTGGTAACGCTCTTTTATATCCTCATTGGTGATTTGAATTTGAAATTTTCTAGAGAGGTGCTCAAGTAAAATGAAAGCACGCACAGAGGTCTCAGCATCTTTTTTGAGATGCTCTTCATTCTTTTGCATATGCTCTTCGATGGCGGCTTCATCCATCCCTTGTTGCTTTAACTTATTTTTAGTATCGGTTTTGATCTGCTCCTCTTGAACCGCAATCATGCTTGGAGGAGTATCAAAGTGGATGGTTGCTAAGAGTTGCTCCAGAATTTGATGCTGGACATTTTCGTCAATTGCTTTTTGCTTATACTCTGACAACTTCTCGGTAACATCTTTTTCAAAAGCCGCCAAAGACTCATGTCCCATCTCCTTCACAAACTCTTCGGTAAAGTCGGGACGCTGAAGGTATTTAATCTCATTAAGCTCAAGGGTTAAATTCAGCTCTTCGCCTGCGGCAACTTTTCCTGAATCCTCTTTGAAATCAGCAGGAGCAGTCCAGTGAATTTCCCGTTTATCGCCAACAACCATGCCTTCAAGCTTGGAAGCAAGATCGGTCACACTAATACTAGCGGTAAGGTAGTCGTTGCCAACTTTTACTAAAAATTTCTCTTTAGAGAGTGATTCGATGGTTTCACCTTGCTTATTGGAAGCGGTGAGAGTGATAGTTGCGTAGTGCTCTTTGGTTAGGGCCGCAGTGCTCTCTTCGAGCAACTTAAGAGAGGAGCGATAGTCTGTATACTGCTTCTTGACCGTCTCAATATCTTTTTCACTGATCTGTACTTTAGGACGCTTAAAGGTGAGTGCGCGGAGATCGCCAACATCAACAGTTGGCATAATATCAAACATCACTTCAAAGCCGCCGGCAGCACCATTTCCCTCATATTTGATCTTGTCGAAGACAGGTTGTCCGATAATTTCCATCTTCTCTTTATCTAGAGTGTTCCAAAACGATTCTGAGATAAATTGATTGATGGCCTCATTCTCTGCTTCAGGGCCATAAAATTTCTTGACGATATCGAGGGGAACTTTGCCTCTACGAAAGCCTTTGAAATCCACCTTCTTTTGTTTCTCTTTTAGCTTGTTAATGATGATGCTATCGAGGTCTATTTTTTCGAAGTTAAAGATAATCTTGCGACTGCATTTGCCAACTTCTTCAATTGTGTAAGACATGAAAGAGTGCCCCTTGCAAAAATGTGATTGATTTTGAAAACAGGTCGGGAGGAGCATAACACAATGAGAGTAAAAGTCAACTATAAGTTCCCACCAAGGCCAAGCAACAGCTTTTCTTCACCGTCAGAATTACGATGAATGTAGTCGATGGTGAGGTTGATTGGAAGAATGTGCGCTAATAAGAGTTCAAGTGTCATCCCGGCGCCATACTCGTAATCATTTCTGAAAGCATTATTTCTGCCGATCAAGAGGTAGTTACCTAAAAGGCGCGGAGCAAAGCGACGAAGTGCTAAGAAGAGTGTTGTAGGGTAGACACCATAATTGATGACGCTAGTGAAGGCGGCACCGGTGCGTCCACCATGCTTGGCATAGGAGTGGATGCCAATCGAGGGAATCAGGGCGGAAGCAATGTTTGCTTTGATCGGAAGACCAAAGAGCGTCAGCGGTTGCTCCGAGTATTGGTACTCTCCTTCAAGTGTAAGGAACGACTCAAAAGGGAGTGCGATCGTTGTACTAAGAGTGGCCGCTCCCTCGCTCCCTTGATAGTTGTGCTCTCCCTCGAGTAGGAGTTGTAATTGTTCATAAGGGTAGAGTGAGAGTGGACCTTTGCGACTCTTTTTCAAAAAGAGTGAGAGGTATTTTTCATAGTAACCTTTGGGCGATTCATGAATATAAGAGAGGATGGGGGTAAGGGTTAATATGTAGTGCGGAAAAATTTCATAGGGAAGCATGGCCCCGGCATCGACCGCTAAACGATTGCGATCAGAGGAGGTGGGAGAGGAGGGGAAGGTGTTGAGCTTACGGTTGTAGTACTCCTGATAGAAGTGAAGTGTAGTAAACCAATCGATCAAGTATTTGCTATTGGTATAGGTGAGTTCAAAGTGGTGAGTGTCGGTAGTGCGAAGGCGTGAGCGGTAAGCGGGAGAGGCGTTTTGATTTTCAAAACTGGCGATTGCCACCACTTGGTTTTGCAAAAGAGGATCGTTAAAATTTCCAATGATGGCAGTCTCTAGCGTTTGGCCTACAGTTCCTGAAGTGCCTGTATGTTCGATTAGCCAATTGGATAAGCGCAGTGAGGGGAGCATATGATAGCGAGTGATGGCCTTGGAATCGACGGTGGCCACAGTGGACGTTGGAAGTGCTGCTGGATTTTGATCCCAAGCATACTCATAAAAAGTGGGTGACTCGTTTAAGCTTGTTGCAGCTGCAGCTTCGATGATGTGATAGAGGTAACCCGACGAAGAGAGTTCAGCAATGAGAAATTTATTACCATCGTTACTTAATAGTTTGGCATCAGCAATAGTATCGAGGGTGGAGAGGCGTACGATCGAACGATCGCTTAGATTACAGCGAAAGAGTGATTCGCCATAGTTGGTAGCGGCAATAAAGTAGGCGTTACCACTCTTATCAACATCGACCAAGCGGCCGTAGTGGCCACGATAAGTACAAAGCGTTTCGTTACCGCGATAAAGTGTGCGCTCACTTGCGGCCTGCTTGAAGTAGTAGGCATTGCCTGTTTCATCAAGAATCCCACGAGAGTTAACCACACCGAGGTCTTGATCGTTTAAATAAAGGTGTGGTTCTATCAGCGAGTTTTTAACATCAAAATAGAGAAGTGAAGAGGCGCGAAGATCGCAAACATCTTTGGAGTTATACTCTTTTAAGTGGGCGCGCCGCTCTCCCCATAAAGAGTAGAAGATCTCATCGCCGGAGCGAGAGCTTTCACTGGTGGAAGCGTAGTAGTCTTCACTTGCCGGAGTTGGCCTAAACAGTTTACCAATTGGAAGATCACTCTTTTTTATGGTTAGCTGTAAACTTTGTTTATCCAGTGTCACCAGCGTGTTCGCACTCTTACCATCGGAATTGGTGAGGAAAAAAATCTTTTCCCCGTCACTATTCATAGGTGATTTAACAATCGATTGTGCTAACACCGCCACTGTCCCCTTATCGCTTGCCACCTGTTTGTTAGCAGCTTCACGGTGTGAGGCCAAAAATCCTGCAATGGTTGTCGAAAAAGTTTCACCAAAGTGTTGTTCAAAAGTGCTATTTAAAATAATGGGAATAAAGTAGTGTGTGCCGTGAGCTTTAAAAAATTGGTTGGTTCTATCAATCCCAAATTTAGTTGCCAGGTAGAGGTTGTAGTAGGCGCCTACGAGATACTTCTCTTTCGTGAAGGGAAAAGAGAGGTGGAGGTTTAAGAGGCGACTCTCATCTAAGAGATTTGCTTTTAAGAGATGATAGAAGATGGAGCGCGCTTCCCCACTATAGAGGCGTCCCCCATTTTGAAAGCGCGACTCATTGAGAACAGCATTTCCCTCCAGCAATAGGTGAGGCAGCGCTATGTTGGGGGCGGTAAAGACAGGAATGGGAATAAAGGGGTAGATAAAGAGTGGAGTTCCTCCAAATATTTTTCGGGTGATATCTCCTAGTCCATCAGTCGGGTTTAGCTGATAGAGGTGTCCCATCTCGTGGATGAGCAGCCCCTTGCTCCAAGAGTTTTCCGCCATATCATCAATGAGTGCAGTTCCTCCTGCATAGTAGACATTTATATTGGAAGGGAAGATCGTGGCAAAGGCGTTAGCAATTTGATTTTTACTGGAGGTGAGTACAAGGTTAGTTTTGCCGTAAAGCTTATAACCGTAACTCTTTTCATACTCAAGCTCAATTTGCTGATGCAAGCTTGTGAGTTCTTGTAGGTAAGCGTTGTATTCTTCAGAAAAGATATAGCGAGTGTCACTTCCGTTGTATTGAAAATAGTCATCATCATTTTGCGCCAAAAAAGCGTGAGCAGAGTTGGTTAAAGTAAAAAAAGTAAAAAGAGTGAGAAGGGTCATAATAATGGTTGGCATAGGGCCTGCTTTTATAGAATAAAAGAAATATTGTTGCTTTTTATTCTTACAATTTATCTTTTTGCTAGTCAAATGAGTGTCAGCAGTATGGATATTATCACCACTGTTATTGATCGTGACGATGTACGTTTTAAAGAGAGTTACGATTATCATCAAACGCTTTCGCAAGAGCTTTCCTGGCGGTATCAACAAATCAAAAAAGGCGGAGGCGAGAGCGCTATTGAAAAGCATCGCTTGCGTGGAAAGTTATTGGCGCGAGAGCGTATCGATCGCATTCTTGATGTGGGATCGCCCTTTTTGGAGCTGATGCCCCTTGCGGCCTATGCGGTTTATGCGGAGGAGTTGCCTGCGGCCGGAGTGGTGGTAGGCATTGGCAAAGTTCATGGTAGTGATTGCATGTTCATTGCAACCGACGCCACAGTTCGAGGAGGAAGTTTTTATCCGCTTACCATTAAAAAAATTTTACGGGCACAGGAGATTGCACTTCAAAATGCTCTTCCTTGCCTTTACTTGCTCGATTCCAGTAGTGCGCTACCGCCATTGCAAGCAGAGGTGTTTGCAGATCGCGACCATTTCGGTCGCATTCTTTACAATCAAATACAACTGCAGCAGCAGCAGCTTACACAGCTTGCCGTGGTATTTGGTGCCTGCATGGGTGAGTTCTCTTATATCCCCAAACTTTGTGATGTGAATTTAATGGTGAGAAATAATGGTGTGATTTCTCTATCCACGCCTTCGCAGGTGAAGGCAAAAACGGGTGAAGAGGTGAGCTCGGAAGAGCTTGGTGGAAGCCACCTGCATACTCATTTAAGTGGGATTGCTGGCCTTGATGCCAGTAGTGAAGAGGAGTCCTTTCGCCAATTAAGAAATATTGTCGAGGGGGCGCAACTTAAAAAAAGTAGCGTGGATGTTGATAAGCTGGTCGCAGCAGGAGCAGTGGTAGAACCTTTGTATGATATTGATGAGATCTATGGAATTTTACCTTGCAAAACGAGCGAGCAAGGGGAGCAGTACGATGTCAGAGAGGTTATTGCCCGTTTAGTAGATGGCTCTTGTTTTCAAGAGTACAAACCCGATTATGGCAATACCTTAGTGTGTGGGTGGGCCACACTCTTTACTTTTCCTCTCGGCATTGTCGCCAATAATGGAATTTTATTTGCAGAGAGTGCGCGCAAAGGGCAAGAGTTTATAAAACTTTGCGAGCGCCGAGGTTTTCCTTTGCTTTTCTTACAAAATACCGTTGGTATGGCGATAGGGGTAAAGTATGAGGAAGCAGGAATGTTGAAGGAGAGTGCAGGGCTGCTTTTAGAGGTTGCCCGAGCGACTATTCCCAAAATCACATTGATCATTGGTGGCTCCTTTGGAGCTTGCAACTATTTAATGTGCGGACGCGCCTTTGCTCCTCACTTTCTTTGGATGTGGCCTAATGCTCGTGTCTCCATGATGGATGGTGAAGAGGCGGCGCTGGTTCTGGCAACGATTAAACAAAGTGCCCTTAGCGCTAAAGGGGAACCACTGATGAGCGAAGAGGAGATATTAGAGTTACAGCGTCCGCTCTTGGAAAAGTATGAAGAGGAGGGGCGTGCTTACTACAGCAGTGCTCGCCTTTGGGACGATGGAATCATTCGCATCGAGGATGGCCGAAAAGTTTTAGCACTTTCGCTTGCTATCATGGCCAATAAGAACAAACGATGAAAGTTTATCTGCATTTGTGTCGTCCACAACAGTGGATCAAAAATTTTATTGTCTTTGGGCCGCTCCTCTTTGGAGGGCATTTGCACCATAGTGAGAGTATTGCGATTACTGCTCTGGTGTTTCTCTGCTTCTCTTTGCTTGGAAGTAGTGTTTATATTTTAAATGATATTTGCGACAGGGACTTGGATCGCTTGCACCCACAAAAGGCGAGCAGGCCACTTGCGAGTGGAGCGGTGACGATTGCTTCAGCGGCCGCACTGGCGCTACTCTTAATGCTTACCTCCTTAGCGCTCACCCTCCTCTTGCAGCTGCAGGGCCAGATGTTATCGCTACTCTCTTTTTTACTCTTCTACCTGGTTGTGAATCTGCTCTATTCCCTAAAACTCAAACACTACGCCATTATCGATATCTCCCTCATTGCTCTTGGCTTTGTGATAAGAGTGTTGGCCGCCTCCTTTGCTATTGATGTGGAACCTAGTCGCTGGTTGATCATTATGACTTTTTTGCTGGCGCTCTTTATCGCACTCTCGAAACGTCGTTCTGATGCGATTATTTTAGCACAAAGTGAAGTGCCGCTACGCCTTCGTCCCTCCATGGATGGTTATAGTATCGATTTTATCAATACCAGCATGAATATGATGGCGGGAGTGACCATTCTTGCTTACATCCTCTACACCGTTTCCGAGAGTGTCACCAGTCGTAGTGGTGGTGAATATTTTTATCTTAGCTCTCTTTGGGTGGTGATTGGATTTTTAAGATACCTCCAACTTACTATTGTCTACAATCGCAGTGGATCACCCACCAAGTTGTTCTTAAAAGATTTACCTTTGCAGTTAGTTGTGCTTGCTTGGATTGCAACTTTCATATGGATTTTACGATGAATCGAAGATACTCTTTTTTAGCTAGTATTATGGTGGCCTTTACTCTGTCTCTCTTTCTGACTATCTATCGAGTCTACATTCGAGATGCCTATTGGATAGAGATGATCCCCTTTCTCTTGTTGCTTCCGATGCTTTTCTTCCTAGGCAAAGGGATACTACGCTATCTTCGTATCAATATTGGAGTGGTACTGCTCCTCTCCTTTATACTACGAGTGGTGTGGATGCTAAGCTTTGATACCTATCCCACCATGGATTCTCACCAATACTATAGCGAAGGGTTAAAAATTGCGGCCGGTGGTTATTGGATGAATCCTGCGAACACGCCCTATTGGCCCATTGGTTACAAAGCATTTCTTGGGGCCTTAACTTGGTGTTTTGGAGAGCACCTCTGGCTTGCCAAAATAGTTAATATCTTACTGCAACTCCTCTCTTGTTACCTGCTCTACCTGATTACTCTGTTGATGTTTCCCTCGAGCAAAAGCAGTGAAACAACAGTTAAGCTTGCAAAATTTGCACTTTGTCTCTACGCCTTTTATCCCAATAGTATCTTTTATAGTGGGGCGGTCTGGACTGAACCTCTTTTTACCATGCTACTTTTACTCTCGTTTTGGATGCTCATGCGAGTACCTGCTGCTAATAAGCACCATTTTAAAAGCTACCTGTTTGCAGGAGTGTTCTTTGCACTCGCTTCCCTGGTGCGTCCGATTGCACCGGTGTTTCCCTTGGTGTTTTTTGCGCTTAAACTGCTTTTAGAGCGCAAGATAAAAATAGTGGTCGTGGCAAAGCAGCTACTGCTTTTGTACGCTGCCTTTTTGCTGACACTCTCCCCTTGGGCCATACGCAATTATCTCCTCTATAACAAGATTATACTAACTGCCAGCAATGGTCCCTTGGTTTTATTTATCAATTTTGTTCTCGATAATGATGAGAGTAAACTTACCAAGCTGATGAAACCACAAGGTCCCGTGGATGAGAGCAATATGTCCAGTTATTTAGCAAGCTATATGCTAGAACACCCTTTTAAGACTTTAAAAACCATGGGAAAAAACGTCTATCGTCTTTATGCCAACGATTTTGATGGCATTGAGATTACCAGTGAAAGTCGCCTTCCACAAACGATCGAAGAGCACACCTTTCAAGAGGTGTTACAGCACATTCATCCGCAAATTCATCTAGTAGATCCTAAAGCGTTTTATACGCTTAAGAGTGAAGATGGGAAGTACCATTTAAAACCACTGGAGACTATTCCTGAACTCACGCGCATTCATTTAGCACAAACCATTCGCTACTCCTTTGCTTATCCTTACCGTGAAACAGAGGTGGGAGTCTTGCGCTTAATGAAAGCGCTAAACTCACTCTTTTACTATTTTGTGATCATAGTGTTCGCTTTATCCCTTATTCGCACTTTGCGCACACTTCATTCCAATACGCTCTTAGGTCTTGGAATTATACTGCTAACAACCATGATTCACGCTTCCAGTGTAGGGGGAGCAAGATACCACTTCCCCATTATGCCGTGGATTTTCGCTTATGTTGCTTACTTTCTTCATACTAGGAGCGTGGAATGGCAAAGAAAATTTTAATCGTTCTCTACTACTACTATCCCTATATTAGTGGGCTCACAATCGTTGCCCAAAGAGTGGCGGAGGGATTGGCGACTAAAGGCCATAGCGTAACTGTATTGACCACCAGGCACGATCGTAATTTAGCAGCGGAAGAGATAAAAAACGGGGTGAAGATCATTCGGGAAAAAGTTTTATTTACTTTAGGCAAGGGCGTAGTGGCCCCAAGTTTACTTTGGAGAGCGATCGCACTCTCTCGAGTGCACGATATTGTAAAATTTCATTTGCCGATAGCAGAACCAGCACTTGCCGCGCTCTTTATTCCTAAAAGTAAAATTGTGACTCAATACCACTGCGATTTAAATTTAGGTGCAGGAATTATCAAAAAAATAGTGGAGAAACTCTCTTTTGCACTGATGAAGCTTTTGCTTTGGCGTTCAAAAAGAGTCATTGTGATCACCAAAGACTACTTTGCCTCATCACACTTTAAAGCTTATACAAAAAAGGCCGTGGCCATCTATCCTCCGATGGAGGTTGCCCGCTTCACTTTGCCAAAGGAGCAAGCACCTAAAGTGCAAGCGGCCTGTTTTACCATTGGCTTTGTAGGGAGAGTGGTTGCAGAGAAAGGCCTAGAATACCTTTTTTCGGCGATTCCCTATTTGGAAGCTACAATCAAAAATTTTAAAATACTCATTGCTGGTGATTATGAAAATGTCGCTGGCGGAAGTGTGTATGAGCATTTAAAAATTTTTGTAGATCGCTATCCTCATCGCATCTTTTTCCAGGGAAAACTTTCTGACAAGGAACTGGTACAATTTTATCAAGAGATTCAACTTTTGGTTCTACCCAGTATTGATCCTTTAGAGGCCTTTGGACTAGTGCAAGTTGAGGCCATGCTTTGCGGAACCCCAGTGGTCGCTAGTGATCGTCCTGGTGTGCGTGACCCCGTTTTAAAAACAGGTTTTGGATTACTCGCCAAATCCAAAGATGCCAAAGATCTAGCGCTACAAATTACAACAATTTATCGAGAGGGTGCTTTCCTAAAAAATGGAGACTACTTCAAAGAGTTTGCGATCGATCGAGTAATCCAACGTTATGAGGAGGTATTTGACGTGTGAATGTGAATAAACCAGGCCAAAAAATAAAACGTATTTTAGTCCTTGCAAGAGGAGAGCTTGCTGAAAATATTTTCAAGAGCGCACAAGAACTGATGATAGAGAGTGTTGCCATCGAAAGTGATACCTCTGACCTCGAAAAGATTTTAAAAGTAGCAGATGAGTTTAAGGTCGATGCGATTTATCCGGGGCCTGGGCGCTTTGCTAGCGATCCTTCCTTTGCAGAGGAGGTGGAAAACCGTGGAATTATTTTTATCGGACCCACACCCGATTCGCTGCGGATTGTTTGTGATCAGCATGCCACCAGAGAACTTGCAAGCGAGTTAGGGATTAAAGTGTTTGCACTTACTCAATCTACAACTGAAATAAAAGTCCAAGTGATCTCTGATGGCAAAGGTAACCATTTCCATCTCTTTGAAGTGGAGTATCAAAAGAACAGTGCAACTGCAACTGCACCCTCACCCTCCTTGACCGCATTAAGACCCGAGGTACGACTGCATATACATGCAGCAGCGATTCGACTAATCACCTCCATTAATTACCGTGGTGTTGGACAAGTTATCTTTGAACTTTCACTGGAGGAAGGGGGGACATTTTGCTTTAAAGAGATAGTTCCCTTGTTATCCCCAGAGTATAAAATGATTGAAAAAATCTTAGGCATCGATTTAAT
Organism: Oligoflexia bacterium; assembly: GCA_015231955.1. Lineage (GTDB taxonomy): Bacteria > Bdellovibrionota > Bacteriovoracia > Bacteriovoracales > Bacteriovoracaceae > JADGAN01. Next base: position 8,098 of record JADGAN010000043.1, on the reverse strand, counting down.
CGGATGGCAATTAAAAGTGGCAGAAGGCGAGGAGTTGCCATGGAAACAACGGGAGATTTTGCAAGAACTATCAGGAAGTGCAACTATAACTTTGCCTGAATTCTTTCATACTCCCCCTCAGGTACGCGAGCAAGGATTTACTAACTTCAGGAATGTTTAAGAGATCTATTTAATGCCGTTTTTCTTAAAAAAGGGTGCATAGGCCGCGTCTTGTGTTCCTACGTGGTGATGGAGCCAGTGGGTGATAAATTGTAAAAGCTCAAAAGTAGTATTTTCTTCCCCTCTATTGAAATTTTCTTGCAGCTGTTGCAAATTTTGACAAAACTGTGCATGCTCTTTGCTGTGCTCAATACGATCTGGATAGTTGTATTGGAGAAAATAATTTTCTTCATTACTAAAGTGCTTGGTCGTATAGATAGTCAGCTGATCGAAAGTATAGGTAATTCGTTCGTTAGTCTCACCGTGAAGAAGAGCAGAATGCAGTTGATTGATTAGACTGATCAATGCTTCGTGCTCACGATCAATCGAATCTATTCCAACGGAGGTAATATCATCCCTATCCACAAGTGTCATAGATCAAGTGCTCCTCTCTATTTATAGATAGATGATTCCTTTCTTATCACCTCGATCGGTAGAGGCGTGCTCTGCAAATTTATAGATGAAGCGAATAAAGCTTTCCATTGCTTCAAAGGAAGTGGAGTTTTTATCAAATTCACACCCAAAGCGATAGTAGGTGACACCATCTTGATCTACAAATTCTTTGCAATATTTGATGTTCACTGTAACCAAAAGGTAAGATTTCTCGGTAAAGTAGAGGCGAAGATCAACAACGTTACGATTTTTTAATTGCTGGATGAGATTGCTGTTCTTGGGATTATGACAGGGAACTTGAAAAAGACATCCCTTCTCCGAAATATCGACAAGCTCTGTAGCAATTGTTTGGTCACCACTGTTATCGATGACTGAGTAGACGCCCAAGAAACTTTGAAACATCACTCGCTCAAACTCACGTCGTCGCTGTTCAATACTCTCATTTCTTTTTTTGGTAAAATTAATGACTTCATCTGTCATGTATAAACTCCAAATAAATCGTAATAAGTGGCCTTGATACTATTATGATACTATGGTCTACCTATCGGCAGAGGGTAATTATTACTTGAATTGTTATCGGTAGAAATATAGGCGTTCTTAGAGTATTTAAAGAGAGAGAAAAATATACTTAAATGCTTTTGTATGCTATGGATGCGAAAATGAATCCTCTTATTGCAACTCTTTTTGTATTTGCTTTGTACACATGCACTCAACTCCTCTATGCGGCCTATAATCCATGGTGGAGGTTTGCATTGCTGGCGATTTTCATCCCGTTTATCTACTATCGAAACAGCTTGCTCTCCACAATAAGTAAATTAAAGTCGCTTCAGTGGCAGCGTTTTTTCTTGATCATAATGATCGTCTTGCTCTGTTTTCGCTTGATCCATTTTGCTGCTCGCTATGCTAAACCTACAACCCACATCGAAGATGTAGCGATCTTAAATTACGATGCTGTCCAAGAGTTGTTTAGGGCCCATCGAAATCCTTATGCAGGCGAGTTTGACCCCTATCCGGTTGACCGTAGCGATGGTACCATCGTTCACTATCCAGGTTATAAATACCCACCACTACAACTGGTTTACTACGCCCCTTTTATGCTCCTCCTAGGAATCAAAGGAGTCTTTGTTGCCAATCTTTTTTGTTACCTCATGCTTGTGTTTATCATCTATGCTTTACTATCTAGGCGTGGCCTACCTATACACGCTTCACTGGCAGCGATCGCTTTTCTCTCAACCGATTTTCTTTTTACACTCTCTTTTAACAAAGGCACCAACGATCTCCCAGGAACACTGTTTGCTTTTTTAGCATTTGCTAGTGCAAGATCAAGCAGTGCTACTACTACAAGTGGCATCTTCCTTGGCCTTTCTCTTTTGATGAAGCAGCTACCGGGTGGACTTTTAGCGCTTATCTTTTTACTAAAACGCCAGTGGCACTTATTGATAGTGGCCACACTTCTCTTTTGTATCGCAATTTTACCCTTTCTGCTCTTCACCGATCCTTACTATTTTTATCGTCAAGTGGTGGAGTTTGTCTTCGTGCGACCAGCACGTGAAACCTCTTGGCTTTTGCACCTTTCTCCATGGTGGCAAAAGCTGGTGCAACTTCTCGGCATTGTCACCATTGCAACCCTTGCACTCAGCAAGCAAACAAAAAAACAGCTAGGTGTTTGGGGACTTGCCACCCTTGCGATCACACTCTTCCTCCTCACCTCCAAGATGGCACCATCTCACTATTTTGTGTGGGCATTGCCCTTCACTGTGATGTGGTTTTTCGAAGCTCCCGCACCAAGCAAAAAGTGATGGAAGTGCAAATATTTTGCTTTTTATTGCGAATGAGGTTAAATAAATATAAGACTACTTTAGTAAAAATTATCGAGGTAAAAGATCCATGAAAATTGTTGTTGGGGTTGCAACCTACAATGAAGCACAAAACATTGAGCGCTTAGTAGAGGAGATCCACTCGCATCTCCCAAATCAACGAGTGCTGATCATCGATGACAACTCGCCCGACGGCACTGGCAAAGTCATCGAAAAAATGATGGAAAATGATCCTTACCTGCGTATGATTCACAGGCCCGGCAAAATGGGACTGGGTTCGGCCCACATTGTAATGATGAAGTACGCTATGGAAAACGACTTTGATGCACTCATCACCATGGATGCAGACTTCTCTCACGCTCCAAGCGATCTGCCCACCATCGCCGAACACCTTAAAAATTACGACTTCGTCATCGGTTCCCGCTACATCGAGGGAGGAAAGTCCCACTACGGTTTTTATCGCACGCTCATTAGCAAAGTTGCCAATTGGGGTGCACAGAAGATGGCAGGCATTCCCCTTTGCGAATGCACCACCGCCTACCGAGGCTTTCGCGTAGAGCTTCTTCGCAAAGTACAACTAAACGAAGTGCGCTCCAATGGCTATTCCTTCATGGTGGAGATGCTCTACCACGTCGTCCAACACACCAACAAATTAAAAGAGTTTCCTATCGAATTTGTCGATCGCGTTTGCGGAAAATCCAAAATTAACAAAAAAGAGATGGTTCAAAGTGCGCTCACCCTGGTGCGCCTCTGGTTCGATCGCAGAAAGAAAAAACAGCAATAGAGAAATCGCCATGAAAAAACCTCGTGCCCTAATCACCGGCATTGCCGGACAAGATGGAAGCTACCTCGCCGAACTCCTTCTTCGTGAAGGCTTTGAAGTTTTTGGCATCGAAAGACGCGCCACCCTCGAAGCAACTCACAACTTTTGGAGAGTGGCCCACATCCAATCACAAATCGAAGTCCACGCCGGCTCCGTCGACAGCTTCCCCAGCATCTACTCCATCTTAAAAAAAGTAGTCCCCGACTACTGCTTCCACTTCGCGGCCCAAAGTTTTGTCTCCTACTCCTTCGAGGATGAGTTCGCCACCATGAACGTCAACGTCAACGGCACCCACTACCTCCTCTCCGCCATCGCCCAAGTGTGTCCCGACTGCCGCCTCTACTTCGCTGGCTCCTCCGAAATGTTTGGCAAAGTCGACTCTTCCCCCCAAACCGAAGAGACCCGCTTTCGCCCTCGCTCCGTCTACGGCATCTCCAAACTCGTAGGCCACGAACTCGTTCGCAACTACCGCGAAAGCAACAAACTTTTTGCCTGCACCGGCATCCTCTACAACCACGAATCCCCAAGGCGCGGCCTCGAATTCGTCACTCGTAAAATCACCTCTACTGCCGCTCAAATCAAACTAGGCCTTGCGCATGAACTCCGCCTTGGCAACATCGACGCCAAACGCGACTGGGGCTTTGCCGGCGACTACGTCGAGGCCATCTACGCTATGCTCATGCAACCCACCCCCGAAGACTTCGTCATCGGCACCGGCGAAATTCACTCCGTCCGCAACTTCCTCGAAATTGCCTTCGGAGAACTCGGCCTAAACTACCTCGACTACATCATCATCGACCAAAAATTTTTCCGTCCTGCCGAAGAACACCTCCTCATCGCCGACCCCAACAAGGCCAAAAGCAAACTAGGCTGGCGTCCCAAAGTCGCCTTCGAAGATCTGGTGCGCATGATGATTCGTGCTGATTACGACTACTATATGAAAAAGCGTTGACGATAACCCAATAAAACGTTATCTTTACTCTCGTCCTAACAACTTTTCCTCTTTGCTCTTTAAAAATATTTTATTTCTATCAGTGGTGGATGTAGTTCAGTTGGTAGAGCACTAGATTGTGATTCTAGGTGTCGTGGGTTCGAGCCCCATCATCCACCCCATTCAAAAACTTCTTTCAAAATTCCCTTCTGATATCGACTAATTAACAACTAACTCTAATGACCGTAAATCCCTTTGTGTGCCAAATGTGTGACAGTTGCTTTTTTCGGTGTACTTTTCCGCGGCCATATCTTCGTAAGAACCCTCAATATTATCAGCTTGACCGTAAGAGATAATTCCGATGGCCTTGCACAAATACTCTGGCGTTAGACGCTTTCCATCTCGCTTTATTTTTTTTATCTCTCTTATCGCTCTGGCAAGATGGTTCATTGTTCAGTTTTTTGTCCTGTTGGAGTAATCACCAACTATCTCGGCAAATTAAACCCTTTTCGATTAAAGGTGAATCGTCGTAGTTGTAGTTTATGCCTCGAGTGTATTTCTACTTGTAAGTATGGTGCGCTCGATCCACTTAAGCTAAAGGCGGGCAAGGTTGATCCTAACTGTTCACTTTGTCTTGATTGTCTTCCTGGTTGTGATCACCAAGCATTGTAGTTGCATTTTTTTAATAATCAGCGATTAGCACTTCCCCTTTTTTATGCTTTAGTCGTTTCTCTTCATAGCATCTTTTTGGCCACGGCGAGGATATAATCGATGAATATGAATAATGGAATTAAACTCGCAAGGAACGGTAGTCTACCTTGAGGGGATTATCCTCTAATAGTTAAGTTGCTTTTTTTTATCAAATTCCGTCACTACTTATCATTCATAAACTGAAACAATTAATGTCACTGATGTTTGCAGATAAAAATCCTTTATGCTGTTTGCACTTCCACTTTAAAAAGAGTGGATGCAAAAAGTTAACTAACCTTAGTAACTCGATCATCATTCCTCGTTTCTAATGACCAACCAGTTTTAAGTCCCAGGACAAAGTAACCCAATCCTATCGTGCCAATGGCAAAGATGGTATCACCGATTACTCTTAGCCACCGCAGATTATTCATATACGGACCGTGCATGAATTCAGCCGATCTTGCATACCACATTCCATGCTCTACACTCGCCAAGGTTTGGAGAAAACCGATAGGGAGAAGACTGAGTAAAACCATTAGAGCTAGGCCAATATTAATCGTCCAAAAGGAAAAGGCGAGCACCTTCGTTTTCCACACCAGATGAGTGGCCAGTCCTTTAAGACAAAATAGCATTAAACCAATTCCCAACATTCCATAGACTCCAAAAAGTGCTGTATGCCCATGGACGGGAGTGGTATTTAATCCTTGCATGAAATAAAGTGCAACCGGTGGATTAATGAAAAACCCAAATAATCCGGCCCCAATAAAATTCCAAAATGCCACCGCAACAAAGCAATTGATCGGCCATTTATAAGCATCTACCCAAGGTCTGGTTTGAGAGAGAGATAAATTACCGTATCCTTCAAATCCGAGCAAGACGAGCGGTACCACCTCAAGAGCACTAAAGGATGCTCCAAGTGCAATCACTGCCGTTGGGGTTCCGGTAAAATAGATGTGGTGAAAAGTTCCTAGAATACCACCGGAAAGAAAAATAATAGTAGAAAAGAGAACGGTCGCAGTTGCCGTGGTAACTTTAACCAGACCCATTCGGGTAAAAAGAAAGGCAATGACTACAGTCGAGAAGACCTCAAAAAATCCTTCTACCCAAAGGTGAACCACCCACCAGCGCCAGTACTCAGCAATTGCTAAATTGGTATGTTGTCCCCACATCAATCCAGCAGCGTAAAAAATGGCAATCGCCGCTGAAGCAACTAAAAAGAGACCAAGGAGATGACGATGCTCACCTGGCACCCTAATTGCCGGCCACATCGCTCGAACCATTAAACCAAGCCATAAGAATAGTCCCACTAAAAGGAAAATCTGCCAAAATCGCCCAAGATCCACATACTCGTAACCTTGGTGACCAAGCCAAAAATTCGTATCTAAACTAAGCTTCTGGTGAATTGCTAAGTATTGACCGATCAGCGAGCCAACCACTATGATCAATAAACAAATAAAAAGGAAGTTGACCCCCTCACGTTGATATTTAGGTTCGAATCCTGAAACTGCTGGCGCCATGAAAAGTCCAGTCGCCAGCCATGCAGTCGCAATCCAAAAGATTCCCAGCTGCACATGCCAGGTACGAGTGATAGAATAAGGAATCCACTGCGCTAATGGAAATCCATAAAAGCCGCTTCCCTCAACTCCATAGTGAGCAGTCACAATGCCCATAAGAACCTGCACCACCATTAAGGCCGCGACCACCCAAAAGTACTTTAGAGTGGCTTTCATCGAAGGAGTAGGATGTAAGGCCAAGAGTGGATCAGTCGCTGGAATGGGATGAACTTCTTCAGAATATCTGTTCACCCTATTGTAATACCAAACCAGAAGACCAATTCCTGCCAATAATAAAACAAAGCTAATGACCGACCAGACAACTAACTTCCCAGTTAGTTGATTGCCAACCAATTCATCTGCCGGCCAATTATGTGTATAGGTCACTAGCTCTCCGGGACGATTGGTAACGGCAGCCCAAGCAGTCCAAAAATAAAAAGCATTAACTTTTCTTACCTTTTCAACATCTTTCAGAGAATTTTTGGGAATCGCATAGGCATCACGAAGGTTGTCTAAGGCGGGATCATCCATATAGAGAGATTGGTAGTGTTTCGATACGAATGCAATCGCTAGTGCCCTAACTGGAGAAATGGTAATTGTACCTGAGGCTGGATCGTAAGTGTTCTTTCTCACATCTTCTTGAAGCTTAGCTTTTAACGATGCTTGCATCTCCACTCCCAGTGCCGCAAATTCTTTACCAGTCGTTTCTTGGGCCCACTGATTTAAAATCCAAGTTGCTTCACGATGGAGCCAATCTGCAGTCCAATCAGGTGCAACGTAAGAACCATGTCCCCAGATACTTCCACTTTCATGCCCTCCCATTGATTGCCAAACATTTTGGCCCTCTTGAATATCCGCTCCGGTGAAAACAACCTCCCCTGTCGTAGTAATAATCTTACTAGGAATAGGTGGAGCTTTTTGATAGATTTCAGTCCCGTAGTAGATTAGAACAATAAACGAACCAACAATTACAAGAATTAATGCTACCCAAAGTCTTACATAATTCATGGTATTCTCCTCGGTATATAAAATTATGGCAGGTTAGAAAAACACTTGAGTATGTCCCTCTTAGGTAAGTTAAGGAAGATCCGTCTTGGAAAATTAAAATATGCTTTGAATAAACCTTACTATACTTCATATGCGTGAATTTTAGCTGATAACTGACGACCGAAGACTGATGACATGTTTGAAAAAAGCAAAGATGTCACAAACAAAGACTCTGGGAACCTAGCAAAGCGTCCCTGCAATCCGTTTAAGAGGCTGTAGAAAAGCAACGCAAATGATTAATAGCTCCAACAAGATTGCTTTGAAGCTGGCCATCCTGAAACAGTGGACTTGCTAACTGAAAAAAGTCGGCCACTTGCTGATAGCTCATCTCTCCTCTTTGTCTTCGGCCAGAGTACCATTCTTGACTCGATACCTGTAGGAAGTTTGGGAAGTCTGGTAGTTGGAATTGTTCACCGGCCGGATTTCAATGCAAAATTTTATCAGATATTTGAGAATCGTCGAGTGAGAGCAATCTAAATCCCGAGCGATTTGACTCACCGATTTTTGACAAGCGATATATGTATCTATTCAGCGTGTTCTGGATAAAAAAGAACATTCAGTTTATCAAATGGAGAGTATCCTCGTTTTTTCATAGTCATCAAATAACTTCTGATTCTACAAAAATATTTTGCTCCATTCATGGATT
>JADGAN010000042.1 GCA_015231955.1 Oligoflexia bacterium | reverse complement strand
ATTCCATCAGGGCCACAGGGAACTGAATCCCAATAAAGATAGGCCGGATATATGGCAGCGATTATTTTTATTTTGCTATTAAATTAGAATTTTTTCTTGCATTTACGGCGAGTCCATATAAGTTACGTGTGTTTTAAGAATTTCTGGGAACAGAAGTGGTACAGGCAGTGTCCTTAAATAAAAAAAAACTAATCTTGCTGTTATATCTTACTTTCTATATCGATAGTAGTGAATCACTATTTAATCAAATCAAAATTCGGACGATAAGTTGGGAGGAATGAGTTGTTTTTTCAGGAGGGGGACAATGATAAAGGCAATTTATTACTTTATTACTGCTCTTTTTTTACTCTCCATCAGTGTGAGTAACGTCGCCTTTGCCATCAATGCTATTACTGATCCAAAAATAGCTAATCCTCTGTTTGACCATAGATCTGGTATTCGCGCCTTCTTCTCTAGTCGCTATAGTATTGGTCCCTTGGATGGACATACTTCATATAATTATGCTCACGACATTGGCATGAGTAGAGACGTTTTAAATAGGTATAGTGGATTTCAGGCCGAGGGTGACATTATGAAACAATATTTACAAGAGAGGGGTATATGGCAAAATTAACATTGAAGTTAGTCATCATCATCATGTTTTTTGGACTTACTTGCAGTATATTGGCGATAGCTGACGTTTCAAAAGCTAATAATGCTTTCTTACAAAAGATTAATGCTGATTTTTTTCAGCAAAAATTTGTCACAAACCCTAAGTATTCTTTAGTGATTGAGGACACCATTCTTGCTATTAATGATCGTGGGAACTTTTATGAGATTCAATTTTTTAAGCACTCTTCCTTCTATTACGTTCATAAAAAAATGGCCAATGCTTCTACTCTTATAACGAATTTAAAAAATTTTTATTACCAAAACTATAGCGTCAAGGTGAAAGTACACGCTTATTTGAACTTTATTCGAGAAAGAGGATAGCTCTCCGTCAATATAAGGAGGTTAAGACTTCACATAATCTCCTTTGAAGCAAATTTTTGGAAAGGCCCTGCTAAAGCGGACTTAAATCCAGCTTTAACTCCTCGTTGATCCAGATATCTGTGATTTGCTTTTTATGCATAAAAATGACAAGATCGATGTTTTTAAGGAGCACTCGTCGTACCATTTCATCGTTCATGCCGCTACTGTCGCGCTTGGCGTACATAGTGTAGAGGAGGGCAAAGCGATCGATCGCTTCGCTTGCAGAGTTGGCGTGCAGGGTGCACATCAGCCCACGATGACCAGTGTTCATAGCGAGAAAGAAGGGAACGATCTCTTCACCGCGAATTTCGCCTAGAATGATGCGATCGGGGCGTAGGCGCAAAGAGTAGGCACAGTAGTCAACAAGCTTGCGCTTGGGGTGTTCATTGTCCGCCAAAAGGTGAGTGGTATTGTTGTTTCTCTGGTGGCCTAGTTCGTGAGTGTCTTCGAGGATCACCAAGTGCTCTTCAGCGGCAATCTCCTGAATGAGAGTGGCGAGGAGGGTGGTTTTCCCACTGCCAGCAGCACCAGCAATGGCAATATTTTTTTTAGAGAGCAAGGCCTTTTTGAGGAGTTCTGCTTGCGGAGGGGTTGGATGAAAAGCAGAGAGTGGAAGCACATGCGGTGCTATTCTTCGCAAAAAAAGTTTGGAGCGATTGCTTGGAGTGAGCGAATGGTGAAGGTAGGTGAAGCGAAAATGGTGAGAAGCAAATTTACCACTTACGCTGACAAAAGGATTGGTGTAGTTCCATGAGAGTTTTTGCTTAATGGAAAGCGCCACTAATGCGCATTCGAGATCCTCCTGAGTAAGTCCTTTGAGCTCAATGGTGTGGAGTTCACCACTAAGTTCCACTTGTAGCTTTTGGTGATGGTGGATAATAATCTCTTTAATCTCTTCCATCTGAATGATGGGAAGTAAAAAATCTAACGAGATCACTTGCAAAAGCCAAGCACGGCCATGGGCCAAATTCATGATGTCCTGCTCGGCCCCTCCTCCTCTCATCATCGATTTCAAGTAGAGATCACGAAGGAGAGTGAGTGCACGCTCATCTAGGTTCAGATCCAGGTTCTCTTCCCACACCGTGATGGTTTTAGGAATCGTTGCTGCTACTAGCATCACTAGACTCCCTAGGCCCATCTTGAATATCGATCGTCGCAAGTCCATAAATGCGCTTATAACTTTCGGCATTCGAGGTAGCAGTAAAAAGTTTTCCAAAGAGAGGAATCGCCCCTAATCCTGGAATAGCGTGCTCTTGGTTGCCCATCGTTTGAATACCAATCTGAAATAGCTCGACCATCTCCCCCAAATTCATAAAGAGTTGAGAGGACTCCTTACTACCGGAGATGGCATTTCCGGAGGGACCAGAAAACTCATTCTCATACTTTACCAAGAGGCGCTCGCCATTAAGCGCTGCTATAAACTGCACTCGCAGTCCTGCAAAATGCCATTCAATCACCGGAATAACATTAGCGGACACTGCTATACTTGTTTTGGACTCAATAGGGATCTTTGCTCCCATCTCCAAGCTGTGCTTTTCACCAAGGATAAAAGTCACCTCCGGGGCCGCAAGTGTGGAGAGTTTATATTTTCGATTCTCAAAAAAGATCTCCTGCCGTAAGGCCCAGCGCTTAACCCCGGAAACGCCTCCCTCGAAGAGATCGGCAATACCGAGGTTTACACGCGAGAACCCAAGCGTAAGATCCTCTCCTTCAGAGCACTCTAGTTGCACCAATTTTAGGCGGAAGCGATAATTAAGTTTGGAAAATTTGCTCTTCTTGGCAACCCACTTTACATTAAAGCGCTCCGACAGCAAGGAAGCGATTGCCGCCGAAGGCGGGGTGCTCTCCTCATAAAAGCAGTAAAAAGTTAACCGCTCCTCTTCACACCAAAGTTTCGAAATTGCCTCCTGTTCTAGATGCTTACGAATCTCCTGGATAATCTCCTCTTGCAACTTCTCACTGGCCCTCGCCTCTACCAAAATTTTTTTCCCATGTTGTTTATTTTTGCTTAAGAGGAGCGCACGCTTAAACTCTTTCATGCTCTTGACTTCACCAATTGTCACCGGGGGTGCCCCCCTCTTGCTCCCCTTGGTGCTAGCAACCACCAACAATTTTTTTCTAAGCTCTTTTTTGTCCTCTCCCAAGATCAGCAGTTCACTTTGACCCTCTCTTTTCCCTTTGAAGAGCAATAGGCGTTCTTTCTCCAAATATTTTGTCGAGGCAAGACTCTTATCTGCGAGTGAATAGTTCTTTAATACCACTCCTGAAGGCAGTTCATAAGTTTGATGTTCACCCACCACGACCTTGATTGCGATGTCGCCACGCGCACCAGCATCACCACTCTTTAACAATAAAAATGCAAAGATAAACACGAAATTTTTGACAACTAGGCGAAAGATCGGTAGATATTTTGCTTTAGGTTGTTTATTGGAGCTGTAAATTTTATAGAGGAGCTGAAATATGGTATCACGTACACGAGTCACAAAAACGAAACGCGCTAACAAATTAAAAAGACAAGGCCTTGCACGCAAGAAAATAGCTCGCAATAAAGGTTCAACACCTAAATTTCCTATCCACCCAGAAAAGAAATAGTCCTCGCTATTGCGGCCACTGAATTTCAAACTCATCACCATCCTCTTGTTTACTCTGTTCATCGTTTTTGATGATGGAATTTATGCAACCCAAGCTTTTGCCCTCTTTATTGTCTTTTAACAGTTTTATAAAAACAAAATTGCTAAGGATCATCGATAGCGAAAAGATCATAATCTTCCTTGCATCGACCTCAATAGTGCATTTCCATTCTCTCCATTTCAATACCCTCTTCATGGGCCACTCTCCTAAACCACTCTTTCGACTCCACTAAAATTTGCGCTAATGCCACTAGCAATAGGGCGCCCATGCCAATCCAAAGCATCCCCTCTAGCAAAACATCACCTCGCTTGTAGCAACTTTTACTTTTCATAGAACGTCCACCTCTTGTGGTTCCCACTCTACACTAAACTGCCGCGCGCGATACTTTCCACAAAGATAAACTTTACCGCTCTCTAAATTTCGAATGCACCAATTCCAGTCCACCACTGGAGATTCTTCCAGGGTAGGAGGAATTGCCAGTAGTGCATTTCGGTCAAATTTGGCACATGCAGAATTACTCAGCACCGCTGTTATAAATTGTTGTTGCTGCAATTTTTTTTGGAGGAAAAGATCACCAAGTTGTTTAAACTCTTTAAGGCATGAGAGTGCTGCCACTCTCATGCGAAAGGTCGGCATTTGTACTTGGAACTCATAAATCGCCACTAGGATCAGTAGGCAAATCGCTTGTAATGTCACCACCGCGCTCAAGGTCACCTGCCCCAATCTCTTTCTCAACTTCACAGCGCACCTTTTGTTCAAGCGACTTGTAATACTCATTTGGAAACCTTCGAGCAAGCGACACCAGCTCTAACGCACATCCAAGTTCAAAAAAAAGTAACGAGATCACTAGCAGTGACGGCAATAAATAGACCATTGACTTACGATTTAATCTTTAAGTTTTCGGTCACACGCGCTTTCAACTCCTCAACTCTTCTTTCCAATACATCTCCAAATTGCTTTACTGTTACCAGACACAAAAGGCCGACCAAACTTGAAATGATAATGTACTCTAAAATACCTTGCCCTTTTTGTGATAAAATCCGACTTTTTACTTCTGTTTTTTTTATCTCCATTTCCACCGTCCTTTATGTTGCTTAAAAAACTATTTTTCTCGTCTTCTCCTTCTTCTTTGCTATTTGCTTGCCAAAGTACAATCACCACATCTTCACTACTTATCACTCTAAAATGGTAGATCATTTAAACCCAATAAAAATGATTGCACCAACCAGAACTACCATTTAGAATAAAAGTGATGGATGAGAAAAATAAAGTTTTCGTATTCGATAAAAAAGAGGTCGCCTTAATCTTCATCTTTATGTTGCTTACGGCACTCACCTCCTTTGCTGTTGGAGTAAAAGTTGGTCGCAACTTTTCTCTTCATCTTGCAGGCATCACCCCGGAAGATCAAAAAGCTGTGCAACTAAAGTCGATCGCCGAAGAAAACATGGATCAAGTGATTCAAGAGACGCAAGCTCACAAGACAGTAGAAGTCGGAAAACAAGAAAACTCCGACAAAACTTATCAAAAACTCGAGGAAGAGTTTGAAAAGATGAATCGGCAAATTATCAACAGTGAAACCAAAACTACAACATCAACTGCAACTACAACTACAAATGCAACAGAGCATACAACCGCAGAGCTGGCAACAACCTCGGAACGAGCACCTGCCTCCAGCGCCATCACAACACAATCTCATGAAGCGACAGCAGATATCATCGATAATCACAGTGAAAAACCCAAAGTGGCACTCAGTGGAAAGTACACCATTCAACTCGGTTCCTATCAGCAGGAGAGTGATGCCATTAAATTTGCCGATGGTTTTCGCATTCGCGGTTACAATCCTATCCTAAGTGAAGTACGCATACCGGATAAAGGTATCTGGTACCGTGTAAGCCTAGGAACTTTCAATTCCATTTCCGAGGCCAAAGAATATATTTCAAAAGAAGAGTCCCTTTTTCAGGGACAAGATTACGTTATTACTGAGTTCAATTAATTTATGTTGCGTTTCAAGACTTTATTCTCTTTTATATGCATGATTTTACTTACACTACTGCTTACCGGATATAACGGTGAGCAAAATCGACAAATCAAAATCAAACCTTGGCCAAGAGAAACTGCTAGCGATCATGACTTAAGTTTCGATATAAACGACACACCCACACTCATTGCTTACGATGATTTTATCAAAAATCGGCCATACTTTAGCAAGCGCGAGTGGGCGATTTTAAAAGAAGTACGAAAATTGCTTGCCACTCACTCCATTATCAATCCACCTGCAAACACCTCCCTCATTCAGTCACAATCCCCCATAAAAAATCAAGGATCGCGAGGCCAATGCCATAACTTTGCCACCACTGCCGCCATGGAGTATGCGGTATGGGCGGGCGAAGGCAAGGCCCAAAATTTCAGTGAACAGTGTAATGCCTGGATGTTCTTTAACGATTGCCCTGCGTGTGCTGGTGATCCTGAAAGTAACAATGATGGTGGAATTGCCCTCTGGGAAGTACAATTTATTGCTGATAAATTCATGAAGTTTGAACATGAATTTCCTTACTCTAATAACAATCCTACTAGCTGTAAAAATGAGTACAAAAATCCTCCCAGCTACACTTTTAGTGCCATTGAAAATATCAAAATCCAAATAAGCGACATTAAAAGTTTGATCAATCAAAATTTTGTAGTGGTAACAGAGCTCTTTTGGCCGATGAATGGCTGGAACTCCTATGGTGAATACCCTTACAGCAGTAGCTATCCTGAGTGTGATCGCATCAATTGTGGCGGTCATGCTGTAGTCATCGTTGGTTATGATGATAACTATTATGGTGAAGAGATGGGTGGATACATTTTTAAAAATAGCTGGAGTACCAGTTGGTCCTCTGCGCGTGACAATCAAAAACCTGCAGGATACGGGGTAATTCCCTATAACTACCTTTTGCGCTTTAACTGGAGAACCATTGCGGTCTCTCATCAAAATGCACATCCCAATCCCTTCCCTGGCGAACCACGGGGCTGTCGTAAAAGCTCCGCGGCCATTCAGGAAATCAAGCAACACAATATGCAGAATAATCAATAAGCAAGCATCGAGATCTTTCCATTTTCAGCTTTTTCATCTAAAGTAACAAGCTTACGAATGCGGCCCTTATGGATCCGGAGGTTTCTCATGAATCACAACAAGACCTATGCTTTGATTATGGCAGGCGGCAGTGGCACGCGCTTTTGGCCACTCTCTACCAAGAAAAAACCCAAACAATATTTAAATTTAGTAGGTGAGCAAAGCTTGCTCACAGAGACACTAGCACGCGTAGCACCTCTTTCACAAAACCAAGATCGTTTTATCGTCACCATCTCCACTCAAAGAAAACTGGCAATCGCGCACTCGCAAGAGTATATGCCCGCATCCAATGTGATTTTAGAACCGAGCGCCCGTAATACTGCTCCTTGTGTTTTTCTCTCGCTAATCACACTTCTCAGTAAAAATGCACACGCTAGCGACATGGTAATTATTTTACCGGCCGATCATGTGATTTTAAATCACCGAGGCTTTCAGGATACACTACAAAAGGGAGTCGATCTGGCAAAGCAAACCTCCTCTATCGTTACCATAGGGATTATTCCGCACACTCCACACACCGGTTATGGTTACATCAAGATCGATAAATCCACCTCGAAAGTTTTAGAATTCAAAGAAAAACCCAATTACGAAACCGCACTCTCTTATATGCGTGACGGATATTTTTGGAATGCAGGAATGTTCATCGCCTCGGTGGGAACTCTCCTCGAAGAGTTTGCAACTAATGCCCCCGCTATTTATGCTTTTAAAGATCGCTTGCTTCAAGCTTTGCAAGCATCTAATGAAAAAGAGATTGCATCTCTTTACCAAGAGCTTCCCTCGATCTCCATAGATTATGCCATCATGGAAAACTCCAAGCGTATCTCGCTGGTACCCTCGGAGTTTGATTGGAGCGATCTCGGTGCATGGGATGCATTGATACCTATTCTTCGTCAGCAACAGCAACAACAGCAAGAACAGGGTGAAAATTTTTTAGTTCATCAAAACGAACGTTTTTTCTTTAGTGATGCTAAAAATAATTTAATTAAAAGTGATCCCTCTCAACTTATAACAATGATTGGAGTAAATGATTTGATCGTTGTTAACACTCCCTCTACACTTCTTATTGTAAAAGAGAGCGATGCACAGAAAATCAAAGAGGTGGTCTCCTACCTTGAAAACCAAGAGTGGGGAAACGAATACTTATAACGAATGAGGCAAACTCATTGATATCCAAGATATCTTAAAAAGACTTGCCAACTTTGCTTGCCACGCTCTTCGGCGCACGCTTCGCGCTTTCAATCACTTATCTAAATGATTAAAGGGTTTCTCCAAGCTGCGAGATAATTGAATCACTAACCATTTTTTTAAGAAATTTTATTGAAGTTTTGTTTAGCGATTTTTCTTGGTTCTTTACTAATCGTCCAACAGATGGAGGAACGACTATGAAAAGCGCTCTTAGCAAACTAAAGAATCTTCCAGAGATTATCGCCAGCATCTCCATTAAAAGAGATGCCGGAGAGAAATCGCGACAGCAAGTGGTGACGGAAACGGTAGTTACCGAGTACGTCCCCTTTATAAAATTTATTGCTCGTAAATTTCTTCGAAAACTCCCTCGCTCCCTTGGTGGCCTAGAGTTTGATGAACTGGTCTCTTGCGGAGTGATTGGACTTATCGATGCTCTTAAGAAGTTTGACCCTACTAAAGAAAATAAATTTAAAACCTACGCCGAATTTCGCATTCGCGGGGCCATCCTCGATGAACTTCGTAACATCGATTGGATTCCTCGCTCGGTGAAAGATAAAGGCAAGAAGGTTGAGCAAGCAGAAAAAGAGCTTCAAAAGAGACTTGGCCGTAAAGCAACCGAAGGCGAAGTGTGTGAAGTATTGGGCATCCCTCTTACAAAATATCAAAAACTCCTCGATGCCATTAAGCGCGTTTCGCTTGTGAGTTTTGAAGATTTAGTGGAAAGCAATCAAAATGGCCAAGACTCTACCCGTAATTTTCATAAAAGCGAGCTTAGCGCTTCAGGGTTAGAGGAAGAGTATGACCACAACGGACCCTTCTCTATGCTTAGTCTAAAGATGGCGCAGAAGAAGATTTACGCTGCCATGGAAACTCTGCCTAGCGTGCACAAAAAAGTTTTGCACCTCTATTATTTTGAGGGCCTTAAGATGAACGAGATTAGTGGTGAGCTAAAGATCACTAATGCTCGCGTCTCACAGCTGCACACAGAGGCCGTCTCTAAACTCAAAGCAATTTTCAGCAAAGAGTTTACCTCCGTTGCTGACGTTCACGAGCTTGCTGCTTAGAGGCGGCCTTCGAGTTTGATGGCAAGAGCGGGTGAGGCAAAGGCCATCAAGGCGTTCTTGTTGACCACCTTTTCAAATTGCTTGGAGGATCTGCTGAAAAAATAAGCGGATAAATCGCTATCTTTTAAGAAAATGGTGTGCCCTTTTTCTGAAAATTTGCGAAGGATAAAATCGGAATCTAAAAAGCAGATCTCTCTTATCATAAAATTATTGGTAAGGTAGATCAGAATACAGTTATCGCTTAGTTCAACGAGAGATTTTCGAAGCTTTACCCCTTTGGGCGAAGATTTGTCACCCCAGTAGGTTTTAACCTCAATGCGCTTGCTGTTTAACTCAAAATCAAAGCCGCGTTGAGAAGTCGACTTGATTTGACTAAGGCCGAAGACGCATTTGCAATACCACTCTCCCAGTTGCGTTGCGAGATTTTTAGTATTGATTAAGATTTTTTCTGCTCGTAGCACCTCAAAGCTTCTATTAACCGCCTCAAGGGAAGCAAAGATACTCTTCTGGTTTGGTTTATAAATCAGCAGAATTTTGCGAGCGGCCTTAGGAGTAAGCTTTTTTCCAAATTGCTTCTCATACCAGTCGCGAAAATGGTTATCCTCAATGAAATCGTAGGAGACAACTACCATCCCGTGCGCCAACAGATCACGATAATCCTCAAGAGGAGTTGCTGGGGGCACCAACTTCTTTTTGATGTAAGAAAAAGGAGCAAAGTTGTTCACGGCCTCACCACGCACGAAAAATTGGTCTTCATCGTAGTTGCTGCTGCCATGAGACTCGCCCGAAAACTCTCTAACAATTGAGTTCAGTGCTTCTAGGTCCATCTCCTCCCCCCTCTCCTTAAAGAACTTCAAGTTGACCTTTAGTTGAACGATACCACCGATACACAACTATTGTTGATTTTTCAGATGTGTTCGTCAAGAAGAGGCGAAGGCCCTCGTAGGACTTTTCTATTTACTCATGTAGTTGGCGCAGTCAACTAATAGAATCGAATCGATTCGATTCTACTCTGGAGCAACCATCGTATGATCGAAAGATTTTAAAATAGTTTGATAGGTGTAGATACGATAAACTTGATCATAATGCAGTTGAAAGGCATCTTGTAATCCTTCGGCGGCCTCCAACACGGAATACTCGAGAAGTTCATTGATCGCCTCAGCTACAAACGCCGTCGAATGAATATTGGCGGCTTCATAGGTGATGATGTAACACTTGCCACCTTTGCTTGTTTTCTTGATACTATCAAAGTTGCTGATTATTTTTCGTAAAATCCCCAAGGCAGAGTGGCCCAAGATCATATAGCGCTCTGTTTTGACTTCGCTTAAAAGGTAATCACTAAAGGCATCAATTTGATCGAGTTTTAGCTCCAATATCCCCTCAGTATCCTCCTGCTTGTTATCTACAAAATCAAAATCTTTTAAGAGGCGCCAAAAGACACTAACCGTTAAATATTTTTTTCCTAGAACCTCATCAAACTCTTTGCGTAATACCTTGCTATCGACTGAGTTTTCTCCCTTGTAGGAGTTCTTGTAAAAGACCTTGAGCACACGCAAGTAGCGCAACAGTTCCGTATAAATGACTTGCGCCACCTGATCTTTGCGCATATGCGTTTTTTGAAACTCATACATACTTTGCAAAATGATCAAGCGATGATCCACTTCTCTAAAGCGACCAAACGCTGCCTTCAAGACCGGCATCACCCACTTGGGAAGCGTATCGATCTCTTTAGAGCGAGCATCTCCTTCGCCATCAATGATAATAACTTCAACCTCCGTAAGTGCCTCCACGGAAGCCGAGCGCGGTTCCGAATCAAAAAAACTCATCTCCCCAAAGATCTCCCCCTGCCCCAAGATCGCAAGCGTAATCTTCTTGCCCATGTACGTTTTAAACACCCTTACTTTTCCATCAACAATAATAAACATCTTTCGAGTATTGTCATTTTCTGCGATCAGCAACTTTCCCGCATTATAGTTGACCGATTTTCCCTCACTATTAAGGCCCTTCTCTTTTGGCTTCAATACAATCTTGCTCATACTTCTTTCCTCCCCATATCCCAATTTAAGCATCATCCCGACTAAAGTGCCACCCCACACCAAAATACCACACCTCCACCTTAGCACCCGCAAAACCACAAGTGCATGGCACTTTGCTCGCTCTTTGCTTGATCTTTGCTTGCTGCTAGAGGTTGATCTCTTCTTGTGCGACTTCTGTTAGCTGATCGAGGAGAACAAGCAGTTTGTTGGTGATGTAGAAGGGATTCTCTTTTTCGATGTCGATGCCAAACGCTGCAAGCACATCGATTACTTCTGGTAAATTGTTTTGCAAATAGGGGTTGTAGTTTTGGCAAGCGAAGTTTAAAAGGCGTAACTTCTCTTGAGAGGAAATTACAGGTGATCTTACTAAATTATTGGCATCACTTTTACTATTATTTTCCATACATGATGACCTTAAGAGATTAGTTGAAGCTCAAGCATAAGCTCGGCCGCACTATTTTGCTCTTAACTCTAAATATAAGCGCATTCTCCTTTTCAAGTCTACCTCAAGAAAATTTTATTTTTATTTTTGTTTTTTTGAATGGTACGGGAAGAGGGAATTGAACCCCCGACCTACTGGTTCGAAGCCAGTTACTCTATCCAACTGAGCTATTCCCGCACACAATTTAGACTCATCAAACGGAAAGAAACAATCAAGATAATGAAACGAATGAACCGAGTTTTGTCTACGAATGCTATTCTGTCAATCATCAACTTAAAATTTAAGAGCAACAAATTACTTTGTGCGACTGGCAACAACAATTGGCACCTAGCATACTTTCATTACCTGACAGATTTTATTAGAAAAGATCAATAAAAGAGGTTGCGGTGGCCTTGCTAGCAAAAAATTCGCCAGCAGCATTTCGCAACGAACTACTGTAATTCCAATGGAATAGCTCTGCTGCTATGCCAACGAAAATTGGCACTCGAAATGGCCTTCCGACCCTCTGCTGACAGCAAAAATTCGCTGTTCAGTAAAAACTCAAGGTACAATAAGCTTATGGAGATGAAGTGAAATCACAAGATAATACTACGGCAGAGGAATACGATGACAATGAAAAACAAAGAGAGAGAGAGCAAACAAAAAAAACTACTCTTCATCACTTTTGTGATCTCTCTCCTCATGCTGTTGCTTGCTCTTCCTGCTGCTAAAGCAGCAAACACTAATGGTGATGATGGTGGTGGTGATGGTAATGGTGACAATAATAGTATGAAATCTCCACAGGCCCGCGTAGAAGCTCTTGATAAAGATAAAAAAGAGGAAGAGGAAGAAAAAGAAAAAGAAAAAGAAAAAGAAAAAGAAGAAGAAGAAAGCTGCAGCAGCAAAGCAATCAGCAATCACAATGACGAAAATAGTGATAAAATCAAGCATCTTGCTGAGGACACCGCAATGGCCGTAAGAAGAGATGGTGATGGAGATAGTAGTGGCAGTAGTACTGGAAGCAGAGAAGGTACTGGCAATGCAGCTCCCTCGAGAAGCAGCTATGCTTCTCACAACTTCGATACCTCAAAGACTCATTACATGTCACCATTCATGATTCCAGGCCTACTAGGCAGCAGTTTAGGTGGCCTTGCTAATAATATGGCAGGACTCTACAACCAAGGACTGATGCCAGGATATGGCTTTGGCCTTGGCGGTGGGATGCCGTTTTATGGGTTTAGTGGAGGACTACTACAGTCAGGAGGGATCTCTTCAGGACTCTCGCTTCGCTATTAACAAGAGCAACCGTTCATTACTTCTCAAAATTCTTTAGCGCATGCTCGTAGTTGACCAAATTCCAGAAGGAGTCGACATACTTTGCGCGCGCATTTCGATAATCGATATAATAAGCGTGCTCCCAAACATCACAGGTGAAGATGAGTGTCTTCGTTGGATCGGTCAGCGGTGTTTGTGCATTTGAGGTGCTAAGGATTTCTAGAACGCCGCTATTATTATTGCGAACCAGCCAGGCCCAACCTGAGCCAAAGGTGCTGACTGCCGCTTGAGAGAATTTCTCCTTAAAAGCATCAAAACTGCCAAAGCTTTGATTGATCGCTTGCTCTAGTTTTCCCACAGGGCGATCATATTTTTTAGAGGCGCGAGGAATCAGCGATTCCCAATAGAAGGTGTGATTCCAAACTTGAGCGGCATTGTTAAAAATTCCCCCCTCAGAATTGCGAATGATTTGTTCCAATGACATTTCTGCAAATTTGCTTCCAGGAATTAATTTATTTAAGTTATCAACATATGTTTGGTGATGCTTTCCATAGTGGTACTCTAACGTTTCTCTGGAAACATGAGGTGCTAATGCATCCATTGCATAAGGAAGTGCCGGTAGTTGGTGCTGCATAGATGATCTCCTTTTTTAACGTTTATTAATCTAATTCAGTTCAGTTTAGTTTATTCTCAGGCTCAAATGTACCATAAAAACAATATTTTTGTTGATCAAATATGTCTATTTAGCAATATTCTCTTTCGATGGAAAAGGCCAGTGCAAAAGAAATTTACTTGCTTGGCCGATTGAAATAGGCCATCTTAAAATTAATGAATAGCAAAATTTATCCGATATAAGTTTATATATATCTTAAAAATCACATAGGAATTCCCATGAAAAAAAGAACTTCTATCCAGTCGTGTTACTTCCTCGCCTTGTTTATTTGCATCTTTTCCTGTAGCTCGCTTCAATCCGATACCAACAAAAAAGAGGGCAACGAACGCCCTCGTTGGATCAACGATGTGATGAGTGAATGCTCTGATACCTATGATCTCTGTGCAGTAGGCGAGGGCCTAAGTCGTAATGAGGCAGAGGCGAATGCCAGACGGGCGATTGCTCTCATCTTTGAAGCAAAAATCCAAGGTAAAAGCTCGTTTAACAAAAGCACCTACTCGCAAAGCAACGACAGCAACATTTCTGGAGGGGTTAATGAGAACACTGCGCGCGAACTAGAAGAGATTACGGATGGTCTCGTCTCGGGAGCATCTATCAAAAAGAGTTATCAGGATAAAAACAGCTACTATGCGCTAGCATCACTAGATAAGATCACTGCAAAAAAAGAGTTGAAAAGTAAGATCGACTCTATCGATGAGAAACTAACCGCACTCTCGAAAGATAGCTCAGGAGGCAATTTTTCGCAAATGCGAAAGCTCGACGACCTCCGTGAAAGAGTCAATGCGCGCTACCAAATTGTTGGTGGACAATCCGTTCCACGCGTTGTGACCTATGAAAAAATTCTGGAGAAGAAGCAACAAGCAAAGGATGCAAACCTTGTGGTACTGCTTAAAATATCCTCTGCAGATGGCCTAAAAGAGCTGCTCCCTCTCATCAACAAGATTTTACATGGAAAAAATTACAGCACTGTAAAACCCAAAAAAGAGGGTATGCCTGAACATAGTGTTGCACTCACCGGAAGCCTAAGCAATGAAGAACAATTCTTAAATGTGCCAGGTTTTGTAAGCTATAAATTTACGCTTTCCCTCTATTTCCAAGATGCCGATGGCAAAAAAGTTCACACCACTGAAACCTCAGTCACAAACAATGGCCGTAACTATCAGCAGGCCTATGAGAAATCACTAAAACAGCTCAAAGAGTTTCTTACCAGTGAGTGGGAAGATTTAAGTATTAATTAAATTAGGAATCAACCTTATTAACCTTATTAACCTTTTAACCATTGCATAAAATCAACAACGGGGTAAAAATTTATGATGAAGGAAGCAAGAACAAAATTGTCTTTAACTATTTTGATTACTGGATTACTCATGGCCACAGCTTTTCTCTCTGGCTGCTCGAGCAGTAGTAAAAAAGAAGAAGAAGTACACACCTCCATTGAAAAAGATTACATTATTCGTGAATCTAGTGACAATGCAAGACCTCTATGGGTTATAGATCTCTCTGAATGGGTAAGAGAGCAAAAAGATCAAGAGACCTATCGCTTCTTCGTTAAAGAGACCTCTCCTAAAGTTGATCGCGAATCTGCTTGTGACCTTGCCAAGGCCGACATCCGCGCTGACATTGCCTCAGAAATTGCCACCTACGTGGAAAAATCACTCGGTAGTTCCAAAGAAGGTGCAGCTTCCATCGATCCAAACAATCCCGATACCAGGCCCCTTCGCGAATTTATCGAGATCACACTTGCAGAAAAAACCAAAGCACTCATTCACGGTGCTGCTGTTATGAAAACCTATTGGGAAAAGAGACAATTTCTCCAAAGCAAAGGCGCCAAACGCGATTACGTTGGCTACACTTGCGCTACCCTTATTCGCATGGAGAAAGATCGTTTAAAGCAGGCGGTTGATGAAGCCGCTAATCATGTGATTAACAAAGTAGACGATCCTGCAACCAAAGAAAATGTGAAAAAAGCTCTTCAAGATGTTTCCGTAAATTTCGATAAAGCAAAACAAGGTTTATAATTTGTAATTTAGTTAACTCAATTCAAACTTATTCAACTTTTTACTTAAGTGAGGTAGCGATGAGACTTTCAAGATTTTTAGTGACCACTTCTTTACTATCCTTAGCTCTCTTCCTAGGCAGCTGCGCCAGTTTTAAAGCACAAAGAGTCGATGCTAAAAAATCGGATGAAAAAGCACTTGAAATCACCGACAAGTGGGTATCCATGGATACAACCAATGCTGTTAGCGATATTATGAAACAGATGCAAAACCACAAAGGCCTTAGAAGTTTCTTAGCAAAATCTGGCAAACCCCCTAAAATTTTTATTGGCGAAATTAAAAACTTAACAGCAGAGGCCTATTTCCCCATTGATGATCTTAACGAAGAATTTTTACAAGAAGTCTCTAACTCCGGTGATTTTACTCTCGTGGATAATGCGGCCAGAAACGCCATTCTCAAAGAGATCACCTATCAAAACGATGGCATGGTTGATCCCTCAACTGCAAAATCCATTGGCAAGCAAACTGGTGCTGATCTTATGTTCTTTGGCTCCATCATCATGAAACCAGAATCGAGAGATGGAAAAACCATTAAGCAATACTCTGTCAATATTCGCATCACCAACATCGAATCTGCAGAAGAGGTCATGAGAGCTCGGACAAAAGTTGATAAGTATTCAGAGCAAAGTGGATCAGGATGGTAATGCATTGGCAATGGGTAAAAGAAAGAAAGGAATAAAGGGAAGGAAGGAAGGAGAAGAAACAGATGAAATGTTTACCGATGGTTGCAATGATGATGATATGGTTACTGTTATTATCACTTGCAGGCTGTGCTAGTGGCGTTTCGAAAAAACAAAAAGAGTTTCGAGATCTTCTACTGCAAAACAAGTTTAATGAGAGTTTAAGCACGATCGATAAACTTTTTCCAGTCGGTGATGATAAGTCAAAGCTGATCCATCTTATGGAGAAAGGCATGACCTATCATCGCGCCGGTAAATACTTTCTCTCTGCCAAATATCTGCAAATGGCAGATACCACTTCCCGCGAACTTTACACCCAAAGTATCTCTAAAAGCGCACTCACAGTAGTTGCCAACGACACCGTTGACAACTACTATGGTGCCATTTATGAGCGCTCACTCATTCACTTCTACCTTGCGCTTGACTACTATCTTCTCTATACCACCGGTTCTATCGAAGAGGTGCCCAAAGTATCTCCGGCAAAAACTCTCTCTCAAAATGAACGTAATGAATACCTACAACGTGCTCGCGCCGAAATGCTGGCATGGGATTCACTACTCTCTAGCTGGAAAGAGGAACGCAAGGGAAGTGCCGTCTTTAAAGACGATCTTTTGGCAAAAATTCTAGGAGGCATGATTCACGAATCGTTTGCAACCCCCAATGAACATCAAACAGCACTGCAACTCTATATCGATGGCAAAGAGCTTTTGCTCAAAAACTACAATGCCTACGTCTCTTACAACCAAAAGGCATTAGAATTTCAAAGCAACTTCTCCCAATTTCCAGGATTAGGAGTGGAGAAAGTAAAAAAAGATTTTATCACCCAAACTCCACTGCAAAATGAGTTGGTCGATTTTTTAGATTATAAAATTTTCTCACTCGCCAAACGCGCTCGTCCCGAGCAGTGGAATCAATTAAAAAACCAACTGGCCCCTCGTGAAGAAATTCTCGCCAAAGTGGAAAAAAATTTCAAAGATGCCCTCAACAATAAAAATAATTCGCGCGTAATTTTGGTTTTACAAAATGGTTTCATCCCTGAAAAATTTGGAGACAAATATATCATTGGCATGGAGGGGGTTTTAAATAACATTGAAGACCCAAAGACGCGCCAGACAGTGCAAACTTACGGAGCAACAATGCTCACTAGCTTTGCCGCAAACCAACTCGGACTACTCCCGCCCCCCGGACATAAGAATGAATTTGCAGGAACCGCAGTCGGTCTTGGCGCCGCTTATGCTGTTACCAATATGGCCTCCATCGCCTTTGAACTCCCCAAGGTCAAGGCCACTCCAGTCCGCAAAAGTGTTGTCGTCGAAATTTTCAAAAAAGAGACAGGGGAACTCATCACTACTGTCAACCTGCCCCTTAGCACCCCTCTTGGCGACATTGCGGAACAGGCCATTGCTGAAGACGCAGGCATGTGCTACGTAAAGACAGGTACCCGCGTGGCCCTAAAACACCTCACCGCTATCGCCGCCGCCTATGGCATCTACAAAATGGCAACGGAGAAAGGCTCACCGAGCTTTATGGCCAAAGCTTTTGCCTATGCTAGCTATGTGGCCGCCTCTAAGGCGATCGAGGCCAGTGAAAGGGCCGATACTCGCTACTGGAGTTCCCTCCCAAACGACATTCGCATTTCTGAACTCTACCTTCCCTCTGGAGAATATGAAGCGAAAGCAAAAGTCAGCTCCATCGGAAGCGGAAGCGGCGGCGGCGGCAAGGCCGACTATTTCCAACTGGGATTTTTTACCATTCCTAACGGTCACCAAACCACCGCACTCAACTATATACTTCCTCAATATCAGTAACTCCTCGCTAGTAGTTAGTACCTAAACTGGCAACTTAAACAATAAACCTAAACCTTTCAACCTCAACACTCGATAGCTTTTAGGTGAAAACCTATTTACTTATTCTCCTCATCACCTCATTACTCATGCTCGTATTGCCAGCGCTAGGCCACGCTTGGCCCATAGCTTCGGCCACTATTCAACATCTCGATAGTAAAAATTTTGGCCAACGTTGGAGTCAAGTTTTTAGCAATGAGGATGCTAACATTAAATTACTGATGCAAACGCTGTCGCGCTCAAAAACTGGCACTACTCTGCTCAAACTCGCCTCTAAAAAGGCCAATACCCATACGAATGATTTACTTGAGCATATGATCAAAAGTGGTGCTCACTCCGCTAGTGACGCCACTATCATCAGGAAGACGAGGAATAACACCAGCAGCAGTGCCAGTGCCAATAGCGATCAACTCAAAATCGATTACCGCTACTCTATCACCATCGATCGCGAGGCCTCTATCTACACCGCAACACTCGACTTGGCCCATGAACTCACCCATTTTGTTTTTCGGCAAGAGCTAAATCCCTACTCTAAAGATTTCACTTTGAAAAATTTCATCACCTCCATCATCGAAGGCCCTGGAGGGGAAGCCTCTGCCTACTATATTGAGTGCAAAGTGTGGCATGAACTTTTTCGCTCGCAATACCCTAACAAGTACCTATGCGAAGAACTCACCTTTAGCGGCAACTCCTCGCTAAAAGTTGTGGCATCAGAGTTTTATTCTCTTGGCGATTACTACGATGACTTCATGGCACTCATCTCTAAATTTGGTCTACGCCCAAGCGATTTCCCTCTGATTGATCGCCATACCTCTCCCTTTATCTCTGCGGTCAGTGATATCCCCTATCCTCTCGCGGCCGCCAAGGATTTCATCCGCCTCTGGAAAAAATCGTGTCAGAACGATCTCAAAATGCAGATCAGCACCCGAGGATCCGCCCAATTACCTCAAGAGCATTTTGATCGTTGTAAAGACCTACTTCTTGGAATATGATAAAAAAAAACTTATCAATCCACGGTAGGAAATTATGACAACGATAAGTGATACAAAAGCTGCTCTCTCCAAAATTCACCTTGCAACCAAAGTCACGCTCACAATTTTGTGCTTTATTCTCCTCCTGGCCTTTGGCTATCCCTACTTAATTAAATTGATCGGTGCCAAACTCATCGTCAATAACTACGTCTATGGTCTTGGGATAAAAATTGTTGATGAAACCCTACTCATTTCCTATGCCATTTTAGGAGCAATCACTGTCACCCTTGTCATTTATTCATTCTCGCTGCTTAAAAAATTAAATTTTCTCATTAAAAATTTGGAAACTAGTTTCAATGAAGAATCGAGCAAAGTTGAAGAAAAAATTTTACTCTGTAAAAAAAATAGCGAGAAAATTATCCAACTTGCAAACAAAGCAAACTCCATCGTCTTGGAGCAAACAGCACCACAATTAGCAACCATTGACATTATCAAAAACCAACTTACCTCCGCTAAAAAAGAGACTGATCACCTCTCTAGCGAGCTTCAAAACAATCAAGATTACTGTAAAACCATCACTGATCTCCTTGATTCTTTAGAAAAACATTGTACTGCTGCCGAAAGCACCTCTACACCCATTGTTGAATCTCAATTCAATAAATGTGATTTCCTTCAAGATAACCTTTTCAAACTACAGATGATCACTTTTAATGCCTCCATTGAAGCACTAAAGACAAATGCAGCGGCAACGCTCCCAACTCTGATCAGTGAAATTGAATCTCTCATTAAACAAAATGGCCCAATTGCCAAAGATCTCGAGGCCACCATTCATCAAATCAGTAATTTCAATAGCGCCTTTAGAAGCAAACTCACAAGTGAAGTGGTCGAGCTTGGCCGTTTTATTGCCAAACTCCTCTATCAAGATCAAAAGCTCACTAGCTTTGTAGGACAACTCAATAGCAGTATCTCCCTAGATGCCCCAAGCACTCTTGCCTCTCGCTGGAGCAGCTTCAGTAACGAATATAAAGAGCTTACCAAAAACATGCTCCTTCACTTAAGCGAGCTCCAAAGCGTTTTAAACTCCATCACTGCTCCTAAAATCACCTATTCTCTCAAAGGAAAAATTTTAATTCCGCTAAAAGAGATCAAGAAAAACTCGACTATTGCAACCGCCACACCGACCACCTCTCGCAAGCTTACCCCAGCAGCAGCGGTAGAGGCCTCTGCCCTTCCGATTATCGGCAGCGAAGAAATCTGCAAGCAAAATGTCGCATCTCTCTACAGCATCGACCCCAAACAACTCCGCACTCTATTCTTTCAACAATGAATTGAGATCCCGATGAATACTTTAAAAAAATGTAACTGCTCACACCCTTCAGCCATCTACCCTCTACCGGATGCTGAAAGTTGCTTAGCTAACAGCATTTGGTTGAGGGGTGTGAGCAGTTACTAAAAAATAAATATTTTCCATTTAACCAAAAGTGCCATAAAAAATTGTGCCTTAAGCGAAAGCAAGAAAGTAATAATTTTTTAACATTCGATAATTACTCACTTCTGTCTTTTTCATATTTTTTAATTATTCCCATCAGCAAATCTCTCTTACAATGGAACTTATGAAAAATATAATTTTTAATCGTCATGGAAATCAAATTATTATTCATACCGACCGACCAGTTTGTAACGACAAATGGGAGTTGTTGCAAAGTCGTGGCTTCAAGAAAATACTTTCCCTCTATCTCGAAAATTTACGTGCAAGCGATTCACCTCTGCTTGAAGAGATCAACGCAGAAATCGACACCACCTCAAACAACACGACTGTATCCATTGGCCCCATCGACCTTCGAACTAAAGAAGGCGAAACAGAACTTCATCAGTTATTAACAACCAGTGCCTATGAACGTCCCTCTGAATCAACACTTGCAAAAATCAATCCAGCAATCGTTGATCAATTAATCAATGGACTTTACGATTATTGGCGCTCCTTTGATCGCTTCGTAGTATTGCATCTACCTTCTGGTCAACGTCCTTATCGCGCTTTCAATGAAATCATCGAAAGTTTTACACACATTGTTCGCTCTACTTATCGAGATATGAGTGAAAATATCACTGGCAAACGCCCCCGCATCTACAGACAAGTGGCGGCCGGTGTGAACGTAGGTCTGATTACGGTTCCCTATAATAGCAATGCTACTCCATCACTTCCAACTGACTATCGTGAAACCTTTGCCGACATCCCTTTTATTCGCCAAATCTGGATTGACCCTCCTATGATTATCGATCCACCAACAAATAAGCGATCCGGCGGTTTCAAAAAACTAAATTATAATCCCTTTGCTAATAAAAAATTTCCTTCATCAGAGTGGATCTGCTATCCGGCACAAGTCGGATCGCTGCTTGTCTTCATCTATTTCCATGAACAGTTTCTTTCTCTAGGAAGTGCACTGGCAAATCTCTTTGAACTGGCAACCGACGAACAACTCTCTAGTGGTACTGCTCCCGATGCCATTCTTGCCTACGGAGTAGAGGATTCCAATGACGGAGTTGCCTTCTACGATGATGAAAAAAATTTTATTGCAGTTGGTACAGTTCCCGCTGGCAATGAATTTTCCTATTTTGGCTATCTTAAAAAGATGGTTTTAACCCTTCATAATGTTGTGATGATGAAACGAGGTCGTCTCCCCTTTCATGGAGCACTTCTGCACATCCACATGAAGAATTACACTCCTAAAAATGTTTTGATTATTGGTGATACTGGGGCAGGAAAATCAGAGAGCATCGAGGCCTTGCGTTCACTTGGCCACGGTAACATCCGCCAAATAAAAATTATTGCTGACGATATGGGATCGATCACACTTACTTCATCTGACAGCAGTAAAGAACAACTCATAGGCCACGGCACAGAGATCGGGGCCTTTATTCGCCTCGATGATCTTGACCAAGGCCACGCCTTTGGGCAAATCGATCGCTCCATCATCATGAATCCACAAAAAAGCAACTCTCGCATAGTAATTCCGGTCACACCCATTGAAGATGTGATCAAAGGGTATGCGATTGATATTATCCTCTACGCCAACAACTACGAAAGCGTTGATGACGACAGCAAGCATCCCATCTTAGAGAGGTTCACCTCTCCCGAAAGCGCTCTTGCCGTTTTCAGCGAAGGCGTATCAATGTCCAAAGGAACCACCACCGCAACGGGACTCACTAAAACTTATTTTGCAAACACTTTTGGCCCACCAGAATACCAAGATCTCCATCAGCACCTCGCTCATAAATTTTTTACCGCCGCTCACAAAGCAGGCATAGTCATTGGACAGCTGCGCACGCAACTAGGTATCCCCGGTTTTGAACGCAAAGGCCCTATTGCCGCGGCCAAGGCGCTGCTTGACCTCATATGCAACAAAAACAATGACAATAACTAAAATCATCCTCAAGTTTTTAAGATGATTTTCCGAGAAACCACGATAGATAGAAAAGAGAAGCGAAATGAAAGAGAGATAATACCTATGAAAAAGCTCACCATCATACTACTAACATTGCTCTATTCTTATCCTTGTTACACGGCCCCTGAACCATGTGATTCGTGTAGTAGCTCCGTACAAGCGCAAACACCTCAAGACCACATTACGGTCATCAAAGCAATAAACCACGAGCAGCTGATTAAACAGGCAACGGCCTATGAGGAAAATGGAGAATTGCAAAAGGCCTTGTGGGTTTATAAAGAATTAAAAATGGATAAAGAGGCCGCACGCTTAGAAAAACAGGCCATCACCACTTTGACGAAAGAGACTCCTAAGCAAGTCATTGCTAATGAAGCATCAGGGAAGATTCAATCGAAAATTGTTTTATATAAATCATCAATCAAGGCCATCAAAAAACCAAATCAATCTCCTCGCGATTTAGGCCTAGTCAATCCTAAATTTCACGCTCCTTCCACCGCTTTAAGTGAAGTGGCCGCCTATCAAATGGATCAGCTCCTACAATTAAATCGAATCCCTCTCACCATCTTAAAAGAAAAACGATTCTCCAGCAAAAGCTCTCTACAACTTTTTGTACAGGCGCACGATGCTAAAGCTGTTTGGGATAAAGTACCAGCAGAAGAAAAAATTCTTATCGCTGCATTCGATTATCTCATTCAAAATAGCGATAGAAGCAAAGGTCATAATCTTCTCTACTATAAAGATGAAAATGATGATGAAAAGCTTAAATTTGTTTACATCGACCACGATGCGGGATTCAAACCACAAATTCAGAGCGATATTCAGTTTGTAAAATTACCGCAAATCCCTCAAGGATTCTCGTTGCTAGAAAATAGTCTGCTTGATCGTTTTTACAAAAACCTCTCCTCGCTTACAGAAAAGGAGATTCAAACAACATTTAAGTCAACGCTAAACAAAGAGCAAATCCAATCGATACTGAGCTGTCGCCAAAATCTACTCAAACAGTTTCACAACAGATTTGGCCCTCCGAAGTGTCAATAATCGCATGCCAGTCTAATGAGAAAACTAGCTCAAAAATGCAAGAAGGTACTCAGCTATTTGCAAGCGAAAGGAAAAAAATATCTTCCGAAAAATATAAGCATCGACATGACAGCGATCAACAAAAAAACAGAACATTTGGGAACATTTGGTGCCAGCCGACTAATAGTCAACACAGTTAGTCCCAAAAGTCGGCTCATTTTTAACACTAAAATATTCTCCATATAGATAGGGCCAATAAAAAAACAAGAAGAAAAGTTGTATCCATATAGTGAAATACTAGAGGTGTTTGAGTGGCCTCTAGCAGCTTAGGAGAGCTTGGGCGGATGACCGGTTACACCCAATTAAAATTTAAGTGCTGATGACTACGATTGCATTGTACTTCTCTGCATGGGCACTAGGCTTTTTATACTCAAAATTCAAGACCTCGATACTAACAGAGTATTGAACCCCACTTAGAAGTCAATGTGAACCCAATGAGAACCGATATTGAACAGCACTTCATGGTTGAAACTCGAATACAAAACTCACTCTCGACTCCCTTCACAGCTCTAGCTAAACCGAACTCAAACACAGGGAGAGTACACAATGAAGAGAGCGACAGCATTAACTTCAGCGAAGCAAAGACAATACCGACAAACCCATGAACCAATACAATCAACACCTACTGTCTCCACCCCTATGCGGTTGTTTGACGAATCCAGTATCCCCACCTCTGTCCTAAAAGAGGAGTATCAACGTCTGTGTTGCTTGTTAGTAGAGCAACATAGGGAGCAGTATGAATGTTCTCCTTCTGAATCATTTTTTGATCCTTGTCTTAGTCGATATCTAGATAGTGAGTATTATCACTCGTTCTGGATCGAGAATCATTGTTTTGATTTTTTCTTACCATCTTATCGCATGCTCCTTGAAGTGGACGGCTCAGTCCACTTCGGTGAGGCAAAAATGAAGAAGGACAATTTTAAAGAAGAGTGTGCTCGTTCATTAGGTCTGTTTATTTATAGGCCAGAAAACTACGAAGTAAAAAAATATCCTCTAAGAACCATTGAAAAAATTAAGTCCTGTCCCTCTATTGATTCTGTGATCACTACTCTATTGATGAGAAGGATCTATCTGCACACTTTATCAAGGCACTCCTCCTATCGTAATTTACAAAAACTGTTTAGGGATTTTGAGAACAGCAACAAGTAGGACTATTAGTGATGATCTCTATTTTTCCTCATCCGACTGCTGGCAGTATTGATCGAGTATGAGAGTGCATAGCTGAGTCACTGAGAGGTTTTTTAGATTTGCGTCCTTCTTGAGTCTCTTGATGAGCTTCTCCGGCAGTCTAAGAGACAGCATCTTAGTCGTATTATCGTTATACTTGATCGTAGGGATTGTTGGGATTTCAAATTTCTTCATACTTATTAGCTTATTTTAGTTTAGGGGATGATGTCAATTAGACATACATTACATTGCAGTATATGTCATTTTGATACATAATGCGGTATGACGATTTCGTAAAAGTGACTAGAAAGCGAAATAATGGAAGGAACTATGAAACTAAACAACGCAAATAACCTACTAATTTTGGATGATTTCACTTCCAAAAATGAAAAAGTGAAATCCCCAATAAGCGAAACCATCTCTTTAGTGGCCAGAAATGTGAATAAACATAAGCTCTCCTACGATCAATTGAGATTCATTATGAAGATGGTGAGAGAAAAGTGCCAGCTAACCCACCCTAAGACCTCTAAAAAGCTCCCTGAGATGCCTAGACGAGAGGAGATCGACTCTTTCTATGGCAACATCAGCAACCCTATCCATCGCTTGATTTTTGAGTGTCTGGAAGGAACAGGCCTTCGCATCCAAGAACTTTGCTACCTTAGAGTGACCGATATTGATTTTGACAATAACACTTTATTCGTGAAGCAAGGCAAGGGACACAAAGACCGAGTGGCCATCATAGGAAACACCATCAAAGAGAAGCTCCAGATCTATCTTAGTGGGCGTAACAACCACTATCTCTTTGAATCCAGCAGACACACCAAGTATTCCACCAGACGCATCCAACAGCTTTGCTCACGTTATTCAAAATCCATCAGCAAGCGCATTACTTGCCACACCTTCCGTCACTTATTCATCACCAATTTGGCCGAGAATAACGTCAGTAGAGAGATCAGAGAGATTGTGGCAGGTCATGCGAAGAACAGCAAGGCCCACGATTGCTACCTCCACCTATCCATTGGCGGTTCAAAAGAAAAAATTATAAACATCCTCGACAAAAGGACTAACAATGAAAAATAAATTACTCCCAATCAGTTTCATCCTCAAGGATTACAAGTTGTCCAAGTACATCGTCTATAGTGCAATCAAAACCGATCCTTCCTTTCCAGCGATCAATTTAGGGCCGAAGAAGAACTATAGAATTGATGCCTCTAAGTTTGAGGAGTGGTTACTGCGAAGATCAATCAACACCAACCACTCCAAGATACCAACCGCAAAAGATCTACTGATGGAGTTTGCCCATGAGAGAAGAAAATAGTTTAATCACTCAATACGTTGGTAATCTATTGAGAGAGCATCTTAGCAAGTGCCCCGATAGTAAGATCACAGTGAGACGCAATTGCTTTGTTTCCTTCTGCAATCACTTCGGGAAGTTTGATATTCATCAGCTAAACAAAGAGGCATTAGAGAACTGGTTTTTAAAAATCAAGAGAGAGAACGGCTACACCAATCGCTCTCTCAACGCCACTAGGGCCGGTATCAATCACTTTTTCAAGTATCTTGTGAGTGAAAGCATCATCTTGCGAAACCCCTTAGATGGAGTTTACTTCGATGAGAGGCGAACACCAAAGAAGCGTCAGAGGGTGATCCTCTCACCTGAAGAGATCAAAGAGATGCTGGAATTGATGAAAGAGTTTTCGCCTGTACTCTATCCCTACATCTTCACCTTGGCCCACACAGGGGCAAGACTTGCAGAGATCAGGAAATTAAAATGGGACAAGATCAATTTTGAATCGGATCACATCTATTTGATGCACACAAAGAACGGCAAGGAGAGAAGACTCCCCATCAGGAATGGAGTAAAAGAGTTTTTGCAGGAACTGAAGCAGGAACGAGCGAACATCTCTGACTATGTTTTTATAAATCAGTGGAACAAGCTACTGTCCGCAGGCCAGATACTCGACACCATAGTGGCCTTTCAGAAGAAGCACCCAATGCAAAAGAGATGGAGATGCCACGACCTACGCCACAGCTTTGCTCACAACTTCCTAAAGAAGAAAGGCGAGATGTATGCTCTGCAAGCTATTCTGGGCCACTCAAGCATTAAGATGACTATTGATTTATATGGACAAATGAAAGCGTGCGATGTGGAGATGATCAATCCCTACGAGTGACAGTCTATGCTTGAATATTAAACTTCAATGCAATGATTCCAGCTCATCAACTTCCATTATTCAAAATTAACAGGTAGATCAAAAGAACAATTTGCATGGGAACATTCAACAGCATGTAAACGATCCCTTGCCTTTTCTGCTTTATTGCCCAACAAATATGAGCAATTAAAGAAACACCTCCAATAAAAATTGCAATAGAAAATGCAATATCTTCCTCTATTAATAGCAGCGGAATATTATTGCTAAAGAAGCAAAATATTAAGGATGTTATTATTAGCAAACATATTGTAATTGATACTGGAACATATCTTATAATTTTCATTTTTAATCCTTTCATTGTTCACTAATTCTAGTAAACAGGAGCAGATTGTTTTTTTTCAGTGGATCAACACTCAGTCACTCGCGAATATAATGATTGATCGCTTATATTAATTCACCTAACCATGGAAATGATATCCAAAAAAACCAAAGAAAAAACACCGTGCCAGAAAATTTCAGCATGAATGGTGTTCGTACAATAAGAGAACGCCAATTCAAATAAGTGACAATTGAGATTAGAATCATATTAATAGTTGTAACTGTGTAGGTATGTGTGCTTCCTTGGTATTTCATACCGAAATCAAATGCTTTTATGTAATAGTAAATAGAGCAAAGTATAATTAAAAAATAACCATAACTAAAAACCTGCGCAAATTTAGACCATTTTTTAAATACAGTATTGAAAATGATTATGTACAGTGAAG
Organism: Oligoflexia bacterium; assembly: GCA_015231955.1. Classification (GTDB taxonomy): domain Bacteria; phylum Bdellovibrionota; class Bacteriovoracia; order Bacteriovoracales; family Bacteriovoracaceae; genus JADGAN01. The sequence continues at coordinate 16,670 of JADGAN010000042.1, read as the reverse complement.
AACAAAAAAAGGATGTCAGTAATGAACTTAAAAAAGTCTTTCCCACTATTGCGATTGCAATAAACATTGGGAATACCACTGTCACAGAAAAAGGAGAAATAGGTTTAGGGACATTCGATGAAATTGTTAAATAACTAAAAAATGCAATTACCAACGAAGATGGTATACCATAAGCATTATTATTAATGCCATTTACAAATGTTCTAATAATATTTCTCATACTACTTCTTCCTTTTTAGATCGTTGTATTTTTCGATCACTTTATCAACATAATCTTGGCAGTTATTTTTCATTAGATTGTAGTGACCTGGATCGACTTGCGTGACCGCCTCTCTCATGGTTTTGTCATCGTAGTGTTTAGCTCCCTCAGTATAGCGATAATTATTTTTCGGATCATCTGGACGTACTTTGCTATCATTAAAAAAGCCTAAATCTTTCGGTTCTTTTCCATCATCAAACTCTATTTGTTGGTGTATCGGCTCCAGGTTATGTTTATCTAAAAAATCAGATTTTGGTTTATCGTAATTTCCAGCGGGAGTATCAAGAGGTCTTTCTTTAACAACAGCATGCCCACTTGGATCAACCAAGTTCACAGGGTCACTGCTCGCATACTCCACTGACTTCCAGTTTCCAGGAAAACGGAGTAATGCATTTGGGTTCGTTTTCACCAAGGGGTCAACGCTTAACCAAGCTCTAAGGTTAGGGGAATAGGCCCTTGATTTAGAGAAGTAGTAAGAGGGAACATTGGGTGGAATGCTGGTTATTTTGTTTACAAAGGGCACTTCAATCAGGCCTGCATAACTCCAAGGGAAGATGCTTTCAAGTTTTATTGCGATCTCTTTTTGCTTTTCATTATAGGTAACGGACTTCGTTCCCCAAGCAGAATAATCTCTACGCCACAAGATTTTATCCGCAGAGTTAGCGTCTCCGTTTAACATAAGGCGAATGCTCCCTTGGTGATCACTTACCACTGGATAATTTTTATTATTGATAAAGACAGCAACGGGATACCCAGCTATGCGCTCTAGTTTTAGGACTTGCCCCTGGTGAACAAAGAGGTCATCACTAATCTTTACAGTGCATTTTTCCATTGCTTCGGCAATGTCTACCTCGCTAGGACATGCGGCCAATAGCTCACCAGCACTCGTGTAGTAAAAGAGGTATCGCGATCTGTTCCCGGCCGCCGCCATTAAGGATTTTAGGTTATCACCATTCCACTCCAGAGAGTTCTTTTCAATGGCCGTCACACGCCCCTCTCCATCACGCTCAGTGGAGTTACTGAGTTCTAATAGTGACTCATTTTGCAATTGATGAGAGATGTTGTGGTAAGAAAATTGATCTTCGCTTGTGTCTTCATTGTAGACACTTTCCCTGCTCGTGATTTGTCCATAATGGTTATAGTTGTATTTTTCTTCAAAGAAAAATTTAAGATGGCCTGGTTTACCTACACGAAATTGAGTTAGCTTTGTCCCTTGATCTGTAAACTTACGTGTGACTTTAGCACCATCAGGGTATATTAGCTCGGTTATATTCCCATATTGATCGTAAAGGATATTTTCAACAATAGGAGAGATGCTGCTAATAAAGTCTCCGGCATATTGGAGCTGTGTTGAAATGATCTCTTGGCCCTTGTTCAATAATTTATAGTCCAAAAGTTTTCCATAAGGGGAGTAAGCATACTTCTCTTCAATGTTGTTAAATTTAGTAGAGATGATCCTTCCATCGTTATCATAGAAGAACTCTTTGAGAAAAACACTCCTTCCTTTATGATCAAGATAAGTGATCTTCTTTAACAATGTTCCTTGATACTCATAATCTTCTCGTAAATCGGTTTCATCTAAGTCACTCAATTTTGCAATTTGCAGAGGTCTGCCTAGGGAGTCACTCTGAACACGCACTTTAGTGGATAAGTTCAAAACGGTGTTGTTGATAAAATCATGGTAGTACTTGCTCTTTGTCCAGGCAGGTGATAACTCCCTATCTTTAGTTCCCTCTGCACTGACTAAGGTTCCATGGTGATCGTAATCCCATTTCAAACCAAGATCAGGAAGCTCTAAGAGTTCGCCCAGTGGACTTACTTTATAGTAAAACTCTTCTCCTTGATTATAGGAGAGAATGGGATTTCCACTCTCACTATAGCAGATGCTTGAATCAGTGATCCATTCATTATAGGAGACTGTCTTGCAGTTTCGATGCTCTCTATATTTTTTACTATAAATAAACACATCTTCTCTACCTGCATCTGCTTGTGGGATTAACTCTTTGGTAACCTCATCAAAAATGTTACTCCAAGTTTTAGAAGAGACTGCTCTACGAGAGAACTCGCTAGAGCTTAAAACTTTTCCGATTCTCCCATCAGCGTCGGGACTTCCATTATGGATAAGATGGTCAAACTGATAAGGGCCGTATTTCATCCATACAGCATTTCCATCTCCAAAAATTTGTAAGCCAGAAAAAAAAGAGGTTGCTCCTTGTAAGATAGCACTGTTTTCTACGCGACCAAACCCATCTAAATACCATGTGTGTTGCTGTCCCCATGCTTTAAAGCTAAGCACATGCTCAAGAAATTGGTTTCGATAACTTGGAGAGTAACTTGGAAGTTTAAGCTCATACAAGATAAGACTCCCCTTCGTTAATTTTTCTAAAATACCTTCAGGAGAGTAAGTATAATTGTATGTCACTCCAAGGGGCGTGGTGATGGAGAGGACTTCCGATAAGATGGTGTCGTAGGTTGCAAAGGATGTTCCACTGCTATCAGTTACACTTTGAAGCAGCGGCAACATCTCGTGGTATTCAAACTTTTGCGTATACCCGTTTTGCGCTTGCATCTGCACCACACGGCCGTACTCATCATACTCATAGCTCTGTTTTTTATCACCAATGGAGTAGGACAAAATACTACCTGGAAATTTATCTTTATCCACTTGAAACGAGACTTCGTGTCGTCCCAGTTTTCCATTCACAAAAACACTTTCACGAATAGGATAGCGAAGATAATTGTGTTCATCAAAATCGTAGAGGACTACATTTACAACATTTCCGTTTTTTTCTCTCTTCTCTTGAAGAGGGAAAAAACGCCAAGCAAAGTTATCCCTTGATGTTTTAGCATAAACTGAAGAGACAAGGAGACCTTCATTATCATACCGCTTGCTTTCGCTCTTTAGTAGTTGAGAAAGCAACACTTGTCCCCCGTAAAGCTGAGTGATTCCAAAATGGAAAAGACTCTCTTCATATCCAGATACTGAGTCTTCACCTCTTATTCGTTTAAGCGAGGGTTTTCCTAAAAGTAATCCACGACTAAGGTAGCGCGTATTTAAAAGCGAACCAAGGCCGTTATTAAATTCATGTTCAATGATTTTTTTAGGATGAGTTTCATTAGCATCCTCCTCCAAGAAACTCTTTTCAAGCTTTGAGAATCTAAAACCAACAAACTGTCTTGTAAAAGGATCAAGCAACTTTTGAGCAAAGGAGTAGACCTCTTTAACCACAGGTTGGTGGGTAGAGAGAGGAGTATCATAGTCATCACCGCTTCTTACATGAACGTAGTCTGCATTAGGATCTTTGATAATGGAGGCAACAGTGATCACACCATCTGTCCACTTGTATTGAACGCTTATTGTCCCTCCAAAAGGAGAAGTGAGCTTAGACAAGAGTATTTTATTTTTTAGAGTGCGTTTCCTTTCGGTCGACCCATCCTTGATGATATAAGTTTCACCATCGATGGGATTATGCTCTACGCCTCGGCCGTTAAAGATGGTTAAACGCCCATCATTTGTTAAATCGGCCATCATGAGATTTTCTAGGGAGCGTACACTTACATTGAAATATTTCGCAAGCGAATAGTTAGTGATCTTTTTAACTTGGGATGCCGTTTTTCCTCGTAGGTAAAGTGTATGCCCTGTAAGCACATCAACAATTCCATCTTGATTAAAATCATGAAAAATCGAGTAAGCATGACACTTAAACTCACTAGTGGCAACCAGTGCTCCTTTGGAAGAAAAACTTTTAGGCGAGACCGCGATCACATCTTCTACTTTTGGAATGACATCTTGATAAGCAAGCAGTGGTATTGCCCCCTCACTATCTAATGTAGGTCTTGCTACGGGCATACTGTCTCTATTTTTAGGCCAAGGACTAGCGCTAGAGAAGAGATATTTATCCCCTGTGACGTTTCTTAAAATATCTTCAATAAGGAGTGATGGACGTCTTTCCTCGTCTTTATTCTCATAAGCAAACTTAGGATCACCTTGGCAGTAGATTAAATCTTTTTTCCCATCACCATTTAGATCAATAAAGTGTAGAGCGTGTTGATAGGTTGCCAGTACCGGAATACTTAAATGGAGATTGTCTCCAATATTTTTGTCTTTGCGATATACGATAAAGGTGTGAGGTTCATAGCTCCACCCCTTTATATCAAAGAAAGAGTTGTCACTCTCAAAATCAACTGTTTTTCCATCGGCCGCAAGCTTACCTTTATAAAATGAAAGCTCCGTAGGATTTCGCTGGTTAAACTCTTGGTTTAAAATACCATCGATTGTTTGCCAGCTTAAAGGATAGATTCCTGTGGTTCCATTGCTATAATCGATACGATTATTATACTTAGGCCCATAAAAATCGGGTGGATTTAAACGGTTTTTAATAAAACTATTTTTTTTACTCTGGTCAATGACTACTTTGTCGACAATAAAATCGTTATCTAAGTCAACATAAATCTCTTGAACATTGCTATTAGGATCTTTGGTGATCACCTGCAAATTATCTCTGTAAGAGAGCAGTGGCAGCTTATTGTCTTTCGGGGAAAATTCATTGCTAGTAAGCTGCAAATCATCTTTTAACAATTGATAACTGCCATGAAAAATCGGAAATTTTGCCCCTGCATAAGCAACCTTAGATAAGTAGCGATTTTGACTATTATAAGAAAAGTGGATTGTCCTCGATGGTGCTTCACTAAGCTCTTCCGTGAACTTTGTAAAATCGAGATACTTAATACCAACGAGTTTTTCTGATAAATCCGCAAAGAAACCTTGCTGGAATGCAGGTAAATTCACATCCTCACGCTTCAATTTTTCGTAGATAAATTCGATGGCCCAGCTATCATAGTACATATGAAGCAGCGTACCTTGAGACCAATCAAAATAAGGGCCATACCCTAAAACATTGCTAGCATAATTAAGATACCCATCTTTATCAAAGAGATATTGATCTCCTGACAGTGTACTGACAACAAAACCAAGGTGATTATCATGTTGATCGGACACGGCCACAAAAGAGTGCCCAGTTTCATCGATGAACGCACGGTAAGGAGTTAATCTTCCCACTGGTGCATTAATAAAGGCGGCCTTTAAAAGTCTTGTGATTAAATCTCGCCTCATCTCCACCAGCGCCTGTTCTTCAGGGACGTAGACCAACTCCCCATTACCAAGCCCATGAACAATATAAGGCGCATACTCCTTCCCTCTAAAACTGCTCTCAATCATCGGCAATGATAAGGACCAACCTATCCCGAAGTAACCCTCTTGATCGTTTTGTGAGTCATAATTAAAGCTCAAGGATTTTATCGGAGAAAAGTTTGCAGGAACAGGCACCGTAAACGCTGTTTGAAAACTCCCCCGATTGGCAACAACTTCCAGATAAGGCGCAAATTGAAGCTTTTTCTTCAGCGCTTCTGTTATTGCTTCAAAGGAGGCCTTCGCAAAGTGAGGGGACTTTGGTCTTATGGCCTCTAACGAAGAGTACACCTGTGTTTGAACAACGCCAGGATCTACTTGTGGCCCATGGCCACCACCACCTCCTCCTCCTCCGCCTCCTGGCCCCGGTCTAGGCCCGTGCTCTTCTCCGAGATGGATCGGTGGCGAAGCACAGAGTGGCGACACTGCTAAAAGTGCAATGACGAGTATTGAGAATATTCTGTACATAAATTCCTATCCTCTAAGCATTCCTTAAACGCAAAGGCCTATTCTTATAACAGGAGCAAAGATTATGTCTATAGATCAATTAGTCAAATAGGAACGTGTGTTTTGGATTACCGCCACTGCCCTTTAGCAAGCGTATAGACATCTATATTCTTGAGGAATTTTCCAGGAAACTGCTGCTGCAAGAAGCCTCCACATTCAGGCGCAAGCGAAAAATCCCCCTCCAACTTGTAAGCACAAGCGCAGGCCATTAGCTTTTGTTTTAAGTCCATCGCTACAAAATGCTCACTTCCGCTTGGCCCTAAAAATAACTTCTCCATTTTAATTCTAATCAAAGTGTTATCCCCACCGGCCAAATTAAAATAGACTTGATCACTAATCCCATACCCGGGAAGATAATTAAAACTGCCAATCACCTTTCCAAAATCACTTTCAGCAAGTGTCATCGCTGCACTGGTATCAGGTGTAATCACTTGGGAGTCGTTCATCCAAAAAGGTGCACGCTCTGTCACCACTCTAAGTTTATTATTTTTAATTGATAGTACGATATTCCGCTGACTAAAACCGGGTACTTTATGGTCATAGGACCATCCCCTTGTTGCTTTAGGATCTACTCCAAAAACCAAACGAGCAAAGCTCAATTTATTATCAATATCGGTCGGGTACTCTTTGGCATGAAACACGACATACAAGTCACCATCTTTTCCTAAAACCATATGCCCATGGAAAAGATCCATAGGATTGATCTCATGCCCCCACAGCTTTTTAATCTCCTCAAAAACTTTTTTAAGATAGTTCTCTATTTCACTAATCCTGTAAGCACTCCCCTTTGCACTTTCTGAACCCCAATTAAATTTTTCCTTTTGTCCTTTCCCGAGCATTAGTGATGCGTGCCCCTTCTCGATAAAATCTCCACAAAATAAATTTTTATCTGTGCTTCCACTATCCGTAAAAATCAAGCTATCATCAAATTTCTGTGCTTTTTCACTTCTTAGCAGTAAAGCAATCACTTCTTCATAGGTGACACCTACTTTTTCTACAATCTCCTGTAACACTCCCGGGACACTCTCTGCACACACCGCTTCTTCTGCAGCTCTTACCTGAATCTGTTCACCAAAACATCCCACTAAGGATATCACCACACTTGCCACATACAACCATTTGCTAATCATTGTTCATCCCTCTTATCTCTATAACCTCCATACTAGCAATTGCATTCGCTCCTGCGAATGTCCACACGGAGAGCGTTGCCAATATCAGAAAAAAACAAAATTGTTGTCTCATGCACTACAGCTCCTCTATTCCAATCTATTTCACTCCATTTTACTCCCACTCTTCGCAATCATCCGCCTCTTTATTTGCTTATTTTTTCTCCAATATAATTCATCGAAATTACTTGTCCCTCGTGCAATCAAGATGGCATCAATAAAAATAGTATTAATACCCCTGCCAACAATTTAAGTCAGTGAAACAATCAACACTTGACAACTGCACCATACTTGATACACATTATTTTCCAACATAATTATCAAAGGATAGAATCGATGCGCACTCAAAAAAAAATCACGAATAAAAAAACATTTGATCTAAATCACATATTGGAAAAAAATCCCGAAGCGACAGTAGAATGGAAATTAAGACTGAGTCTAACAAAAGAAATCAAGAAGTGCTTAAAAGAGCAAGGTGTTACCGTCACCGAAATGGCCATCAAAGCAAAAACATCTCGCGCCAGAATAGCAAGGATATTACAAGACAACACTACTGGAATTTCGATCGATGTGTTATTGAAAGTGTTATGGGCCTGTGGCCGAACTGTTAATATTTCCTATTCCAAAAGCAGAGTTTTGCAAAATAACCACTCCTGATTAACTATAAACCAAAATACTCTAGAAAATTCAGTTTAACCAATTCTTGATCGTAGCTTAACCAATCATTAACCCTCAAAATGTGCAAAAAAGTTCATCATGAGATGAACGGATCAATTTAGCAATTCAAGCATGGAGGAGGGAAGAATTGTGAAAAAAATTTTATTTGTAATCATAGCAATTCTAGCAATCGATTTAAATGCGCAGGAAAATTTTCAATCTGAACAAAAGTGGAGTAATGGAATAATTCGAGGGCACGAAGATCTTACCCGTTTTGGTGTTGAGATGGCAAACCTAGCAATTGGAATAGAATTTTATCCTACCATCGCAATAGGTGATCATGGATTTAATACTATTAATCCTTTGCTGCGTGGAAATTATTCCAGTGATGTCCCAAATTTAGTGCTATGTCGATACTATCAATTAGAACAAGCTGCCTGTACTCTCCAATATTGGCAGCAAAACAGTCATTTGCAAAATATTCACTCACTTCGCAATTATGCTAACAAACAGGTTGAAACTTTTGATGAGAGTCTGCAAGCAATAAGATCCCTGGTGCAAACCAACACTGCCTATGCTCTAGAATTTTTCTATCAAAATGACCTTGAAAATTTTTATTTTTGGATCGGTCATGTACTGCATACACTTCAAGACTCCTATTCACCAGCACATACACAACGAGAATCGCAAGCTAATAATTATCGAATAAAAGATATTTGCACCTATGGCAAGAAATTTCCTAATGTCTGTTATCATCAATTCTTAGGTAAAAGTGATTACATCTGGATGATCAAATGGGGGTGTTTAAGCGGGAGAAAATTTGATTGTTTATCCGAGGAAGCAAAGGCCGCAGCGAATGCTACGGCCGCTTACTTAACGCTAATCTACAATTTCATTAATTCAACCAGCGCCCTAGAATTTGAGTGGCAACAAAAAAAATTGAGACAAATGCTAGAAAAATATTTAAATACTACAATTTACCGTTAATAACCTTGACCGTATAATGAATGCAATAAGGGGAAAAAAATGAAAATGAAAATCAAAACAAAAATAACACAATCGCTAATTACGCTAGCACTACTATTAATCACTAATATGGGACACGCCTCTTTGCTCGATGTAGGTGTCCATAACTTTGGAATAGTCACGGAAGGAGTCTATAGGGGAGGGATTTTAAGTTACCAAGAAGATTATCAGCAACTTGCTCAGATAGGCGTAAAGAGCATCATTAGCTTGGAATATTTCCATGAAGAAAATCAAGACCATTGTAAGGAGTTTGCTCTTGCTTGTAAGCAATTTCCGATCTTTCTGCTACCAGGGGGATCTGTCACTACTTCAAAAAACTTACAAATGCTAAAAGATGCTTTTCATTTGCTCATAAGCAATTATAAAAAAGGAGTACCAACCTATGTTCATTGTTACAAGGGTGGAGACCGCACCGGAGCATTGGTCTCTCTCTTTATGATTCATAGCAAAGCTTGCCGCGATGGTGGCCCTAGTGAACAGTATAACCCAAGCGAAATCGAAAACGAAATCACGCAAACACTTGACCGTTTCCAATTCGACCACTTCTTGTTTCCGCGAGTACACAAAGAGATCATGGACTGGGTACAAAATCCTCCATCCTGGCTTTGTGACTAACTCAACATGGCCTTTTAAAAACCGCATGCTACGCCTCTGTTGTTGGCTCACCCACTTGCAACAGCGCCAATGCGCCTATCAGCAGCTGGGATTTAACAACCATCTGGTACGACAACAGCAGTAGGTCCTTTTATCCCACTCTTCGCCTCAGTGGTTTTTGATGTTAAATCTTCCCTGCTCTTTTGAAAAAATCGTACTGATCTTTTAAAGCAAAACGAACTTCTCGAGGAGCAAAGCTTAACTCACGTTTTGCTTTCTCTCCATTAACACGCAGATGGGATTGTAAAATATTGATGGAATCCCTCGTAAATACCGGAGTGGTCTTGGAAAATTGATAATACTTTTCTGCTGCTAGTGCCGCAAGATAAGCAACAGCATGGGGAAGTTTCAGGTAAGGTCTGCGAATGCCAGTGATCTCCTGCAAAATATCCATCAATTGCAAAATCGCCAGATGCTCACTGGTCAAGAGATAGGCCTCTCCTGCAGGGGCCTTCTTTGCAGCAACTATTGTTGCCTCGGCCACATCACGAACATCCACAAAATCAAAACCTCCACCAAGGTAGCAAGGCATACTCTTATGTGCAAAATCGATAACCATCTGGCCCATGGATGAGGGCCTAAAATCGTATGGCCCTACAATGCCCACAGGGCAGATCAACACCGCATGAAGACCACGACTCTTTACCGCCTCCAGCACCTTAAGTGAACCAACGGCCTTGGTTCTTCCATACGCCAGCATGGCGCGCTTGGGATTAAAGCTGTAGCTCTCATCGATCACTCCTCCAGGATTGGCGTTGCCATAGGCCTCTACCGAGCTTACTTGAATCAATTTATTTACCCGCATCTCCAAGCAGGCAGCAATCACATTCTCAGTCCCACGAACATTGGTGGCATAAAGTTTCTTGTACTCTCCAGGTAAAAGAGAGATGAGTGCAGCACAATGGTAAACACAGTCGATACCTTTGCAAACGGCAAGTAGGGAGTGATAATCAAGTACATCACCATAAACTTTCTCTACCTGCAGCCCCTCAAGTGCGCTTTGATTGGAGTTTTTTCTTAGTAAAACCCTAACTCCTTCGCCTTTGCTTAAGAGTTGTCGAACAAGATTGTTACCCAAATGTCCAGTTGCTCCAGTTACCAAAACCATAGTTATCTCCTCTTGAAAAAAGGAACTAGTAAACAAAAGGAATTAGCGCCTTTCTTTCTCCTGGGTAATCAGCAAATTTCATCCTATACCAAAGCAAGTGTGCATAGGCCCGTGGCAGAAGATTAGCGATGGTAAAGAGGGCAAAGGCGAGCCCTGGTAAAGACCAAGTTAAGAGTGCCCAACCACTCCATTCGATCACCTCCCCTAGATAATTGGGTGCGGCCACGTAGCGATGAAGACCTGCATGGGGTATCTTATAATCCAACTCCCCTTGCTTCCTTAAATTTCTCAACACATGATCAGAGTGAAGATTAATCCCAAAACCCAACAGAAAAAGTGCCGTACCAAAAATAAATCTGGGATCATACAACCAGGCGGTAGCGGCCAGATCTAGATAGCGATTCTCCATCAAAAAAAGAGAGTATCCATTGATGAACCCGTTCATAAGATTAAAGATAATGGAAAAAAACACAATCAAGAGCGGCATCGTCTTCCTTTGAACCTTCATGAGCAAAGGGAAAACAAAGGTTCGTTGCAAATAGTGAAGCTCCCACAATAAAAAAAAGAGTACGAGTGGCAACTGTTTATTTCCTAACCAAAAACAGCAAAAGATTACGACAACTGCAGGCAACTCCATGATCATCCAGCCAGCACGACAGGAGATTTCTGGCCCCCAACCTTCACGCCGATGCCTGCCATAAGGGGCCTTGATAAAATAGAGTGTAAAAAAGGTAAAAAAAGCCAGAACAAACTCTGCCACAAGCAGCAACTTATAAAGTGTCTCCATACTTATGTCCATATTCAATTAATACTCAACCCCGATCTCTCCCATAAGTGTATAAATCTCTCCACCGACCCGCGCCCGCTCTGTGAAGAAGTCTTCTCTGAGCAACAAAGCTTTTTTATCCAGCAAAGTTACTGCAGCAGCAAGTCCCACTTGAAATTTTCGAGAATGAACAAACAAGCGTTTTAAAGAGATATTTCCTACCCCTAGGCCAAAGGAAATGATGGTCTTTGCAGTATCGAGGACGCTTAAACTACGAGGGCCTGCACGAAGTGCAGAGGTCTCGTGCCCCACACCTGCTCTGGCCCACAAGCTTAACTTTTGTTCTGGAGAGGATGCCAAAGAGAAAAGCAAAGGCCGCTCCATCTCTATACCAAAATGATAGGAGGAGGTGTCTTTGAGTCTAATCCGATTATCCATATGGTTGTCAGAAAAATCGTCCAAATTGGTCACTGACAATGCTAAAACAGGGGCCTTATATTTTGACCAGCGCTTTTTCTCAACTCCTAAGTAAAGTGTAAGTGGCCATACTTTATAAGCACTCCCCAAGGCAAAACTTTCCGGTTTATAGAAAGAGAGCAAGTTGGCGGTAATCATAATAGGGATAGGTTGGATCGATTCATCGGTTGATTCAAAGTTAGCATCTACATCGATCTTCAACTTGCAATGCTGTTGCCCTTTATAAGCAGCTCCTAATAAAAACTGCCCCTCTTTGCTAGCATAGAGAATTCCAAAATAGGGAGTTAAGATCGGTTTTAGTGCGATCTCCATACGAGAGCCAGCATCGGTATCTAAGGCCCTAATCAAAACGTTGCCATCAATCCTTGAGGAGTAAAAAAGGCCAGCTCCCAAAGAGAAGCGATTTCCTAACTTTATTCCCAAGGAAGTATAAACCTCCGGCACCTGATTTTTGCTATTGTAGGTGAGATAGCTTGCTTCTCTAGAATTCATCGTATAAATTGCAGCAACATCTTTAACTGGCACTGACCCAACAATGCTGAAAGAGAGATTAGGACCACTCAATACGGGGATGACCATGCCAACGTTTAATTTATTAATTCTCTCTGAACTGCTACTTTTTTTCTCCTTGATTGCCCACTCTGGCGTAGTGGATGAGCGCTCATAATCAAGAGACAACAATTTGGGTTCGCTAATAGAGGCGGCAATCCCCCAGCTGATACTCTCGACAAATGCACTAGAGGCAGGATTGCTTGCGCCACTAAAATAGTCGGCACCCGTAACTGTTGCGGCCCCTGCGAGGGCCAGGTTCTTGGCGCCCAAGATAGCAGCGCTAGCGATAACGATGTTAGCAAGCAGTATGAAGCAAATGCCTATCCCTAGGCATAGTAGTTTGCACATGAAAATCATAATACCACCTCCAGCATTTTCAGCATGGAACCTGCTCTAGATTTAATGTAACTGCTCACACCCCTCAACCTTCACCTCTCAACCAAATGCTGTTAGCTAAGCAACTTTCAGCATCCGGTAGAGGGTAGATGGCTGAAGGGTGTGAGCAGTTACGATTTAATTTTAAAATAGTCGCTAATTTTTCTTTATCGTCTATTGAATGACTTCTTCTTCATTAGATCCAGTGCTGGGCCCTAGTGCCTGAAAGAAATCCCTAGCAGTATTGCGAAGACCATTATAGACAGCATCTGCTATCGCAAGCACCACCAACGAATTTGAAGTAAATTTTCCTTGATAGTGAACTAGTGTTGCAGCAAAAGTTCCATCGCTACGATACTTATCAGTTAGTGTCCAGCTAGCATCGTTATTGCTAAATAGTGGGACGTGCTCTAAAGCGTATTTGCTTTTCAAATATTGGATTTGCTCCTTCTTGGGGGTACTCAGTTTAATGACAGTTTGTCCATCGCTCTCGATAATTTCAATACCACTAAAGTACATGAAAGTTCTTATTCCGGCGATCTTTGTCCATATGTAAAAATGATTGGGGTTAGTTCTATCCAACACCTTAATCTCCTCCACATCGGAGAGCATATATTTACATCCACTCTTACAATAACTCTCATAAGATAAAATAATGCCCTTCAACTGATCTCGATTACCGAGAAACTCCTTGGTCTTGCTAATCTGGAAAGTTTTTGCATGGGCATTAGTAAATGATGATGATAGCAGAAACACATTTAGAGAGAGTGATAGAATCCAAAAGACAGTAAAAAATGATTTCATAAGCTTACCTCCTAGATACTACTAATACTATTTCATTCTTAGGTACACAAAAGTTGGTAGCGCCAGATTTCCAATTACGTCTGGAGGTATATATTAGATTAAATCTTAGAGCAAGCACTTTCTAGGCAGCTTACAAATATCTTGCACACCAATAATAGAGAAACACTTTACAAAAGATTCTTACGCACATAACGTACAACTGTTTTTTAACAATAAAGGCCGGGAGGTTCAACATGTTCTCTTCCTACTTTAGATTTTTAGCACTATTCATCATTATCATCACTATCACCATCACACTTGTAATCCCCAAGCAACTTTTAGCCCATCCTTCTAAAGCTATTCCCTTGATCAAAATAGTGACTGAGCAGCAACAGCTTATTCCTAAAAATAAAAAAAAGATCAATGCCACATGGCTCTTACTCGAGAACCCTTCTACCACAGACTATGCTTGTGAATCTGAAAAAGAGAGTGGCACTCCTATAAAAATCAATGTCAGGGGTAATTTTAGCCGACACTATCCCAAGAGAAGTTATCAGGTGGAGTTTTACACTGATAATGAGCGCAATAAAGAAACAGCGTTGCCCCTGTTGGGAATGTCGCCCTCTAGCGAATGGATCTTAATCGCCTCTTTTATTGATCGCACCTTGATTAGAAATGCATTTGCCTTTGAACTTGCCCGGCAAATGACAAGAGAGAAAGGAAAGCCACTTTGGTATGTAAGCCAGTGGAGGCAGGTGGAGGTTGTAATCAATTGCAAGTATAAAGGTATTTATACCCTTGTGGAAAAAATTGAACGCAGCAAGGATAGAGTCAATATTGATAAATTTGATTTTGATGATTTAAATAAGAGTGACAACCCTTTTATTTTAAAAAGAGATGGTAGAGGTGCAGGTAATATTGAAGAAGCAGGCGAGACTTTCCGTTCAACATGGTCGACAAAATTCACCTATGTTTATCCTTCAAAATCTAAAATTGCAGCGCTAAAGCAGGCAGATCCCCTCAAGCATGCACAGTTTGAACAGTATATGATCAATACCATGACAGATTTTGAGAGCATCTTTAAAGCGATGACGCCGGAAGAACCCCACGATGAGCTTTGGAGTAAGGCCATTGATTTGCCTACCTTTGTTCACTACTTTCTCATTCAAGAGGTGTTTAAAAATATGGATGGTTTTAAACGCAGTATTTTCTTCTTTCGAGATAAGCAAGGCAAATTTCAGATGGGTCCTCTCTGGGATTTTGATATTGCCATGGGTAACTACTGGCCTTATCACCAAAATCTTACTTCGGGTTTTCAACATGGCCACGGGTACTACCTTTTAGATGGCAACACTGAACTCTTTTGGTTTAAACGCTTATTGCAATCACAGCAGTTTGCCAGCGCAGTGATTAAGCAATACCAAGAGTATCGCAAGCCTGGTGCTCTCTTGGATTGGGATAACGTTAATCAACTCATCGACCAGATTGCCTGGCAAACTCCCCAAGAGGCCATTGATCGCAACTTCAAACGCTGGCACGTGCTGGGCAAACCACCCAAGCTATTCTTTACCATGGCCCCTCCTTACCCTCATACCTATGAGGGCGAGATCAAAAAACTGAAGTCTTGGCAAAAGAGGCGCTTACAGTGGCTTGATCAACACATCACGGAAATTGCAAGAGGAGATTAACAATTATGAGCTGCCATGATTATAATTATGAGTATGATTGCTTCAGCTCTAAAATAAAAAAAATCATTGATGCTGGATATAAACGAGATATCCAAGGTAAAATTAAAACCTCTTTCGTGATCTTGAAAACTTTTGGCCATAAGCGGATGCGAGAAGCTTTTAACCACTCTTTACTGCAAGCGCCTCGTGATCCCGATGATCTGTCACCAGAAAGGCGCTCAAGAGTGGATGTCTGGAGGTATCAATATAAGCATCCACATAGTGGCGCGATCATCACCGATTCACATCCTATCGCTACTCGCAAAGAGTTTTGGAAGTGCAGTTTTGAAGCACGTATTATCGCCGTGACCTTATTTGGAAACAACAAAAAGTATTTGCAAGGATCCCTAGATTTCATCCAAAGTATCAGCGAGACCAAAGCGGCAAGTGGTCTGCTTGAAAAAAAACTTTGGGGTTATGAAAGCTTCAGCTTTCGCTTTTATGTGGCCAAACGACGGCCCGAAAATGCCTCTATAGGAGCAATGAACAACACCACTAGTGATGCCTTTATTGCACAACTATTGAATCAAGGTTGCGAAATCGCCTATGTGGATAACCATTTACCACAAGTAGGGCGGGATGCCGCTTTTTGGCGCTTTATGGTGCTGGATGAACAGATGCCAAAAGGAGAAAAAATCAGATACCTCCTAAGAGATGTGGATCATAAAGTAACTGCTGCCGAACTCTTTACTATTGGAGAATGGATTGGCAGTGGGAAACAGTATCATAGGATGCACCTCAATCCGATGGCGATAGGACCATTAACTGCCAGCGTTTTTGGCGGAACTCATGAAGGCAATAACGGAATAAGAGACCTCTTGAAAAAAATTGAAAATTTTCCTTATCGTCACGTTTATGGTGATGATGAAATTTTTACAAAGTATGTTCTCTGGAAACAGATAAAAAAAAGTGGTAGCATCTTAACCCATCTGTATAAAAGAGGCTTCCTCTACAAAATCTCTAACCCTTATGAGGGTAGCGCAGAAGAACCCACTAACACATACACTAAAGTGAGTTGCCTTGATCTGTTTATGCCTAAAGGTCTTCTCTATCCCTTGGCGGAAATTGCCCATGACGTTCCTTTACATAAGATTAATAAAAAATATTTCAAATTAGATGATAACAATCCACGCATGAAGAGTGCACTTTTAAATCTTTATGCTGACGTTATTCCTAAATGTGCAGAGGTGGCACGCGAAAATTTTGATAAAAACATTGAACCTGAAACTAGCATTTGGGAAATGTTTTATAAAGTTGCAAAAATAGTTTTGCTCTCCCAGGCCGAGTAATGCAAGCACGTAAGTTTAAACTGGATTCCAGTAAAACAGTTTTACAAATCCAGCAAGCAGGTAGCAGGGTGGCTGGTAGCAGTATTTGTTAGCAGTTCCAGTGTGAAGCTAGCGGGGACAGTATACGGTTTCAAAA
>JADGAN010000041.1 GCA_015231955.1 Oligoflexia bacterium | reverse complement strand
GCTCTTTCTGTTTGTGGCCGTATCCACCCTCTGTGCTATTATTAACAAAAAGAAAAAGTGTTACCTATGTCCCCGAATGTACCAAAATTTAGGTGGCCGCTAACTGGCAACTGTCCCAGCTAACTTCACACTGGAACTGCTAACAAATACTGCTACCAGCTACCCTGCCACCTGCTTGCTGGATTTGTAAAACTGTTTTACTGGAATCCAGTTTAAACTTACCCTATTCGCATTCCCATTATTTCTTCTCTTGATTTAGCATTTCAAAACCGGAGATGACGTCGAAGAGTTCCTCGTCGATGCCACTCTGGCGCATACGATGAAATGTTCGATTGAGATCCTCTAACAACTCGTCGATGTTTTTGTCTGCTCTTTGCATTGCTGCCAAACGACTGGCATTTTCACTTGCGAGAGATTCGGCGCAAGCTCGAAAGAGCGAAATAAAAAGATATTCGCGGATGAGCATCCGCAAGACCGTGGCACCGCTACCAATAACCTCAGGCAATTCTTTCGTCGGCCAAGAGAGCAGGGCCAGTTTCTTTCGCCAGCTTTCATCAAATGGTAGTGGCCGCTGAGTAACAGGCGCATAGACCTCTCCTGTTGTAGGACGATTATAGAAGAGATGGAGTTCGCTTATGCCATCATGGAGTGTTTCGATCTCTACTAAAATCTGCCCAACCAATCGGGTGATGGCCTTCACTGAGCTTGGAACTATAAAGAGACCTTTTGGTGCAAAACCAGCATCAGTCAGGCGTGCTTGAACGCGCTCACCGACCGCCCAGATTGTGGGTTTAGTGTTCGTAAGCGTTTTGACTGCATAATCGGTAACCACATCGTTAAACTGGCCTACCAGCCCCTGGTCTGAACCGAAGACAACAGCAGCAATTGTACGTTTAGAAGCTGTTGCCTTTTTCGATTCTCTAGCTAACGGAACTAATGGTGCTGACCAACTTTCCCGCAAGCATACACTAAGCCCTAGCTCCACTGTGCGATAGTAATCAGCTAAGGCGCTTACCGATTTCTCATATTGCCCAATACTTGAAGCGGCCAAGGCCTTCATGGTGCGTACGACGGATTGGAGATCAGTGGCGGTGCTAACCTTTCGACGGATGCCCGCCATCGTGTCGCTCATGATTTTCCCTCGGGGTTGCCTCTAAAGCGAGCAAGTGATTTGCTGGCGATTTTTGTAATGGTTTCTAGATCCTCATCGCTTAATTTTTTTTCGGTATCTAATCGTTCTCGCACTTCCTTGGGGATATCCACCGACGCCTCGATTAGAGCGTGTTCGGCATTTGTCATCTGATCAAGTGGTACCTCATCAAAGAGTTTTGTGGAGAGCGAGAGTAGCACCGCTATTTGTGCAGGTACGGACACTGGAGAGAACTCCGGCTGTTTTAGGCAGGCGCGAATTCGTCGTCCATGCAGAATGATCTTTCTTGTATCATCATCCAAGCGAGCACCGAAACGAGCAAAGGTTTCCAGTTCCTCGAACTGAGCATAGGCAAGCTTTAAGTTACCGGTCACTGCACGATAGGCGGCCAGTTGTGCTTTACCACCGACGCGTGAAACCGATTTACCAACATCAACCGCTGGCATCACCCCTAATTCAAATAGCGATGGTGAGAGATAAATCTGTCCATCGGTAATGGAGATTAAGTTGGTCGGAATATAAGCGGAAATATTTTGTGCTTCAGTTTCGATGATAGGCAGAGCTGTTAGTGAACCACCTCCGCGCTCCTTGGATAAATGAGTCGCCCGTTCGAGCAGACGTGAGTGAATATAAAAAATATCGCCTGGAAAAGCTTCGCGGCCAGGTGGACGTCGTAGTAATAAGGAAAGTTCCCGGTAGGCGCGTGCATGATGAGTAAGATCATCGTAGACAATGAGCACGTCTCGACCTGCTTCCATGAAAAACTCTGCAATACTAGTGGCAGCGTAAGGTGCAATATAAGCAAGCCCTGGTGGGTCGTTTCCCTCTGTCACAACTAGGACGGTGTAATCCATTGCACCCTTTTCCCGTAAAGTTGCTACTGCTTTGGCAACAGCAGAAGCACGCTGCCCGATAGCACAGTAAACACACAAAACATTTTGGTCGCGCTGGTTTAAGATGGTATCGATGGCAATGGCGGTCTTACCGGTCTGGCGATCGCCGAGAATCAACTCGCGCTGGCCACGCCCAACTGGAATGAGGGCATCGATTACTTTAAGGCCGGTCTGTAGAGGTACTGTCACTGGAGCACGATCCATGATGGCAGCAGCAGGACGTTCAACCGGCAGACGCTCATGGAAGTCCACTGAACCGTTACCATCAAGAGGTCTTCCGAGAGGATTAATAATCCGCCCAAGCAGTCCCTCTCCCACCGCCACGTCCATCACTCTGCCTGTACGTCTAACCTCATCTCCGGCCTGCAGATGCCAGTATGGACCAAGGAGGATCACTCCAATTTCCTCGGCATCGATGTTGAAAGCAATGCCGAGAACATCGCCTGGAAATATTACCAATTCATCAAGGCCCACACCGGGAAGCCCAGAGACCTTAGCTATTCCGGTGGCAACACTCAAAATCGTGCCTACCTCCTGCGACTGAAGTTTAGGAGTAAAGGCCTCTCGCACCCTTACTATTTCAGCAAATGCTTTGTCATATTGAGCTTTCAATTCCATCTTGATTGACTCCTTTTTCCAGCAATGTCAGATAATCTGAAATGCTCCAAGCTACCTTCTGTCCATTGGAGGTGAGTTCAATCCCACTGATTAGATCTGGAATAGTTTCGAATTGGGTGTCGATTTCTGATCCTAGGATATCTTTGATTGCTGCCTGCTGTGCTGATGGAAGGTCGAAGCAGGTACGTACGATCATTGGTCCACTTGTGAGTGCAAGTCTTGCCTCGTGCAACCGACGAATAAAGACATTGATCATACGTTCTTCCAAACTGGTCTCTGCTAGATCGGTGAGTGTCTTTCGTGCGATTGCAAAGACCTCCTGCTGTGTTCGGCGAACAATCGACTGATGTAGGTTAGCTTCATCTTTTTTAAGCGTCTCTTGACGTTTTAATGTCAAGGCAGCCGCGGCACTTTGTGCTTCCTCGAGAAGGCGCTTGCGCTCAGCTTGTGCCTCCTCTGTAGCTTTGCTTAAGAGCGCGGCACGCTCTTGATCAAACTTCTCATTTTTATGTTTAAACTCATCACTCTCTTTTTGGGCCTCGGCCTTTTTTTGCTCGGCATTTGTAAGTTCAGTTGCGATTTTTTTCTCCCTCTCATCGATCGCATGAAGGATCGGTTGGTAAAGGAAGTGTTTCATCAACCACACGAGAATGAGAAAGTTGCATGCCTGTGCAATGACGGTGAACCAATCGATTAACATAGGTTTACCCTCCTGTTACTTTGGCGATAACGTGGTTCCAGAACGGGTTAGCAAAGATGAGAATCATCGAGACCACAAAGCAGTAGATGGCGGTAGACTCGATCATGGCCAGTCCTACGAATAAAGTTCGGGTGATAGTGGCGGAAGCGTCAGGTTGTTGGGCAAGCGAAGTGAGCGCTGTCGCCACCGCTCTACCTTCTGCCAGTGCAGGCCCCATTGTACCAAAGCCTGTGGTAATGCCGGCGATGATGATTGATGCCACCGCAATAGTGGTCGTGCTGTCCATACTCATGATTTTATCTCCTTTGCTTTTCGAACCCGCGTGGCCGCTGCAATATAGACCGCTGCGAGGATGCTAAATATATAGGCCTGTACCATGCCAGTGAGCAGTCCGAGCACCGTCATGATAATTGGAAAGATAAAGGGTGTGATCGTGAGTAAGATCGCAATAATCATCGCTCCACTCATCATGTTGCCGAACAAGCGGACAGCAAGTGCAAGCGTACGTGAAATCTCACTGATGATATTAAAAGGCAACATGATGAAAGTCGGTTTAACATAGGACTTCAAATATTCGCGAAGTCCCTGTTCCTCAATGCCAAAAAACGGCACTGCTATAAACACACAGAGCGCGAGAGCGGCCGTCGTTGAGAGCGAGCCAGTGGGAGGCTCGAACCCTGGAATAATAGTACAGAGGGTGGATACGGCCACAAACAGAAAGAGCGTGCCCAAAAAACCAAGGTATTTGTGTGGATTGCTTAATCCCACTTCCTCAATTTGTTTCTCGATGCCTGTCACGATAATTTCCAGCAGGTTTTGCCAGTGGGAACGTTCTAGGGTTGTGGAAAGATTGCGGGTAATGATTTTTGAGCCAACCGCCAGTATGAACATCACGGCCCACGTGAAAACAATAGTGGCGTTTAGTTTTAAAAAACTATATTTCCAAAAGAGTGTCTCATCGGGACTAAGTTGCATCACCGACCTCCTTTGTGGAAGCAGAGTGGGCCGGCCACGTTACAGACAACCGGACTATCATAAATCCAAGCAGGCACACTAGCATCCGCTCCCAGTGTCCACTTGAAATAAAATAATAAAAACCGGCCAGAACAATACTCATCCGTAACAACATGCCGACGAAGAACCAAAGTGCGGGCCTTTTGGAGGAGAGGCCCTTCTTAACTGTTAACCAAAGTCCTCCGAAAAAAATCCCACCAAGCAGTACACCCATCACAAAAGAAAAAATCAGAGTAAATGTTTCACTCATCTTTATCGTCCTCCTGTTCTGCTCGCATTTCCTTATCTTCCTTATCGACCCAATACCAAGCATTCAAACATCCTATAATAAGACCGATAATCATCAGCGATAGTGTCCACGAATGAACTCCCGAACGAACTCCAAGATGGCGATTGTCGAGCCAGATGCCTAACATCGCTCCAAGTAGGGTTGGAACAACCACCGACCAGCCGATGAGTCCCATCATGCCGAGACCAAACCAGACTCCATGAGAGGAGGAGTTGCGCCTGGCCCGCTGTTTGCGTTTTGCTTTTGCGCCCACCTCTTGAGTGAACTTGTTTTTATCATTGAGATCACTCATGATGAAATCCCGCTAATCGACGAATGAAATCGTTCTCCATTTTAGTCATCACCTTACGGACACTTTGTTCTCGTTCATCCAACTTTAAAAACTCCTGTTCCACAGTCTCTCGAAGTTTTGTGAGGTCTGTTCCAGTGACTGCGTTTCGTACAGAGACCAGAACCTCCAGACCACACTTAACCAACACCCCTTCATCGACGGCCATAAAAACCTCACCCTCTGCTTCGTTTTGGTAGATCAAAATTCCTGGTGCCAGTGCGGCCACACAATCTAGTCTGTGTGGTAAGAGCCCAAACGATCCTTCGTGAGTCTCTGCCACGATTCGAGAAACGCCAGTTTTCAGGGTGAAGATTCCAAATGGCAGCAGAACTTTAAGCTTTATGAGTCTCGGTTGCTGCATCTTTTTTAACCTCCTCCTTCTTCTTTACTTCTCCAATCGCCCCTATCATGTAGAGTGCACTCTCTGGGTAATCTTTGAACTCATCATGCAGAATTCGTTCACACCCATCGAGCGAATCTTTCAGACTGACTAGTTTTCCTTTAATACCGCTAAACTGTTCGGTAGCAAAAAACGGCTGAGTAAGAAATCGCTCCAACCGTCTCGCACGCGCGACTATTTTGCGATCTTCTGCCGCCAGCTGTTCCAGTCCGAGCATGGCGATGATGTCTTTTAGATCTTCATACTGTGCGAGTGTGCGCCTTATTTCCTGGGCCAATTGGTAGTGCCGCTGTCCAACGATAGTTGGTGTGGCCATTTTTGAGCTGGATTGTAACAGATCAACAGAAGGATATAGTCCTTCGCTCGCACGCTTACGCGAAAGTACGATCGAGGCAGAAAGATGGGAAAAGGTATGCACGGCCGCAGGATCGGTCAGATCATCAGCAGGTACATACACCGCTTGGATCGAAGTGATGGCCCCGGCATCGGTGTTGGCAATGCGCTCTTCCAGCTGGGACAGCTCAGTTCCCAGTGTTGGTTGATAACCTAATCGTGAAGGCATTTGTCCCATAAGTCCGGAAATCTCCATGCCCGCCTGAATGAAGCGAAAAATATTATCAATCAGTAATAAGACATCGCGATGTTCATCGTCTCGAAAATATTCTGCCATTGTAAGAGCAGCATGGCCGACGCGAAAGCGGCTTCCCGACGGTTCGTTCATCTGCCCAAAGATCATCACCATGTTTGGTAACACTCCCGCGGCCTTCATCTCACGGTAAAGCTCTTCGCCTTCACGACAGCGTTCGCCGATGCCACAAAAAATGCTCACACCACTATGATGTCCAATCATATTGTGAATCATCTCTGTGAGCAGCACAGTTTTACCGACGCCCGCTCCTCCGAACAGACCAGCTTTACCACCTCGCTCGAGCGGAACCAACACATCGATAACCTTAATGCCCGTTTCAAAAATTTCAGATTTGCTAGAGCGTTTGGTTAAGGGTGGAGGGGCCTGATGAACCGTGCGCCACTCTATCTCACTCGAAACAAGTGCCGCTTGTCGGTCGATGACATTTCCAAAAACATCGAACATGCGAGAGAGGATTCCCTTCCCTACCGGTGCTTTTAAAGGGCCTCCAGTATCTTCTACCTCCATACCACGAGCAAGTCCTTGGGTTGGAGTCAGTGCGATTCCTCGAACTAGTTTAGCATCTAGTTGGGCCAAAACTTCGATGGCAATCGCTCCCTCCTTCGCATGCAACAATGAGTAAATTGGCGGCAAATTTTTATCAAAGCGTATATCAACGACACTTCCTCGTATCGAAACTACGGAACCTAGATTTGAGGGAGTGGTTTTTTTATTCATGATCATGCAACAAGCTCCCATTTCCAGTTGCGAACTTCCGGCAAATCCTCGCCATTTTTATTAAACATCGAATCGATAATATGAATAAATGCTTCATAGCTAGTAAATAGTCCGTGTCGTCCGGTGAGCAAATATCCTTCGAGCTGGCCTTCGCATTGATGTTCACTCAATATTTCTATTGCTCGCCCGCAGGTTGCAAGAAATTCATCATGATCTTTTGTTTGAGCTTCCCACTGCCGGTTGGTTACCTCAAAAATAGCGTTCAAGCGGTTGGAAAGGATTTCATCAGGGCCGAAAATCCGAAAGTTGTTTTGATCCACATTAAGTTTGATCACATCGCGAAGAAACTCACCTAGCACATGCGTGTCTGAAGACAGAACCGAACCCGGCGACGTAACTTTAACAGCATGTTTTCGAAAATCCGGCATAATAAGGTCGTGCAATAATAGGCCACCGTTGGCGTGAGGATTGGCCCCCATCCTTCGTTCTCCGTTTGGTGCAAGCTCGGCCAATTCGGACATAAGGCGGCCATTCTTGTCAAAAAGTTCTTCTGGCCGATAGCTTTTCATCCAATTTTCAAGAACCCTAAGATGTTGGGGGTGATCTGAACCTACCAGTAAAGGAATTTGATGTGCCCTCGATGTTCCCTCAATCTGAAGTCCATCTACTTCTTTAGATCCTGTCCAGCCTTTCGGTGAATTTAAAACTATCATCGGCCACCTTGGACGGGTGGCATTGTTATTGTCTCTGGCATTGCTTTAGTTTTTATTATCATGATTTAATTCTCCATTTTACTTACTGCCTTAGCGGGAATGTTCCTTGCTGGAAGATTTTTTTTCCCAATACCCTTGGTGATTGTAATGTTTATACAACCCAGTTTCATAATCCCGAGTTAACAAAGACTCATCTGTGTATTCTGGAGATTGTTTGATGCTTTCGCGAGTAAGATTGACAAATATTTTCGATTCGTCCCAACTAATTTTTTTTATCCACTCCGGAGAAACTAAAACTTTTTTTCCAAGCCACCAGTTCTTTGTGTCTACAACTAAATAACGAATCGCCCACGTCGTCTCGTCATCAATGATGAAATCCTCGACATGACCAATCTCTCCATCTGTTGCTTGAATGTGATAGCTACTTACCACCTGAGTACTTCGCAAGTGGGGATCCCATGCTCTCTTACTTTTAGAAAATTCTTTCCGCTTGTCATGGGCCTTCATAATTTCTAATTCTGATCCCCACAAGTAAGGACCATTATAATAAGTCGGCCATCCGTAATATCCATAGTAGACATCCTCAAATTGTTGCGAGACTGGTTTGTCGCTCTCCAGGGATGGACTCCCTTCAATTTGTTTTTTTGTCAAACTGGTGGAAATAGATTGTTCCTTCTTATTCACACCTATGAGCGCATAGGGAGATATCAGTACTTGCCTCCCTGTCAGCCAGTTTCCAGTATTGGCGACAAGATAGCGAATACCCCAGTGGTGGTCATCGAAATAGAATTCTTCCACCGTTCCTAGCTCACCATCTAGTGCTAGTAATTTGTACCCTTCTATTGTTTTTGCCTTGATTAACATAAGCGCTCCTCTTTTGTTTTTTAGTTCCGTTAATTTTATCAAGAAGGACTCCTCAAATATCAAGAAACAGGCAGGTGATTGTATTTGTTTTCTTCATCGTTGCCATAGGATTCTTGCCTCCTCCAGTGGAATAGCTACGGCCAGCGCCCGCAAGTGGATCAACTCCAAGTTTTATCTTTGCACCAGCAATGACATCCATATCGATGATACTCCCGAGATCAGCAATATAAGAGTTGAGATAGTCGTGCCGATGAGTGGTAGGAGCATGAAGAGCTTTCTTAAAAGAAATTCTTTTCAACCCTAGCAGACCATCCTCGAGAAACGAGTTTGCTTTTGCTTCAATCCCAGAAGTGATAGAGGATTCTGCTGGTTCTCCATTTGGAGGATTATGGGATGGAGTAATGACGATGCCGTCGGCAAGTCCTGTCTTGCGCCCGCTATTGTAAGCGAGAATAGCGTGGGAGATAACCGGGGTTGGAGTGCATTCATCTCTCTGTGCGATCATGACCTCTATCCCATTTGCCGCCAGCACTTCCAGCGCGCTCGTAAAAGCCGGCACGGAAAGAGCATGGGTATCCATTCCAATAAGGGCCTCTATATATTTCACATCACTGAGCAACATAAAACCTTAGAGATACTGTTTCGTAGTGTACTGGAAATTGAACGATACGATAACCATCGTTATCTTCACTCTGATCTATGCTTAGGACTATCCTAACTACAGAAAGCAATGGTTACTGCCTTACTTCCACTGCTTTCTTTGTCCCGGGGTTAGTCTATTCTTACACTCTTCAATGGCCTTTATTTGAGAAAGATTTATTTCCGTATTCATCATTTCTATTTGTCTCAATTTTGCCTCAATGGTCTTTATATCTACAGATTTTTGACGAAGAAGATCTTTGATTTCGATTTGAGCAATATCAATGTCTGCGCTAATTTTTATAGTCTCTTTCATGACCTTGCTCTTTAGGTCATTGATGAAATCTTGTTGTTTTTCATCGAGGTCAATATCAATAAGATGTTTTGATATCTCATTTTCGAAATCCGTCGGCTTACTGTACCACCCCGCCGCATTGGCAGAAACAAGAAATGAAGAGTAAAAGATGAATAAGACTGCCATCATGAATACTAAACTTTTCATTTTCAATCTCCTTTACATCTTCATCAAGTTCTCCATTTGTTCTCTCTAATCACCCTCTTCTCTAAGAAGGCATAAGACTTTACTGCTCGTAATGTAATTGAAGCTGAACAATCTGATAACTACCATTATCTTTCGTTTGACCGATGCTTAGGATTCACCTAATTGCAGTAACCCCAGAGAAGAGATCAATGGTCAGCAAAAGCTCTCCCAACAATCCCACCTTGGGTTTAGAGCAAGTACCTAATCAATTAATTATTTTAACAAAAATAGAAAAGGAGTTGTAAATGGCCATCATAGTAATTGTCACATATCTATTTTGCCAAGTGAATGGTTGTGGTGGGGAAAGCAAAGACAATGCATCTACTCGAGAACTCTTTATGAATTCCCAAATTGATCAACTCGTTTATTCTCATGTATTCGTTATAATCCCCGGAGAGGACATAATAGACGGTTTCAAAAATTAAACTAAAGTCACCAAACTTTGCAAAGTTACAACGGTCAAATCTAATTTTAGGATGTTGTTCAGATATTACGTTCTGGATGAGGGAAGGAATGATCTCTAAGTTCTCGTGAGTGGTTTCGTACACAACTCCAAGAGTGAAAACTATTCTCCTCTCTTCCATCTTTTGAAAGTTACGAATTTCACAAGACATGAGGGAAGTGTTAGAGACAATAATTTGTTCACCACCAAGGCATCTTACTCTACTGGTTTTTATCCCTACTGACTCCACCTTTCCCATATGCTCGCCAAAGATAATAAAGTCACCAACCTTAAAGGGTTCATCGAAGATGATCACAAAATAATTAAAGAGGTCCCCAAGGAACGCTTGCGCAGCAAGGGCAATGGCAATACCACCAATACCGAGTCCAGCAACCATAGTGGATATTTTAAAACCAAGATTATCCAAAATAAAAATAATGGAGAGTGACCAAATGATTGTCTTTAATAAGGCCATAAATCCAGAATATTGCACTTCATGTTCTAAGTGTTCCGATTTTTTTGCAATACTTGTCAATATACTAAAAACGATTCCACGGATGAGGGCCTTGGTTGCAATAAAAGTAATTAGTAGGATGGAGACACGATCAATCCATTTTGTAGTAAGTTCGCTCAAATCTATTCGGGCAAAGGAAAAATAAAAAACACCCATCAGTATGATTGGCATTAAGTATTTATCGAAAATAGTGACCAGCTCATCATCGATTTTAGTAGGAGTTTTCACAGCATATTTTTTCAAGCGAGATAGTAATATGCGTTTGATTGCAATAAAAATTACCAGAGAGAGAAGAAAAATTCCCACGGAAATCAACAGGTCTAAATAAGTGTTAGACCGATAGAAATGTGCATTCAAGCATTGCATGCTATCTCCTTTTGGTTAGTGGTTAAACAAAGAACCGCATCTGCAGCAAGTAAACCGCAATCCCTATGAAATACCCAAATAGTGCAAGGGGGGTAACACACTTTAAGTACCAGAAGAAGTCGATCTTCGCGATATTCATGATCGCTATTCCGGCCGCTGATCCGATAATCAGCAAGCTACCACCGGTTCCCGCAGCAAAGGCCAGCAGCGTCCATAGTGTGTGATCCATAGGATAAGTTGCAGTGTCGTACATACTAATTGTTCCAGCAACCAACGGAACATTATCGATTATTGCGGATAAAATCCCTAAAATGGTAACAAAGATGTTCATGTTAGTGAAGGAATGAGAAAGTGTAGTTGCCGCCCCCCGAAGAATGCCTGTGCTTTCAAGTGCTGCCACTGATAACAAAATTCCAATAAAAAAATAGAGATTTGAAAGATCTACCTTTTGAAGTGCATCCGAAATATTGATAGTGTTATCCTGTTTTCTTCCAACGAATACTTCCGAAATAATCCAAGTTATCCCAAACCCAAAGAAGATACCGACAAAGGGAGGAAGCCCCGTGAGCTGCTTTATAACCGGCACAAGAATTAGCGACACGACTCCTGTTAATAATACGATTGCACTCGCTCTCCTACTGATGCTATCGGTATGAGGAGTATGTGCTTCATTTAGGGTAAGGGGTGTTTTTCGATAGCGAATTGAAAAAACGATAAGAGGGGCCAGTAAGGAGACAATACTTGGAAGAAAAAGCATCTTTACTACATGTACGCTACTAATTCGATCTGTGATCCAAAGCATAGTGGTGGTGACATCACCAATGGGAGACCATGCTCCTCCAGCATTGGCCGCAATGATAACAATACTGGCCAATATTTTTACTTCCATTGACTTGAGATTGATCTTTCTTATAAATGATATCATGACGATGGCGGTGGTTAAGTTGTCCAGAACTGGAGACAAAAAGAAAGCAATCGCAGAGATAATCCACATTAAGCTTACAAAATTCCTGGTCTTAATCTTATCGGTAATTAAACTGATCCCATGGCAAGAATCGATGATTTCAACAATAGACATGGCCCCCTTTAGAAAGAAAATAATGGAAGCAATTTCTACTAGGTGATGGAAGAGCTTCTGGTGAATAAAGTCGCTAGAGAGTGTGGTTATAAATGGAAGAAGCATCCATAGCATTGATCCTGCCAAGATAGCAACAGCACCCTTATTGATCTTAATCAGGTGTTCAAAAATAATTAAGCAATAAAAGAAAACGAAAAGTACAACCAATGTTATTTCGCCCATAAAACAATCCTCACTAAATATTAGGAAAGGGAGTTAACGATACTGTTATTGTTCTTTATCTTTAAGAATCGTCTGTGGAATCTCGCCAACCTTAAATTGTAAGTCTGGATCAAAGGTATTGTTTAACGGGTTTGCCTCTAATAGATCGCCCAATTTCTTTATTGGCAACATATTGTCCTTTCCCTTCGGCCAAACTGCATAAAGATTTAAATAGATCGGAGTATCGATATAAAAGCTCACAAGCTCACTTGTACTATCTGCAAAGAGTTGCTTGATGGTTATATCGGAAAGTAAAGAAACACATCGATGTTTTTTGATCAGATCGATACAAAGTTCTTTATGATCCAATTCAATGATCTCAGATGGACGGCAAGCTATCTTTGAAAAATGATCTGAGACGGCCTTGTTTAAATTAATATCCCATGTACTTTGAACAAAAGGAATGTAAGTCAAGATATCTCTCTTCTCTTTAAATTTATGATAAACCCTAGCAGAACAACAAAAGAGAAGCTTTGCCTTACAAATGATCTTCGAGTAGATTCTGCTTAAATCTTGTTGTTCATGCACGATCCCCCAATCAAGTTCTCCTCTTGATATGCGGTTATACATCTCATCTGGATGGAAGATCCTTACAGTATTAACTGTACCGTAAGGGAGATAGTAATCCCAATACTGGATAAGAAAATTCAAACTATATCCGTTAGCAATACCCTCTTGAATGCCAACTCTTACTGGGTAGCCTCCTAGAAGATCTGGAGAAACGTTATCCAATATTTTTTGCCCATATTCAAACATCCTCTTGGCGTATGCGTACAGTGAGACACCTTCATTGGTTAATTCAATCTTTCGTGTAGAACGGTGAAAGAGTTTTACATTAATATCTTTTTCGAGTGCCGCAATCTGCTCACTAATGGTGGAAATTGAAACACCCATCATTTTAGCGGCCTCTTTCATGGAAGAGAACCTAGCTGCTTCGTAGAAAGAGTAGATCCAGTTCCAGTTAATGTTCTTAAGTTTTTTCTTATCCATATTAAGGATGCCTTTTTGCGCCCAATGTTTCGTATTTACCTGATCATAAGTTAATTATAAATCTACAAAGTCGAATTATCAATATATCCTAGATTTATGAATGTGCAACACCTACAACGAGGAGGATTTAGATGCGTAGTCTTATTAAATTTAAAAACTTTAAACCTGGAACTAAAGAGAAGCGCATGGTGCTAGAAAAAATTAGAAATTTTCTTCATCATTCAATCATTTTGAAAAAAGAGGGCCAATACTATTCGGCAACAGTACTCGCCGGAGTGGGAACGTTACTTCTTCAATTAAAAGCTGGAAACTTGCAACAGCTAATCCAATCTTTGACACAAAAGCTAGGGTAAGTAAGGCACTATGATCTACTTACACCACCAATGGAGGTCTTGATCCTATGAGAATGTTAATCGAATTCACCAATGTTCTTCCAAGTGTAAAAGTAATGAACGCCATAACTTGTAAGGTTGGCAAAACCCTACAAAACTTTGGGCAAGAGTTGCACCATAGCTGCAATATGATTTTAGAGAAAGATGGAGAAATTCACTCTGTAATGATCACATGTCCTGCGCAAAACAATCCACTTTTACTGGCAGTATCACGAGGTAAAAATATACATGCGGCCTTGGATAGTGCCTTTGAGAATTTTATCCGCATCCTCAAGACTAAAAGGAAGAGCACCCTTCGTGGTAGTGATAGATCAAGTGCGGCTTAATCAATATGCCACAAGTGCACTAATGATCCCACTTCCAGTTCCTGATCTCTGGCATATCTTTGCCGTGCTTATCGATGTACATCTTATGTTCAATGAGCTTCTCATCCATTATCTTTTTTAGATGGATCTCTTTAGCACCCAAATGGGGCAAGCGATCAACCACATCTTTCACTAGGTGAAAGCGATCCAGATCGTTTTGTACTCTCATATCAAAGGCGGTGGTGATGGTGCCTTCTTCTTTGTAACCTCGAACGTGAAGGTTGCGATTAGTTCGGCGGTAGCTTAGACGATGAACCAGCCAAGGATATCCATGAAAACCAAAGATAATATGTTTATCTTTGGTGAAAAGAGCATCATAGGCCTCATCGGTCAGCCCGTGCGGATGCTCCGTACTGGGCACTAACTTCATGAGATCGACGACGTTGATCACTCTGATTTTTAGATGAGGTAAATATTGATGAAGGATGGAAACGGCCGCCAAGATCTCTAGCGTTGGTGTGTCTCCACAACAGGCCATGACAATATCTGGTCCTTCGGCAACACCTTGATCGTTGCTGGCCCATTGCCAGATGCCGACCCCTTCAGCACAATGAGAAGCGGCATCCTCCATATTCAACCATTGAGGGAGGGGATGTTTTCCTGCAACCACCACGTTCACATAGTGACGACTGCGTAGGCAGTGATCAAAAACCGACAGCAAGCAGTTGGCATCTGGAGGAAGATAAACACGCACGATATCCGCCTTCTTATTAACGACATGATCGAGGAAACCGGGATCCTGGTGAGTAAAGCCGTTGTGATCCTGCTGCCAGACGTGAGAGGTGAGCAGAAAGTTCAGCGAGGCGATCTTTCTTCTCCATGGCAGTTCAGCAGTGACCTTCAGCCACTTGGCATGCTGGTTGAACATGGAATCGATGATGTGAATAAAGGCCTCATAGCAATTAAACAATCCGTGGCGTCCAGTGAGCAGATATCCTTCCAGCCAACCCTCGCACTGGTGCTCACTGAGCATCGAATCTACCACCCGTCCGCTGGGTGCTAAGAACTCATCGCCACTTACTGTTCTGGCATCCCACTGACGATTGGTTGTTTCAAAGACTGCACTCAAACGATTTGAAAGCGTCTCATCGGGAGCAAAGACACGAAAGTTACGATGTTCCTGATTCAGTTTCACTACGTCACGCAAGAACTTGCCAAGCACTAGCGTATCTTGCTCCTCTACGGCCCCAGGCGATGGTACCTTGACTGCATACTCAAGGAAGTCTGGCAGCTGTAGATCACGTAGTAGAATGCCTCCATTGGTGTGAGGATTAGCGCCCATTCGTCGATCGCCTTTAGGTGCTAGTTCTGCTAATTCCGGGAGAAGTCTGCCATTCTCATCGAACAGCTCTTCTGCTTTATAGCTCTTCATCCAACTTTCAAGCAGCATCAGATGCTCCGAATGCTTGGCATCCACTAAGATTGGAACCTGGTGCGCGCGAAAAGTACCTTCTACTTGCAGACCATCTACAACTTTTGGTCCCGTCCACCCCTTGGGTGAACGAAGGATGATCATTGGCCACCTGGGCCGAGTGGTATCGTTATTCTTGCGAGCATTGCTTTGGATTTGCAAAATACTCTCAGTAACTTTATCAAGCGTGGTGGCCATCATCTCATGCATTTCGGTCGGATCATCACCCTCAACAAAGTATGGCGTCCAACCGTAACCTCGGAAGAGTTGCTCCAACTCCTCATGCTCGATACGGGCGAGGAGAGTTGGGTTGCTGATCTTGAAACTATTGAGGTGTAAGATCGGAAGTACACTCCCGTCACTAATGGGATTAAGAAATTTATTGGAGTGCCAAGCGGTTGCTAGTGGTCCGGTTTCTGCCTCACCATCGCCAACAACACAAGCAACGATCAAGTCAGGATTATCGAAGGCGGCACCAAATGCATGGGAGAGCGAGTACCCCAGCTCACCACCCTCGTGAATCGATCCTGGAGTAGTCGGTGCTACATGACTGGAGATGCCTCCCGGAAAAGAGAATTGGGTGAACAGTTTTTTCATCCCCGCTTCATCCTCCGTGATCTCAGGGTAAATCTCACTGTAGCTGCCCTCGAGATAGGTGTTGCTCACCATCGCCTGACCTCCATGGCCAGGCCCCGCTATATAGAACATATTGAGATCATACTTATTGATGATCCGATTCAAGTGCACATAGATGAAGTTTTGCCCCGGCGCCGTACCCCAATGCCCGACTAGCAGTGGTTTTACATGAGATAGTTTCAGTGGGCGCTTCAGTAGTGGATTGTCGTAAAGATAAATCTGTCCTACCGATAGATAGTTGGCAGCACGCCAATAGGCATCCATCTTGTGGAGTAGTTCCGGGGAAAGAGTTTTTGTTATCATAATTCAATCCTCCTTTTAAGGTCGCCTGAGAGGCGCATAGGCAGGCGCCAAAAATGGTTATCATCTTCACGTTTACGCCCCCCATCTCATTTTTTTGACAGCTTATAAATCACCACGATCAGTAAAACTCCCACAAGTAGACCGACCACAGTCCAAATCCACATTCCATTGCCAGTACCCATCCAACCATTAATCCATCCATTAACATAATCCATCATTGTAGTTCTCCTTAATTAGAGTGTTCCTTACTGGGTTGCCCTAGAATTCGTGCCTTCTCCAGTGAATTCACTGTTTACCCTTAGTACTATCCTAACTGCAGGAAGCAACGCTCTCTTTATTACTGCAATCGTTGTTCCTAAAACTACAGAATATTGAACTTCAAACTCTCAAGCTATGAAACTTTTGTAGATAAAAACATTTGCAATGACATTTGATTGATCTGATCCAGCATGGCTTCTATGTCATCAAGGTGACGATCTTCATCCATTAAAATATGCTCTAATATTTCTCTGGTAGCAGAATCGCTAATCTCAGTTGTAAATCTTATAGCGGTATTGTAGCCATTAATAGCTTCTTGCTCAGAAGATTGATCATTTGCTAGCTGTTTAGGCACATCCGATCCGATATTTATTTTTTTTAAGTTGCTTACAATTGGAATCCCCTCTAAAAATAATATCCGTCCAATTAATTTCTCAGCATGCTTCATTTCATCAATAGCTCTTTTTTCAACATGATGATGAAGCTTTTCATAACCCCAGTTTGCCAGCATCTCGGAGTGAACCATGTATTGATTGATCGCTGATAGTTCATCCGCAAGAAGAGCATTTAAAGTTTCAATAAGTTTAGTATTTCCTTTCATTATACTCTCCAATCTTTACTAATGTTAATGTGGGTCTAAGAAAAAAAATGGTGTGCGAACTCTAACATCTAATTTCTTATTTTCGGTCATGATAGGTCTTGCAAAGGACACTACCATCCATTGCATTAACATTGATGCCATCAGTGATACATTCAAAATCTTCGTTAAATTTACAATTTGAAACCTTGCAGGCACCGACTCCTGCATGGGTACTCTTATTTTTGACATGAATAGCGCTTTTTAAAAAAGTATCACAATGAGGAGTGTTGGAGTCCCCAACCGTGATGGCCCGAGCATGACAAGCTTCACTCGAATTGTAGACACAATCATTAACTTTGCAATTGACGGTCGGCATTTCAAGAGTTGTTTTTTTCATTGAAAATCTCCTTTAAGCTAGTTACCCATCGTTGTATTGCATGGTCGAGGTTAGATATTGCAAAAAACTCTCCAATTAAAAGTGACGAAAAAAGTGAATGTGAGAGGTCTTTCTGATATTTATACTTAAATATTTATCTTTTAATGATTCTCCGATGACAGAACTGGCACAGAAGGCACTGATCCTTGCGTTTTTAACTCATCAAATACGTCAGTAGACACCTCTGCACTAACTGTATTGACTTACAGAGTCCCATTAGTCGGCTGGCCCCAATGCCCCTATCCCCTATTTGGAGGTGCCGCTGCCAATGGCAGAGTAAGAATCGGTCCACTCTTCAAAAGCTGCTACTGTCAGAAACTCTTGATAAAAGAGTACCTTGTCCCAAGGCCCATAGACGCCGGTCTCTTCTGCATAAGCACTCATTTCTTTTATAGAATATTTGCGAATGGCCCAGTCACAAGTGATGGCCATCTCATAAAAAGAAGAAAAAAGTAATTTCCTAAGCCCTTTTTTCTGTGTTAGATCGTGGACGTATTCAGCATTTTCTTCAACCCAAGCATGGGCCATATATTTATCAATGCTCGGGTTATAGACCCAACCATGGACAAGTCGCAGATCATGAGGATCGTGCTGATGCCTCAGCATATATCCATAGGCAGCATCAAAGCACTGCCCTCCATAATCATCATGTTCATCGCCTTTATTCAGTTCCAAGTAATGAGGTCTCTTTTTAAAGCGGTCATGACACTCTAGAAAAAAATCTAACTCTTCTGCTGTTAAATTTTGTTTAATGTCCACCCCCAGGCTTAAATCAAGCTGCATTAAAAACCTGGGACAGTTCTCATAAAGTAAAGCAAGCACCTTTACTCCAGACTCGTAGATCAACTCTTTTTTCCTTTTTGCTTTTTTGAGATTTTTTACACATTTCTTAAGTTTGGGGATTAAGATCTTTAAAACGTATACGCGAAAATCAGCACTACTGAAACCCTTTTCATTCATTCATAAAGGCCACCCTATTATCCATAATCTCTAATTTAAGGTTTTTTAATTCTCTGTTCTTCCCACTAAGACATTATACAGCTGACCACAGTCTAAAATCAAAATAGTTTTTCCATTTCCCAAAATAGAGGTTCCGGACAACCCTTGAATATGGGAATAGGTCTCTGGTAGTGGTTTCACAACAATTTCTTCCTGACCGCAAACAGAATCAACAATCAGGCCAAATTGACTGCCACTACTGTTTAAGATCACGATAGAAAGACGAAGCAGTTTTCTCTCTTGCTGTTGTTCCAAACCTCCCAATACCTTGTTAAGATCTTCAACAGGAACCACATTACCTCTCAAAACAATGGCCTTCTTCGTACATAAAGTTTGTAGTTCACTTAAAGGAATCTTAATGGTCTCACTGACTTCAGCAAGTGGAAGTGCGTAAATAGAGTCGCATGATTTCACGAGAAGGGCCGGCATAATGGCCATGGTTAAAGGAACCTCTATTTTAAACGAAGTTCCCTCCCCTTCTTCTGTGTTAACAGAAACATTTCCCTTTATTTTTTTTAAATTATTTTTCACAATATCAAGACCAACTCCACGACCGGAAATATCCGTAATCGAAGAAGAAGTAGTGAGTCCTGGAACAAAAATATAATCGAGAATCTCCTGCTTTGTTATTTTTTCTGCATCTGCTACAGTCAAAAATTTTTTTTCAATGGCCTTGGCCTTCACTTTATCGATCTCGATTCCATTCCCATCATCTAAAATTTCAAGAATAATAAAATTTCCTTGATAAGCTGCTCTTAGTAGGATCGTTCCCGCTTCCGTTTTTCCAACCTTCTTACGATCATCAGGTGTTTCAATGCCATGGTCAACGGCATTTCGAACAAGATGAAGCAGGGGTTCTGAAATCTGATCAGCGATCCCTTTATCAATGGCAGTCTCCTCTCCTTCGAATTGCACATTAACCAGCTTGCCCGTTTTACTGGCAACATCACGTGCCACCAGAGGATATTTTTGAAATAATGTCCTGATTGGAACCATTCTAAGTTTCATCACTTTTTGTTGCAACTCTGCAGTGATTCGACTAAGAAATTTTGAAGACTCCTTAAATTCCTTGACCGTTGTTGCTCTATCTTCTTCTTTTCCTTTTGTCATTAGTTTTGTCTGAAGGTGAGCAAACACATTTTTAGAAACGATAAGCTCTCCAACTAAATTCATAAATTCATCTAAAAGGCCCTGATCAACTCTTACGGTTTTTGATGCTTTTAATGGAACCATCTCCTGCTGAAGAAGAAGATGATGATTTTTTGCCTCTTTTTTTCCACCATTACCTTCTGTGAATTTACAAAGCACCTCTTCTACTTTCTTCAAGTATCGAGCTTGCTGCTCGATAACTATTTTCACCTCTTTACTTGTTTTTCCACTCTCAAGCCATTCTTTAAAAGCAACAGAGGTCTCTTCAAGCTCAAACTCTCCAATAAATTGACAGGCATTCTTTATACCCTGAACAGCACGGCAAGCAATAGTGTACGAATCCTCATCAAAACTATTGACCTCAATAATTTTATTGCCAAGACGTTTTAATGTTTCAAACTGCTGATCCACATTTTCACAAAAAATCTTAGCAGATCTATCCTTAAATTTTCCAAACTTATTTTCTGAAGATTGTACACTTTTTTCCTCTTCGCCTGGAATCTCTAGCGACCGTATCATCTCCTTAATGTCAAAAACGTGCGCTTCTCCATGAAACAAAAAAATTAAGGACTTAATGGTATCCAGAACTGTAAAAAAAAGGTCTCGTTTTTCTTTGGGGATTTCTATTTGCTTGCTTTTGCGGATGGTATCCAAGGTGTTTTCAAAAGCATGCGATAGCTCTTTGATGTCGGTTAATTCAAGATAAGCAGCAGATCCTTTAATTGTATGGATTGCTCTGAAAATTTCATTTATTTCTTCTTGTACACTACTTCCCTGTTCGATGGAAAGTAGCGCTACCTCGGCCTGTTCAATATTATCATGAGACTCAATTTTAAATTGTTCCAATAAATCAGGGGGCACTTGATGAGCTTGCATTCCTTCTATTCTCCGATCAGCAATTTAAGGTGCATGATTAGATCCTCCGGCAGAACAGGTTTTACAATATAAACATTGGCACCAGCTTCCATCCCTTTGCTCTTGTCCTGTGCTTCTTGCTCCGTTGAAATCATGATAATAGGGATCTCTTTATAACTTAAAACCTCTCTGATTTTTCTGGTGAACTCATAACCATCCATTTTGGGCATATTAATATCTGTTAAAATCAGATCAAATTGCTTTCGCAAGCACTCTTCCAAGGCCATGAAGCCATTTTCTACACAAGAACACTCAAAACCATGTTTTCTTAAGATATTGGCATGAAAAGATAATACCATTTTCGAATCATCAATCAGCAAGATCTTCTTTGTTACACTCACAGAGGTCTCCTATAGCAAATAAAACCGCCAAGTGTTTGCAGCTCAAAAGCGGCGGTAATTCTACCAATATTTTCAGAATGTCCTAAAAACAAGTGTCCCCCAGGGATTAAAGAGTCATAGAGTAAATTCACAACTGACTTTCTTGACTGATCATCAAAATAGATGAGAACATTCCGGCAAAAAATGACATCGAAATTTCTCATTTTTTTCATGGCCTCTTTATCTGTAAAATTGAGTGTTTTAAAATCAATGGGGTGTTTTTTTAATTTCGAGACCTGCCACTCCTCTCCCATTGGAACAAAATATTTTTTTCGATAAGCTTCCGGTGTATCTTTCATCGATCTCTCACTATAAATGCCTTTTTCTGCATGGCCAATCACATTGCGATCGATATCCGTGGCCTCAACGGAAACGCTCCAGTGTGCATAGTCCTCGATCATCTCTTGTAATATAATGGACAAAGTATAGGCCTCCTCTCCTGTAGAACAAGCGGCAGACCATACTTTTAAAACAGAGTTGAATTTTTTGCGTTTCTGTTCTAAGTAGGCGGGTAACACTTTTTCTGCAAAACCTTGCAATTGCGGAAAATCACGAAAAAAATAAGTCTCATTAATAGTAATGGATTCAATAAAGCTTTGAAGCTCCTTTGACCTGTCCTCAAAGATTAAAGTTTTGTAGTACTCATTAAAAGAGATGATCCCGAGTTCACTCATTCGTTGTTGCAGTCTATTGATAAGATAGTAATCTTTTTTTTCTTCAAAAAGCATCCCCGTCTCTTTATAGATGAGTGCTCTTATTTTCTCTAACTCAATCGCTCCAATCACAATACCTCTCCTTTTAAGACCATCTCTAAATAAACGATTGCCTCTTCTGAGAGCACTTTCCGATCAAGACCTTTTATAGCAGTGAGCGCATCTCCACTTCCAATGCGCGATAATGCCACAATGATATTACATTGAAGCCAGGAAGATTTCCGGCCCGAAACAACATATTGAAGTAAAGCGGGGATTGCGGCGTTTTCTTTGGCAAAACCAAGTGCCTCGGCCGCAACACCGGCGACATTGACATTTTCATCACCAAGACGTTCAATAAGAGCAGAAAGGAGTTCTTGATCAAGAGCAAGCTTTCTTTTTGCAATTATTTTTCCAATGGTTTCAACGGTGAAAATGCGAATATCAGAGATAGGAGAAGTGATGTTGTCTTTAAGCACAGACAGGGCGTCTATACCAAGCTGTTGTACAATCTCCAAGGCAACATTTCGTAGTACCACCTTTTCTGATCGGAGCAAACAGAGTGACATCAGTGCGACTTGGATTCCACCGATCTCAACCAAGGCATCTGCCGTGACTTCCCTTATCCGAGGAGATTCATCACTTAAATGATTAAATAACAGAGAAATCGCTAGCGAGCTATTGAGCTCTTTAAGCTCTAGGATGGCATCACATCGGTAAGACTCCTCTTTATTTTTAAGCGCTATACAAAGTTCCTCAATCGTTCGAACCATAACTCTCTCTTCCCTGTTATTTTTTTACCAATTCAACGATCTTGCTTGCAATATCATAGGAGGGAAGCACAAACTCTGCTCCACCTCTGGAAATGGCCTCTTTGGGCATTCCAAACACCACGCACGTCTCCTCCGACTCCGCAATGGTTCTTCCTCCACTACGTCTGATATCGGCCATGGCATTGGCCCCATCGGCACCCATCCCGGTCAGTAAAACAGCGATGATATTAGGGCCGCCATAAGCTTCAAGAACAGAACCCATCGTTACATCAACAGAGGGTGTGTGAAGTGTTCCCTCTGGGTATTTTGTCGTTCTCAAAAGATACCCTTTTTGGCCAAGACCTCTTGTTGCCAAAACCGTATGAACATCTCCTGGGGCGAGATAGCCACAACCAGGTTCAAGCACATCGCCATCAGCAGCTTCCTTGAAAGGAAAGGCACAGCTTTCATCAATCCGTTTTGCAAAACCCGAAGTAAAAGAACCAGGCATATGCTGAACAATAATCACTGGGACACCTAAATCCGCCGGTAGATGAGGGATGATTTCAAAAATAGTATTAGGCCCCCCTGTGGATTGACCGAAGACCACAATCTTATCTCCTTCTTTTCCCATTTTCCGATTAAGCTTTGGGCCTTTATTTAGTGGCGCAGTTTGAGCTTGCATTCGCCGTCGTTTTCTGGAGTGGCCGAGTTTTGATAAATTGGCCTCTGCTGCTGCTTTAACTTTAAAAATAAGATCATTACTCACTTCCATAATGTTCTTGGAAATCGTGCCACCGGGCTTTCCTACAAAATCAACAGCTCCTAATTCCAAGGCCTCATAGGTTGTAATCGAGCCTTCCTGCGTAAGCGAACTCAACATAATCACAGGACGAGGAAATTGCATCATGATATGTTGAAGTGCTGTCAAACCATCCATGTCCGGCATATTGATATCCAAGGTAATCACATCTGGATCCAAGCGGGCCACGTGTTCCAAGGCCTCTTCTCCGTTTCGAGAGGCAGCAACCACTTCAATATCCGGATCTGTTTCAAAAATTTTTCGTATCTCTCTCCTCATTAGAGCAGAATCGTCTACAATTAAAACTTTAAGGCGTTTCATCTTGAGTAAACTCCTCTTTTAAAGAAAAACTTTTTCCCCATTTGTCGCCGTTATTTCTATAAGACCTGAGTCCACAGAAAATTGTACACTTCTTCCAAATTTTCCACCAAGAGCTGATGACGTAAGATGAAGTCCTTCTTGATTTAAAGTTTCTAGCGTTGCATGAACGATGTGTGTCCCTATGTCCATTAAAGAGCCCTCTTTAATCTCATAAAACATGTTCCCTCCCCCGACAATTCGTACACAAATGTCACAGGCCAAAGAACCTCTGGCGAGCATCCTCTTCAAGAGGAAGGGGATGGCCAACTCCGGACAACTGCCAAAAGAAAAGGGTCTCATGGCACCTCCTTTATCCGTCGAGGCCTGAGACATATGTGCCATGGCGCCAATTTTTCTAATCGGATCCCAAAGACAAAGCACAACACAAGACCCAACTCCATCTGTACTTAAAATATCTTGATCACATCCTAACCCGGCATCACCGGTGTTAAGCTGCTTTAGCTTCATCAGCAGCAAGAATACAATCGGCATTGATGAGGACAATAATTCGCTTTCCCTCATTAAATTTACCAACGCCATCAATGAATTTGCCATCGACATTGGCAACTGAGGCCGGTGGTGCTTCAATCTGATTTTTAGGAACTCTTAAAACTTCCGTGACTGAATCGACAATCAGTCCCGTAATTTTTCCATCGATACTGACCACAACAATCCGGCATTGTTCTTTATCATCAAGAGCATTAAGTCCAAAGCGGGTTCTCATATCCACAACTGGAACCACGGTTCCTCTCAGATTGATAATACCTTTCATGTACTCTTTCGTTTTAGGAACAGAGGTGATCTCATTGACCCTGATAATTTCCTGCACTTTCATGATATTGATCGCATACTCTTCATGATCAATTTTAAAACAAACCAACTGCATTTCATCATTGGTTGTCATTTCACTGATTTTTTTTATTTTATCAGCACCTATCACTCCAGCACCTGCGGTGGCGAGGATTTGTTGTTTTTCTAGTTGAGACACAA
The DNA here is from genome assembly GCA_015231955.1 of Oligoflexia bacterium. GTDB lineage: Bacteria > Bdellovibrionota > Bacteriovoracia > Bacteriovoracales > Bacteriovoracaceae > JADGAN01. The sequence continues at coordinate 19,654 of JADGAN010000041.1, read as the reverse complement.
GACTATCCTCGTTTAGCAGCATCAGTAGGCGTTTACCATTTTCCAGCTTACCAACACCTCTGATACGATTTTGTTGGCCACTACTGATAATGGCCGGAGGTGGTTCAATCGATTTTTTTTCCAAGGCCAGGACTTGTGACACTGAATCCACTTGAATACCTGTAAGCACGCCCTCGATATCGACAACAATGATTCTCTGACTATCGATTTTGTCTTGAGAGATTTTTTCACCCATCTCTTCCCGTAAGTTTTTTTGATTAAACAAAACCCTTAAATCCATAATGGGCAGCAATTGATTCCTAAGCGACATTACACCGACGATGTACTGTGGTGCTTTGGGCACGGGTGTGATTTCAGTTACACGGATAATCTCTTTCACTCTCATAATATCAATAGCAAAGCCTTCGTTGGCAACTTTAAACGTCACCACTTGTTCTGAGGCCTCTTGCTTATGATTAGTCGTATTCTCCATCTCCATGTTCTCCTTGGTCTGACTTCCATCCCCTTTTTGTGCTTTAATGAGCTCTGCCAGTTCAGGCAAAACATGCTCTTCGGCCAAGAGAAGAACCAATCTCTTGCCTTCGTCAATTTTAGCAATGCTACGAAGATATTGTCCCTCAATACCGTCCACCGACTCCGGAGGTTTTTCTAAAGAGCTCTTCTCGATATGCATGACTTCCGAGACGCTATCGACGATAAAACCTGTGGTGATCCCATTCACATTTAAAACCACGATTCTGGTAGCATCATCTTTTTCCTTCTCTGCAAGGCCTAAGCGTTTTCGAAGGTTCACAATAGGAAGGATCTTTCCTCGTAAATTTCCAATACCATCAACATACGAAGGTGTATTTGGAACATGGGTGATATCAGGTACCTTTATAATCTCTTGAACCGAATTAATGGGCAGTGCCAACTCTTCTTCGGCCAAGCGAAAGGTCACTATTTGATCTGTGCCAAGAGCAATTTCTTGATTTGTTGCCATAAGTTTCTCCTTGAAATTATTAAAACATCATCCTCAAAGAGCGTTTATGGTTTATTTTGAATTTCATCTGCGAGTGCAGCAATATCCTCAACCGCCTTGGCCAACTCTTGCATCCCCTTCCCCTGTTGTTCGGCCGAACTAGAAGCTTCTTGAGCAGCACTTGAAGATTGCTGAGCGGCCGAAGAGATTTGCTCCACACCTTTTTGTGCTTGCTGAACCGCCGTTACTGCCTCTTGAGAAGCATTCTGAATAGAGAGGACACCTTTTTGCACTTCACTCGCATCGGCTTCAATTTGATTAAGACTATCAGTCGATTTTTTAGCGTTCTGGGCCTCTCTTTGAGCGGCTTCACCAACTTCGAAAATATCTTTCGAGACAATGTGAATTTTGTCTTGAATATTTCTTACCATATCTTTTATCTTTTCTGCATTAGTTGCAGAATCAGTGGCGAGGGAGCGAATATCTCCGGCGACAACGGCAAAACCCTTTCCAAAATCACCGGCACGTGCAGCTTCGATACCTCCATTGATAGCAAGCATATCTGTTTTCGTGGCCGTGTTGGTGATGGCATCGACAATCTTATCAATTTGACGAATTCTTTGCTGAAGGTTGGTCACATTTTGTCCCGACTCTTTACTCGATTGAGCGGCCTTACTGACTCCATCAATAAGAAGATCCACTGCTTTTTTATTTTCGACCAACAATTTCTGGCAAGTATTAACTTTTTCCAGAGATATTTTGCTCTTATCTCCAATATCCAAGGTATTCTTTTCAATTTGTTTCAGGGCGGCCGATGACTCTTGAGTTGCATTGCCTTGTTGTTCTGCCCCCTTTGCAATTTGACCGATGGCCGCCATGATTTGTTGTGCAGAAGCGTTTGCTTGTTGAATCGTAGCAGAAAGCTCTTCCGCTGCCGAGGCCAAGGCCTCACTACTCTTTTCAGAATTAGTATTATGTTTTAAATCTTCTGCCATTTGAGCAATCTCATCTGTAGCGCTTTCTATATCTTTTAAGGCCTTTTTTTGTTCCCCTGTTGTTGCAGTTGCTTCTCTGGCAGCACTGGAGGATTCTTCTGCCGCACTGGCGATGATTTCCGCCCCTTTTTTAAATTGATTAACGGCCGCAGACATTTCTGTGCTGCGATCATTGATAATTGCGGTACCCTCTTGCACGGACTTGATCTCCGACTCAATTTGAATCAATTGTTTGGTGATGATTTTTCCCTTTTCCACCTCTTCTTTGGCGGTCACTCCAGATTTTTCCGTATCCTTGGCAACCATATTGACATCTTTTTGAATATTAACGATGAGCTCACTGATATCGCGTGCAGATTTTTCTGCCACTTCCGCCAAGTTTCTCACTTCATCAGCAACCACGGCAAAACCTCGACCATGTTCTCCGGCACGAGCGGCCTCAATCGCAGCATTAAGCGCGAGTAAGTTGGTTTGATCTGCAATCCCTGCAACCGCCTTTACAACATTACCTATCTCATTGGCCTGAACCTCAAGCTCTGAAATCATTTTCGCTGACTCGACATTGCGTTCAGAAGCAACTCCCACAACAGAGATGAGTTTATCAATATCGCCTGCAGTGGTTCGTACCAAGGTAATAATGTTGTTCACTTTGGTAAGCGACTGACTGGCGGCCGCACTATTGGCCTCGGCCCCTTTAAGGAGCGACTGGGCCACACTTTGACTCTCTTGAGCTGCGCTACTAGCTTGAGCAGCTCCTGCAGAAATAGAGGCCATTGCTTGTGACAACTGATCTGCGGCCGCATTGGCCTCGGCCACTCCACTTGCAAGCTCCTCTGTCGCAGAGGCGATTCTCTCTGCCGCTTGTTGTCTCATGGCCAGTGTGCGAGATTGTGTCCTCTTCTCGGCCTTTTCTTTGGCCTGTCTACGCTGTTCTGCCATATCAAGGGAACTTTGATGTTTGACATCTACTTTATGATCTGTCGAATGCAAAGAAAGAACTTTTCCCATTTTTGATTCGACTTTATGTTCTGTTTGATTTGAATGGTGTAATTCATGAGATGCAGGTACTGCTAGTTTTGACATAAACACTCCTTTTAATTTTTTTTATTCCTGTTTGTTATTTGCCTAGAAAATTTAAATTCTATTTTCATAACTTTGCTCCCGGCACTGTATCGAAAAATTCTTTAAGATCTTGAGACTAATTTTAGATCGAATAAAATAAATAACAATCAGGCAAATCTCTGTCTCATTCATGTACACATGTTTTATAAGTTCCTCATTAGAATTTTGCATCTCCTTTCTGTTGCAAATTATTTATTTGCAACAACTAAAAATTTCACGTCGTTTTCTCCTTTATTTAAACGCATTGCAAATCGGTAAATCGTTCCAAATCACGAGGAGAGTAGTAAACAAGATTTTTTCTTGAGTTGTTATGATTGTTGCAAACAACAAATATGCAACAACCATAGCTACGCTCTTAAGCAAAGAATCATCAAGCAGGTTATTATCTTCCCATCGAAGAATTTTTCAGATAAAAATAAATCGATGATTATTTTTTTTCATAATCATCTGTAGTTACTAAAGAGACATCCTAGTTCCTATAAATCAAGTGACCCTTGTATGAAAAAAACAGATACCGACCTGATCTTCCTCTGTGAACACTGGCATACTCACCACAAACTTACTCTACGTGATATTGAAACCACTTTGAAGGTTCGAGGTCTTAATGTCGATCATACTTCCATTGGCCGCTGGATAAAAAAAAACAAAGGATCAAACAATTCCAAGCGACAACACTATCTTGATCTAAAAAATTTTCACTATAAAATCCATGAAGTCATGATTCAATTTAACGGAGAGAAAAGAAAAGGTTATCTGGCCATTGAAACGTCAAAAGAACTGCTTCTTGATCTCCTCTTTATAGATCACTTAAACCCTTTGGAAGCCACCTATTTTTTCTCAAAAACAATAACCGATAACAAACTTATTATTTCACCAAAAAATGATCACCCTTGTACACCATCAGATTTACAAACACCTACGATAACATTGGCCTACAACAATGATGCAATAGCGCATTCTTTTATGAGCCATGCTCTTCACAATCACAAGTTCGGTCTGATCTTAATTGATCTCAATTTGAGAATAATTTTTGCCAATGCATTTTGGGAAGACCTCTTTAAGCTAAAGCTTCCTCAAATCATTGGTCGAAATTTCCTGGATTTTAATATTGCATACTTAGATGATGAAATCATTCCTTCGATCAGAAAAGTCATCAGGGATAACCTCCATCTAGTAGGAAAAGATAAAATAATTAAAAACATTTCATCTACAGAGCTATGGGTAAGAAACACTTTTATTCCCTATACTAACAAATCCTCACAAATCCTTGGTGTTTTCATTTCCACCACAGATATAACCAGAAAAAAAATGCTCCAGAAAAATTTCGACAAACTTCAACTGCAATATAAAATCAAAGAACAAGTGATTGATGAAATTTTATTGCTTATCGACAAAGAGAGTAAAAAGGTAATAGATACAAACAATAGCGCTTACTCTTTTTTAAACTATTCTAAAAATGAAATTTTACAATTAAGCTGTAGCGATCTCATCAACACCGACCGTCATTCTCATCCTTGCAACAGCAAGACCTGCCTACTGCAAGAACAAAATTCATCACATCACGCCACCAAATTATTCAATATCCATAAAGTGGAGTTTGATTTAAATAATCGTAAAGTTTGTATGCTAGGCCTCGAACGTCCCTCATCAGAACACCAAAACTCAAACGATCATGTTTTTCAATATGACCGCCTTGTTCAAAGGTTTCTCTTGTTTTTTAATTTCCATTTAAATGACGAAACCTCAACCCTGAAAAACATGTGTCTAAGTTTTATCGACTTTATAAGTGCTATAGATCTTTTCAAAGTTCCAATCTACGGCCATTTGTCGATTGAAAAAAAGGATTTCTTTCATGCCAAGTTCAACGGCCCTCACACAAAACATATCTCATTCCCATTAATTCACTATGGAACACAAATAGGGTGTTTTAAAATCAATTCCACTTGCTTTCTTCATGACAAAAAAGAACTCCGAGACGAGACCAAGGCGTTCACTTTTATCACAGAATGGTTTGTGCAAATTTATACGCAATTAAAGACCCAAGAAAAAAAATCATCGCAAAGCAGCATACTGAAAATGATTTTACCTATCTGATCGACTGATGCATCGTTTGCAAAATTGTTTCCGCATTGATAACTAAAACGATCTGACCATCACCCAAGATGGCAGACCCTAAAAAAAGCTCACTAGAGTTCAGCATCTTTTTGTTGAGAACTCGAATAACAATACTTTGTTTCCCATAAGTTCGGTCAATGATCACTGCTACTCGATCATTTTTCCCGTTGGATAAAATAATGGCCGTAAGTTCACTGGAGGTACTTGGGGTCGAGTCTTCTGAAGTGTACTCATAATTCAAGATCTCAGCAAGTGTAGCAATGGAAATCATTTTATCCCGATAGCAAAAAATCCTTTGTTTGTCCGATGCCACATGAAGATCAGCAGGCCTTAGTTTTATCACTTCAATAATATTTTCAAGAGGTATGGCCAAAACTTGCTGTCCCATTTTACAGATAATAGAGTCCTTGGTCATAAGCGTGGAAGTATTAGGTAATTTCAAAATGAAGGTACTACCTTTTTCAGGCACGGAATGAATTTGAATTTTTCCATTTAATTTATCAATCGAAGTTTTCACCACATCCATGCCTACGCCTCTACCAGAAATTTCATTAACAACTTCATTGGTGGAAAAACCTGGTTTGAAGATCAAGGCATAGATCTCTTCCTGTGATAGCTTTTTTGCCTCTGCATCACTTACTATGCCCTTCGATACCGCTTTACTGCGAATTCTTTCAAGATCAAGCCCGTTCCCATCATCACTAATCTCTACTGTTGTCCAATCTTGGTTCGTTTCAGCTCTTAAAGTAATTTTCCCGTGAGGACGCTTCCCTCTCGCGCCCCTTACCGTAGCATTTTCAATTCCATGATCAATGGAATTACGAACCAGATGGGTAAGCGGCATATCTAGCCCGTCTAGCAAATTTTTATCAACTAAAATCTCCTCCCCAATCATTTCTACTTCAACAACCTTGTCAAGTTTCAAGGACAAATCACGAACCACTCTTTTGTATTTGGAAAATAGTTGTCCTACAGGCATCTTTCTCAAAGTCATAGCACTCGTTTGCAGCTGAATCGTACAGTGTTCCATCACTTCGATGGCATTTTTTAGTTCCTTAGCAAAATCAGCGGCGGCACCAACACGATTGCCAGCTGCAATTTTTCCCTGAACATACGAGATAACCTCTTTTTGCAACAAAATTTCCCCAATTTGATGGAGAAAAAGATCAAGATGGTTTTGATTAATGCGAATAAATTTTTCTTCTTTTCCTTTTTTTGCATCTTCGGCTTTTTCTTCTTTTTCAGCTTTTTCAGCTTCTTTAGCTTCTTCAGCTTCTTCAGCTTCTTCAGCTTCATTGGGTTTACTTACTACTTCTCCTATTTTTACTTTGTGATTAAATAGATCAACCAAGACCTTTGCTTGCTCGATAATCTGATGGAGCTTTATGGGGTCGATTGCTCTAAGAAGATTAGCGTCCTGGCACTTAAGCATAGTCCCAAAATCTGTCCACGTTTTTTGAAAAGCCTCCGTAACCTCATCACCAATCTTAGCACTGCTAATCTCTTCTATCTTTTTTATAAAAGCGCGATCTTCGTCACTTAATTCTGTATGTTCCAAACTGCTATCAAGCTTAAGGATCTGCTGCTTGATATGGTCAATCCCTTCCAAGATCAGTGTGACCAGATCCTGATTGATCGCCTTCTCTCCATTCTTTATCTGGCCTAACAGCGTTTCGAACTTGTGGGCCACATTAATGACATTATCAAAATTAAAAAAACCACTACTTCCTTTAATACTATGAATATGACCGAAAACAGTATTAATAATACCAGCATTTTTTTGTAGTTTATCAGCTGACAAATCTACGGCCATATTTTCACAATCTAATAAAATCGTTTGAGCTTCTTGCAAAAAATCCTTAATGACTTCTTGGTTTTCAATCTCCGATGCCTTCATGAATTGTATCCTTTCATTTTTTTTGTTTACTGGATAAGACAATCTTTTCAAGTTCAAAATTCCAACGTTTTATTCGCTCTACAATACTATTGATTGAATCTACAACCTTGTAAATATCATCAAAAGGTTTAAAGAAAAAATCAGAGGCCCCTCTACGTAGAGAATCCAAAACATTAACCGTTGTGGTATAACCAGTAATCATGACAATTTGAATCATCCCATTGTAGGTTTTGATCTTTTTAATGAGATCAACGCCATTCATGCCCGGCATGGCAATATCAGTAATCACAATATGATAATTGCGGCTTTCAATCATCTTCATGGCTTGCAAAGGATCTTCCGTTGTTTCAATTTCATAACCGAGTCCATCAAGAGATTGTTTTAATAGTTTTAAAATCTGAACCTCATCATCTACTATTAAAATCCTAATATTCATTAGCACTCTCCTTTTTGCTCCCTTTTATAACTGGAAGTAAAACTTTAAAATTACTTCCCTGCAAATATTTACTTTCCACTTCAATTCTCCCCCCATGTTCTTTGGTAATATTATAAACTACCATTAGCCCCAGACCTGTTCCCTTTCCTACTGGTTTTGTTGTAAAAAAAGGATCAAAGATCTTTTCCCTGTCTTTTTCTTCTATACCAAGACCATTGTCCTCAATACTTATCATTACGTTTTGGTTGTCGGCCAAAGTTGTCTCTATGGAAATTTTTCCTGGTAAACTCTCAATGCCCATTTCATTATCTCTAGTTTTCCTCATTTCAATGGCATCTGCTGCATTGATAATTAAATTTACAAAAATCTGCTCCAAGGCAATTTTATAACCTTCAACAAAAGGAACCGATTCTGATAAAAATTTTTTTCCTATAGTGCAGTGGTATTTCGTCTTATTGTTGGTCATAAAACAAGCTCGATCGAGTAACTCCTGGATATTAACTATTTCTTTTTCATCCTTGCCACTATGGACAAAACCTTTGAGTTCAACCACAATTTTCTTTATTCTCTCTGTTCCATCAAGAGAATCCTCAATCAACCCAGGAATACAATCATAGGCCTTTTGCACTTGAAAATCCTGTTCATTTCCCTTTAAGTAAAGCTGAATAATTTCTTTTATGCTTTCCCATTGGCGCTTTAAAATTTGCAAATTTCCACGCACGAAAGTATTGGGATTGTTGATTTCATGGGCCACTCCTGCCGAGAGAATTCCCAGTGAAGTCAGTCGATCTGCATGAATCAATAACTTTTCTTTTTCATTAACTAACGTTTTTAAAGATTCGGCCTCTTTGGTGATCCTTTTATTAAACTGACTCAAAACTTTTGTTTGTGTGTTTTTTGACTCACTATCTATCAAGGAGACTTGCTTTTGATACTTTAACTTCATATTGGCATTGATTCTTGCCAATGTATTTTTTAGTAAAAACAGAAGCAACAGTAAAAGCTCCGATGAACTAAGTCCCGTAGGTAGAACAAAAATTCCTTGATTTTCAGAAAACCATGGGTATTTGCTGGCATCAATAAATTCATTATTATTCAAAGAGAGAATAATCTCTAAATCATTTTCTATTTTATAATCCAAGACCCACTTATGCAATTCTAGCGCACTTTCATAATCCAGAATAACAATTGACGCCATTTCTAACATGATTTTTTTCTGGATCTCTAAATTATCGTTAAGCATATCTATCTTAATTTCATGCTCAAGAAGAGCGTTTATCACTTCTGGATCTATTGATCCTACCTTTATCACAACTGAGTTACATTTTTGAATTTGCTGTTCAAACAAGAACTTGCATTTAATGACTGTGTTCTTTATCAAATCAACAAGTTTATCCTTTTTAAAAGGCTTCTCTAAGACTGCCAAAATCCCAATATCAGTAACCGAAGTTAAATATTGTGTTAGATCCAAACCGGAACAGACAATGATCTCTACCGCAGGATACATCTTTTTTGCAACATGAATAAAATCAATCCCATTTCCTTTTGGCATGGAGATATCTGTAATAATAATATCAACCTTATTCTTTTTTAAAAGCAGGACACCTTCTTCGGGGTTGGCCGAACAAAGCAAGTTATATTGTTCCCCATTTAGATATGCCTTATATAAAGCAAGAATCATAGGTTCATCATCTTGAATCAAGATTGTCGGCCGATAAGAAGCATTCATTTTTTTCCTTAGGAACCTATTTTTTACTAAAAAGTACAGGCAATCACATTTAGAAAGATATCACCCTTAATTAGATGAATACAGCTTGGTATTTTTTTCCAAAGATTGTAGCAGTCCAAAAGGCCTTACTTTCGCTGCGGCAGTAGCAAAAAAAATTTGGATATCCATATTCCTTGTTACAAATATTAGCAATGAAGTGGAATTTTGATGGGTGTACCTTTTTTGAATTGTTCATAGACATATGCAATCAAGTCGCTTCTAGAAACGATTCCAACGAGCTCTTGGTTTTTGTTTACAATAGGAACTCTACGAAAATTTTTTTCTGATAGCAAAAGGCAAACTTCAATAATAGAAGCATCCTCATCCATGGAAACCACCTTGGTGGCCATCAGATCTTTTACTGCTTTATTCCCTAAATTAGGAGCAAAGATACATCCCAATAGATCTTTTTCAGAAATAATTCCAATCAGAATATTTTTAGGATCAACGATAGGAATTCCAGTGATTTTATGTTTGACCAGTAAAGCAATCATCTCAGAGATGGTTGAATTTGCTTGTAGCGAGACGGCCTCTTTTTGCATAATATCTTTAGCTTTGATCATAAACAATCATCCTTTGCTCTAATAAGATACCTCCTTGCTAGGGTAACAAGAAATCATTGTTGGATCAAATGAGCAATAATTGCTGTTCGAAAGTTCATTTGGGATTGTCATAAGAGTCCTCGTAAGTCAAAATATTTCGAGAGGCTTACCTTCGTTCTTTATGACGATAACAAGAGAGAAAACAGCGATGAAAAAGAAGTCCTTTGCCAACATCCATCTCCTTCCCTTGATCTTATGTTTAGCTATTTTAATGGGACATTACCTCTTCAATTCTGACGTTTATGCTAATGATTCTCAAATCGTCTTTAAGGGTGCACGTTTCACAGTAATAACCCCAACGTTAATTCGCATGGAATATAACCATCAGGAAAAATTTATCGATTCACCATCGCTTTTTGCTATTAATCGGAGCGCTCGCTTTAATTTTGCTAAAGTGATAAGAAAAACTGATAGCTTAGAGATCTTAACCGATAAAATTCATTTACAATATCGCCCTGATGGCCACCCCTTTAGTACAAACAATTTGCGGGTCTATATATTGAATTCGGATAAAAAAGAACCTGGATCTAGATCTACATCTACATCGACCTCACCCCTCACGCTCTGGACGCCTGGACAGATCAATCATGGAAACTTGGGCGGAACCATTCACACACTCGATGGTGTTCGTGGCCCAGTCGATCTTGGCCAAGGGATTCTATCTCGAGAGGGGTGGTCGGTCGTCGACGACAGCTATGGCCATTTGCTGGAAAATGGCTGGATCAAAAGCAGAGTTGCAGGAGCTGCAAATTCCGATCTCTACCTCTTTGCTTACGGAGCAGACTATCGTGCCGCTCTACGCTCCCTTACAACGATTGGAGGAAAAGTTCCTCTGCCTCGAAAATATGTTATGGGTGCATGGTACTCCCGCTATTGGCCTTACTCCTCCAATGACTATCGATCGATCGTTTTGGAGTATCAGCAACACGGGTTTCCCCTCGATGTCATCGTCATGGATATGGATTGGCATAAAGAGGGTTGGACAGGTTACTCCTGGAATCGCACTCTGCTGCCCGATGCGGAAGCTTTAATCGAGTGGTTTCATCAACAAGGGTTGGTGGTCACGCTAAATGACCATCCCGCCGATGGGGTAGGGCCGCATGAAGAGATGTATTCCGAATTTATGCAAGCATTGGGAGAAGATCCTCGTTCAGGCAAGACCACTGCTTTCGATGCTGGTAACAAGCGATACATGGACACGATGTTTGCCTATGCCCATGGAGCGCGTGAACGAGACGGAATCGACTTTTGGTGGTTAGATTGGCAACAATCTTACTATACCAGAAGTATTCCCGATCTTCCCAATCGTGCTTGGCTCAACCACTACTACTCTTTGCAGTCACGCAAAAATGGAAAACGCCCGATCTCCTTTGGCCGTTGGGGCGGACTGGGTGATCATCGTAATCCTATTCACTTTTCTGGTGACGCCTATACCACCTTTAAGATGCTTAACTTTGAGGTTCCAATGACCGCTACCGCAGGGAATGTCGGTCTTTTCTATTGGTCACACGATATTGGTGGTCATCAAGGTGGAAGAAATGAAGAGTCTTACACTCGCTGGATGCAATTTGGGGCCACCACTGCTGCTTTAAGAAGCCACTCCACTCGTGATGCATCCATGGATCGTAGACCATGGACCTACAGTTACCCTGCAAAAATGTCGATGAAAAAGGCGAGTGAACTCAGGTCGAAACTCTTTCCTTATATCTATACTGCGGCCGCAATTGCTCATCATCAAAGTGTTCCCCTCAATCGGCCCATGTATATTATCCATCCGGAACTGGATGAGGCCTACGCCAATCCTCAACAATATTATTTTGGCGATCACATCTTGGTAGCACCGATCACCTCCCCAGGACATGGGCGCAATAAACTTGCTCATCAAACAGTTTGGTTTCCTCCTGGCACATGGTACAACTATTTTACCGGCGAGCGTTTTAACGGAAGTAGAACTCAAGTAGCTAGTGCTGAACTCGATGAGTTTCCAATCTTTATTCGTGCGGGAGTGGTTCTGCCCGAACAACCCTTTCAGAGCAGGATGAGTAGCGCCAAGTTAGAAAAGCTGATCCTTCGTGCTTACCCTGGAGCAATGGGAAAAAAGCAATATTCAAGCCTGTATGAAGATGATGGGATCTCTTTGGAGTACCAAAGTGGAGCATCTTTTCAAACTGAGTTTAGCTACTACCGTAGTCAAGAGTCTATTGAAATTGGGGTTTTTCCTGGACTCGGACAGTATAACGGCAAAGTCACCACTCGCAGCTATTTCATTGAACTTCCCGAGATCTCCCCTAGAGAACAAGCAGGAGCACAAGCACAAGCAATCCTCATCGCCAGCGATGGATCACAGCAGAGGCTTACCCCAACCTACGACACTTCACTTCGCATCCTAAAGATCGCCATCCCTCCACAGGCGATAGAGAGCGCCTTTCGAGTCATCATCACCGGAGTACAAGAGGTGAATCCAACAGTAGCTCAAAAGTTGGCGCGAGAGAGGCGTCTCTTAGGACTACTCCAAAAAGATTATCGTCCTGGAAAATCTATCCAAGACTATATAGCAGATTTATCTGCAGAGGAAGAGGAGGGAGTCATAAGCGAGCTAGCAGCACTCGATAATATCGGTGCAACAGTACGCTCGCGAGGCATCTACCTCTTTCCCGATAAACAAGACCTCTTGCAAATCTTTGGCGGGAACGCCCCAGACAGTCGCGTTCAATATAAAGTAGAAGATATCATCTTTAACACCGCCTCCCCAGTCACACAAGGGGAGTGTACTTCGATGGAATCTATTTGCTCTATACCCATTACCGAGTCAACAAATCCTATCGGACAATTGCGTAAGCGGATCGTCACTCTATCCAGCAGCAACCTCATATGGAAGAAGAGCTTAGAGGAGGTTCCAAGTCTGCTTACGATGTGGTCAGTGGTAGGCCCCTTTCCCTTTGATCCTAGCTATGGTGCCTCTAAACAAGCTTACGGTCCCGAAAAAAGTGGAGTCGACTTAAATCGCCGTTACCCTGATGGAGCGACTGGAGTTGTTGGATGGCAACCCTTTCATGAAAATGATAATGGGATTTTCGATCTTTGCTCTAAGTTCCCAATGGAAAATCGCATTGCTTATGCGGTAACCTTCTTAAACTCTTCACAAGATCAAGAGGTCACCTTTGAAGTCAACTCTGACGATCAGGTGATGCTCTTTTTAGATGGAGAGGTCATTCACATTAACGATGTTTGGCGCGGAGTAAACACTGATCCAGATTTAGTGAAAGTTAAATTAACCAAAGGAGCTCATACTTTGCTCATCAAGGTCGCCAACGGTTGGGGTGGCTTTGCCTATAAAGTCGGCGTCCAAGCAACCGCCGCGATCTTTCAGTCACAAAGTCCCCTCTAGAGATCACCTCTTGGCTTCAATAAAAAAAGCACCACTCCCACTCCCTCCAAGAGTGACTGGAAATCCTTCACTCCTGAGCGCACTTCCTTCAATAGAAGTTGCCGTTCCACCCAAGACGTCGGTGACAAGGTAGCGCTCCGAAGAGTTGGCCTTAGTCCACTGGATTTTTCCCATAAAACCATCACGGCGAGCACTCTTTACCGTAATCCAAACTTTATCTTCAGAGGGATTGGCCCTTGCAAAGAGAACAGTGCGATCTCCACCGCCTTTAATCCTTACATGAGGAATGATATTCATGCTCATCAAAATCTGGTCAAAGAAGGCACGACGTTCTTTAGCATCGTGAATCTGATAGTAGAAGTCGGTATTAAAAACGTCATAAATAGGAACTTTGGCCTGATAGAGAGTGCCCGCTCCAATGGCACAACTATAACCAACAACATCCATTGGAGCAGGAATAAGTCGACTACAACTGTTTTGTGAGGTTTTCGTTTTATTCAATATCGCCATAGTAACACCATCGTGAATGAAATTTAAGAGTGTTCCTCCACTGGTGACCACCTCTGTAAGCACAGAGGTCAATTCAGGAGAGGCCAGTCCATTATCCTGATAGATCACCAAGCGACAACGGCCACGATCTAAAAGATCTGAAGTAGGCGCAATTCCCCAGTGATGGATCTTAGCATTGATCCCAGAGTGCATAAGCACTCCCAACAGCCCTGCGGTCCAATCCGATTGCACAATCCGAGAATTCACTCCTTGAATGGGAGAGGGAACGTGAGCAGAGGAATCCTTGATCACACAAACTGGATCTTCTAAGGCGTGAGCACTGCCTAGAAAATTGCCATAAGGAGCAATAATCTTTTCTCCGATCTCCTTGACTAAATTATAGGGAGGACGAGGTTTTGCATCGGCACCAAGAGGAGCATCAAAGTAAAGAGTCTCTGGATGAGTTCCACCATTTCTCCATACTCCACGCGTATCAACCACTAAAAGATTTTCAGCGACTATGGTGTCAAGCTCTCTCCAAAAGCGGTCGGGAAGAGCTTGTTCGTTGTAATCTTCATACTCTCCAGCAGCGCTCAAACGATAAAAGTAAGGAGCAATCGCTTCCCTCATCCAATTATGCTGCCAATTACCCCCCTCATTAAAGTAATAAATGAGTAGCCCCTTAAGCCCATGGCCAAGCGTTGTAAGGTAGGTCTGACGTCTGGCCTCTTCGGAGACGTTAATCCCTCTCCACCAGCCTCCTTGAATCTCTGGCCCCATCACCCACTCTTCTTTTTTGCCTAAATAAAAATCAGAGGCCGCATCTGCCGCTTTAACATCATGGTCGGCCTTAAAGGGTAAATTGAGCAGTGTCTGATCCCATGTCTCATACGTTTTAGGATAAAGGTTAACTGTCATCATCCCCGTCGAGGGCGAATTACGCCACTGATAGTGAGGAAGCAATCCATTCTCGGCCGCATTGTAACTTTCAGCAAGAGTAAATAAAACTGTAGGTTGTACCACTCCTAAATTTTCCCACATCTTGCGAATCTTCCCAAGATAGATAAAGATCCGATAATCTTGATAGCGATGCCAATCCTGGTCTTCGTTAATCTTCTTTCCAGGTACGGCCGGAGGGCGAATCTCTCCCCAACTCCTCCATTGTCTTTGGTGGTGAGCATTGAGTGCAGCTAGAGTCGAATAGCGGGACTGCAAGTACTGCTGATACCCTTCCACCGCCAATGCTCCATAATCGTGATTGTAAATGGATTGCCACATTAAGTTGGTTTCATTATCGATCTGAAGAAAAGAGATTGCTTTGCCAGGTCCAATATCATCACGAAGCACTTGTTGATAAACGCTCTTGAACCACAATTGAGTATGACGGAGAAAATCTGGGTCTTCATAATTATAAAGTGTCGTTCTCTGCCCTTTAGAGTTTCGAGCATGACTGTTAGGATACTTCTGATGAAACCAAAGAGGGATCGCACCAAAACCCAAAAATCCCCACTCAGCATTGATGTACGGGCCTGGCCGTACCATGATGTTATCAATCCCTCGTTCTTTGATCATTTTGATAAATGTTCGAACGTCACGGGAAGGGTAATCAGGACGACCATCCCCATCCTCGTCCGCCCTACCATCAAAGTCAAATTTGCCTTCAGCGTATTCATGAAAATCCCAAGGGATATAGAAGCTTATGGTGTTCATATGTGCTTCTACGGCACGATCTAGGGCCTGCGCCCAAAGGGAGATCACTACCTCACGAGGAACATTGCGATTACTTCCACCTCGCAAGCGGAAGTATTGAACCTCTGCCCCCCAAAGCTGCGGCCGAGGCCCTCCATCAATGTAAAGCTGATCACCTCTAATCTCAACAACACCTGCAACTGCCAAATCTACCACGCCCACAAGATGAACAAGCAAAGCAATAATCAATGTCATAAACATGATGCATCCTATTCGTTTTAATGTTGGTTAATCTTAAAAAAGGCTAGAGGAAAAACTCATTCCTGTCAATTCTTGGCATGAAAAATCTGTTGCTGTCAAGCAAAGTGTCGAGGTACTTGTCTGTAGTGAGTTGGGATTTTGCGACTAATTGTTGCGAGTAAGGATAACGCCATTATCGATGCCTAAGATTCCTTGTATACTTGAACCTGTAGCACCCTTCGTATTACCACTAAGGTCAGAGGATCCAATGACTTTATTTCCTTGGCAGTTATCACTAATCCAAATACCATAACCATTTGAACCATTAATTTTTACCGCGTCAAAAGTATTGTCGTAAGCATAAGAGTCCTCTCCCTCTGATTTGGCCATAAAGACTCCATGATTCCCGTTATTCAGAATATCAACTTTAACAAATTTATTTCCATGAAGCTGGCGAGCAAAGATCCCTACATCCTTATTGTGGTGGAGGTGAGAGTCCTTGATCACATTATTATTAAAGTTAATGTCAATGGAAATTCCTGCTCCGTTATTGTGATGGAGGTCGAGATTTTCAAAGAGACTCTCTTTCGTCTCATACCCAGCAAACCCATCGAAGTAGTTGCCATAAGAGTTAAAATTGCGAACTGTTAAGTGATCACAATACTTCTCTGTCACTAGTCCACCAGAGATCATATCATGAGTGGTTACGTTTTCGATTAAAACGTTGCTTGCACCACGAATGGTAATCCCATTATTGCGAATGGCACCCGCATCGCCATCACAGCTTCCTTCTCCACACTCTTTTGTCACATCATGGTTGGCCTTATTTCCATCGAGAGTGATCCCAGAAACGGTAACATTCTTGACTGGTTTACCAGTAACGTAATTACCTGCTTCATCTTGGATCGTCGTACGATCGCCAATAATCATCAGTGGTTGATGCACATAATCTGCTAAGCGAATAGTTACCTTATCCTCTCCAGCACCCTTGATAGTAACGTTGTCACGATCGATGACAATGGAAGAAGTACAATTGTAGGTTCCTGCTGGAACAATGACTTCTCCTCCGCTAGCTGGTAACTTGGCAATACCATCGCGAATCAAACCACACTCATCTTTTTGGTTAAGTGCGGGATTGGGATAAAACGCCGTTGTCTTGTACTTGAAATGAATAAAATCTTGAGGCGATTTCGCCTTCATGATATCTTGATGGACAGTTGACGCCGCTACAATATTATCCCCATACTCTCCATCAGGTGAATCCTCGTACAACCCCACTCCCGTCTTAATGTTAGTATCTAGGATCTTAACTTTATAGCTGGCCCGCTTATCATAATTGGTATCCCCTAATGCATGTTTAAAATCAGCATAGTGTTCAGGATTTCTATCTTCATTGGCCAAGATCCATTCATTCACACCACCCTTACTGCGAGCTTTAGCTTTGAATTGGTGTTGGCGTAACTCCTCTCCTTTCTTTTTTGGAGGGGCCAAGACAACTCGCTCCTCATCACCATTCGCGTAGTTAACAATCAGTGTATCAGAGTCGTGGGCCTGCCCTGAAGGCCTATCTACGGTATCTTCCTTTGTTTTATAAACCATACTGCTGTAGGCGACGAGAGCAGTATGAGGATCCTCTTTCCACTTAAAGTCATTGCGGGTGTACCAATTACTGTCCACAATCATCTCAGCATCCTTACCCTCGGTCATGTCCACATCAAAGGCCCCACAAAAGAGATCGCTCTCAACCAACATGAGCACATTGCTCACTTTTCTATCCTTAATTTTACCAAAAACAGCACGCACGATAGGAAAATCCTCGCGAACATTAGGAGTAGCAGGACCTCCCTTACTAAAAATCCCATGAGCACCTAAACGCATCGATGCCCCAGTCACTTGCGGAGGATAACCTGCAAAACGCACATAGGCACTCGAACGAATGTCAAAGAGTTGTGGCCAACCCTTACCATTGGGCGCCTGATGGCCAACGATGAGTTCCGTTAAAACTCTTCCCTCTGGTGGAATCTTGCTCTTATCAATGGGAGGTTGAATATCCGGTGATGAAAAATTTGGATTAACATCCTCCCAAGTCTTCCGCTGATACATCCCCGATTTATCAGTATCAACAAAAATGTCCATGGGAAGGGAATTAACCGCGGCCCGTGGCCTCGGATACATGTAAAAACCATCGCGATCCAAGACATTGCTAGCAGTGACTGCTAACTCTGCCTTATAGTCCATGCCTACACCTGGAACTCCTGCCGAATTGGGCGGATCAAGGATAGGAATTGGGACGATCTCCGGTCTCTCAAAAGGATGCTGACAGCGTTCAAAGGCGATCTGCTTGAGTCGCTCAAGACTCATCCGCTCGTGATCATTAAAGGGAGGTGTGATTAATCCTTGCTGCAAAAGCATCGGGCGAATACCCGTCTTGGCCGCATCACCTTCCGCTGCGAGCACCATGTCTGCGATGGAGGCCCTAGCTCCGCTTGCAAATTTACTAAAATCAGAGGCAGACAGTGGGTAATCCAAATTTTTCTTATCCTTATTCAAATAGTCTTGAAGATCAGACTTTGCATGCAACATTTTATATTGCTCTTGTGTGTTGTGCTTACTCATAACGTACTGAAGAAAATTAGCATCATTTTTCTTTGCCGCGACTGCCAGTAAAATCCGTTGATACACCTCTGGATAAAGTTGCGATAGCGGGCGTAGTTTTGGGAAATTCTCTAGTAGCTCTTTCTCTTGGATATCCGCACGCAAAAGAGGTGCCATTGTAGAAAGCTTACAGGCATCCACATCTGCACACAGTTGTTTTGAATCACAGAGCTCATTACCGGCAATCTCACCTCTGCTTAAAAAGGAGAGAATCACATCTAGCGACTTATCCGTAATAGGAAAGTACTTTGCCTTCTCCGGAGAATGAGGAATGGTTGCTGGATCAGAGTACTTTTCGAGAATAAGAGACCCGGCTCCCCGCTCTTTATTCTGTAACCATGAAAGAGGAACCTCTTGCACACCACTCCTCGATTTTATATAGGTAGTAGCATCCTCATCGCCACCAGCGCGAACAAGCGTTGAACATGACAATAATAACAGTGATAATAAAATTTTCTTTTTCATAACTATTCTGTTTCCTCCCATAGTTAGAATTATCTGTATTGAAAAGCGAGGATATCACCGAGCGTTCTGCTCAAAAGAATACTTTTGAAAATATTTTTCCTTTTTGACCAATTCAAATAGGTTAGCTATCCTAAAATAAGATTTATTTATGGCCATTCACTGCCAAAAAAAATGGCCGCCCATCGAGAATTGAAAGGAACGATGGCAGAGAAGGTTAGTAATGGTCTTCTGAACGCACGGGCCAAGGGCGTAGGGTTCGGCAGGCACACTTTGGATGTGGTCACATCACAATGGGGAAAAAAAATTAATAAAAGATCAAGAAGAGAAGATTTTCAAAACAGGGAGATTGTAATTAAAGAGCTTCCACCCATAATAAAGACATTTCCTACTGTGAATGCCAAAAGTGCACCTACTTTGCGGATTACTAATACCTCTGGTATTTGCCTAGAGATTATTGACTGTTGCTCAAGCAAAATAATGTCGTGGTTTGTTCGTCTTTATCAATCGTAGTAAATCCATGATTCGCATTCTAATGCATAGATTTACTTTAGAAAGAGCTTGAACTGTTCTTTAGGAAAAATTTTTTTGATAACAGATCAATTAGTTATGTTCAATCTGAGATAAGCCTTTCATTAAAACTATAATTCTATCTGAAAGCCAAGGACAGGTTTGTGAATATCTTTTTATAAAAATATTAAATAGTGGGTAAGTTTAAACTGGATTCCAGTAAAACAGTTTTACAAATCCAGCAAGCAGGTAGCAGGGTGGCTGGTAGCAGTATTTGTTAGCAGTTCCAGTGTGAAGCTAGCGGGGACAGTTGCCAGTTAGCGGC
>JADGAN010000040.1 GCA_015231955.1 Oligoflexia bacterium | reverse complement strand
CTAACTGGCAACTGTCCCCGCTAGCTTCACACTGGAACTGCTAACAAATACTGCTACCAGCCACCCTGCTACCTGCTTGCTGGATTTGTAAAACTGTTTTACTGGAATCCAGTTTAAACTTACAAAATTTACTTTATATCTTCAGGCGCAATTTTTTAAATTTTATTTATTAAAACGGAAGTACCCGTATGGAATTCATAGATTTTATAGTCGCTACTTGGATCAATATGCTCTAAGCGTTTTAATAATACTTTTTGGAAAGTGTTTTTTACTTCTTCAATCAAAATCCAGGAGCGATTTCCGTTGTCTTCCTTGTTTAATTCATACACTGCTTGCGCAGTTGTTCCCGATCCAGCAAAATAATCTAACACTGAAATATTTTTATTTGGAAGTGATCTTATCAATTCTTTAATTAAAGCAACAGGCTTTGGGGTAGAAAAAATAACATTAGGAGGCAAATCTTTATTTTTCGGAGGAGATAAATTGATTATTGTTGGAAGTTTTTGCGATAAATCCTCATCTAAATATTTTATTTTCCCAGGAACACTATTCTCATCTTTGCCGTAACATATTTTTCCTGCAAGAACAAATCCATCGCCAATATAATATTTAGTATGCTTATACATTTCAAGCAGAGTGGCCTTGCTCCATTTCCATCCTTTCGATGGGGTTAAGCATGCTTTTGCAGTTACTGGATGTCGCAATTTCAAATGACATCGTGATTCAGATCTATCCTGAGCGCAACTAGCAGTTACTCTAAATGGGCGAAATGTTTCTGGATGGAGGTATTTATATTCGGCCTCTCCTGGTGATATGTATAATTTTTTTTTCTGGTTATGAATCCACTCTTTAAATATACTTTGTGCTTTAATATAATTTAATCCTGATTTTTTTATTTCATTTGCTTTTTGAATAATTTGCTGAGAACCTTTTTTATATTTTTGCAAGGAAGGGGCTTTTTCGATGTTTTTTGCATATACAAGAATGTATTCATGAACAGTATTTAGATGATACGATGCTGACCCTCCAGTTTTATTCCAAATTATTGTTCCTAGGTTGTTTTTAGCATCAAAAATTTTATCCATAACTATCTTTAAATAAGGGTATTCTTTATCACAGATAGATACGAACATTACGCCGTGTTCAGCAAGCAGATGATGACCTATTTTTAATCTTGGTTCCATGAAATCAAGAAAAGAACCGTGACTGCCTATCCAATCACAGCCAAAAAATTTCCTTGATTCTCCTTTCCATGTATTATTATACCCATAATTAACACCTACATTGTATGGAGGATCGATATAGATCATATCAATATCTAAAGCTTCTTTTTGGTGAGCGTAATATTTATTTAACAAATCAAGTGAAATTAAGTTATCGCCTAATATCGCCATGTTTACTCTATGATTCTTGCATGAAATTTTCTTTGTTTTATTCTGTTTACCTTGCATAGCTGAATTATTTGTTTCATTGTAATGAGAAATGTCATGACTGGAATAATCCATTTATCTTCCTGTTTTTTTGCAGTAAAAATGAATTTATATTTTGAACTTTTTTATTACTACTATCATTATGATACAAAAATAAAAATTATCGCCTATGGAAAAATTGTATTAGATCTAATTTCTATATTTCTGTGATTTTAAAAATACTATTGAATAGGTAGGGTATCGTAACTCATGAATTTTTCATTACGAATTGATTTAAAATATCGGGTACTCAAAATTGTAAACAAATCAAAATTCCTACTCGATTTACACGTCAAAATAGGAAACCAAATTGGTCTAAACCGGGGTTTCCTGCCATTCTGGCCAACTCTTGCGTGATCTGTTCTTTGTCTGCTTAACAACTAACCAAGCAAAATAATCTCTCCTAAAAAGCTTTTTGAGCTGTGATAAAATACAAAAAAGCCAACTAAAAAAATCTTGATCAGACAAGGATAAGGCCATGCCAAAAACTTTAGGGGTAGTTGCTTCTAATATCCGAGCGACCATTGAAGCTATTCGCAAAAAAGATGCGTTTGCCCTGATTCAGGTGATTACGCCGACGCCGATTTTGGGAGCGGCCCTTCGCCGTGACCTAGCGGAGGAAAAGGAGTGCAATCAACTGCTCTTCGGAGTCAAGTTTACGTTACTTAGAGAGCTGGCCTTAGAGCTGTTCACTACTCAAGGAGGAGGAGGAGGAGGAGTGTGCGAACTCGAGGATTTGAATGGGTTGGTCTTTGCTTTGAGAAAGGTGTTCGGTAGTCATAGTGTAAAGAGGTATGCCTACTACGATCCGCAGGAACTCGAGTTGGATCATGGACATGCAGAGGCATTTGCTGAAACTATTTTGGAATTGGAAAATTCACTGGTAACTCCTCATGAGTTGCTCCGGAAGTCCAAGGGGATTGCTTTTGATGAAAAAAAGATCAAGGATCTTTGTGCGATTTGGAAGGCCTCTTTTCAATATCGAAAGATGGAGTCTTTGGCAAAACTACTTGTGCTGATGGGAAAGAAGGCGAATGGGTATTTTATCTCTGTGGAGACTGGGTATGAATCGAATTCGGAACAGAATTTTTTTTCGGAGATCAAAGCGAATCGGATATTGATTCCAAGGCTTCAAGATGTTGCTGGCGTGGTGGCGGAGTTGCAGGAATGGGCCTCGTTTGAAGAGGAGTTGGCCTCCAGTGTTCATTGGATTGCAAACCAGGTAACTAGGAATGAGAGTGGGAGAATTGGCGTGATCGTTCCCGGCGACTACGTGAGAGAGGTGGTGCTTTATTTTGAACGCTATTTGAAGAGTGCCAGGTTTTATTCTAGAGAGGGACGATCGCTCGGGGACAGTGCTTCTGGAACGCGCTTGTCGGCGCTTTGTCTCGCCTTGGACTGCAATCTTTTTTACACTTCGATGATTCATCTGCTGCCTCACTTGAAGGGAACGGAGGTGTGGAATCATGAGAAGTGGGCCAGCTATATTTTGGAAAAGGGGATTGTCGAGGGGGAGGATTGGGTCAAGTTCGCTCCACCCGAATTTACGACTGGTTTAAAGGAGCTTTATGAACTGACAAAGCTTGGAGATGCGGGCGCCTTGGTGGCCGGTATTTTGGAGTTTTATAGTAAACAGGTGCAGCTGCCTCCTAATGAAAATAGTGTAAGGGAGCTTGCTCGAAATTTTTTGGTGCGTTTTTGTGCACGCACTGATCTGGCCCTAGTTCCGGTAGAGAAAATTCCCTTATTGGTTCAGGAAGAGGTGCTGGCACTCAGAGAGAGAACCTGCAAGCTTTCAGAGAATAGAATTTTTGTGGGAACTTTAGAGGAGTCGTTTGGACTCGAGTTCGATGCTCTTCGCTTGATGGGACTAAGTGAGAAGGTGTATCCTCATCCGGTGCGAGAGGATCCAGTACTTCCAGAGGACACACGGGAGTACTTGGGAGTTGGCAGTCGCTCGCAGTGGCGGCTTCATTTGCAAAAGGACGCCCTCTTTTCCTTGCTCACACACAGGCCGAGACAACTTTGTTTTTCCTACAGTATACAAAGTATCGATGCTCTCGAGCATGCACCCTCTTCGCTGTTTGTGGAGCTCGCCATGAATGTGAAAGGAAAAGAGCTGGATGAGTTGTTTTTACAATCGAGACAACAGCAAAAAAAATTTCCACTCTTTCCTCTTACGGTTGGTGCCTGGGTTAAGAGCAAGGTCAAGACAAATGCAAAGAGTATTGTTAAGATGGAGGTGCCTGCGAGTTGGTGTCAATACTCTTATGCAAATTTGCAAACAGCGATTAGTAATCTGGAACTGTTGCTCCATCCGCAGAAGGTGGCAAACAGTTACGAGGGAGTTTTTCTTTGCCCCTCTCCTGATCCGAAGTTTTTATCCATTCATCCCAGTAGAATCGGGACTCTTCTCGAATGCCCCAGGGCCTACCTTTTTGCGGAACTTTTAAAGTGGTCAGCAGGAGAGGAAGTTCCTGCATACAATGAGGTCAGTTCACTAGATCGTGGTGGCCTGATTCACCTTGTTTGTGCCAAGGCCTACTCTGTTAAGGATGGAGGAGAAAAAGCACCTGCTGCTTGGAATGCCAAGGGAAAAGCACAACGACAAAGAGAGCTGGAGCAATTGGCGAGGAAGATCTTGAATGCCTCACCGATGTTTAAATTTTTGGGGAGAAAAGATCGGGTGCAAATGGAAAAGGATCTCATAAAGAGATTGCTTGGACGCTTGATTGAGAGTGATGTTTTGGAATCAGTACATCGCCCCTTTGATGTTGCTTGTGAACAGAAGTTTGGCCCGGTGACTCTTACTGTGGCCACTACCACAGGGAGAGTAGAGCTAGCTGGAACGATTGATCGTATTGATCAGTATCAGGGAAAAAAAGGTTCGCCTCGATCGCTTCGATTGCTTGACTTCAAGTCCGGACGACAAAGAGACAAGGATAGAAACTCTTCTCCTTGGTTACCCTCCTTTGATGTGCAACTTTATCTCTACTACAAATTGTTGGAGCAGACTCCAAGCTATCGAACACTGGTTCCTCGAACAGAAGCGATAGAGTTTCGACTACTGGAAAGTTCCATGGCCCCCAAGCGTGCGTTTGCCGGTTCGGAGGTGGCCGAGCTCTTGGTCAGAGGGGACGAGTGGCTGGATCTTATTATCACTGTCTTGAATGACTCTCTTTTTCCAATGTCTCCGCTGGCCATCGACGATGGCAACGGCCCTTGCAAATATTGCGATTATAAAGTGATTTGTACGGCAGGTATTCGTAGTGAGCGTTTTGGTCTGCCACTAAAAAGTTACAACAATGTGGCCAAGTTAAATAAGATCATCAGGGGTATCAGCAAATGAAAAAAGATAGAAAAACAATTGCATCTGCATCTGCAACTGCGTCTTCAGTAGCACCCCTCTTTACTTATGACCAATTTAAAAGCGAGGACGAGGCCAGAGAGGCGGTGATTGTCGAACGAAAAAAAGATGTGCTGGTGATTGCTGGTGCAGGAACAGGAAAGACCACCTTGATTGTCAGTCGTTTTGTAGAGTTGGTTGCTCCTCGTGATCCGAAGGCCACTCCCTTGAACGTCGAAAGACTCGCGGCCATTACCTTTACAAGAAAGGCCGCAGGGGAGCTCAAGCTTAAAATTCGTAAAAAGATGTTGACCCTCTTAAACAGCAGGGAGAGCAGTGGCCAACAAAAAAAATTGCTTAAGCAGGCGCTCTCTTCGCTCGATCTCGCCTACATCGGAACCATCCACTCCTTTGCCGATCGTCTCTTGAAACTATCCCCCATTGAGGCCAAACTCTCTCCCGGTTATAAAATTGCTGAGGATGGTGATGCTTCTGAGTTAATTTCGGAAACGGTGGAGCGATTACTTCACAATAGTAACTATAAAGACAAAAAAATTCTAGCGGCCCAACAGTGGATAGGTGAGCTGATTCGTGCAGGCATGAGTGTGACTGATGGGGAGTACGAATATAAAACTTATTATGGTATTACAGGCCTGGTGAACATCATCTTAAACGGTCGGGATCGAAAAACACCAAGTTGCACTCGCACCTCAGTAGCGTCCATAAAGGCGCAGCTTGTGCAGATTGATCGGGAGATCACAAACTTTAGAAGTGCTCTTGCGGCCGTGCTTTCTGCTGCCTCTCCCAGCAAGGGAAAAGGCTTTTTAGAAAATGTGCTGTACCATTTAGGAGTGGCACTGAAGGAAGCGCACCTTCTTGATAAAGTTCCCTCGCTTGCCTCCTGTTTTAATCCGCCAACGTTATATCTCGGTACTGATTTTTCTGCCAACCAGGCCTGTTTCGATCTTTACAAGCAGCTCAAGTGCGGAAAGAAAACTGCCACCTATTACGATAAGATTTATGCTCCTCTCTGCAAAATTTTATTTGAACCACTTCCGAACTCTAGAGAGGGGATCTTGGCCGTCTATGAAGAGGTCAAGCGCGATCAGGAAGCCATTGATCAACTGGACTTGATGATCAAGCTTCGCGAGGTACTGTTTAATAATAAAGAGGTGCTGATGCGACTCCAGTCCAAGTTTGATCACCTCTTTATTGATGAGGCACAAGACAACGATCCCCTACAAGTAGAGATTGCTAAGGCACTGGCGGGAAAAAAGAGTGGACGCCTGACTGTGATCGGGGATCTGAAACAAAGTATCTATCGTTTCAGGCGTGCCGATGTGGGAGCGTTTATTGAACTAGGCAAGTGGATGCAGTCTAAAAACAGGCAATGTCTTTCGGTGAATATTAAAACCAATTTTCGAAGTCGTCCGGAACTGATCCATGCCTTTAACTCCGTTTTCCCTGATTACTTTATTCAAAAGGGAAAAACGGGCGACAAGCTTACGGGCAATCCCAAGATCGATCCCATCCCTTATGAGGATCTGGTTTGTGATCCGAAAAAAAAGATCGATCCCAAGAAGACTTTTATCCATATTTTAACAAGCGGGCCTGCTAGTGCAAAGGACGGGAGGAAAATTGAGTTTCCAAAACTCGCCTGCCTCTTGAAATCGATCATTGAGGGAGAAGAGTATCGAGCAAGTGAGATAGCGGTGCTTTCTCGAACCACCACCGAGTATGGCGCCTTTCTTTCGGAGCTTGCAAGGATTGGTGTTCCGGTGCAAGTCTCAGGAGGAACACTCTACGGCAACACCGCTTTGGTAAAACGCTACCTTCTTGCTCTGGCAGCGCTCGCCCGTCCTTTGCAAAAATTAGGTTTGGCCTCCTTACACCACTTGCCTTTTTCTGCGACCACTCCTCTTGATGCTTATACCTCGACGAAGACGGAAACGGAGTTACAGCAGTTTTTAAGCGAGTTACGCAAAAAGCGCCACTCTCGTCCGGTCTTGGAGACCGCCCTCGATCTGATCGAACACTCACTGGCAGCGCCCTTCCTCAGCATCGGCCAGAATGCGGAAGAGGACTTGTCCAATCTTTATCGCATGGCCTTGCTTTTAGATGATCATGCAAAGAAAAATGGTCTGGGGTTTGATGAAGCGGTCAATTGGGCGCAAACGTGGCTTACGTCACCTCCAAAGCTAAATCCGCCTTTGCGAAGTTCAGAGGACGCCATTCAAGTCATGACTATTCATCAAAGCAAAGGTCTGGAATTTCCTGTAGTGGTTTTGTTTGATGGCCTTTCTCAGAGCAAACCCAATGCAAGAATCCCTTGTTACCTCTCTGATCCAAGTGGGACGGAATGGAACATCAATACCGGAAATTACAGTGCCATCTTCACTAGCGCCGTAGGAGGAGCATCTCCATCGACGCTAGAAGAACAGGAAGAGCGTCAACAACATTACGAGAACCGAAGGCTCCACTATGTGGCCGCCACCAGAGCAAAAAAAATGTTGATCATCCCCATGGGCGAGTTGGAGCGTGGAGTGAGCTTAAATACTTTGGTCTGGTCTGCTTACACTGCAAGCAGAAGTGGCAAGGGCGTAGTAATCGACGATGGAGACTCAAGAGTTTGCAGACTGGTGCTGGAGTGGCCAAAGGATGTTACGCCTTCAAAAAAATTGGACTTGGAACTGAGAACCATGCTTACACCGATTGAGCAAGCTCTCGCTAGTCACACCAATCCTGCAAGGGATCCGGGTGCGGCCAGTGAGATGGCCTATCCAAATCTACAAAAGCTCGCCTCTTTAACATTGAGACCATGCCCTCCTATGAGTGGGATACCCTCATCAACGATTGTTCATGATGAGATCTTTGGTATCACCCTTCATCGCGCGCTCTATTTGCACCTTTGCCACTCTCTAAACCAGAAGCAAGCGCTTAAGATTGCCTGCAAGGAAAATGGAATCGCTCAAACAAATAAAATCTTAGAGCTTGAAAAGGACTGCACACGAGTGGTGCTCGCGCTTAAGGCCTTGGACTATTTAAAAGGCGAGTGGCAACGCTGGGGAGAAGTTCCCTTTACTTTTAAAGAGGGCCAAACGCAAAAGATCATCCATGGGGTGATTGATCTTCTTCTTTACAACTCCAAAACCAATCAAGCGATGATCTTTGATTATAAAAGCAATCGTTCTCCCGATGCCACTGAGATCAAAAAATTTGCAGAGCAATTGGCCTGGTATCAGGATGCCGTTCTAGCAATCCTACCCGCAAATACAAACTTGAAGGCCGCAATTATTTTAAGTGCCACAGGAGATATAAATGGAACAATTGACAAGCAGTGACCGCTCTTTTAAATTTGAAGATAAAGGGAGGAGGAACGATGAATTTATTTAAAACTCTAACTCTATTCTTGATGCTTGTGATCCCCAAGCAAGTAACCCACTCCGAAGAGCAAATCGATGATCACAGTAATGGGGGATTACCCAATGGCTCTTACTGTCATGATCACGGCCAATGTCGCTCTTCCTACTGCTTTGATTCCGGTGATGGTCTTAAACTATGCATGTGAAAAGTCCTATGATCAGTACCGCGCTTCTAAAGCTATCATTGGAGAGTGAATGTTCCTATCTTGCGGAGTTGGGCAAAAAATTGCTCTCCACTATATGTACACCTAGATAATTAATCGGTTAACAACCTTAATTCTATGCCCGGCCCCTATGGTTAGCAAATAAAGACTAAGAATTCTTAACCTTTTGCGAGAATCTCTATCTATTGGAAATTGTTTTCCTCTTTAAAATTCCCTGTAATACCGTGGAGAGGAATCTAACCATCAATATTGACATCTCTGCTTTTTTCTAGGTAAGTGTACTCTCTCGCGGAATTACTCTCTTTACTGCACAACCAGGAAGCACTCATGATGAAAGTAAGTATTAAGACACTATTAGCACTAATCTTAATTCTACTTTGTGAACTTAACTCTGTTTTTGCAATCCATACACCGCGAGAGAATGATCCTAGTCTACGCGATCCTAACGGAACACATACTGGGGCCGTTTCTCAACAACCTAGTCATGAAGCTGCTAATGGCATATTAACAACTCTTAAAGCGGCCATACCGTCATCGGCCGATCACATTCCCTCTCCCTCTTTTGATACGATTACTGAGACCCTCAAGAAGAGACTCCAATTTGCCCCTTACTATCAAGTCGTTCCTCATCAAGGTAATTTTCAAACCTCCTTTGTCATTCCGCTACCAGCTAACTATTCACCGATCAAATCTTTAACTTTTCAGTACGACTCCCATAATGATCGTGATTCTCATTTTGGAGTAGGGTGGGGACTGTCCCTTCCACGGATAGAGAGAAGTGTTCAAGGGCAAGAGTATGCCCCTTTGATTATGGTGGGACTTGGTGGTGGTGAATTAATTCCTGTCCCAGAAGAAAACTATCTGGTTGAACAACGTCTTCCCCTTTTAAAGAAGATCTTAAATCGAGCAGAATTGGCCCTAGACTCCTTTAACTTTAATGCTTACCGATCGTTTATTGATGAGACGGGAAATTCCATCATTGAAATTTTGGTCAATTCAAAACGAGTGGCATTCGTGGTGAGTAGCTTAAATGGTGATCACTATGTTTTTAATGAGAGCGGCCAACTAGACTATGCTTGTGATCTTCTTGGAAATGGCATTAACTTTATTTGGAATGGTGTTCTTCTTCAAGAGATCAATTCCCCTTACCACTTTAGCGTCTCCTTTGGTTATACCTCTATCTCCGATCCCAATGGCCTAGACCTCCCTGTCTTTGAACACTTTACCTTTGCTGGCCTTTCTCAAAAATTAACATCTATTACTTATCAACATTTGGCGGGAGGAGAAACTCCTACTCGGAAAGTGGATTTTATCTACTCCGAAAATTATCTTGAAAAGGTTGCCTTTGCTGGTGCCAAGTTTCCACTTTTTAAAGGGGATTACGCCTATATTAGGCCCATCACAAGTTATGTAAAAAATGCATATCAGTCTAACGATAAGTTAACCCCCACTTTGGCCTATCGCCATCACTTGACCAATTTTGCTTATGATCCAAAAAGTAACAAGCAAGAGGTCTACATCGATCTTGATAATGATTGGGTGGTGGATAAGGTTATCATTGATCAGACCAGCAAATTAAAGGCCGTTGAAGATCACATGAAGTCAGAGTATCTCTATGATAAATTCTTAGAAAAAAGAGATTGGAATGGAGCGAGCGGGCGCGATGGAACAGGATACTATATTTTACCTGGACGCTTTAGCACGCTTGAACCGAAATTCAATACAGAATACAAAACCACTCTTCTCTACTACAAAGGAAAGTGGGATGGTGCCACTGTTAACTTTGAACCGCACGCCAGCTTTTTTAATACCGGCAACATTGCGCTTGAACCTTATAGCTTTTATGTTACAAACAAAGACAATCCTATTCCTATCAGAAATAGGCCTCATGATACGTTAAACGTCCCCGTGGTCAACACCTATCCCAATGCTATTAACTATATTGATCTTAATGGTGATGGCCAAAAAGATCTCATCTACTGCTTGGGAAATAAACAGTACGCGTACGCTCAAACAGAGGCCGAATCAAAAAAACCCTCTCTCCTAATTCGCAATATTTTACTTCTTAAAGGTGGCAGTTTTGCTAGTCAGATCACTTGGCCCTCAAGAGAAGATATGCACGACGATGGCCGTCGTAACCTTAATGTCTCCATTCCTATACCCAATCCCCTTGATGATGAAGGGAGTTCACCTCTCGTTTTTTACCAAGATATTCGCCCTATAAACGAAGGAGCGATTTTTGTTTCTCCAAGAGCGCTAGTAACTGATGAAGGCATTGGCCATTCCCGAGCTGTCTCCTTTCAAAGCAATTTTAAATGTGGTGGTTACTCCATCTTTCACGATTTTAACCAAGATGGAATCGTTGACGTTCTCACTGGTCGAACCCTCTACTTACGAGGAAAAGATCTGGTGATGGCCAAAACATTAACACCTCAAGAGTATGCTAAGCTTTTTAATATAGAATTAACCTCTCTTGAAGATGTAACCATGGGAGATTTAACTCGTGATGGGCGCCTTACCCTCTTTAACGGCAAAGGCATTGATCATAACCCCATCGATGGTGAAAGCTATATTATTAGAAACGGGGAAACAGAGATCATTCACTATCCCGCAAAAAACAAACTTCTTAGCAAAATGTACTCGGCCTTTGGTGGATACTACGAAATAAAGTATGAAACCACCGAGGGAATAACCACCGTTAGTTCAATTACCAAAGATCCAAATGCCGGTGGTCATATCCCTGCTTATGGTGACGAGGATGAGATTGCAGATCTGGTGGAGGAGGTAAAACCACAGGAGATACCACAGGCCTCCACGCCTTCCGCTGGTGATCTAAGGGATGAGTTTTCTGAAATCTTCGATCGCTATCTTAATCCCGGAGTAACTCCACCGCTTGTTCCCCACTCCTATGACTCTATTTTAGCAGATTGGGACGGCCTTATTAAAAGTCTCTCAGCACGCGAGGAGGAGAGGAGATGGCTGGAACATACTACTGCTTTAAATGACTACAATTTTTCCATGAAATCGCTAGAAGACAAAATAACTCGCTTTACCTCTGAAGAAGTGCCTACACGATCACGACTTGATATAAGTCACGATACCCCTGTATTCTTCAAACAATCGGTCGTTATCGAAAAGTATACCTATAAAGATAAATATGCTGACCCTCTAACTCGAAATTTTATTGGATTTAATTACTCTAGGAAGGTTGTCGTGGCCCCCAACAAACACTACCAATCAATGGCCGTTGATCACACCATGAGCAAAGACAACTCCCTTCCCTTAACAAGACACTTAAGCCGCCCTCTTCTTATGGCCAAGCCATCCTCGATCCAGGTTCTTGATGAATATTCTAGTGTACTAAAAGAAAATCTTTATACCTGGGATCGAACGGAGTTTGCTGCTGGAAAAATTATTCGCTTGGATAACACACAAACCATTACCAATAAGTATGACTCTTTACATAGATTAATCACCTCCGTTGTGACTCGTTTTCGAAAGAGTAACCCTACTCAGCACTTCTTTTATACCCAAGAAGAGAATCAGAAAGGGGCCCTTGATCAAGAAGATATGATCACCAATCAAGTGCAGTACAAATTTGACCCTTTCTACTACTTACGTTATCCCGTGAGAGAGAGGGCCTTTGCGACTACCAAACCAAGGGACGTCACCCTACCAGGGCAAACCGTTACCGAAAGTTTTTTAAGTCTAGGGCCGCAAGTAAAGCTTCAAGG
Organism: Oligoflexia bacterium; assembly: GCA_015231955.1. Classification (GTDB taxonomy): domain Bacteria; phylum Bdellovibrionota; class Bacteriovoracia; order Bacteriovoracales; family Bacteriovoracaceae; genus JADGAN01. Next base: position 34,565 of record JADGAN010000040.1, on the reverse strand, counting down.
CGAACTCTTTTATCACAGTAACAATGCACCAGGAAAAGTCTCAAAGTATCTCTACGGGGATATTGAAAAGAACTTTACCTATGACAATTATGGAAGGTTAGCATCGGTCTCCAATAGCAATGGTTACAAGCAGAGTATTGAATATCAAGATAACCTCCCTATCATCAAAGCGGTCACCGATCAGAGTGGTAGGTCAACAACAATCTTCGATCAACTCTTTATGCAACCATTATCAACAACAACCGTGCTGGGAGTAACTTACAACTATACTTACTCGCCTGAAGGGATCTTACTAACAGTTTCCAAAAATAATCAACAGCTCTACTCCCTGGCCCTTCCAATGCCAGCTTACCCTAGGTTAGAAGTATTAGAGCGTATCGTGAAGTTTAATGCTTGGGGTGTGGAGTATCTTTGGTATTTGGATGGATTTGGTCGCATTGAGAACAGTGCCACCGTAAGTGGAAATGCGGCATTCTTTTCTGGTCTTATCCTGTATGGTGAAGGAAATTCTATTTGGAAACAGTACGAACCCTATAAATTTTTTCCCGATTATCTAAACAGCGACAGTAGCTCCTATTTTAGAATAGGCCTTCTCTCACGCGATAGCTCTCGCCACGAAAAAAAATACACCTCAGAAAATTTCTTTGACTCTCAAGGAGAACTTTTTTCCAGTAATGATGGCCATCTCTTTTCTTCCTATCTTAAAACTTTTAAAGATCGGCAAAATTGCCAGACAGTAAGAATCGGTCTAGGTGATACAAATCAATACCGTGAGGATTCCAGCGAGTGTTACGACCCCTTTGGAAGAGTCATCTCTACCTTTTATCAGGGAGAAGAGTTTTCTTATAAATACTCCCCGATAGGTGAGCTAAAAACACTACCTGAACTAGATTATGAATGGAACTATGATGACTACGGCCAATTAATTAACAGCATTGGAAAAGCAGCAAGTAAGCACTCTCCTCCATGGGCCGCGACAAACTACCATTACGACTATAAAACCAATACCTTTAACGATTATGTCACCGCCAGAGAGTATCACTACGATAGCTTAGATCGCGTAACGGCCATTCTTGCTAAAGAGCAAGATCAAACCTCCCTCTCGGAACAGTATAATTACAAGGGATCGCTCTTAAAGCAGATCTCTTACTCTAACTCTCAAGGGAAAGTGCTCTTTACAAGAGAGTTTGACTATGATGACGAGGGAAGGATGACTTCCTCAAGTCTTAATAATATTGAGGAGAAGTTTTTGTATACCCCTTACGGTAAATTGCAACGCTATCAAACTTTAAAAGACGGTGCTGTCATGATCAGCAATACCTATACCTACCAGGGGAACCTCCTAAAAGAGATCTCCCCTATCGCTAAAATTAAAGGATATTATGCTGATGGTAAAATCAGTGGCATTGATTATTCTGGCCTTACACTAAAACACTACTACGATATGAAAAGTAAAGATCTTAGCTTGATCAGTGCCGTAAACGATAAAGAGAACTACTTTACCGAGCGTTATAACTACTCCTTTTACCATGAACTAGAGGATCGGCTTTACGCTTCCAATACCGCTCCAGGAAGCAAGGGATTTGAATTCTTCTTAACAGAGGCCCACTACTCCTACATACTCCCTCATGAGCAAAAGCTTTTGAGTGAAGACTTAAGTCAGATTCTCGATAAGAACAAAAAACCGGTGCTTAGAAAAAATGATCTGCTACTCCCTACCCGCGATGAACGAGGAAGAGTGGTGGCCATCAGTGATCGTGCTGTTTTTAAGTGGAGCAACGAAAACTTAGTTGGGATTGATCTAGACCAAGAAAAATTTCATTTTTTCTATGACGGCAGTGGAGAACTCTTGGCCGCTTGTCCGGCCCTAGACAAAGTCTCAACTGAAAGTTGCACCGTTAAAGTAAATGATGATCTCTTTATTCATCAAGGAAGCGTCTTAAAGTTAGATCGCATGGGTGGCCTCCCTATGGCCCTCACGATCAATGGCAAAACTTACCCCTTAATTAGTGACTATCTCGGCAACGTAAGGGCCATGCTTAGCAGTGATCCCACCACCAAACGAAAGGTGCTCTGGCGACGAGATTACTCCGCCTGGGGTTTTAAAGCAGTCCTCTATAACCAAGAAAATCTTGAAGAGAACAAGCGACTCGAGCAGCTAACTCTTTGGAGTTTTGCAGGCCTTATCGAACTTCCCGGCATGAACAAACCTCTGGTCGATAAAGAGCAGCTCCTCTTTTACTTCTCTAAATCAAGAGTTTATTCTCCAACCATTGGTGAGTGGATGAGTGTGGATCCTTTGGTGCAAAGTGCTCCTGCCGATCTTTTGAGTGCTCCTGGGAATTGGAGAGGGGTTGAGTATGCTAGTGGTGATCCTATAAACAGAACTGACCCTCAAGGATTAGCATCACCAATTGGCAAAAAACCTGTGATCATAACATCAGATTACGGCCCAAGAAATACAGGAATTCTTGGAGCATCTATAAATCATAAAGGAGTAGATCTTAGGGCCCCTATAAATACACCAGTTACTGCTGTAAAGGATGGTTTTATAATAAAAGTAGGATCAGAAAAAGGTGGTTCTATGATAGCTATAAAACATACTGACAATTCTACTAGCATATATCGTCATGTTTCTTCAGAGTTTGAAAAAGGACTTGAAATTTCAGAGGGACAAACAATAGGAAATACATGTACAGGTCAAAATTGCGGAACCAATCAACCTCATTTACATTTCGAAAGAATTGAAGCTAACGAAGCTGAAAGATCTAATCCAACTGATTTTATTGTTAGAGAAACAGTCAAACAGAACATGTTGCAACCACTTAATCAATTAAATGAAGGAGCAAATATTTATGAATTTTAAAATTAAATCGGTCGCATTGATCATGTTCTTTTCTGCATGCTCTGGCCAAGGTACAAAAACAAATCCAGTTTGTTTGGACGAATTTTCCTCTGTTAAATATGGGAAAATATGTATTCAACAGTCAGCGGTTTCTGAATCTGAGACAGAGGAAGTTTTTATCTTGAATTTTTGCGCTCATAACAATAAGAATATTTTTTTCAGACTTAATTCTACTGCAATACTTTCTCCTGATAAAAAATCATATTTCCTGTGTCCTATTGATAATGGGATTGAAACATCGCACTCTTTTGGTCTGTTAAATAAAGAAGACTTTAATTTTTATGAGTATAAAATCGAAATTGAAAAAGATTCTATATCCTGTTTATTTAGCAGAGACTCAAAAAGTGTGCTTATAGAAAGAATCAATTTCGAGGAAGTTGTTGTGGACGCGTATCATATAGATTTATCAACTAAAAAAATCACTCCTTATGTACGCAATGGAATTTTTTCAATAGACAACTATACTACCAAAAGACAAGATTTCGAAACTAATGACAAGCATATTGGAGGAGTTTCCGCAATGAGTCGTACTGCCTATATAAAATCAGTCCTTGAAAACAACTGTCGCTAAAGATGAGTAGATATGCACGGAGGCTTTATTAGTTCTCATTCCTATATTGAAGTAACTACACGTCGCGGACAATTATTTCAAATTGGCGGATATAAAAAAAATAATAACCTAGAGATTCAAGTTGGCAATAGAGTAGGGCCTAAGCCAGGCACAAAAACTAATTATAGTGTAAAGATTAAATATCCAGAAGGCATGCCACAGGATGAATGGGATCAAAGAGTTATTAATTCAGGAAAAAATAATAAACAAATAAACAGTGAAAAAAGAAGTTATAAAATGACAGGCGGAGATAAAAACAAAATGGAGCAAATATGAAAACTTGTTTATTAAAAATAGTTACTTATTTGAAAATTTCTTACTGGATTTTTTGTATCATCTGCTCTGCGTATGCAGTATGGATATTTCCTACACCTGATGGAGGGATGGGGGCAGGACTACTAACCTTAATACCTTTTTTCCCTTTTTCATATTTAATAACAATGTACTTAGTGCCTAGCTCTGTTTCTGACTCGTTGTTGCTAATTTTCCAGATTGTCATCTATCCTTTGCTAGGGTACCTTTTTTATTTCAAATTACTTGGTTATTTAATCAATAAAATTTTTCATAAAAAACTCATCTTATGAAAATCAAAAAAACGTAACCTTAGACAGAGCTGGAAAACAAGTTTTGGGGCCGACTAATGGGACTGTGTAGGTCAACACAGTTAATTCCAAATGTCGGCACAGAGGCAACATAGGCAATGCTTTTTTTATCGATTGATTTTCTCCAGTGCCTGATCCAGCTGCACATAGTTTGTAACTACCTCATCAAGAAAGATGCTTGGTTTTGCCCCATGGAGGGTGATCAAGGCAAATAGGATTTGCTTTTTGGTGTTGGTGACTTGTTTAAAGGTGGCGATCTTTTGGTGCAGGCCTAAGATCTCTTGTTTGTCCGTCTGATAGGGGGAGAGAGAGTATTTGATCTCGCAAAGGGTGATAGTTTTATCCTCGCGATCAAACACCAGATCAATTTGTGCTCCACTCTCTTTGTTCTTTGCCGAGGGGACATATTTCCATGCGCCAACCTTACAGGCAATCTCTTCTATCCCTAGCTGCTGGCGAATGAGGTGAAGATTATTAAAGCAAAAAATTTCAAAGGCCAATCCTGACCAAGCATAATATCCGGGAGAGGAGACCATTTGTGACCAATATTTGGAAGCGGAAGCGTGATCGAGAATGTTGTGAGAGCTTTTATCAATCCAGCTTAAATAGAAGAGGGTGTATTGATCAACAATTTTAAAGAAGATATCCTTTTTCTTTTTTCCCAGCGGAATAAAGCTGGCAATAAAGCTCGCCTCTTCTAACTCTGAGAGGCACTTGGAGATCTGCCCTCCAGAGTTTAGCTTTATTTTTTTCAGGATCTCATTTCGAGACATCCCGCTCTTGCGGGTGCTTAAGATTTGAATGATTTTATAGTGAATCTCGGAGTTGTCGTAGAGCGAGTGTAAAAGATTTTCAAACTCTCCTGCAAGTGGGGCATCTTTTCCAAAGCAGATTTGTGATATGTTTTGAGCAGCGCTTTTTCCACGGCGAAGAAAATTTAAGTAGTAAGGAACTCCTCCAAGGCAAAGATAGATATCCACCAAGCTTTGAGCATTATAGTGAAGTTGCAGCTCTTTTAAGTAACGAGAGACTTCTTCTATGGTGAAGGGTTGTAGGCGCAATACTTCGGTAAGACGATTATGCAACCCTCCTTTGGCGCGAATTAAGTTATTGATCATCCAAGAGGCGGCACTTCCGCAAATAATCAGCTTGATGTTTTTTAGATGAGACCAATGGCGATTCCAGTAGTGGTCGAGAGCTTGTGCCAATCCCGATTTTGCTCGGGCCGCCCACGGAAATTCATCAAAAAAGAGCACAATAGGGCGAGAGCGATTTGAGGGAGTTTCCAGAAATTTATGAATGGCCAAAGTTAGTAGCTCAAAGGCATCGATCCATCTCTTTAATTCTGGGAGAGGGTAGTGGTAAAAGACGCCTTCTAGCTCTTTTTTGAAGAAAAAAAGCTGTTCGGAATTTCTTCCATCTTTAAGGGCGGTAAAGTAAAAAAAGAGTGGAGCGGGATTGCTTTTTTGTTTTTTGGAGAAGAACTCTTTAACTAGATAAGTTTTCCCAACTCTCCTTCGCCCATAGAGGGCCAGGAACTCTGCTTTGGAGGAGTGGTAGATTCTCTCCAGAATTTCGATGGCATTTTCTCGTCCAATGATCTTCATTTTCCATCTCCCTCTCTTAAAGATTTGGCCATGTATATTTAAAATAGTCAACCAAATTTTTAATATTTGTAGAGAGATCTCTCTTGCGACAGGATGAAAATTAATTGAGAGGAAATTCCTTGCCAGAAAAAAAGCAAGCTGCAAAATAAAGAGGTAAGCGAAGAATTTTTTCTTCTCTCTTCATTGGGCCCATATAAAAGACAACCCCTTGTGGAGTGTTTGAATAGTGATTTAAATATTGATGAAGCGATTTCAAATGTCCCGAGGGGCCACTTTTAACTTCAACAGGATATATTTTATTAGAAAAATCTACAATGTAATCAACTTCGGCCTGTGCACTTTTTTCTTCTCGCTCCCAAAAGTAAAGCTCACTGAAATTAGCTCTGGCAGCTTTGAATTCCTGTCCAATATATTGTTCTGCCATGGCACCTCTAAAGAGATCAAGGAGATCATCTTTTACATATTCAACCTCACTAGATCCTTGGCATAAGGCCCGAAACAAACCCACATCTGACATGATAATTTTAAAACGCCGATCATTGATAACTAGAGCAAGAGGGAGCTCTGCTTGCCTGACATGCCAAACATAGTGAATGAGCTTTGCCTTGGCCAAAAGAGTAATCGCTTTTTTCAGGGTAGGAGGTGAAAATTCGTCGCTTATCTCTGAGTATTTTATTCTTTGGCCCACTTTTTTTGCTAAGTTTTTATAGGCAATTTCCAGGGCCCTTTCATCTACTTTCGGTCGGTAGTGAGCAAAATCCATTTGTAAAGTTTGAACTATTTCATTTTGAATTTTGTATGCTTTAGCAGGAGCATGATTTTCCATATAACATTTGACAACTGCTGGCATTCCACCAATAAAAAAATATTTTTTTAACAGTGACATTAATTTGTCATGAACAGAGGGGGCTAACTCCTTTGGCCCTTCTTGTATTAAATGAGCTAACTTCTCTTCCCCTATGGCCAATAAAAACTCTGCAAAGGTCATGGGATACATATGAAGCAGTTCGATTCTTCCAACAGGAAAAGATACTTCATCTAAAATAAATTCCAGAAGCGATCCCGTTGCAACTAGATGCAAGTCACTCTTTTTTTCAGCAAAATATCGCAAAGACATCAATGCGTTTGGGCATTTTTGAATTTCATCAAAAAAGATTAGTGTCTTACCGGGAATAATTTCTTTATTGAAAGCAAACTCCAATTCTTGAACAATTCTATCTACTCTCAAATCAGCTTCGAAAATTTTATGCAGATCTTTGCGTTCTTCAAAATTAATCTCAATAAAATTTTCAAAAAAGGAGTTTGCTAAATGGGTAACACTATAACTTTTGCCAACTTGGCGTGCACCACGAATCAGGAGTGGTTTTCTGGATGGATTCTGTGCCCATTTTCGGAGATCGTCGTCGACTAGTCTTTTCATGCACTTACAACCAATGTTTTTGAATTACAAACTAAATAATACTGTATAAGTTCTATAAAACAAAGATAAAATAAGTAATTTTATTTTGAAATACAACCATTTGTGCTCTTTCGGTGCTGGCCGGCCACATAGAATTTCATAGAACTTTAAGTGCGATCAAACTGCAGGCCCCAACGATCTTGGTTCGTGCTACCTGGAAGGGTGACCTTGGCAATGAGAAGTTTTGCTTGAAAACTCTTCTGACTCTTTGGAGAATAAAGCGTTGTCGTCACACACTTCTCTTGTAAAATTTTTTCGACAAACTTTGCATCAAACTCCAACTTAAAATCGCGAACCAAATTGTTATCTTTCCACAATACAAACTTACACCCCTCCTTCCAACGACTGCAGCCAAAGCCCTTTTGCCCCTCGAACACTCGCCCCTCTCCACAACTAGGACACACACCCAGTGGTACCCGCGAGGGGCCCACTCTCCCCGCCTTGATCTCATTCACACCCTTGATAACAAAATCTTTAATCGTTTGCAAAAAATGCTCTTGTGCAAGTTTCCCCCGCTCCACATCTTTTAGCTGCTTTTCCATTCTTCCAGTAAAGTCGGGATCCAATAACTCCTTCACGGGAAAACGACGAATCACCTCGCTGCCGCGATCGGTGATTAAAATATTTTTTCCACTCATCACAATGTATTCAACTCGCTTTAACTTTTGCAGCGTCTCTGCACGCGTGGCGGAGGTGCCAATACTGTAGCCCTTTAACACCTGCAAGAGCGCATCTTTATCTTTGTTTTCATTGCCGGCGCTATCCACCCGCTTGCCACAATTCTCCATCGCCGATAACAGGGTCGCTTCTGTATAATGTTTGGGGGGTGTTGTCTCTTTGGGATTTAACTTTGTGCTCTCTACAGCTACACTCTGATTTAAACGAAGGGCCTTAGGAATTTTAGGGGCCGCCTCCTCACCTGCGCCATCACTGCTCGCCTCCTTGCCAAAAAGTTTTAACCACCCCTCTTCTCTTAAAATACGCGCAGAGGTTTTAAAAGTGTAATCTCCTGATGGCGTCGCCACCTCTGTAATCACCTCGGAGGACTCATAGACCGCCTTAGGTAAAAATTGCGCCAAAAATCTTTTTACAATCGCTTCATAAACGATCGCCTCCGCCTCCTTCAACTCACGTTCACCTGGGATCACATACGTGGGGATAATCGCCGCATGCGAATCCACCTTCTCATCATCAAAGATATCTTTGGAGTCACTAAATTTAAAATCACAATCATATTTACCGGCCAACAAATTTAAAACTCGCTTGGCATCCGTTACCTGACTCTTATTAAGATAACGACTGGCGGTTCTTGGGTAGGTGATAAACTTATTCTCATAGAGCGCTTGTGCGGTTTTCAAAACCACATCGGCACTGAAATGTTTACTCTTCGAGGTAATATACCCTTGTAAATCGGTTAAGTTAAAAAGGCGGGGAGCACGTTCATTACTTTTCTTGGAACTCTTTTTAATCACCTTTCCAACTTTTTTCGCCTCTACTGCCTTTTGAATCGCCTCTACCAGCTCCTGCTTGGTGATTTGCTCTTCGGTAATATAGACTCCGCGATAACTCTCCTTATCCGTTGTAAAGGTCGCTTCCAACTCAAAATACTTTTCCACTTTAAAATCTAAAATCGCCATCTCGCGATCGTAAACCAACTTAAGCGTAGGCATAATCACTCGCCCCACATAGATGGTCTTTTTAAATCCCCCAAACACCAGCGTTGCCACACTCGTTAAATTAATTCCCACTAACCAATCCAACCACTGGCGAAGGTAGGCCACTGAACGCAAATTTTGCATCTCTTGATCGCTCTTTAACTCCTTCATTCCCTTTTGTACATCTTCAGGTGTATGCGAACTGAGCCACAAGCGCCTCACGCTCTTGCCACGAAAGTGGGGGCCGATCTCACTGATCTCGCGAAAAATCAACTCCCCCTCGCGATCAGCATCGGTAGCATTAATAATCTCCTCGATGTCCCCGCGCTTTGCTAACATCTCTAAGGTTGCAAACTGCTTTTTGACACCAGCATCCTCTAAAATTTTATATTGAAATTCCGCCGGTACAAAAGGGTAGTGCTCTAAGCTCCACTTGCTATACTTCGCATCGTAATCTTTAGCATCAAATAGAGTAAAGAGGTGGCCAAACGCCCAGGAGATCAGATAACCGCTACCCTCAAAATATCCATCGTAGCGCCGATTCACACCTAGCACTTTTGCAATATTTTGCGCCACACTCGGTTTTTCTGTAATAATCAACTTCATAACTCTACTAACTCTCCTCTGTTTCTTCTAAAGGTATACCGCTAATACTTACTGTTATACAAGTCATAGAAGTCGTGTTACTTAGTAATAATTATGAGCACAACTACAAACCAAGCAAACCTCAAGGCCTTCTCTGCTGTTGATTTACTTTCACGCTATCACACCATCCTTCTCGACGCCTTTGGAGTGATCACCAATACAGAAGGGGCCATCCCTGGTGCCATCGAATTTATCGACCACCTAAATGCCTCCCACACCCCTTACTTTATTTTAACCAATGGTGCTTCCAAACTTCCAAAGAGCATGTCCGCTTTCTTTAAAAAACGCGGACTAAATATCCCTGAGCAAAATATCATCACCTCTGGTTCCCTGCTCAAAAGCTATTTTGATCATCTCGATGCTAGCGAAAAATATCCCTTGCGCGCTCTGGTGATTGGAACTCCCGAGTCTAGTGAATATGCAAAACTTGCCGGCGCGACCATTGCTCCTCCACAAGCACCTCCGGAAGAGATCGACGCCATTTTAATTTGTGATGAGGATGACAAAAATTTTATTCCCACCATCGATCATGCACTCTCGACGATGATCTATCGCCTAGAGCACAACTTGCCACTAAAGCTGGTGCTCTCTAATCCAGACACCTATTATCCTCGCGGAGAAAACTACTACGGCATCACCTCCGGGGCGATTGCCGCCATTCTTGAGAGCATCATTCGCGAACGCTACCATGGATTAATCACCAACATTCTTCCCCCAAGCTTTGTTAATTTGGGAAAACCACAGAGCATGATTTTTATCGAGGCCTTTCGGCGTCTGGGATTAGATCCTATGCTTGCAAGCGATAAACAAAAAGTGGTCATGGTGGGTGATCAATTAAAGACAGACATCTTGGGTGCCAACAACTTTGGGATCGACTCTGCCCTAGTAGGCACAGGAGTGGGAAAATTAGATCTCTCGCAGGAGCTTTCTCGAAAACTTACTCCAACTCATATCCTCCCTCACGGATTAAAGCTCTCCCTAAATCGGTAATCACATAACGAATGGAGATGTCGTGATCACTTGCCAGCACGACACTCTTCTCTATCACTAGAAGATTATTCCGTAGCGATTCCATCACAATATAGAGTTGCGACCAACGCATCTTCATGCAAGCGGCAAGCTCACGATCGCTACACCCCTGCGCTTCCTTGCTACAAAGTAATTTCAACAACTGAATCTTGAGCGGCACCACCTGCGCTAACATTTTTCCCCCTGACGATAAGGAGAGACATCCTTTGCGAAAGCGAGCACCAGCAAGAAACTAACAGCATAAAACGCCGCCGAAACCACAAGTGGTTTCCAGTAAGCGTGATTCAGATCGCTTCGAAGTAGTGGAAAGGAGATAATAAGGCCCCATAACGGATGCGAAAGATAAAAGGGAAGCGAGAGGCCCACTCCCACTCTGGAGATCCCTTCGTACCAAAAGAGTGTCGCCATCGAACTAGCAATCGCAGTCAGCACCATTAGTCCCAAAGTTTTTTGTATCAAAACTTCACTTAAACTTAAAAAGAGGTTTCCTAATTGCCCATAGGAGTAAAAGGCCACGCCCAACATCGGTACAATGATCACAAGATAACCCACAATGGAAAAGAGATAGCGAGCACAAGCAATTACACTGGGAGAGAACAGCTCCATCATCATCAGCGTACCAACACTCTCCATTGAAAAACCCAGCAGGTATACCAACATCAGCAATACGCCGATCACAGAGGTAGTGGCGGCAATAGTTCCATAATGAGTATCATAAGAGATGATGAAGATCCCCATCATCGCCAAGACCAGCGCATAAAGGATCGATAACTTAAAACGCTCCCTAGGCCTTAACCATAAAACTGCTCCCGCATAGGCAGCAGCTCCCGCAAAAGTACTCATGCTTAAATGAAGATTTTTTTGTAAGAGGTATTGTGAAAGCGTTAGCCCACTCATTGCCAGTGGGCCTGCAAAGGTGGCAATCACCAGCATACGCATACACATTTTACGATTGCCAAACAACGCTTTCACCTCTGAAAAGGTTTTTGCGAGCGCTGCATTAATCAGCAGCAAAAGTGCGGCCCCCGCTTCACTTGCAAGCGCCATCATCAAGGAGAACACCACCCAAATCTTAGGAGGAATTTCACTATAAAGAGGACCATCACTGGTATTAGCAATGGCAATCATGACCAACATATAAAAAAGCACGTTTGCCACTCCTTGCATCAACCCTGCAATGAGCGCAAAGACTAGGCCACGAATCTTATGCAACACTTTCTTTTGCAAGCTAAGCAGCTCCAACTCGCCTTGGATTTGATCTGCAACAGTTGTACCTCTTACTCCAATTACTCCATTTACCTTTCTAAAGAGGAGATTATTGTTGTCGTTCTCGCTCAAAAAATCGTCCTGGTTATTTTGTTTTTTTGCTATTTTACACTTTATCTATTACTTCACCTAACACAAATTGCAAAGCATGCACTGCCTACTACCCTTGGCACTGCTTTGAAAAATTTACTCCGCCCTACTTGCTAATAAATCAAAATCAAACTACTTAAGAGATAGCCTAACGATCTATAGTGTATAATCTAATATAAAACTTAATAAGGATAAAGGACAAAGGACATCTAGTGACACCAACACCAACACCCGCACAAGAACAAAAGATTATTGCCTATGCCAAGCGAGGATTACTCTATGGCGCTCTCTCTGGCGCCTTTTGGGGACTCGATGGCGTACTTCTTGGCATCGCCATGACGATGCTTCCCTTCACCTCTCCCGAACTTGCTATTTATGTGGCACCCTTGGTTGGAGCATGCCTGCACGACGGCCTTGCGGCACTTTGGCTCTCACTCTTAAACCTCTCCACCGGTCGCGGCCGCGAGATCTTTCGAAGTCTCATGACCAAACCAGGACTCATCGTCTGCTTTGCCGCTTTACTAGGAGGCCCGCTTGCGATGTCCGGTTACCTGCTCGGAATTCAATTTGCAGGAACCGCCTACACCCTCTCTATCACCGCAATCTATCCTGCACTAGGAACAATCTTTGCTATGATCTTTTTAAAAGAGCGCGTCTCCCTGCGCGCCTGGATCGGCATCATTACCTGTATCATCGGCTCCTTTGTGGTAGGATACACTCCACCAGAAGGTGGCGTGAGTCCGCACTTCTATATGGGCATTCTCTTCGCACTCATTCCCACAATCGGTTGGTCGCTAGAAGGGGTGATCTCCACCTATGTGATGGACCTGCTCGATCCCTCTATCGCCATCAATATTCGCCAGGCCACCTCCTTTGTGGTTTACCTCTTGGCCGTGATGCCACTTATTGGTGGCCTTATCGTCTTTAAGTCAGCACTGCTTGCAACCAGTGGAGCAGTGATTTTACTGACGGCCCTGGTTGGCTCCATCTCTTATCTCTTCTGGTATAAAGCAATGAATATGACGGGTGTTGCTCGAGCGATGTGTTTAAATATCACCTACGCGCTCTGGGGAATTGTCTTTGGTTATTTTCTGACCGATTTAAAGCTCACCCCCACGCTCATCATCGGTGCCATCATCATTACTATCGGTGCACTTCTAGTGGTGGCCAATCCTAAAGAACTCTTAAATTTAAGGAAGGTGTAACTATGACATTCAACATGAAACTCCCTTTTAAATTTGCAATCATTCGTAATATTGCCGAAAATCCTGCAAGCAACATCAACACGATTATGGAAAAATTAAAAGACGACTACGGAAGTGAAGGCCAATTTAATCTTAAGATGGTGAGCATGCACCTCGATTCTCTTCGCACCTCTGGCCTTATCCAAGAAGATACAAACTACTGCTACTCCTTAACTGCGACGGGGCATCTTCGCTTAAAATATATCACCCACCAAAAGTAACCAATCGCCGCCCATAAGAGTTCCACCAGACGATAAAGCATGGCCGCTGCTAAATACCCTTCGCTACCAATTAGCAAAACTTCACTCATAAAATAGTAGAGTCCTTGTTCTCGACTACCAATTTGATAAGGAACAAAAAAGAAGATCGTATCAATCAGTGTGCGCGCCACTTCGATAAGCGCACCACTACCTAGTGAGATCGCAGGTCCTAAAATCCAAAAAGCGTAATAAAAAGTGATTCCCTCAATAAAACGCGCACCCACCTCTAATAAAATCGCCACTGCAGCACGTCTGGGATGAGTTTTAAAAAAAGCATTCAACTCCTGCATCCCCCTATACCACTTTTGCGCCCACACTTTCTTGGTAACTTTAAACCAAGAGGGAGCAACAAAAAACAGCAACAAAAGCAAAAGAGAGGCCACTAAAACCACCCAGGCACCCACCGCTACAAGAGCAGTTAAAGGGTAGAGTAGCAAAAGCCACAAGGCCGCTAGCACAAAGGCCGCCAGCGTCCCCATCAGATGAATATAGTTATAAATCACCGTGCTGATGATGGCGCTCTTCATATCTCCCGAAAGCTCCTGTTTTAGCATCAAGGCCTTAAGCGGCTCCCCTGCAACTTTTAAAAAGGGAGTAAGGTTATTCCAGGCAATCGAGATCACCGTCATTCGAAAGAATGTATATAGCTTTGCAAAGGAGAAACGGCCCATCGCTTGATCATGATCACTCGTGCAAAGCCACCATGCAAGCGCATAACAAAGCAGTGTAGGAGTGAAGGTAAGTAAAATCCAAACGAAGTGAATGTTGACTCTTTTAAGCTCTACTACAATGTTATGAAATCCATACCCAGCAAAGAGAGTATAGAGCGCGAAGAGACCAAGAAGCGCAAAGAGGAGTTTAAGGAGGAGCTTAAAACCGTTTTGCATGCGCACTAGTAGCAGTTGCTGCCGCAGTTGCGGCAGCAGTAGCGGCCAACAGTTTTTGATCGAGATGGCGCTGAATACTTCGATTCATCATCAAGACCATAGAGAGACCAATCACATCCACCGATAAAAGATAGAGGTCAAAGCGGCCCACAAACATAAAAGCAATAATGGCGATAGTGTGAAAATTGGTTCCCATCAAACGCCAAAGCGTCAGCATACGCTTATTATAGTGGCGATACATTTTTGAGAAGTGCTCACTCTCCTCCGTCGTTGAAAGCAGCAGCCGCTTCTTCATATCAATACGTTCCGCAGGGGTACGCACCGAGAGCTTCTCTTGCTGCCAAATCCAAGAAAAGCGTAAACGATAAAAAAGTTTTTCTTGAAAGGATGCCGCTTCCTGATAGTGGCGCTTAACCTCCTCTACCGTCGGATTCCAGTAGTGATCCCCTTCCGTTTTTCGATGGCCAAAGTAGAGGTACTCCCGGTGATAAAAATCGAGGATTGCCGACTGCCAGGAGTGGCAAACTCCCGCTAGCACCGCCAGCAGATAAATCTTTGGCCCATACTCACTAGCAAAAGGGTAAGCAGCACAAATATAGATGGAGCAAAATACCAAGTTATCGCAAATCCCATCTAACACTAGACCAAGCTTAGTCGAAGTCGAAGTGAGTCGCGCCAACTGCCCATCGGAGCTATCAAATATTCCAGCAGCGATAAATAAAAGGGTGCCCACTACCACCGCAGGGTAGTTTTGAGGATCAAGGTATAAAGGGCCCGCCAAGATTCCACTGACTAAACCAATCAGTGTAAGTTGAGTTGGAGTCATGGAGAGTTTTTGCGCAACTTTAGCAATCATAAAGCCAAGAGGGCGATAAAAGAAAAGGTCGAGCTTCTCCTCGGTATCTCTACCCTTGATGCTCTGTTGAAACTGTTCCATAAAGGTACTGAGTGGCCGCTGCACCTTTAACCTCCTTAGCATTAGCTATTGCTAAACTTCTTGTTGAATTTCTCTTATTCAGTAAATCGGTATGGTGCAAGAGTGTGCTCTTAATCACTTTATCCCAACACAAATCGGCAACTGCAATCGCTGCATCTTTTAGCGAGCTACGAAAAGAGGGCCAATCATTGACATCGATCACATGCAATTTACCATTGCCATCAATCACAATATCCCCACCATACACCTCGAGTGCAAGCTCCTCACCCACTCTTCCTGCAAGCAGGCGCATACTTTGCTGCTGCTCATGGGTATGAGTTACAAGAGAGGCCGTCGGCGAAGTGTGAATCTTTCGATAGGAAAAGTGACGATGAATCACCTTGTAAAATTTAAAAATATCCCCCTCAACATGCCTTTGTAAAATCACTCGCTCCACCCCTTCCTTACAAAAGTGTTGCAGCGATTGCCAAAGCTCCTCTTGGCCCTTTACAAAGACCACATCTTGATCACTTAAAGCGTGAAAATCCCCACGCTTTACCCATACCCCACCACCACACCTCTCTATAAAGTGAGTGATTAAGAGACTCTCGCTTGCTGGCGCCCCTATCTCACGTGGATCAATCACCAAAAACTCAGGATAGGGTAAATGTGCTGCCTTTAATTTTTTAGAAAGATTTAAGCGAAAACAGTTTTCAATGGCATCGACGGAGTTGATGACAATGGGAAAAGAGGGCGAGCACTTTTCCGATTCGACCT
The DNA here is from genome assembly GCA_015231955.1 of Oligoflexia bacterium. Classification (GTDB taxonomy): domain Bacteria; phylum Bdellovibrionota; class Bacteriovoracia; order Bacteriovoracales; family Bacteriovoracaceae; genus JADGAN01. Next base: position 18,613 of record JADGAN010000040.1, on the reverse strand, counting down.
CCACACGCTTTAAGCGCGCTAGAAGATCTTCCCCTTGGGCCATGGATAAGATCAGGTGAAAGCTTTTCAGCTCTTGAACAGTGAGTTCCTTATACTGCTCTCCGGGAACGCGCCTTACTAAAACCTCAAAACCAAACTCCTCTGCGCGATCACAAATACGCTCGCACGACTCATCCATAATCGCACGGTCAGCAGTAATGGCGTGATTGGAAAAGGCCTCTTCTCGATAGATGGCCAAGACCAAAAGTTGATTTAAATGCTCTTCTCCAGACTTACTATCGAACTTGCCGTTTTGACTGTATCTTTGCAACATAACTTCACATCTCTCTCTTGCTCTTGCTCTTTCAGGAGGAAATCTCTTGCGCTTTGAACATCTTGCGGTCGATCAACATCGATGCTCTTTTCAATTGTAAAGGCCAAAATAGAATAATTGCTTTTAACCATTAGGGCCAGAAAATTTCTCATCTTTTCCACTCCACTATCAACGGCCTCACGCAAAAAAGGCAGTAGCGCGAGCGGAAACACATACATCCCAGCGGTAACCACCACCTCCGGCACACTCTCTACAGGCACTGCAAAACGCAAAACCTTTTGACTATCGGAAGCGAGCAGCACTGTAAGTGGTTTTTCATCATCAATAAAATGCGTAGTCAAAATCGCACTCTCTTCAGGGGCCAGCTCCTTTTCACAAAACTCTACAAAGGAGTGAAAATCTTCATCGCTTACCACAGTATCCACCATAGAGACGAAAACATGCCCTGTTCTCTTTTCTTTCGAAAACTCCTCTATCGCATGATAAAAAGTATGCAGTGAACTCGGGGTATCCACCACCATCACCTTGGCACCTTCGTAACTCTCTCTCTTCGCAGCACTACACCCAAAGCGTGAATTCACTGCCACCAGCAAAAGCGGCATCTTTGCCTTCTCTCTGATCTGAGTGCTTAGACGCATGAGTAGCGAAGGGCCACCCTCATAGAGCGAAACTTCCGGTTTATGACAAGAGAGTTCTTGAATACGCTCTCCAAGTCCTGCCGCGAGCACAATCGCCCCCACCACTTTTTCTCCACTCATCTTAAGTTGGCCCTCTCTTTCTTTCTTTCTTTAGATATTGACAAAAGATTTTATAGTCGCAACTATGACAGCAAAACAAACCTTAGATCAATCATAGGTAAAAAAATGCAGTTTAATCCCCTTCGCAGAATTAATCAACCCACAAATCAACGCCCCCACATCGTAAGCAAAGAGATCCCTGGTGCTAAAAGCATGCGCATGCGCGCCCGTGAAGATGAGATGCTGGCCCCAGGACTGCAGGCTTTCTCTATGATGGCAGGAATTGTCGTTGATCAAGCACAAGGATCGGCAATCACCGATATCGATGGCAACACCTTCATTGATCTCATTGGTGGCATTGGCGTTGGCGGCATTGGTCACTCACACCCAACCTATATAAGAGAAGTGACTAAACAACTTTCACGGGCCACCATTGGCAGCTTTACCTCTGAAGCTCGCGTGAATTTTTTTGAGCGCGCCTGTGAGCATCGCCTGCACCCATCGCTAAAGCGTATTCAACTCTACTCAAGTGGTGCTGAGGCGGTCGAATCGGCGCTACGCCTCGCTAAAGCGTATACCGATAAGTTTGAATTTGTCTCCTTCTGGGGCGGCTTCCATGGAAAAACCATGGGTGCACTCTCACTTATGGGACTCGATTATAAAGCACACTATGGGCCACTCGTGCCTGGCAACCATATCATCCCCTATGCTAACTGCTATCGCTGCCCCTTTAAATTAAAACACCCCTCCTGCAGTCTTCACTGCGTGGAGTTTGCACGTAAACAATTAAAGGTGAGTGTCTCCAAAGGCATTGCTGCTTTCATCATAGAACCCATGCAAGGTACCGCCGGGAATGTGATCCCACCCGCAGACTTTCTCATCGCTATAAGCGAGCTCGCTAAAGAGTGGGATGCCCTCTTAATCGCCGATGAAATGATCACCGGCTTTGGTCGCACTGGTCGCTATTGGGGTTCAGAACATGCAAGCATCACCCCCGACATCCTTACCATCGGCAAACAATTTGGTGGTGGCTTCCCTATCAGTGGAATCATCTCTACTGATGAGATCACCTCTGCCTACCCTTGGTCCATACCCTCCGGCTCCTCCTCCAGTTACGGCGGTAATCCACTGGCCGCGGCCGCTGCAGCGGCCTCCCTCAAAATCATCGACGAAGAGGGACTGGTTGAAAACTCCGAGCAAATGGGAAGTTATTTTCTGTCTCGCCTAAGCAACTTTGTTGATCGCTATCCCTTTGTGGGCGAAGTCCGCGGTGCTGGCCTCTTCCTCGGCATCGAAATGGTCGAAGATCAAGAGAGCCAAGAACCACTCTCAAGCGCCACCAGCAAACGCATCTTTCACGAGTGCTTAAAGCGAGGACTGCTTACCATGTCCTACTCGCCCCACTTCCGCCTGCAACCCGCGATGACCATTGACCGTGAAACCATCGACAACGCCGTAGCGATCTTGGAAGAGGTATTCGATCTCATCAAAATCGTGCAATAGAATTTGAAAGATAAACAAACCAGTAAGGAAATAAATCATGGAAAAAGCAAAAAAATTTGAACTACCCCAAGTTGTCCAATACCAAAAAGGAGGCATCGTCTCCTTGCGTGTCCACGAAAACGCTTCTGGTGGCATTACCGTATTTGCCTTCGATGAAGGACAGCGCCTAAGCGAACATAGCGCTCCCTTTGATGCTGTCGTCACTGTCTTAGAAGGTAACGGGGAGATTGTCATTGGCGGCACTGCTCACGCCTTAAAAACTGGCGAAACCATCATCATGCCTGCCAACATTCCTCACGCCGTTAACGCCCATGAACCTTTTAAAATGATGCTTGTTATGATTCGCGGCTAATTGCATTATCGAAGCTGTTTATAAGGACAACTCCTGCAAATACTCCTACTTTAAATAAGGAAATTAGAAGAGAACACCTACTCCGATGATTGACAAGAAGGATCTCTAGCAGATGCAAATGCAAAAAAAAATATTTATTACTGATGAGATGAAGCTTGAAGGAAGTGCCCTTGCTCAGTTCCATGATAGTGCCACAAAAAGTGGAATGGTTCGCGCTGTGGCCTTTCCTGATCTGCACCCAGGTAAAGGCCATCCTGTTGGTGCCGCCTTTCTCACCGCCAATATCATCTACCCCTACATTATCGGAAACGATATTGGTTGTGGCATGAGCTTTTTTCAAAGCGAACTCAAACAGCATAAATTTGTAGCAGATAAGATAGCACGCACTCTCGATGATCTCGAGTCTCCCTACGAGGATGCTGCCGTTCATGCCTCTCACCATGGAATCAGCGACTTAAAATTCCCCCGCTCAGTCGGCACTATCGGAGGAGGAAATCACTTTGCAGAGTTCCTGCGTGTAGAGGAGATCTTTGATGAGGAGAAGTTTTGCGGGCCCGGTCTATCTAAAAAACAAGTCTATCTTCTTGTACACTCCGGTTCGCGCGGACTAGGAAACTCCATCCTCGAAGAGTATATCAAAAACATGAACTCTGCAGGCATCGATCCACAAAGTGATACCGGTACAAAATATCTCCATGAGCACAACTATGCAGTGACCTGGGCCAAATTTAACCGCAAAATGATTGCAGAGAGAATTGGCGAAAAGCTAAGATCCCAGTTCAAGCTCATTTTTGATCTAGTTCACAACTCTATTGAAGAGTTAGAGCTCGAGGGCAAAACTCACTACCTTCACCGTAAAGGTGCCTCCGCCTTTAATCGCTACGCCATTATCCCCGGTTCACGCGGCGATTTCACCTATCTAGTTTATGTCCCAGATAGCAATTTAGATCATCTCTTCTCCCTTCCCCATGGGGCCGGCAGAAAATGGCAACGAGGCATGGTCAAGGGCCGCATCTCTCACCTCTACTCTCAAAGTGATCTCCTAAAGACGGAGCTAGGGAGTGTAGTCATTTGTGAGGATAAGGAGCTGCTCTTCGAAGAGGCACCAGAGGCCTATAAAAAGGTGAGTTTCGTTATTTCTGAACTGGAAAAACTAAACCTGGCCAAGGTGGTGGCCAAGTTTAGACCACTGCTGACCTATAAGCGAAGAGATCACTCTAAATGATAAGTGGGCACGGGGCCAATATCGTGATTGGGAGACAGAAAGCATTTCATTTGAGATGTGATTTTCCAGAGGTAAAAAAGACATTTACGTAAGCGTGGATTAAAATTAAAAAGCGTTCATTCACTGAATGACTTAAGCGACCTTATCCAAAAGTGGATAAAGTTCACTATTTTCTCGATCGATACGTTTTCCCAGAACATTAAATAGATCTTTGGTTTCGCTCAAAAAAATTGCAGCATTATCCTCAATATTTTTTGCTGTAATCCATTTGCTATTATATTTTTCCACTGCAGCTTTCATGCCACCCATCTCACTACTATACCTGGTTGCTAAATTTCTTACTTTTTCATCAGAATTTTTCAGTAAATCGGGATAGAGAACATTGTCCTCCATGGCCAAATGACTCTTAAGTGAGCCCATAAGTTGAGACAAGAGTGCGCGAACATTGTTAGCATTTTGCTTAACCTTATCTGCATTTGTTGATAATGCGGAAATTTGACCAACAACTTTTACCATCTCTTCATGCTGCTCTCTAAAACGATCTGATCTTTTCATAAAATCTTCTCCCCGACATAGATTTGTAATTCTTCCCTACAGAACATTATTATCGAAATAAAAATAAATGCTACCAATGAAAGCGTGAGAAAATATATCTTAGGATTGACAATGGTTTAGCGCGATGCTAGCAAAAACACAGATCAACAAGACTAGAATGAAAAACTAAGGATTCATACACTCATTAACCTTGGAATTAAAAATTTCTCGATACAATCGTTCTTGATCATTTCCATAAAACAAGATGTAATAGGCAGTTTGTGGATTGATTGTATATAATCTTTCAATATGATAGGCAAATGTTCGTACTCCAAGAGGAAAGACGTAAACTTTTGTTCCCGCTAAAAATGGATTATTGAAGATTAGATCGTGAGCACCTTCTCTATCTCCAGCTTTTCTTTTCTTATAATACTCGATGGTAATCTCTTGTAATTTTATGGGAACGAAATTTGTGCGTCTTGAACCTACTTCATCGTTTAAACTATCAACAAACCAATCAAAAGCTTTTTGATCAATATCAACGATAATGTAATTTTCATTTTGATCGTTAGCAGAAGATAGCGCCACTGTTGTGTTTTCTCTGGTAATAGCACCACTTTGAGCAATAAGACCATACATCCCTCGTTCTTGTATCTGTTTTTTTCCACTAATAGGAATTGTATTCAGGCCTTTTGATCCAAAAAAGAGATCATCTGTAAACAGTAAATGGCCCCACTCATCGCTCATAACAAGGCGGTGGCGTCCATTGATCAATTTATCAAAGGAGCTATTCCCTAATAATTCTTTAAGTGTGGCATAGGCCGCCGTTTGTACTCCACCAGCACAATCATAGATAGAATATTCTTGATAAAATGCATCGAGTAGTCGACTGGGTTCTTTTGCTGAGTAAGTAAGAGACCGCTGTAATTGCTCATGGGATTTTTTTAATCCTTCCTCAAATCTTAGTTGTTTTTCATTTTCTAATTCGGCAATTTTTTGTTCAAAAGCAGTTTTAGGAAGTGTAGTCCCTGAAAGAAATAATGCTGCCTTTTTTTTAAGGATATCGATTTCAATCAACAACTTTTCATTGTTGAATGCTCTTTCAAGAACTCTGTCTTTATCTTCTGTACTTATGGTTGAAAACATATCATACGCTTCTCCAATCTTTCCTGTTTCTTGTGGTAGCAGAGATCCTCGTCCAAAATGACTATTTGCATTTGCTGCCAATTTTTTAGCGGCCGTATTGATAGATGGCCTTATCAATATCTTTTGAAAATAAGAGACCGCTCTAGGGTCATTAAGCATTTTGCTTTGTTCGGAAATCCAAAGCGCTAGATTGTGTTCGAAATCAATGTTTTCATCGTGATATAAAATGGGAACCATATTGTTGGCAGAATCTTGAGCGACTCCCCATGCTGTCGCTCTTGTGTCTTTACTTGAATAGATTTTCCATCCTATATCTGTAAGAGATTTCATCACACAATAATTCTTGTTGTTTTCTCCGGTATCTTTGCTATACATATTCTCCATATCGGATTTTATTGCAGCAGTGTTTTCCTTCAAGATTTCCGTGGAAATTGGCATTGCTGTTGGTATTGATATTGGTGTTGGTATTGATATTGATATTGATATTGGTGTTGGTGTTGGTGTTGGTGTTGAAGGTAGAGATGAATCAGTATTGCTCTCAGGAGTGGCCGTAGGATCATTGCTATTACTATTGCTGTCAACCACCTCGGGGGTAGCAGAAGCATCAGAGTCACTAGAAGTATCATTACTCTCTGTGAGCGGAGGATTTTCTAGCGATGAAACCTCCGTTTGTGGCATGCCGCGACCATCCCGGTTCACTTTTTTATCACATGATACAAAAGAAAAACATAGACAAAAAATAGATAGGTATAAAGACAAATGTTTGCGCAACATCTTGTCATGAAACTGATTCGAGATAAACATATATCCTCCATTAAGGGAATAAAATCGTGTTGTTGATATTGGACGATTAGAATAGCTAAAAAGAATAATTACTCATACATTTCTTTATATACCAGGTGGTGGTCGCATTGTCCTTATCAAAATGGCCTGCAATGGCACCTACTCTTCAATCCTTCGTGGTGATTGTATGAATTCGGTGGGTTGTGCATCTTCATTTGATTCATAGAAAACTTCATAGGAAAAATAGAATCTCTTTTTGAACAAAAAGAGGACCGCTCCCGATAAGACCCCCAAAAGAAATCCCAGCAGGTGCGCTAGGTAGCTTACTCGTGGATCAAAATAGGAGGGAAGCAATAAGAACAGGTTTACTGCTGTGATCTTCATAAAACGGCGATTGAGTGAGATGTGCCTCTGAATCAAGAGATAGAGCACCTGCCAAATACCCCATAGGTAATAAACCACTCCACTGGCCCCTAACAATGCCACTTTTTCCTCTAATGTTCCTAGCACTAAAAGGTTACAAACACCTCCTCCAAGTAGCAAACTTAAGACAGGATGAACCCAAAAACCATAGTAGGAACTCACAAAACGTCCCATAATGACCAGCATGAATGCATTGGAGAGCAAGTGTCCTAAGTCTGCATGGATCAGCGCTGTTGTCAGTAGGCACCACCATTTTTTTTGTACAAATACTTTATAGGGTGATGCCAATAAAAAATCCTCTGTCCCAATATTGCCATACGAGGCCCAAAAATGGCCACTCATCAGTAAGCAAATGACAACAAAACCCAGAGAATAAAATTTCCCGTAACGGTAATGCTCATGACTTAAATAATTGGAGATTAACCACTTTTCTATACCACTCATGGGTGAGAGATTAGCGACAAGAATTCTGGTAATCAACAAAATTTATTCCTTTTTTATCTTTTCACTAAGCGTGTAAAATTCCAACCATTCTCAAGATAAGAGATTTCACTCTAGGCAAACGGAGTATAATCATAACAGCTTATATTGCAATTGGAGGAACAAAAAAATGGACGCTTTAAAATTACCACGTTTTCCTATGTTAATCGTATTGCTTATAGCACTACTTGGAGCTACTATCCCTGTAACCACTAAAGCAGCAAAGGCAGAATTGGATATCCATACTATTAATAGAGACATTTCTCAACTGGGGAATATTGAAAGTTGTGCGGACAACAAGCAGCAAGAGATTAGTGATATAAAAACTTCTGAGGCGATCAATCCTATGGAACAACAAGAGCTCCAAGAGCGTAAACAAAAACTATTCAGCGACATCGATAAACTATACTCTTTCTTGAAGCATCTTCCAGCGGCAGTCAGCTGCTTTGGTGGATCTCGCTTGCAAGCAGAGGACTCTTATTACCCCTTAATCGAGAAGATCAATCAAGGTCTTGCGGAAAAACATGGCAGACCACGTGTTGGTGGTCGTGGTGGGGTAATGAGTTTTGTGGCAGACTCTTTCATCAAGGCCCGTGACCTGCAATTGCAACATGCACGCACGCAATCGGTAGATCTTGATCGCTGGTATAGTCCCCACACTTCCCTCGACCACTATATCGATGTCCAGCTCATGCCCATTCGAAAATTTGGCCTGATCGCAAACACCACAGGACAGCTCTGTTTTGCTGGTGGCTTTGGCACCATGGATGAGATTTTTGAAATCTGGAATCGCTCCATGCAAGGACGCAACTCCGCAAAGATGGCGGCCGTAGGAAAAGAGTTTTGGGAACCAATCTATAAAAGCTTAGAACAAGTGAGTGTGCGCGAACGGCCGCTGATCACTCTTTCTGAATGGCAAGCAATGCAAGAACATCTGCCCATTCTAGACAATCCTCAAGAGATCTTAGGTCGATTGCCAACTAGCACTCTTCCTGTTTTTGAAGAGGCAGCGGATCCAGAAACCCTTGCACAAAACTTAAAAAACGATTTTGAACAAGGGTACCAGGCGATTATGCATGGACCAAAGGTGGTAACTTTTCTTGCAGGAAAACGTTTGTCCAAAGAGGATCCCAGTTGCCAACTGGCCTCTCAATTGGCCATGCACTTGCTGAACAAAAATACTCCGCTAAGAATTAATGGTGCCCCGGGTTTGGCAGCTGCACTTAGTGAAGCGATCACTCTCTCCGGAAAGCACTCCACACCACTTAAGGCGATCATAGATCCCGAGATGGAAAACGAGCTTAGCAAGATTGATCATCTCAAAACACTCTATGCGACGAAGGAGAGTTTAGTGCGTAATGAGTTGCTAACCCAACATACACAAGCGGTGGTGGTGCTCCCAGGCGATCTTGACTCCCTTAATACCCTCTTTTCCTTCATCGATCAGCTGCAACTTAACCTACTCACTCCTCCACCAAAATTGATTTTGGTGGGTAAAGAGTATTGGACACCACTCTTTGACGCTTTAAAAAATAGCATGCTGAGTGAAAAACGCCAACTAAGCAGCATGCAAAACTTCAACTCCTTGCAAATCGTTGATCGCGTAGAGGATGCCATCAGCATCATCTCACAATAGTTATAACTGCGAGTAATAAACTATTTTGCTCCAATTTTTAATGCCTATCACGCCAATATTAGTAGCAACTAGACACTGACAATAAAAGTCTCTAACTTATCACTCTACTTAACTCTTTATTCTTTAATCTTTTTCATTTTATTGGAGGAAAACATGAAGAAAACAGACCTAATCGAACTGTGCGCTTGTGGGAGTGGAATCAAGCTTCCTAAGTGCTGCTCTGATAAAACCAATTACTACCTCTTCCATGTAAAATATCTTACTGAAAATTTGGCTGAAAATTTGGCTGAAAATTTGGCTGAAAATTTGGCCGAAAATTTGGCCGAAAATTTTGCATGCACGATTCAATTAGCAGAAGAGAAAACTCTCTTTGATCTTCATCTCTCTATTCAAGCAGCAACCCAATGGGATGAGGATCACATGTTTGCTTTCTTCATGAATAACGTATGGTGGGATCACCAACATAAGTACGCTGGCAATCCTTTAGGTGAAGGCAATGCCAATATTAAGCTTAAAGATATAGCGTGGGGTCGCTCACAAAAATTTGCCTATGTCTTTGATTTTGGCGATGAACATCGCTTTGAAATCAAACTTGCCTCTATAAGTAAAAACCCTGTCCCTAACAAGAGTAGTGGGATTATTGAAATAAGAGGTTCTGCTCCAAAACAATACCGTCCATGGGATGAAAAATCGCAAGTGTTCGAAGAGGCCGCAGATTTTGAAGTGCGTGTAGGATTATAAGTTGCTACTCTTTGGCATTGGCATTCCATACGAGGAGAGGAAGGAGTGTGGCAACGATTGCAGCACCAATCCAAAAGAGAATAACAGGGCCAAAATCATAGGTGATAGCACCACTTGCTAGCGTTACTTTATTGGCATTTAAGAGATATCCACTGATGGCATCTTGCAGCGTTGCTCCTGCATAACTAAAGACACCAATAAGTCCCATGGCCGCGCCAGTAGCACTGCGAGAGCTGATATCCACGGCCATCAGCCCTCCGAGAAAGGTGACTGAAGCACTAATACCGACACCAAAAAGGCCCATGGCGATAGTATCGATCCAAGGGTGTCCAGGTGGAGTATAATAGAAAATCAAAAGTGAAATGATCACCATCGAACTGAAGAGGAGGTTAGGAATATTTCGGCGCGAGCGAAAAAAGCGATCAGAAATGAAGCCACAAGAGACAGAGCCGAGAATGCCCATAATAGGAGAGGATGAGATAATTGAGCCCGCCATCATTAAGGAGTAGTTTTTAGTTTCTTGCAAAAAGAGCACGGCCCAGTTATTAACGGCATAACGAGAGATGTACATGCAGGCGCTAGAGATGCCGAGGATCCAGATAGCGGGATTTTTTAAAACTTCGAGTTGTGCCTCTTTTACAGTAAGAGTTTTAACTCTTACTCCATTACCATTTTCAGCGTGATCATTTTTGTAATCACAAATATTGGGTAGCCCCAAAGTCTCAGGGCGATCAGACATGAAATGGTACATAATTATAGCGGCAAACACACAAATCGCTCCTGCACTACCAAAACCGTATTGCCATCCATAGGTGCTTACGAAAAAAGCGATGCCAACAAAAGTGATGGCCTCGCCAATGTTATGGCTGACATACCAAATACCGTAGTAGGTGCCACGCTCACGATTACTAAACCACTGGGAGAGGGAGACAATACTAGGGGCCGCACCCATCGATTGAAACCAACCATTAAGTGCCCATAGGAGTACAAATACCCAAAAGAGGGTGGTAAAACCCAGCAACAAATTGATCAGAGCACTGATGAAAAGTCCCGTGGGAATAAAGCGCTTCATATTGCAACGATCGGCAAGAAATCCATTGGCAAACTTGCCAATGCCGTAAGCAAAGAGCATAGCAGAGCCCATCAGTCCCATCTCTTGCACATCCATTACTTTGGCATCTAACATCGGCTTTTTGGCAACAGAGAGTGCTAGCCTGGAGACGTAGTAAAAACCGTAACCAAGAGTAATGCTTAAAAACACCTGCATGCGGTGTCGTTGGTAGAGGGATGTAATTAACTTCGAATCCTGCAGTAAAGGAGAAGAGACTCCGCCTTTATAAAATTTTTTTATTTTGCTAATCACTACTGCCGCCTTTTCATAAAATTTTCACACCTCACCCTATGATCTATAGAAATTCCCGTCAAGCAGAAGTTGCTTAAAACACTGCTCTGGAAGAGATTTAAAGCTTGGGATGAAAATGGACGATAGGGGTATTGGTGGTGATGATGTTTTAAAGGAAAGAAAAAAAAGGAGATCTTTTGTGAAGTTTTTATGGCCTCTTGTACGCTTGTGCTCTCTCTACTCTCTCTGTTTCTCTTTCTCTTTCTCGCCAGTGCATGCAGCACTCAACTGCTATGGATTAAGTTTATCTTGGGATAGTAGTGAGGAGGCACTTCGTACACTGATTGAAGAAGTAGCTCCTACACCAGAAAATTTGCAACAAGATAAGAGGGATCCCTTGCTCTACTCCTATACGGTTAAAGAGATGCGACCGCTTGCCTGGTGGTGGCCACTCTATTATCAGCTACAAGGTTATGGTGGAAAAAAACTTGAGATCTTATGTGAAGATCCTACTGCAAGTAATAGCGATGAGGTTTTAGAGAATCGGAAAGAGTGGGTGTATGACTCTTTTTGCCTCAATACTACCGCCAAAGATTGGGAGGAAAATCCCCTCTATGCCAGTTGTGATCCGCTATGGATTCATAAGCTGACAGGTTTGTTACAAAAAAATGCGCAAGGGGAGTGGAGTGGTGAGTGGATGCAGGAGTTGTTGCTAAAGCGACAGCAAGCAATGAGAGAGGAGATCACATCACTTAAGAGTAGTGGGCGGATCGAAGAGGCCTCTCGCTTACAACAACAGCACGATGAGATGGCGCTCTGGGGAGAGGGGGTTTTAGTGGGCCACCCCGATACGGGATATACCGATCATCCAGAGCTAAATCCCAAAGAGCAGATTGATCATCCAGAAAATTTCACGCTCTTTAACTCCAACGCTCGTGACTCGCGAGGATACTGGAAAGGGCATGGAACCAGCACCGCCAGTGTGATCATCAGTCCCGATGGACGGCAAGTAGAAGGCGAGCAAAGTCAAGGACCACTTTCACAATATGTATTGGGAGTAGCACCAAGGGCACGCATCCGCCCCTATCGCGTCTCAACCGGAAATGTCATTCACCTGATTTATCCCAATCTCATCGCCGCTATTTATAGTGCCATTGATAATAATCGGCGTAACGATGTGCCGGAGCTTTATCATGAAAAGGTCAAGGTACTCTCCATGTCTCTTGGAGGGCCGCTGCCTTCCTATCGACTGCATCGTGCTTTAAATAAAGCGCTGGAGGCGGGAATTATTCCCGTGGCCGCTGCCGGAAACTATATTCCAGAAACTTTTTTTCATAAGGGAGTGGTCTGGCCTGCACGCTACAATGAAACCATCGCCGCTACCGCCACCAATGTTTACAATAATCCCTGGGCCGGATCGTCTCGAGGAAAGAGTGTGGATGTGGCGGCCCCTGGTGAGAGTGTGTGGCGTGCGCAGACAACGTATGCAGATGGAAGAGAGTATGCCTATGGTTCGGCAAGAAGCAGTGGCACCTCCTATGCTACCGCAATTATCGCAGGGGTGATTGCCAACTGGTCTGCCTTTCATAGTGAAAGCAAGCTAAAAGAGTACGACCCTTATCGCATCGATCTTTTCCGTTACATTTTAAAAAAATTATCTCTAGAGGGAAAATTAGGGTCGATGCAGTGTGATCAAGATGCTTCGACTTGTAGTTATATTAAAGCAGGTGCTTATGGAAAAGGAGTTATTAATGCTAAGGCCATCCTCGAGGAACCACTTCCTCCTGCCAAAGAGTTTCTTCTAAGTATGGACACGACTCACCCAAGAAGAGGTGCAAACGAGCAAGGGGATGAAGCCGCCAATCTTGATATCAACCGTGAAGTTTTACAAGACTACTATCCAGAAATCAAAGCTAAAAATCTTGATCGCGCTCTTGGGGTTTTATTATCACTCTCTTCGCCTCAACTGGATCTCTTCTTGGAAAATGTAGGGTATGAATTCACCGTACATCTTGTCAATCAAACAGAGTTATTTTCTCTTTTAGAATACTATCTAAAACTCAAACAAAAAATTTATGATAGTAACTTTATTAGGGCCCCTTATCTCTCTCTTAAATATCGCCGCGAGCTTCGAAAAACTCGCAACAATTTTCATGATCTCTTAAAAGCACACGCCTCACTCAAATTGCAAAATTTTTTAGCGCAATAAAATCAAACACGTTTGAAGTCAATATACCCTCTTGTAACATCGGTATGAATTAGCTTCACTTGTAATTTATCTCCAACATCCACTGCTTCAAAACCATAAAGAAGTCTTCCTTCAATCGGAGGATGAAAAATTCGCACCCAGGTTCCTTTATCGGCAGCACCAGTACAGATGGCATCAAAAAGTTCTCCATGGCGAGAAGAGAGTAACAAGGCCCCTGCAGATTTGGCCACTCGCCGCTCGACCTTATTTGCATCATCTTCTCTTTGCGTACAATGTGAGGCCAACTGAGACAGCTCTTCTACCGAATAAGAGTTACTCTCTAACTTCAAGGCAAATTTCAGCAGTCGCTGCGTGATCAGATCTGGAAAACGCCTATTAGGAGCAGTAGAGTGAGTATAATTTTCCACTGCCAAACCAAAATGCCCGATCTCTTGATCACCGTCAGGAAGTTCAAGAACATATTCACCTCTACCCAGAAGTTTAATAATGGTTAGCGAGAGATCAGGAAATGTCACGGGATCAAGGGCCCTTTGTTTACGTAAAAAATCAGCAAGTGCTTCAGAGTTTGCCTTAAGCGGAAGTTCATAGTTATAATTTTCGGCCTCTGCTACAATGCGATCCCAGCGTTTAGGACTACGAACTACCCTGCGCAGAGATGCAAATCCTCTCTTTTTCAAAAATTTTGCAGTCACACTATTGGCCGCCACCATAAAATCCTCTATCAATTCTTTAGCACGATTTTTCCTTTCAACTTCCAAATCTTGCAGAATATCTCCATGAAAAACAGGTCGTGCTTGAATAGTTTCCAAATCCAAAGCACCCTGTTCATAACGATTTTTCCGTAAAAGTTGCGCGACTCTATCCTGCAAGCGAAGGTTTTCCAAGATTACTGCTGTTGCCTCTGGTGTCGGCCCTTGCTTTTCCAGCCATGGGCCAATACTGTTATAAGTAAGCTTTGCATGATTGTGAACCAGGCCCGGATAGATATTAGAGCTTACAATCTTGCCGTGTAAATTAATCTCCATCTCAATCACCATGGCATCTCGATCTTGATGCGCATTCAAAGAGGTCAGATTTGTAGAAAGCTCTAGTGGCAACATGGGAAATATTTCGGCCGCTGTATAGATTGAGGTGGTATTCGCTCTGGCATGATCATCAATGGCCGAAGCTTTCTTTACAAAAAAATCCACATCAGCGATGGCCACTAAAATTTTCACGACACCATCCTTGCTTGCCTCAGGTAGTGCTACCGTCAGTTGATCTAAATCACTAGAATCGTCATTATCAATAGAGCACCAAGCTAGCTGGCGTAAATCAACAAAAGTTTGATTGAACTCTCTTGGTGAATTTTGTAAATTTTTAATTTGTGCAATTTCTTGAAATACCCTTTGTGAAAATTCTGGTAGCAAGTCTCGCTCTACCATTGCTTGATAAGCAACCTTTTGTAAAATAGAACGGTGATGATTACTCATTCTCGAACTCCTTTTGACCTAAATAGTGCATACGGTTAAGTTGATCAATCAGCTTTAGAATAATGGGAATAGCTTCATCATTGACACCAAATTCTTGTTGTAACTCCCAAATCAAACGCGCGCGTGCAAGATCTTCTTCATCAAGAAGCTGAGCTTGTCCATCGCAAGGAATGATCCAACGAAACGAAATAAAGCGCACAATCACTTCAGGGGCAAGACCTATTTCCAAAGCTGCCTCCATTAAAGAGACAGTCGGTTTCCTCTGGTTCATGACTCCTCCCTTGGATTGTAGGAGTACTTTTCACCCCACTCTCGAACGCTCTTTTGCAATTCAGGATTAATTTTTAGTGGAAGTACAATTTTGATCAACACAATTTGATCCCCACTGCCTTTTACACCTTTACCACGAATGCGCAGGCGACTGCCAGTGGTGACACCCGGAGGGATTGTAAGCAGAACAGATCCATCCATGGTAGGAATTTTAATCTCTGCTCCCAACAAAGCTTCAATGAAACTCACGGCCACTTCAGTTTCAATATTGTTACCAATGCGCTTAAACCCAACTAGTGGTCGTACCGTAACTTCAACGTAGGCATCTCCCCCTGAGCTTCCTTGATTTTTAAAACGCAACTTGCTTCCGCTCTCTACACCCGCTGGAATTTTCACCAACAAACGTTTTCCATGAGGAAGCGTAATCTCTCGTTCTGCTCCAAGGATTGCATCTTTGAAATCAATAGACATCTGATAAAATTCATCTCTATCCTCAAGCTCTTGGTCAAAAAAAAAGGAGTAACGCCCTCCCCCTTCTTGAGTTTTATGAAAAAACGAACTGCGCTCTTGATACTGTTTCTGATGGGCCTCTTTCACTGTTTCACCCTGATCATACTTAATACGCTCTTCTTCACTACCGATTTGTTCATAGGCCAAAGAAAGCTCCTTAAACTTTGCTTCAGCATTTTTATTCCCTGGGTTTAGATCAGGGTGATATTTTTTTGCTTGATTATGATAGGCCTTTCTAATCTCATCTTGGGTAGAACTCTTTGAAACCCCCAAGACCACATAGGGATCTTTCATCTACAATCACTTTGCTTTAGCTATTAAATTATTTTTAACTTGCTGGACACCGGGCACTTTTGCAGCGATCACTTCGGCGCGTTCAGCTTGTTCCCTCGTGTTGACAAAACCGCTCAATTGTACCACTCCCTTGTAGGTTTCAACATTAATTTGAAAATAATTGACAATCTTGTCAGTTGCCATGTCGGCCTTGATCTTGGTGGTAATGACGGTGTCATCAACGTATTGACCAGTGCTCGCATTAGTAGGGCCACTGCTACAACCAACTAGAGTAAACACCAAGGTACTCATCATCACAAAAAACATAAAAAACGTAGTAAAATTAATTTTCATAAAGTTTCTCCTTTAATGATCATTATTGGTGCAATTCTTGTTCCAAATATTTTTTTGGATCATGTTGGTCTAAAATTTGCATTCCAGCTAACATTGTTTCTAAGATGTCATTAGGTTATTTTCAAAAAAGAGCTTTAAAAAATGATAATGAAAAATATCAATTGGAATTGGATTTATTATTTTTATGAAGTGGCAAGGTATTCCTCTATGACAGAAGCTTCTAAGGTGATAGGCATCTCTTTGCCGACGATTAGTGAACAAATTAGTCGTCTGGAAAAAGAGCTCAATGTCAAACTATTCCAGCGTTCTGTTAGAAAGTTGGATTTGACCAGCGAAGGACAATCTCTTTATGCCATTGTTAAAAAGATGTTTCAGTATGGCCCTGACATTTTAAAAAGTCTCTCTCCCGATTTTATAGGAGGAAATCCAATCAAAATAGGAATTCAAGAGGGAATTGTAGCAGAGTACAGTTTAGAGCTTATTTTTCAATATTGGGATAATTACATCCCTTATGGAATTGTAAACGTCGAAAAAACCTCCACCCTTGAAGATATGGCACGCAGTATTGTAAAAGGAAATTTCGAATGGGGCCTTACTTGTGAAATTCCCCAAAGCGATAACATTGACACAAAAAAAGTTGGATCGGAAGAGGTGCAGTTTTGTTGCTCGGAAAAAATTTACCATGCTTTTAAAGATAAAAAAGATATCCTAAAATATATTCCTTTTATAAAAAACTCCAAGGACTCTTTGTTAAACGAAAAAATTCTGGATCACTTCTCACGTATTCATTGCATTCCCAATGAAGTCATTGAAATTGATCAAAGAGAGTTATCGTTAAATTTGATTCAAAAAGACCGCTGCGTTTCGGTATTCACAAAACAAACACTGGATCACTTAAGTGCGGACATGGGAATCAAAGGCTTTACGATTGAAAGGCCCATCTTTTTAGATTTTTATATCTTATGGTGCAAAGGAAGAGAGAAGGCCTTACCCGTTAGAAAAATATTGGAATCGTGTGCATCTCATGTCATCAACCTAAATCGGAGTGATCATAAATATCACGACTCTTACTTGCAACTCAAGGTGATCGACATCCCTAAAGAGGCCTTAACCAGGCCATTCGCATGAAACTAGAAACCTCTACGCCTGCCTCAAAAATCACCTTCCTGATTTTGTTTGTTATTGTACTTATCTTATCTTTTCAAATCTCGGCCTCCTATTTAATCCCCATTACGATTGGGTGGATGATTGCATGGACTTTAAAACCCCTGCAACAAAAGCTCATCTCTTTAAACTTAAGTCACAAATTGTCGGCCACAATTGTCTTTATTTTTTTGGTTGCCATCGTTATTGTGCCACTAGCACTTTTTGGCAAAGGTCTTTTCAAGCAAGCAACAAATTTAACAGCATTTTTATCCACCAGTGATATTTCACTCGGCGCCATCTTCCACAGTATGAAAAAGTGGCCAATGCTAGAGTATCTGATTGGTGATCCTATCGAAATTGAAGAGGGTATTAAAAGTAGTGTCGCCTCCATTGGAGCGGCCACAAGCAGCTTTGCGCTGGAGCAAGCGGCAAAAATCCCTATCTTTATGTTGCAAACTCTTTTTGTGCTCTTAAGTTGTATCTTTTTCTTACTCGATAATGAACGAATCGGAAAATTTATTTCCCAGATCATTCCTTTACGTGAAGATGTCAAAAGCGCCCTCCTAACCAATATCCAAGAGACTACCAAAAACTCCTTGCGAGCGAGCTTCCTGGTGGCGATCACTCAGGGTTCGATTATGTTCATCGCTTATCTTGCCTTAAATCTCCCGGCCCCCTTTCTTGCAGGTAGTGCAACTTTTATCTTCTCTTTTATTCCCTTTATCGGAAGCACTCCCGTATGGATTTTGGCCGCTCTTCATCTTTATCTCAAAGGCTCCCTGATAAAGGCCATCATCATGCTGATTATTGGAATCATAACCGGTCTCCTTGACAATATCATCCGACCTTATATCCTCAAAGGGGCACAAGAAGAGATCCATCCTTTGGTGGCACTAGTTTCCATTTTTGGGGGAATACAAGTTTTTGGCCTATTTGGGGTGCTCATCGGGCCCATCATTGCCGTGTTGTTCATCGCCATGTGCAAGGTGTGGATACAGATTTGGAATGAATGATTAAATGGAGGCCTATAATTTTTTGTAAGTTTAAACTGGATTCCAGTAAAACAGTTTTACAAATCCAGCAAGCAGGTAGCAGGGTAGCTGGTAGCAGTATTTGTTAGCAGTTCCAGTGTGAAGCTAGCGGGGACAGTATACGGTTTCAAAA
>JADGAN010000003.1:25907-269310 GCA_015231955.1 Oligoflexia bacterium | reverse complement strand
CCTAATGTACTAATCTTACTCATGGATTCGTCCTTTTTTAATGTGAATAATAAATTAGTTTTTTTACTATTCTGGCACTTAGATGCCGTATTTAAAAGAGGCGAGTCCATTCCATTAGCTCACACCCTTCAGCCATCTACCCTCTACCGGATGCTGAAAGTTGCTTAGCTAACAGCATTTGGTTGAGAGGTGAAGGTTGAGGGGTGTGAGCAGTTACGAAATTTTTATCCAGTTATGAGAGAGCAGTTCAAAATCTAGTGGGCCAATAAGTTGTGATTGAAACCTATCTTGCTCCAATGTCCTCTTAAGAGTTCTGCTTCTTCTTGGGTGATGATTCCAACAGTGCCTTCAGGTTGTTGAAAACGTTTGAGTAGCGCACTTTTTACTTTGAAAAAAAGTCGGCTGGCACTACTGGGGGAGGAGGGCGGTCTCTAGGGGCCAGCGTTTGCGAATGCCAAGGCAAGCATCGGTGATGGGCCCTTTCAAGAGAAGATAGTGGCGATTTTCGAAGAGGAGAGCGCTTGCTTGTTTTTTACAATGCTCTTCGATTACTTGGTGCTCCTGCCAAGTGAGGGGATAAATATCACCAGCAGCTTTTTTTTCCATGATGAGGTAGTCAAAGGCCGGAAGAATTTTGGTGACGTCGGTGATTTGATAGAGTTGCATGCGAGGAGCGAGTAGTGGGGGGACAACACCAGAGGTGGTGATAGCGTTCTCTGTTCCTTGATAGAGTTGGGTCTTCTCTTTTAGGAAGAGTTGGAACGCACGAAGATTTTCTTTTTTCTCTTTGCTCATTTCACATTGGGAAACATTTGAGGCCAGAACCTTAACCATCTTCGTGTAACGAGAGGAGCTAGTGAAAATGAAAGTAAAGAGAATGATGGAAATCAAGATCGTCGCGCGTTTATGCGCACGCAATTGTAAGGGAAGAGGCGAAAAGATGATGATGCTTAAAAAAGGCACCACCATGGGAATGGTGTGGTGATGAACAAAGTAGTTTGCAAGAATATGCAGGAGCAGCATCGGAGAGATAAAGAAGAGGGCGGCAGTGATGGGGTGATGAAGGAGCGTACGCCAGCTTTGGCGCTCTTTTGTTCGTTCCCAGTAGAGGATCAGTGCAAGAGGGAAGAGTAGCGGAACAAAATTTTTAAGCGGGATATTTGCCGTAGTAAGTGCACGCCAAAAGTAGAAGATGTGTTCGCTAAGCAGAGTATGCACCACTCCTTGTCCATATTGAATGGTGGGACCTAAAACTTTAGGCCGTACAACAAAATAGAGGAAGGAAAATCCTAGACCAATTAACCAAAGGCCTACTGTGTGTTTCCACGCTTTTTTAAAGCAGTAAAAACATCCCAGAGCAATCATCATAAAGGGATAGATTTCACGAAAGAGGCAAAGCGAGAAGGCACAAGCTAAAATCCACCACAGGTTTTCTGCCTCTTTTTTTTGAGCAATAAAGTAGAAGAGAAGCAAGGAGGGCAGCATGGACCAGGTGGTTGGGTGAATGGGGAACTCTAGCCCATCGAGAAGCGCACGTGAGAAAACGATGAGGAGAGCGCTAAAGAGAAACTCTCGCCCCAGAAAAAAGATGGCCGCAAACACTCCCACATACCAGAGCCATTCAAAGGTGATGATGGCATAACCATTAAAACCAAAAATTTTAACAAAGAGTGCGGCGAGATAGATCGCAGGATCGATGTGATCACTTAAGATATGGAGGTTACGAATGGAGATATAGGGATTCCAAGAGACTCCAGCAGCAATTTCGTAAAAGGCCTGTTGGTAGATTGAAAAATCGTTGGCATTAATGCAAGAGTAGTAAAAACGTTTGAGGTTTGAAAGCAGGATGATGAGAGGGAATATAGTGATCAGTAAGAGTGCAAAAATTTTAGTTACTTTTATGGGCATGAATCTTTCCTTAGAGAGCGTTTAAATTTCCAAAGATCAAAAAGCATCTTTAAAGGATCAAGATAAATATTAACGGTAGAGTATTGATCATCAAAAAAAATTTCCACTCCTCGCTCACGCACAGGAATACCTAAGAGTAGCGCCCGCTTTAAAATCTCCACATCAAAAGCAAAGCCTTTGATGTTTAAGTGGGTGAAAATTTGCTGAGCACTTTTTTGATCCATCATTTTAAATCCGCACTGAGTATCGCTAATGGGAAGATCGATGATGAATTTCATAAGTTTGTTGAAAATTTTTCCAAAGGCCTTGCGAAGAATGGATTGATTTTTTAAGATTGCCGATTTTTGCCGCCGCGAAGCCACCACAATCCCCCGAGAATCCGGAAGCGTGTGAATCACCTCAAGAAATTTCTCTGTTTCATGCAAGGAGATCGCTAAATCAAAATCGGTATAGAAGATAAAAGGGGCCGTGGCCGCCAGCACGCCTTCACGAATCGCCCCACCCTTTCCTAAATTGATGCCATCTGGAACCGAAAGAAAGCGAAAATGAATATTGCGATCTTGGGCGATGAGCGCTTTATAGAGAGAGTGAGCACTGAGTTTATTTTTCAAAGCGTTTTCACTATCATCATTAGAGCCATCGTTAACATAGATAATTTCAATATCACGCTTTTCTACTAAGAAGGCCAAGAGGGTTTCCACGCTATAGTTAATACGCGGGCGTTCATTATAGTAGGGAATAACTAGTGCATATTGAAAACACGGCATATCGATAAACTCATTAAGCGATCACGGGTGATTATGATTAGGCGCTTAACATAGCAAAAGATTTTATGGGTGAGAAGGTTTTTTTGGATCTCAGATGCCGCAGAGAGCATTTTCTCTTTTCTGAGGCACACTCTAAATATTCCTTTTTAAGAATGGCCTGCTTATTTTACTATAGCCTAAGTCCAGCAAACAAGAAATTATCACGCTTACAAAAAATGTTGCAAGCAAAGCATATAGCTGCTGCATGTAAAAACTGTAATCCATTTGCTCAAAATATTTTTTAAACATAAGCAGTATTTGATAATGAATTAAGAAAATCCATAGACTAAATTTGCCAATAAAACTAAAAAATCTATTGGCAATTTTAAAATTAATAATGAAATCTCGAAAATAAAAAACAAGATGAAAAGCGGCCGGCCCCCAAAAGAATCTTGTATTATAATAATAATTTGAAAAAAATAAAATATAACTTAAATAGTAAATTATAAAAAATATCCATACCCAAAAATCAATATTTTTACTTTTTTCATAATTGATAAAATATTCTCGAGCATAAGCACCATAAGCAAAAAAGAATAAATATTTTAAGCATAATGGAAATTCATACAGATTCCAAAAGTAAGGGTATATGGCCGACACCACAGAAATTATTAAAATTATATTCAAGGTAAATCTGGGTGTTTTTTTAAGAAACAAAAGCAGTGGGTATAAAAAATAACATTGGAATAGCACAAGCATAAAGTAGTAGGGAACATCTGCCTTACCAGTAATTCCCAGTGACCATATCTCAGAAATAGGCTTATCCCAATGAATAGCTATTACACACAAAATATATGGGGGAATCAGTCTTAGTAACTTTTTTTTGTAGAAATCATATATTGCCACTTTCTGCATAGCAAACGGTCTTAACAAAATGCCGGAAATAAGCAGGAAGAAGGGAATTGTAAAACGAGAGAAATTGTTAATAAAATTATTTACATGATAATAGCTGTTCTCTCTATTATATAGCACTATATTGTTTTTATAAATGTAAGTCACATGGATAGCGACTACCGCCAAC
The DNA here is from genome assembly GCA_015231955.1 of Oligoflexia bacterium. Taxonomy (GTDB): domain Bacteria; phylum Bdellovibrionota; class Bacteriovoracia; order Bacteriovoracales; family Bacteriovoracaceae; genus JADGAN01. The sequence continues at coordinate 265,575 of JADGAN010000003.1, read as the reverse complement.
ATCCCTATGCCTTTTAAAAAATCATAAAATTGATATCTAGCATCTTCGACACCAATATGTTTTGACTTGGGCAATTTAGCGGCAACTACATTAACATCGGTGCAAAAAAAATATCTGCGGTTAATAGCAGGTATTAATAACACCAAAAGTGCTGGAAAAATAATTAAAATATTTTGTGGAAGAGTTAGATAGATATAATACATATCAATTGTACTCACTTAAGCATTGAGTTTGCTCTTTTCTTTACTGATCTAGGTTCCATCCTGCCTCCTCTTTTTCCTACTTTAACAGTGAGCATTTGATAAAACGCTTTAAAGCTAATATTTTCCGGTCTAGTTTTGCCTAGAATTACTGCATTTGCCATGTACCATCTTACTGAATTAAATGCCATAAGATAAGACCACAAGAGTTTTTTTACCATTTCTGGAGATTGAACATGCAAATGATCCATTCCCATTGTTTCTTTTAGATTTCTCAGGGCACAGCAGCCTGAGATTCAACTGCTACCATTTTAGATGCCTGAGAGATAACTTCTACTGGCAATCTCCCTCTTGCTTTGGAATATGCTGCTGTATTCATGAAAGCTGGTTCCTTTCCCATTGAAACACGATCGGAATTATTTCTAATCACAGCTTTTCTCAGAGAACGCTGAGGATCTAATGACTCATATATCAATCCCAAAAAGTTACTTCTGGAGTATGTACTCTCTCCCTATGATCTGGTAATTCATTCATAATTAAGTCCCCTATACGTTTACTAAGAAAATCTCGCAAAGGTAGACCATTTGTACACACAATCTCATTAATTAGATTGTGTGAGTGTTTTTATCCATTCCATTCACTCTGTCGAAAAAGTGAATTTCTTCTCTACGAAGGCACTGTTTTGTTATAATGCCTGCTCTGTCTCAATGGTCAACCAAGGTAAAGGCTTCTTAAATATAAATGGTCGGTCTTATGATCGAAGTTGATTATGCTTAAGTTAGCGCCATTGATCTCCGGCATTAACAAATAAACCCATATATTATCGGCTTTAGACTAATTTAATTTACTATTTAACCAGATAAGTCGAGTAGAAATGTTGATTTAAGATAGGACGGCTTATTTTTCTTATAATCCATTATACAAAAAAATATTATAATAAAGTTATTGCACGAGTGAAATATGGTGGTGATTCATATTTCAAAGGCCGTAGAGGAAAATATCAAATTCCTATAGACCAAAAGGATCTGTTATTTTGAGTAGTATCCATGCATTTCAAATAAATGAAGGGAACTTAGATGTTTTTATTAACTAATTGGAATGATTACCGATCTTTCATCTTATTGATATTGATATTTTTCCCTTTTCTTGCAAGAGGAGCTGACGAAGACTGTTCTTTTTTGGAAGGTGATGTTTTACAGAAATTAAACCAAAATACAAGAGAATATATAGAACAGCTTACTGAGATAGAAACCGAAGAATCTTTGACGAAGAAAAAGATATGCGAAAAACTTCACGCTCTTGTGCCTCCTTTAAATGATATAAATGAGAGGGTTAAATTAATTGAAAAACTGTATGATTCAAATTTTTTGAATACGCTATCTGCTCTAAAAAAATTTAGTATTTCCTCCGGGATCCATGGTGGGTGGAATAAATTTTTAGAGAAGTGCCAAATTTATGAAGAGACATTAAAAAAATTTACATCGAAGCACAGAAAAAATGATGAATTCCATTCTTATTACCGCTGGGGAGATATTAAATATGAAAAAGAGTATCTAGAAAGAAGTTTTATTCCAGGAAAGGATAATTTTGGAGAAATGAAAGCTGGTGCTGGCTTCTATCTTGCAAAAAGTCCATTCCACTCCATAGAATATGCAAGCAACAGAGAGAATAGTTCACTGCTTGCAGTGGATCTTCCAAAGGAAACGGCCATCTATAACTTAAGAGATCCTGAGCTTCAAGCATTTACCAAGAGTATGCGTGAGGAATATAAAATAACACTAGATTTTCAAGAACAATGTAATACGGAAGGATTATTTGCTTATAGTCCACAAGGGTGGTTTGTCTATAGAAGAAACAGGAATTCTCCGGCAGAGAAAAGTCGATTAGTATTACAGGACGAAAGAATAAGAATGCATGATTTTTATGAAATCCATAAAGCTGCTTTGAGGGATCAGTTCACTCCAGACATGGCGGAAGAAATTTTTTTTAATAACTGTCCAACCGGCGAAAAAGAACCTCATATCTCTCTTTACTCTGATGTCCGCAGAATATTCTCTTTCAAAAAAAATTAGTAACTGCTCACTCCCTTCAACCATCAACTTTCATCCAGATGCTATCAGCTGAATAGCTGTCAGCTATTCCACTTCAGCTTCTTCGAAAAAAATTGATTCGCTTCTGGTGCCAGCATCTAATGCCAGCTTCCTTTTTGATCGTCATCGCAATAAACGAAATTTTGAGTTGAGTCCCATGGAATGCTGTGTGTGTACTCATAGCATCTTATTTTCGCGAAGTACTTTTCAAAAAGCGCTTTCAAATCGGCATCGGAGTATTGAGAAATAGGCAATCTACTGCATTTCTCTGGCCCTGTTTTAGAGAACATACTAACAATTAAATATCCATTCGGGGTAATACTTCGATTGACGATGCCTCGATCTCAACTAACTCTAAAGCTCGCCCGAGCACTCTATTTTTGTAAAAAAAATTTATTGAGTGGCCCTCAATTGGGGTATTGAGGTGGTGTGCCTGGGTAGGAGAGGCAAAAAAATGAGAAGAAGCGATGATGAGAGTAAAAGTGTGCTAAAATAGTGCTTTTGAGAGGTGATAAAGGGATGAATTTAGGAGTGGCCTTGGTATGAAAAAATTCTTAAACGTTGGGTTATTGGTAATCATTGCTTTTATAGGTAGAGATCTTCTCGCCGGTGAAGAAGAAACAGAAAAGTTTTTGCCCTTTCAAACATGTCAGAAAATGTATGGAGAAGAAGTAAGAGCGTATGGTGTTCTTGCGCCTCTGGAATCGGTGTGTTCGCTTTATAGGAGCATTGTTGATGGACATGTGATTGTGGGGTGTGCAGCGAAGGGAAATATGGGGACACAACAAGGGGGAACTCCTCCGGGTGGGGCACAAGATACGATGTTTATGGCCGATGGAGAGAAAGGAAGAAATCAACGATTGGTCTATGGAGAAACTCCTTTGAAATCGAGTGAAATCCCTTACAAGTATGATGCACCAGCGGTGCTGGTTGATCAATTTAAGGCCAATGAGCAAAAAGAGCGTCTAGATTATCTCTATAATGAGACTCAAAAAACCAAACGTCATCAGCAATTGGCGGATAAAAATTACAAAGAGTATTCAAAGAAGAAAACAGAAAAAGAGCGAGCATCTGCTGCTAAAATTATGGAATCCAGAAAGTGGCCTTATAGTGCAGAAGATTTGAAAACTTCGCAGGCCAAGTTTTTCGAAGCTCAGGATAAGTATCGGAAATGTAAAGACGAAGGTGTTTGTCCTCTTCCCAATGAGGTTCCTCTGATTAACAAGAAAGACGCGTGTTCTTCCTCTCCATTCTCATTTTTTTCAGATAATCATTAAAGTATTATGTGCCAGCAGACTTACGGCAGAGGAATGCATCAATGAAAATAGGCACTTCCCTATTCATCAAAAATGGATACTAGAGAAGTGAAATCGATTTTATAGGAAAAAAAATCATCCCCGGATGATGGTGCGCAAGTTGTATTGTCTTTACTAAAGTTAGTCACTGGGAACCCACATCCCCTCAGAGGTTGGGGCCGGAGTTGTCATGGAGAGCAATGCAGAGTGGTTACTTCATATTCGCAATGCCTTGCCTGGTTTCACGAATGAAATTTTTCTTTTTCGGTAAGGGATTTTTAAATTTTTTCTGCTCTCGGGCCGTGATGGAGATTTGTCCTTCGCTAGAGTTATCTCCAGAGACGTCGAGTGAATCAAATTCAAATTTCTCATAATCTTTATATTTGACTGCTGCTTTGGATTCGGCAGAAGCTCCACTGCTACTACTCTCCTCTGCCACCAGTATTGGTTTTTTATCAAAAGGGGTGATGGAATTGGGGGTTCGCCGATGAATAAGTGCTTCTCTCTCGTTTGCTTTCGCTTGATCTTCCAAGGACTCATCATCATCATCCATACCAAACGATTCAATCAAGGCATTATCTAGATCGCTAAGCGAAGAGAAACTAGCTGCTGCAAAGGAGGAGGAGGAGATGGAAGCAGTCGATGCTATCAGTGCCAAAAACAAGAGTACGAATGGTCGTGTGGTTTTCATTTTTATACTTCCTTGCGCTTATTGTTTAACAAATTTTTCGACCTTATAGTAGTAGTCTCGAAATCGTTTATCGGCACTGCTATTGCCCTCATCAAAGGGGGCCATATTCTCCAAGAGTGCAAGCGCCTCATTTTGTTTTCCTGCAAGTTTTAAAGTGAGAAGGTAATTTACACCAATGTTTCGCTGTTTAAGTTTGCTTAAGGGGATACTTTTGTAGAGTCGATAGGCCTTATCAATATTACCGCCCATAAGGTAAGCGGTGGCCAAATCGTTCTTAAGCGCCACATCCTCTGGTGCACGCTCGATTAAACTCTCCAGTAACTTTTCTGCTTTATCTATATAAGCATACTTTAAGTAAATGCGTGCAAGGTTTGCAAGGGGAGTCAGGGAGAAGCTGGTAGTCTTATAAACTTTTAACCAAGCAGTGAGTGCTTTTTGGTCGCGTCCTTCGCGCATGTAGAGCACCCCTAAATTACTAATGGCGCTTGGATAGTTCTCATCCAACTCCAGCGCTTTGTTGTAGTAAAGTTTTGCCTTTAAAAGATGCCCTCCGAGGTAGTAGCAATTGCCCATAATGTTCCAAAATGCAGGATTTTTCCTGTATTGCCGATTATATTTTAAAAGCATCTGGGAAGCGGTTGCAAAATCTCGAAGGTAGCAGTGCGAAGATAAGACGAGTAGAGGATCACCCTCTTTATTTTCAGTAATCTTTTGTAAATCATCTTTATCCAGTGGCCACAGTGTCTCTTTCAACAGGATACCGTTATTATTTTTAGTAATAACATTGTCATCGATGCCATACATTTTCCAGTCGCTGTAGTAATCCTTAAGGGAATCGTAGGCAATCTCTTTTACTCTCTTTTTTACGACCTTATCACTATCACGATCACTATCACGACCACTACCGCTCAAGTCAGAAGAGTCGATTTGTCTCCCTAGGCCTCTATTGTTGCCTTGGTCGACGGAGGAGCAACTGATGGTAATGCCCAATATGACGGACATAAGTAGAATTTTTTTCATAATTACTCGCCTCCTTTTCTATCCATCAGGATAACCGCATCGATGGTATCAAATCCAAAATATTGCGGGATCACACTCCTCTTGAATTGATCGGGAAGTAAAAAATAGCCATTATTGATGGAGAGAATGGAATTTTTCTTAATGATACTGGTTGCCTCTTGGCGATACTCACTCGCCTTTTGCCGTAATGGGGCGGCAAGAGAAATCATCGCCTCCTTGAAATTTTTCACATACTCTGGTGCCCTATCTCCAGGATTAAAGGTTTCAATCTCAGTTGCAAGTTCATCATAAGCACGAATGATTTCAATGTACGCACGCACACTACCAATGCCAGATCCGACCTCAAAGACGACCATTGCTCGCTTGGTTAGCTCGCTGATCATTTGCAATTTTTGTTGCAACAGTCGGTTGTAGTCGGCCTCAGGAAAACGTAATTCAAGCTTTCGCAGTTCTGCTGCAAATTTTGCTAAATCGTCACACCTAATATCTGCCACCTCTTCAAGATCATCTAAATCGAGATTTACTTTACTCTTCTTAGCATTTTGATAGTACTTTAAAATTTTATTGTTTGCGATATCGTTTGCCAACTCATGGCGGCCTGCTCTGATATAAGCATTTCTTAAAACCCCATAAGATTTTAGCAGCGTGGGTAAATATTGACCATTATCGATAATGCGTAAGAAGCGTTCAAACGATTCGTAGCGAGCACCACTACTGCTTGTCAACAGATAGGATTTGTTAATCTCTATTGCCATTTCACGAATACTCTCCTCTGGGATTTTACACTTTTGCTGAGTACGCCCCAGTTGAAAAAGTTTAATCGCCTCTTCCAATTTATTTTCAGCAAGCAACATTACAATACCATTTTTATAGAATATTTTTGTTTTGGTGGAACCGCCAATGCAAAGCTTATCCAATAGTTTTTCGGCAAGATTAGCAGAGTAGAGTTGAAAACCTAAATGAAACATCTCGGTGGTAATTAAAATCCAGGTGGGCTCAAATTGCACAATCTCACTGGATTCCATCATGCTAATGGCCTTCTCTCCCCACCAATACGTCTTATCCATATTGCCAATTTCATAATAGAGTAGTGTGATATTATAGGCCGCATTCCTCTTGGCCATGCTAGAACTTTGCTTATCTTCAAAGATATCAATGTAGCCGTTGATTGCGGAATTTTTGTCCCCTTTAATACTACTCTCTTCTACGCTCTTAAATTTCATCGCCAGTAAATATTCCGAAACTTTCTTTCGATACTCTGCTGCTACCAATACCTCCCCACTCTCAATCCTACGTGCGAATCGCTCTAGATTTTGTTGATCTTTGTTCTTCTTAAAGAAATCTAAAATCAATCCGGCCATCGACTCTTGGATCTTAATCTCTTTGGGATGTGCTGAGCGCACGCGATTTAAAATCTCTTCACACTCTTTAATCTTCCCTTCCTTATAATAAAGTGAAAAAAGTCTTTGATAAATTTTAAGCTCCAGAGCAGGATTACTTTTGTGCTTTAAATAGAGCAGGTATCGTTGATACGCTGTCAGCAGCAAGCTGCGTTTGGCGGGATCATTATTTAACGTATCACCATCAACAAACGCATTGATATCAAATTTTTTATTATCTAAGACCGAAAGAATCCCATCGGAACATAACTTTAAAAATTTATTATCAGGGCCTTTTTTAAGCGCTGGCCCCGAGCATTGTACATAAGCTTCTAGTGCGGCCCAATACTTACCCAATAGGTAGTAGTTCTCTCCCTTTACCAAAGAGATCTCTTCCGAATCTTTATTTTGAAAATAGGCGAGTAGATCCAAATAGACAGAAACCATTTTACCCTTTTGCTCTTTAATATCTCCAACCTCTTCATAAGTTCTATCCACCAGTTGTTTTTGCAAGACTGAACTCATTTTTTGAATGGAACTTACAATTTTTTGTTTTTCGTCACTATCAAAAAAGGAGTCCCCTTGGGCCTCTTGCATCTTTTTGAGCTTCAGTGCTGTCATTAAATGCTTTTCAAAGTTGTCATACTTTCCGCTGATATCCAGATAGGGAATCAAGAAACTTTTTTCATCTTGAGGCGTCTTCGCTATCTTAATACCCGCCTCGAGAATGCGTTCGGCCTTGGTATGCTCTCCCTTCTCTTGCAGTTGGCGCGACATCCGCAATAGGTATTTAAACATCCCATGATTTTGACTCTCATAAAAGCGAAAACCCTCTTCAATTCTTCCCGCATCAGCGTATACCAGTGCTAAGACATTGAGTGTGGCCGAAGACATATCGACGTGTTGCCCTTTTTTACTAAGGTCATAAATTTTTCTAAAGAGCTCAATCGATTGATCGTGACGGTTGACTCGATAGCAGGCCCAAGCGTAATTGTAAGCATCTTTGGTCCACCACTTATCTTTCTCATCCCGTAGCTCTCTTTGATAAATCTGAAGGGCATCCTGATACTTTTCTTCGCTAATCAGCATCTCTGCCAAGGCCAAATTAGCACGATTACTGACTCCCGAATTGGGAGGCGCATGCTTGGCCGCAAGTTGAAAAAATTTCTTGGAGGATGGCATATCCCCAAACTCTTTGGCATTGAAGGCAAGTATATAGTAGACCTCTCCTCGCTTATCAAAGTTAGGGTGTTTCTTTAAAATATACTCTCCAGTTTTTTGCGCCTCTTTAAAGAAGTGCATGGAGTTTTCATGCAGCTTTTTCTTATCAACTTTAACTCTGGCACTCGGATTGATCTTTAAGTATTGCTCATTTTCTTCCTCTTGCATCAAGCGTGCCTTTTCCAAGAAGAGTTCGGCAATTCTTAGGAGCAGATTGGGATCGTTATGGCGAAGTTGTTTAGAGAGGCGATTGGTCTCTTTTAACTCTTCATCATTAATCTTTAAAATCTGCTTCCTGCGCTCCGATAGCGAGGCATCAGCAGCTCCGACATCAAGGTTATCAAGGTTAGTACCCTCCTTTGCCCACGTTGTAATTGAAGTAGGAGGTAATAGTAAAAAAAGAAAAATTGCAATGATAACTATTTTTTTCATCATCTTTCCTAGCGAAAAATTTTTAGCGACATTCAGACCCCAATGCAAAGACGTAATCACCCAGTTCATCGGCCCAAAATTCTCCATTAAAAGTCCAGAAATACTGTTTGTCATTTCTTTGCAAAAAGGCAATATCTCCACGCGCCCGCTCTCCCTGATTGGCAGCGGTGTAAAGTTGCCCCTTCTCTTTGCCTAAAATTTCTAGCTTAATATAACTTAAACTTTTAAAAGCGGCCTCAAGTTCCACCAATTTTCTCATCATTAAATCCTCGATTAAACCACCCATGGTGCCAAGTTGTCTGACAATAAAAGCATCGATATTTTTGCTGATGGCCGCTTTGATCGAGTCTTTGCCTTTCAGCTCCTTGATGCGTTCAATTTCCTCACGCGCCTCGATCACCGATTTATGCATATCTTTATAGGCATGCGACTGTGCAATCATGGAGAGCAACTCCTCTTGTAGGTTACCTCCAAGCTCATGGGCAGCGTTTTCATTGGACTTCATTAACTGCAAAAAATATTTTTCATCCCCTGCATGCGACCTGACCTCTTTTAAGAGCTTTAACATATCATCGCTGTAGTAGGAGTAAAAATGATCCACGGTCTCTTTAGCATCTCCCCAAAGGCACATCTCCATATAAGTAAGGGTTCGCAAAACTTCAATTTCGGGATTAAAGACCATGGAGAAGAATGGTGCCTTATAGGTTGCTAGTTTTCCCAATGTACGATTGTAATCTTTTAAGGCGTAACTGTTCCACGCCTCTTCGACAGGAACTTGCGGCCAAAGGTAGGAATCTTTCTGAATATCCAAATAGGTCAAGTGAGCATTATAATAATCCCCGGCCGCATAGTAGGTGCGTGCAATTCCCAAGATGCATTCATCGCGTACAATCTCTAACGTTTTTCTTTCATCATCAAATTGCTCTTTCCCACTAAGCGATCCTAGATAGCTATCTGCACTCTTATAACAGCGAAGATATTTTTCAATAGACTCTTCATTTCTTCCCATTTGTCCTAAAACCGAGGCCTCAATCAATTGTGCCGATGCAAAGATGGAGTAGTCGGCAGAGATACTTCCAAGGATATTGAGAGCCGATTCGCCTTTATTTTCAAGATAGAGTTTACGTGCATAGATGTACTTAGCAACCGACCACTTGGCCTCTGCTAAGCGATCACCCAGCACTCGCTCCAAGTAGCGCGCTCCCACCTTATAATAGAGCAGGTTTAAATTTACTTCCATCTCTTGGGTGCGCACAGAGGGGGGGATATCTGCGATAAAGGCAGCGGCACCATAAAAAACATTCTCTTCAATCAAACTATTGATGATCTTTGCAAATCGTGCATGCCCTCCTCCTGATCCTGACCCCGCTCCAACAGCAGATGCTGGTGCTCGATCAGCTTCCGTAAACAACTTCTCACTCTGTTCAATAGAGACAATTGTCGACTTTGCATTGGCCAGCGCAAGGGTGGCCATAAAAATAAAAGCAGTAAACATTAAATTTTTTTTCATCTCGCCCCTCCTCCTGCTCATTATAATGAGTACCCAAGTGAGAGTGTTAGATCATAGTGACTGTACCACGACTCACTACTCGTTGGACTTGCTTTCAGCGCACTTTGTGCTTTATAGTGTTGTCCCAATAAATCCAACCTTACTCGAAACGCTTCTGATAAATAAAATTGGCTACCAACATTCCACATGATGGCCGTATGACTTTCCGTGGTCAGAGGACGAAGAGTATGGCCATCGACCAAATGGTTACGATTATTCTCTTCGCTTATGGTCGCCGCTCCCAGTCCCAATAAAATATCGTAGTACATAATTTTATTAAAAGTGTTCATTTTTGAGTAAAAGGGTGACCATAATAATAAACCACCCATATAACTTTCAATCTTTCGATAAAAAGGAATTGCTCCTGCCGATTTTACAGAGGCAGCGTTATCATTTTCTGAAGCGAAGTTCCTTCCATAGATTGCTTCTGCTCCAATATCCTCTAAAAAGAAAAACCCGGCCCGTGCCTGCAAGTTACTAGCTGTAAGGTAAGCATCGGCAACCGACATACCTCCACCAGCATTAAGGTGAAAGTGTCCCTTTTTGCGATATTTTCTATTTTGTAACACATACACCGCTTTATCGGGATCAAGCCACTTAAACTCATAATACGATTGCTCGCTGGCCACACTCTTTGGGGCATCTAAGAAAGCAATAGAAACAATGGCAACTAATACCAACAGAAAAATAGTAGCTATTTTTGCTAAAGAATTACACATAAGCGTTCCCTCGCGTGTGATTTATAGAAAGATTACGAACATTCAATGATATTCTATCAAAAATAATTTTTTTTATCTTTTTTTATTTGCATCATCCCAATCAAAACACCATCTTGCTAAAAGTAGTTGATTATCATACTACCTTATACTACCGTAACGGAAAAATTCTTGAAGCTTTCATCAAATATGGTGCAATTCGAGGGCGTCCAAGGTATAGAAAACATCTTCTCACTTTCACAAGCAAGGAGGCATCCCATGAAATTTCTATCCACGATTAAGAGTTCATTCCTAAAAATGCTACTTATGCTGAGTTTTACATCACTACTCCCGATTACTGCTTTTGCTATCAGCAACGTTCCCTTGGCCGATTACAGTGCTAACTATAGTTGCGGCCCTCAAGGGAGTATCTCCTTTTCCTGCCGTTCTAGTGAACAACGAAAAGAGTATTGTCAGGGGTTCAAACAATTTCTAGACACCATTAGTGGTGCTTCTCACTTTTTGAATTTTAATGAATCGGTGATCTGGTGTTGGACAATCATTGAACAGTGGCACTCCTGCCAGTATCCCCATCCCAAACTTGCTCCTTTATGTAGAGGCCTTGCAGAGAATGCACCACTGCCCGATGGTTCAAAGTGCAAACAGGAAGGTTTTAGAAATGCAAAAATCATGTACCTTCGAGATCTAGATAACCAGTGTGGAGCGATCATGTGAGTTTTCTTATCCTATACAATCTGATGTGCAATAAGGACAACGAGTGGCCTTAATAGAGATGGCATTAAAGCAGCGAGGACACTCCTTTTGTATAGCAGGGGCATCCTGCTTTGGTGTAACCTGTAACTGAGTACGCGCTCTCAATTGATTTATCCAGCGAACTACAAAAAAAATAGCGGCGGCAACGATGAGAAAATCGATCACTGTATTGATAAAAAGACCGTAATTGATGGTCACAGCACCGGCCTCCTGTGCCTTTTTAAGACTCTCATAGTTGCCACCAGATAAATTCCAATAGAGATTTGAAAAATCAACCTTCCCAAGAATCAGCCCAATAGGCGGCATGAGAATATCATTAACTAGTGAGGTGACAATTCTCCCAAAAGCGGCCCCGATAATAATCCCGACCGCAAGGTCAAGCACATTCCCTCGAGTAATAAAATCTTTAAACTCTTGCCACACCATAACAAAACCTCCTTTAAGAGTGAGTTGTAAAAAGCACAAATAATTTCCTGCAATTGCTATTCCAATAATTTGGTAATTTGGCACTTTTCTTCTTTTCTTCAATCTATGCCAAGCTCACAAGGGGTGCGCAAAGGACAATGCGGACAATGAGAAGAAATTCGCTTATGAAGGCCCGAAAGTTTCTGCCACTCAAGAAAAATGTTGGCAGCAAGTTCGCTCTCTTGCATGCTCTTGGTGATGACCTGTTTTTCATCCAAATAGATCAAATTCAAAATAGTATTTTGATCTTTCGGAACAGAGTATAGTTGGTAACAAGAGTAGGCATAACACATAAGCTGTAGCCAATATCCATGTTCATTATCTTGCTGGCGTAAACCACTTTTAAAATCCCATACCTCAAAGTTTACGGCATCAGTTTTAGGTTTAAAAACCACATCGGGAATTCCTGTCAGCATATATCCAAAAAGAGAAAATTTAATAAGCTCTTCTGAAATGGCATAGTGAGAGGAACGCATAGCGCTTAATTGTGGATAAATCCAACGGATAATATCAAGCTCCTTCGCTTCGAGTGTATCATCGGTGATTGGAATTTGCGGATGCTTAATCAATTTCGAGATCAAGGCGTGCAACTCTTCTCCTCGCTTGGCCGACGATTTGAAACTATTGTCGTGCCATGCTGTTGCTAATTGGGCACCTCCTTCTCTATAGATGCTTTGAAGTAGTTCAACATCCTCCTCTTCGATTTTACAGATGCTTTCGATATAAAAGCGTCGTGGGCAATCAGCGATTCTTGAAAATTTAGTGACCGAAAGTTCTGAAGTGGTTCCAAGGATGGGGGTATTTTGCTTTTGTTTTTGCTGTTGCTGTTGCTCTAAAGTTATACCCGCCATAATCCCTAAGAACTCTGCACTTCCAAAAATTTTTGCTTCAAAGCTCTTCTGTTGTGGGAAATTTTCAATTGGAATCGTTAGCTTCACTTTTGAAAGAGTCAAGTCCGCTGAGATCGAAGGGATTGATGCTAAAAATTTATCAATTCCAATAAACCAACTATTCTTAACAGCTCGAAAAGGCAATCGCCCCCAAAGCTTCACAAAAGACAAGGAGGATTTCGCACGCGTGCACGCTACATAAAAAAGACGTTTCGCTTCGGAAAAATTTTTATTCTTCTGAATAATCGATTCCAAGATATAGCTTGGCGATTTCAGCGAGATCACCTCTCCGCTTTTAGCGGTCCAGCGAAAACTACCAGGAAGTTTACCCAGATGCCCAATGTCAGATTTAGATCTACCATTGGTGTAGATGCCACCCAAGATAACGTGAGGGAATTCTAGTCCTTTGGCCATATGTGAAGACATAATAATAACTTGAGGATTAATCCCCTGTTGATAAAAGATAGAGTATTTGTCTCCAGCATATTTTTGAATGTTTTCACGAATGAGCGATAAATCCCCATTGGAGATTTTACAAAGAGTTTCAATGAAGCCGATATTATAATTACAATTAGAGTTGGCAAGATTTATAGTAAACAAAAATTTTTCAAAAGCATAATAGATGCCAAAAATCTTCACCTCTGCAAAGAAGCTTTCTACCATAGCATCACTAACAGTAAGGTCAACTTTCCAAAAACCAAGATAATATTGCAATAAAAATTGTGCCGAGTTTTGATGATCAACAACACCTTGCTCTGCTTTTCTTTCATCTAAGTAGTAATCTAAAAGCGTATGGAAGATGCCGATTACAGGATCTTCGGCAAAGGGAATTTTCACTTGTGCAGTAAAACTGATTTTTTCTAAAGTTAAGTATTTAATCAAATATTTTGAAGGCAGCAGGTTTTTATAAAGCACGGCCACTTGCCCTTCGCTCTTTTCTTCTGCTTTGAGACTCCTAATGTACTCTGCAATGGCCTTGGCCTCTAGATCATTAATGATCGCTGATGAAATCCTTAGCTCTTCCTCTGGAATCACCACTTCACTCTCAATACAGCAAACAGACGACTGCGAAGACAAGAGATCGCACATTTGCTCGGTGATAGGAATAGGGGAATCCTCTTCACCACTAAAATTCATTCCTTTGGCAAAGAGGTAGCTAAAAAAGCGATTATTAAAATGCACGATCGAGGGATGAGAGCGATAATTATTCTTTAAAAAGAGTTTTTGTTGAATGGCGTTTTGGCAATTAAAAAACACCTGCAACTCTCCACCACGAAAACCATAAATCGATTGCTTAATATCTCCCACAGCAAAAAGCCGTTTATAGTCGTCATTGATAAAACTACGGAGAAGATCGTATTGCGCATAAGAGATATCTTGAAACTCATCCACAATAAAATAGATATACTGTTTGGAAATTTTTTCAAGCACCCCGGGCTTTTTAATCTCCCTTAAAACAAAATATTCCAGATCAGAGAAAGTCATACCCTTATAATCAAAATAACGTTTTTCAATATAACCAATGATCTCTTTAATCAAGTTTTCCCATGCCAAAAAATCGCCTTTTCTATCTTTGAAAAAATATTCAAAGGAGCGTTTGTTGCTTGCCTCATGGAAAAAGCTTTTCAGCTCTTTCATCCGTTCCCAATAACCAACAAGCTCCTCATTTATAATCTCACTTTTCCTTGCAAGCGGCGGCATACGTTTTAGATTAGTGATAAGTTGCCAGATCTTGATAAAGTCATCACCCTTTAACAATTTAAAAAATTCTTGCAGCAATAAAAACCATTGATTTTTCCGAGTTTGTGCATTTGCTGTAGCAAGCATAGACATAATTGTAGAGCTATTCTTAAAAAGTATGTTAAAGGGTTGGTGTTGCTTAAACTCATCCCAAAAAGCAAGGAGCTGATCTTGAGTGTTCTCTTTCTTTGCCAGTGTATACTCATGCCATTGCCAACGCATATTGGGATCGTTAAAGATATCATACAATGCTGAAATCAGCGGACGTCGATTTAAGGACAACACTTCCAACATCTTATAGTGAGGAAAATCAACAGTAGTGATCTCTAGCTGCCGGCAAAACCAATCATCCACCATCTTTTCAATTTTATTTTTCCCCTCTGCCACTAAGATCACCTCTTCCGCGGGAGAGACATTCAAAAAAATTCCTTGCTTGATTAATTTGTAGCAAAAGCTGTGAATGGTACAGATGGTTAGTGAATTTAAATAATCTTTAACGGCTTTCCACTGCTCACTCTTTTGATTGTTCTTTTGATTATTGCTTTGGTATTTTTTTATCTCACTGAGCACGCGTTTTCTCAAACGAACAATAATTTCCCCCACTGCTTTTTTAGTAAAAGTCATCACCACCATAGAAGATAACTTTTCTCGTAGCAAATCGAGAGCACGTCTTTTATCCTTGATGAAATGCTCCTCTTCACTCTCCAAGAATTTACGGATAATTTCAATGACATGTTCGATAATTACAAAAGTTTTACCGGAACCGGCCCCCGCCTCTAAAAGCACTCCTCCATTGTGATGAATTGCCCGCAGCTGCTCCTCATTTAAAACAACTTTGCTTTTACTTTGCACTCTTTATCTCCCGATCGCACACCTTTTCAATTAAACATCCAACACATGATCCAGGATTAGCAGGGGAAATAACAAACTCTTTATCATTATTCATTTTTTGTAGCAACTCTCGTTGGAATTTGCGAAAGAGCAAATGCCGCTCCTCTCTATCCACAAGTGAGATAAACTGTGATTTGGAAACCCGTTTCAGGCAGATGTAACCACACTTATAGATCTCCTCAAGAGGAATTCCTGAGTGCAGAAGATAAAACCAGAGTTGTAACTGCTCAAATCGCTCCAGCTCTTTCATGCTAGGGATAGAAAAATCAGAGCGTTTAAAATCGAGCAAAGTGTATCCAAGATTACTTTTAATCACCAAATCGATGCTTCCCTTTATCACCGCCCCCCATGGTCTTATACGACGATAAGGGAGGGGCATTTCAAATTGTATTGATTGAATCTCCTGCCCCACCATTAACTCCTGCACATAATGGATCGCCGATCTACTATAGCGATAAATTTCACTGGCAGCACTCATCGCAAGCGAGCGCCCAATAACCCTCTTTTCCAGGCATTGCCTTAAACTCTTCTCACATAGTTCACGATGAATTTTCTCATTATAAGGAGAAAGCAGCTGCTCTTTGCAATACTCTTCAATCACTTGGTGCTCAACTCTACCAAGCTCTTTGGCCATAATAGAGTGTTTACTCTTTATCTCCGGTTCTAGCTTTTTGATATAACGAAGATAAAATTTATGAGGACAATCATAATAGCATTGTAATTTTGTCGCAGATAAAGATCGCAAAGTACGTTGCCGTCGCTTCTCTTCATAGGTGATCACAGGGATTTTTTGCTTGATTGCTTGACTCTCGCCTTGATCATTTACGACAAAAGGAAAGAGCTCCAATCCTTCAAAGATATCACTCCAAAGTGCATGATCCTGTAAAAGATGATCCTCTAAAAATACAATAGTATTAGCGCTAGTCATGATCTCTTGCAACCTCTCTTTGGCCATCAAAAGTGCAAGCTCTGCTCTTGCGATAGGGCCAATCGAGGAGAGTTTGCTCAAGATTTTTTCGCTATGAAATTGACCATGACCACCGCCACTCCAACTGAAATCGCTGGCAATACCTACGATCGTCAATTTTTTAGGATTAAAACGACTAAGCTCTGAAAAATCTAAAATCTGCCCATTCACCTCTGGCAAAATTGGAGTTGCAAAAACTCTTGGCAGATTCAGCAACACCACTTCTCTTACCAATTTCCAATCGAAAATAGCGACTAAATCATTTTCTTTGGAGAGTTCACACCACTCTCGAAGCGCTTTCCTAAACAGCAATAAAACTTTGAGATACTGAACTGAGTTGCGCTCGCCCACGATCTCCTCATCAATATCATTTTGTACAGAGGATGCTAAGATTGCCTTACCCCCTCCGGCCCCCCCACTCTCCCCACTAGAGCTAAATCGCTTTTCAAGCAGCTTGTGATAAAAACGATTCACCCCTTCGCTAAAAAGATCGAGGGGCGATTTAAAATTCACACCGCGGACTGGAATTGACGAGATTAATTTCAGAGCACTCTCATCAGCACTAAGATAGATATCCACTTCGCGCTCAAGAACATTGTGTTGATTAATAAACTGCTTAAACACTTGCCCCAGAGCATTCCTCTCATAGGCCACAACCTTAACTCCCCCTGCGCGTTCCTCATCTTTAGTTCTACAAACCTCCGCAACAACATCTGCACGAATCCACTTAATCCAATCACTATGCCTAGCGCTCTCAAACACCTGCCGATGAATAGGTAGGTACACATCGTTTCCTCGAGCAAGAGCGTGCAAAAAATCGATCTCTACTCCAGTAACATAAGTAAAATCGGCAAAGATATAGGCCTCTTGCTGTTTACTCTTTAAAACACTCTCTGCTAGTAGCGTATAGGCCCGATGCTCATCCACCAAGTCAAGCGCCATCATCAATTGATGAAAATACTCAATTCCTCGCCTCATGCTCTCATCAATCTCTGATAAGATCTCCTCCAGCACTAAAACATTTAAAGTGTAGCTTCGAAAATCGGTGTACAAACGGTAGGCATGTTGAAAATTCTCAAAGCTCTTTCCCCTAAAAAAGCGCTTCCACACATTTCCAAAGACCAGCAACAACTCTTCTTTACTCTTAAAGCGCTCTAAAATCTCTATTCCAAAATTTTTAACAAGTTTTAACTGAATAAATTTGGCCAAGGTAATCACTTCAAAATTATTTTGCTGTAAAACATCCCCAGCAGCATAATCGTTTACTTGTTTTCTCCACGTATCCGCCGCAGTCGGATTAGGAGTAATCAACATTAATGACTCATAGAAAGCACAGTTACATTCACTGTCACCGCTACCGGCACGCGCTTGCGATAAAAATCTCAGACTAAAAACATCGGATAAATTTTCATATAAAATTATTTGCAACATCTTTTAATCACTTTTTGTCATCTCTTGCACAGGAATCCCTTTCTGACACTTTTCCAAAATCTATTTACGATTTTTTGGAACACTTTAGAGTCGATTTGCACTGTTTTCAGGAACAAATCACCTAAAAAATATTGGCACAGCACTTGCTTTATCAATAAGTGTGGAGAGTTGATGGTAGTGAACATTTAAGAATGAAAGAACACTAACAACAACAATAGTCACTCTAGTCACTCCACAGATTATTATTTAACTAGTAGACCAAACCCCAAACTAAGGAGAATTTCAATGAAAAAATTACTAAGCACCTTTGTTGCGCTGTTAATGTTCTCAAGCGCGAATGTGATGGCGGCACCCGACATTCGTCTTGGCGATCCAGGTTATGGTGGGACAGGGTGTCCTGCAGGCAGCGCCGATATCACGCTCTCTCCTGATCGTACCTCACTCAGCATTCTTTTCGATCAATATGTTGCTGCCGCCGGTGGGATAACAGGAGCAAGCTTTGACCGCAAAACGTGTAATATCGCTATTCCTGTACGCGTTCCACAAGGGTATAGCATCTCTATCTTTAAAATTGACTATCGTGGTTATGTTAATGTGCCTTTTGGTGGTGAGGCCCGCTTTAACGTTGAATACTTCTTTGCAGGAAGACGAGGGCCCACGCAAATGAAAACGTTCTCTGGCCCTACTGATCGTGACTATCTCTTAACCAGCAACATTGCAGCTTCTGCAGTGGTCTGGTCTGGATGCGGTGAGACTGTAAACCTTAGAGTAAACAGCGCTATGCTGGCCAAAAGCAATTCCCGCTATGACGATGCCATGGCCACAGTGGATACTTTGGATCTAAAAGCAGGAATTATCTACCACATTCAGTGGAGAAGCTGCCACTAATCAAGAAAAGGATCAACCCGCATAACATTAATGCCTACGGTATTGCATTGCTGGTCTACCCTTTGGGCCCTCAACGATTCTTCGAAAAATTTCTGCCTCCTCATAAATTCCGCAGAAATTTTCGGCCCTCGCTCCCACAGCTAACACAAATCCCATGAGCGAGGGCCTTCTATAAAATATAGGGGCCCCACTCTTTTCAAAAGAGGCCCACTCTTTTCCGCTATCTGGAAACTCAATGTTTTGAGGTGCTGTCGAAGAGAAGAGCAGAAGCACTCTTCCTCTTGCCTCTTTCTTACTTAGATAGTTATAAAAATATTGAAATAACCGTTCTAAATCGGCAAGACTTCCTCTGGCCGCCTCCATATCTTTGCTCTTAAGCGCATTCATATAAGAGTAGTCACGAATTAAAAAAAAGGCACGATCTTTATCACGCATAAAATCCCTGAAAATATAATCTGCATTTCGCACAAACCCTGCATAACACTCTTTGCCCTGTTGGCAAGTTTTGTCGTAATATGTTTGACCACTCTTGTAACTTTTTTTCTCTTGCAGATGAAAGGTCTCTGCATTGCTCTTCCCTGCTGGGACACGCGCCATTCTCCATAAGATAGTGTCTTTTAAAAATTTTGATTTTTCATTGGTGCACTTTTCAACAGTGGCAAAAGAGGAGTTATCCTCAAGGGTATTTTCAAAAACTCCACTCTCAAAACCATTTTCATAAAGGTAATGCCAAATAGGAGCGTGGGAGAAGTCGCTGCACTCACCCTTACCTTTAATATTTTTTTTGCCTGTAACTTGAGAAAGGTGACTAGAAAAAGCATCAGGGCGCAGCTCAAATAAATTGTAACGCCAAGTTTCTCCAACACAAGAGGCCCCTTCAAAGGAGGTCTTTTCAAAAGCGGTAGGCATCAAGAAGCGCAACATTGCCAGGTGCTCAATGGCCAACCCGGCCACTTGAATCCAAATAATTTGCGTTGGCACTACGCCATAGCGATGTTCTTGTAAATTAATAGTGCCAAGTCCCGTGCATCCAGAGTAAAATAACACAGTGAGCGCAAGTATACACTTTTTCATAGTTTTAAGTTTACCTTACTAACACAACTTTTTTTGTTGAAACACAAACAAGGTTACTATAGTTAATATTTAAATTTAATAGCTAAAATAGCTAACAAAGCGAGAATTATTATGTCAAACCTATCGCCGGATCCATCGTTATCCTCGGCCCCTGCTCATACAGCTATCGACTCCAATGCTGTCCCCTTAGAGGCCATTACCTTTCCTAGTCAACCAATGATGAGAGAAATTGCGTGGGAAATTCCGCCCTATTATCAACTTTTTTTTATGTACCCGCTCTTTCTGCTGGCAATGCTCTTTCTTTGTAAAAACCTCTATACCCACTTCCAATTCGTAAACAAAGGTAGCGAGAAACTTTTCACCTCTTATAAAGATTTCAATTGGGGCGCCTTCTTCAAAACAATCACCTTGCAAGGAAAAGTTTTACGAAGTCCTGTGGTCGCACGATTTCACTCCCTCATCTTCTACAGCTTTCTCATTCACACCCTTGCAACCACTCTCGTGGCCATACACGAGCACTCTCCCTTTGAAATTTTTCAAGGAACGCTCTATGTGGCGATCTCCTTTCTTGCCGATGTGGCCGGCATTGCTACACTTATTGGAATCTTGACTGCTTATTACCGACGCTACATCCATAAACCTCAATATTTAGAGGCCACTCAACCCAAGCGCGAACTCTTTATGTACGCCATCCTTGCATCGCTAGTGATCATTGGTTTTGCTTTAGAGGGTATTCGCATCTATGCACAAACTCCAGAGTTAAACGCCCTCATCGATAATAGAGAAAGAGAGTGGTCTCCCATCGGCTGGTGGCTGGCGTATGCTCTCTATGCTATGGGAGTGAAAGGGAGCGCACCTGAAATGGTTTCACTCTACCGTGGGTTGTGGATGTTTCACATGCTTTCTACCATGTTCTTCATCGGCGCCATTGGATCGAGTAAGTTCCTACACATTCTCCTCATCCCTTTCAGCGCCCTCATCACCCCTGCACGTAGGGCCGGCGTGATCTCTCCAATGAAAATCGATCTTGAAGGTGACTCTACCCCAGAGTATTTTGGACTGGCGAAAGTTGCCGATCTCACTCAAAAACAGCGCTTTGACCTTCTCGCTTGTGTTGAGTGCGGCCGCTGCACTGAGGCCTGCCCGGCCCGTAATGCGGAAAAGCCCCTCGATCCTAAAAAAGTTGTTACTAAAATTCGTGACCATCGCGCTTTAGAGGATAATGCACTTCCTCCACTCTTTAGCAAAGTCGAGTTGGACTCTTGTACTACCTGTGCAGCTTGCTCTACTGAATGCCCAGCAAACATCGAGCACATCCAGATCATAAACGATGTAAAAAGGTACCAAGTGCTTACTGATGGAGATATTCTTCCGGCAGCAGCAGATGTTATTTCTAATATTAAAATCAAAGGCAACCCTTGGGGCATTACTCCTGATTCCCGCATGGATTGGATTCATAAGTTTCATCAAAATTTTCCTAAAGAGAGTGCTGCGATCGAGAAAGAGTATGGAGGAAAAAATATTGCTGAACTCATTCGTGTGCTAAATCCTGGAGAAACTTGTGACTACCTCTATTTTGTTGGGTGTGCTGCTGCCTTCGATCCCAATATTCAAAAAACCGTGCACGCAACTATGTTAATGCTTTTAAAGGCCAAAGTCCCTTTTGCAATCTTAGGAGCAGCAGAGAGCTGCAATGGTGATCCCATTCGCCGCTTTGGAGATGAGTACTCTTTTCAAGAGGTGGCAATGGCAAATATCGAACTCTTTAAGCAGTATAAATTTTCAAAGATCATCACCCATTGCCCTCACTGCCTACATACACTAGGAAAAGAGTATAGTAAATTCGATGGTGGCACTTATGAGGTGATTCCACATACAGAGCTACTCTTGCAATTAAAAAATGAAAAGAGACTCGAGCTATCGGCAGCCACCAAGACAGCAACGGCAGCAACGAGGGAGAATGTCACTTTCCACGATCCTTGTTATCTTGGACGGCACCATGGTGATTACCAATCGGTGCGCTCACTTATTCATGCCAGTGGCGCAAAAATTCACGAACTCACCTTGGCCCAAGATCGCTCGCGCTGTTGTGGAATGGGTGGTGGAAATATGTGGTATGAGTTGCCAGAGGGACAACATTTGGCCCATAATCGATTAAAGGACATCAGTGAAGTTCATGTAGAAGAACTCATTACCGCCTGTCCGTTTTGTCTTATTAATCTTGAATCGCACAAGGGCCTTCATGAAGAGACCACAAACCTACGCATTCGAGATGTGTCGGGACTCTTGGTGGAAAAAGCTTTCCATTAAAATTTTTTTACCCTCATGCCTCACCCTCTTTCCCACTCTCTTTTTATCTCTCTTTCTCTTGGCCACAACATCTGCTGAAGAACAAGAGAATAGCGACCTTGGAAAAATTGAAACCACCTCTGTTCCTGGCATGGCCTCTAGCTTAGAAAAAATTCTTTTAAAAGAGAGTCAAGATACCACCCTCTCCACAAAGCAAATGCAGACGCTTCCGAGCATTGGATCAGCACAACTTGCTAATGCTAAATATGTTGAACTGCATCCTGCACTCCTCCTGCGCATACTGATGCGGACTCCTTATAAAGTTCTGATGGCGGCACAAAGTAATGAATGTAACTTCTATGCTCTTCTTGAAACCAATCTACTGGAAACTTCACTCCCTGAGAAGAATAGCGTAATTGTCAATCTCCTTGACCAGAAAGGAAAAAAAACCACGGGAAAACTATCCACAGAAGTGTTTATTGCAGATGTTTACAAGCGCAAATGTTTTAAGAACAAAGAGATTGCAAAATACTTTACGATAGAGACAATCCCGCAGCTCATAAGCACTTTTAATTTTAAGCTACCTAAAACTGAAAGCGAATGCTCTGCAATTTTCCAAGAGTGGTTGGAAAGCACACAAACACCCTATCTTTGTAAAATTTCCAAAATCCTATCCTCTCCTTCACTCTTATTAAAAGAGAGCAATCTATCGAGAAAACTTGCGACTACTCTTAGTGAATTCCAAATAAGCTATATCAATAATCTTTGTCAAAACTTGGATAATCAAAAACAATTTTGTGATAACTACCTCTCCAGCGAGTATTGGAATAAAATTTTAAATGGTGAACGTGAATATGCACCTCTTCACTACCGCTGCCTTGAATATAGCAAAAATAAAAATAAACTTAGTGCCAGTGATTATCGGAAATGCATTCTCGCCTTTAATAGTCATGAGGAGTTGTGTAACGATTTAGGTGCCTTAAACTATCCAGCACTCTATCCAAGACCTAACTGCTTAAACATCTCCCGCGCCTTATCTCACGCACGACTCTCCAACTCCCAACAAGATTGTCCAGGTGTTACTAACCATAATGGCATCACCTCGGCCCATCGGCTTCTGACTCACTTTACTAAATCTACTTTTGAATCCTCTCCTCAAAATTGTGCTGCTATCCCTTGGTTACATTTCTTTTCTCTCATCACCAAAGGTAAGAATGAAAAAACTTGGAATTACACTCTTTGTTATTTCAATAAAATCTATTCTAAAGAGATTTGTTACTATTTTTTCCCAGAAGGAAAAAACAAAACTGAGGTTGCAAGTAAAGATTTGGCCGCAAATTCAGAGAGCAACACTGTTGCAAAAATTATCATCGAAAATCTTGGTGCTGTAGAAAATTTAAAATGCGAAATCCTCAACAAAAAAAGTTATCGTCCGGCCATGCTCAAATTTAAAAAGGGGTGCTTTTTACTCTACAATGAAAAAAATTGCAATGGCACCTACTGCCCTAAAGAGATCTTTTGGGATGAAAGAAATCTTACTCAGCAAATAAAGTATAAAACTGGATCCCTGGTTCGCTACTTCCCAACCAATACTGAAGATGATCAATATGCTATTTCCAATATGATTAAAGGGGCCCTGGCACTTAAAGAGTTTGCTGTTCGTAATATCACCGATCTGCGCTTTTACTTTAGCGACAACCCCAAAAATATCTTGCATGGTGTAGGCTGCCAAGAAGATCTCTTTCCCTTCTTCTTTCAAAAAACCTCCATGAATCAATGCCACCCCATCCCTTTTATCGCCGATGGTCTTTTTGAAAAAAATGGTGTTGCTTATCTTGTGATTCGCAGCGCTCTTGATGATATTCACTCTCCTCGTATTCTTAGCTGGAATCACCTCTATGGCGCTATTCGTAGTTATCAAAGTATTCATCCACAAAAGCTATGGACCCTTTATGCTATTAAATAACCACTCCCGAATGCCTTTGACTCTTCTGATTATCTCTATGCTTTTTCTTAACACCAGCATTCCTTCTGCGTGGGCCTATAGTGGCAAGTTACCTAAACTTGAGTCCAAACAACAAAGCTCAAAAATCTGTTTCCTCTCTTCTGATGGAAAAATTACCTATTATCAAAAACGTCCTGCAAAATTAATGCTCTCGTCAAAATTTACCACCAAAGAGGTGTTAAGTGGTCCTCCTGATGCCTTCTTTACCATGGTATCAACCCTGAACCGCAAACGCATGATTATCGAAATGGCAAGCTTTCACCTCTTCAGTAACTCTGACCAACAAAATTTTTTGTATGCCTGCGATTATGGCAGTTCTATAACCATTCCTGTTGGCCGGGGAACCTCTCCCAAGTTGCACCTAGAGGATAGTTGGGTCTCCTATTACAGTACTGAAAGCAAAACCCTCTATTTTCAATCGCTGCTTCCTAATCGGGCCTATAACAAATTTCAAGTTACGCTCAAGGCACAAATCAACCCTTACTTTATCCCAGCGGTAGTGATGCTCTCTGATCAAACCATCCTTTATACCGATATTGATAACGAAGGAGTGAGCGGCATTTTTTTACTTGAACGAAGCTTAAAACAAAATAAACTCGCCTATAAAGGAAAAAACAAGGGAGGAAAGATCGAACTCTGCCTACAAGATAAAAATCTTGTGGTGGGAGAGTTTTCCTCGCCTGACGTTCCTAGCAGCAGTGGCAGTGAAATCAGCACTCTAGATGTGTCAAAAACTACTGCTTTTTTACAAATGAAGTCCCTCTACCTCTCAACTAAAAGCGATCCAGGAAATATTGAATGCCAAAATTCAAAAAAATTGATCTACTTTATTCAAAATCAATCCCTTGGTGAAGGCCTAGAACTTCAGGCCGAACTTGTAGCTCTTCATCCTGACACAAAAGAAGTTAAACTCATTAGCGATTTAAAAAATGTGACTCAAGTTTTAAATATTGATGATCGCATTCTGATTCCTTTTCAAGGTGATTTTTATATTGCTGCTGGCGAAAACAATGACACCAAAGATGCTCTTGATAAGAATAGCAGTAATGCTGGTGATAATAGTGCAGATGATGATGGTGATGCAGTAAAGGTAAGCATAGAAATTTCTAAGACATCTAATAAAAAAAGTGATAGTGATAAAGTGATTACAGAAAAAACGGAAAAAACAAAAAAAACAGAAAATAAATAAACGGAGTAGGTCGTTTCATGAGTGCAATCCTTCTTGCAAGAATTCAATTTGCCCTTACTATATCCTTTCACTATATTTTTCCACCACTCTCTATTGGACTTGCATGGATTATCTTTTACTTCCTCTGGGGAAACCTTCGAGAAAGCAGAAAAGGCAACGCCTCTAGTGCTGATCTCTACCTCAAAAGCGCCAAGTATTGGATTAAACTCTTTACAATCACTTTTGCAGTGGGAGTTGCCACTGGAATCACCATGGAGTTCCAATTCGGAACCAATTGGGCGCAGTATAGCCGCTTTGTTGGCGACATCTTTGGAGCGCCCTTGGCAGCGGAAGCACTCATGGCATTCTTCTTAGAGTCATGCTTTCTTGGTATCCTTCTCTATGGCGAGAAGCGAGTCTCCCCCAAAGTTTACTGCTTCTCTGCTCTCATGGTCGCCGTTGGTGCCACCATCTCTGCCTTTTGGATTGTGGTTGCAAACTCTTGGCAACAAACACCCACGGGCTATCATCTCGTCAATGGTCGTGCTGAACTCTTAAACTTTTGGGATGCCATTTTTAATCCGTCCACTATACCTCGCTTTCTTCATACTATTGGTGGAGCGCTCTCTACAGGAGCATTCTTTGTCCTAGGTATTTCTGCCTACTACTTAAGGAGAGCAAAATTCAAAGAGTTTGCTAAAAAATCATTTTCCGTAGGTATTCTCTTTTCAATGATCACCAGTTGGGGCATGCTCTTCCTTGGCCACCATCACACCGTTCAAGTCTACAAAACTCAACCCTTAAAGCTTGCTGCGTTTGAAGGACTCTGGGAGAGTCGTACGAATGCACCTCTGCTGCTTTTTGGAATCCCTAACGAGAAAGAGCACAGGACCGATTATGCCATAACGATTCCTTCGGCGCTTAGCTTTCTTGTTGCCTTTGATTCCAAAGCTCCCGTAAGTGGCCTTAACGATTTTCCTAAAGAAAACTATCCTCCCCTGATTACCACCTTTATTACTTTCCACCTCATGGTTATCCTTGGCGTCTTTATGATCATCTTTTCAACAGTAGGATTTCTTCTCTGGAAGCTATCACCTGATGCCTTTTTAGGTGAGCATCGGAAAAAATATGCAGACCTCTTTTTAAAGATCGCCTTTTGGTCAATCCCTGTCTCTTTTATTGCCAACCAACTTGGCTGGGCCGCTGCTGAAGTAGGAAGGCAACCTTGGGTTGTCTACAATCTTTTAAAAACCAGTGATAGCGTTTCCGTAAGTGTGCCCGCTTCACACATACTGGCCTCCATTATTTTATTCTCAGTCATCTACTCACTACTCTTTATTTTATGGATTTTCTTCTTACGACTAAAAGTTAACAAAGGACCGGAGGTGTAACGATGGAACAGTTAGATACAACATTTTTGGCCCTACAAGTAATCTGGTTTTGTATTATTGCCATCTTGTTTGTGGGATATTTTCTTCTCGATGGTTTTGACTTAGGAGTCAGCAGCTGTCACCTCTTTACCGCTGACCCCAAAGAGCGTAAAGTTTTTCTTAAAAGCATTGGACCAGTTTGGGATGGTAATGAAGTATGGCTACTAACTGCAGGAGGTGCGCTCTTTGCGGCCTTTCCTTCTGCTTATGCCACCATCTTTAGTGGGTTATACTGGCCATTCCTCTTAATCTTATTTGGGCTTATTTTTCGAGGAGTAGGGATCGAGTTTAGAAATAAAATGGAGCTATCCTACCCCAATTATGATACTTGGATTAACCGATTTGATATGGCCTTTGCAGTAGGTGGTGTCTTTACCATGTTTATGATCGGCGTTGCTATTGGAAACATCGTTACTGGAATGTCTTTAAGTGCTAAGGGAGATTCTATCGGATCGCTACTCTCGCTCTTCTCTGCTTATCCCTTACTGGCAGGAGTTACCACCGTGTGTGTGCTGACCACCTATGGTGCACTCTATTTGATTCATAAAGTCCCTCTAGGAAATTCACCATCCGCAGTGGTCTCTCTCTATGATCGCTCTTTCATGTGGGCCGAAAAAAGCTGGTGGCTATCGTTTATCACCGTTGCACTAGTCGCAGTCGTGGCCATCATCTTTTATCGCCGCGATCATCCGCTACTTCCACTGGTTACCATTGCCACCACGGTGGTAGGGCTTATGTTACTAACCATGTATCATATTAAGAAGCGAGATGCCTCCATGTCTTTTATCTCTTGGATCCTTACCATTGTCTCCATCGCCTGTTTTGCCGTCGCCCTGTTATTTCCCAATTTTGTTCCGATTGCAATTGGCGGTAGTGGTGAAGCCATTACCCTCTTCAATGCCTCCTCATCCAAGAGAACACTCATCGTCATGCTGATTATTACGCTCCTAACTTTTCCAGTAGTTTTAGGTTACACCTACTGGATCTACAAAATATTTAAAGGAAGAGTTACCGCTGAGAACTGATAAGCAAGGCCGTCTCCTGAAAGAAAAGTAAAATTTTCTCTGGTATCCAAATCCCCGGTAATATCAAAAGCATCAGCACCACACTAAAGATCAAATAATCTCTTCGTGTAAATTTTTTTAAAATCAAACCACCCTCTTCACGCACACTTGGACTACCAAACAAAATAACTAAAGCATGTTTTAATAAACTCATAAAAATAATCAGCGATGTCACAATAAATAAGGTAAGAGTAATCCAAGATTTTTCTAAAATCATCGCCTTTATAATTAAAAATTTGCTAATAAAGATTGCAAAAGGCGCCATCCCCATCAGTGCTAATAACGATATAAAAAGCAAAACACCCAAACGAGGATACACACTCATAACACCTTTAAGCCCCATAATATTTTGTGTCCCCATCTTATTATCAATCACTCCTGCAGAGAAAAAGGCAATGATCTTCGCAAGGGAATTATTAAAGGTGTGCAGCAAAGCCGCTGCAATTGCACCACCTCCAGTACCAATACCAATTGCAATAATTCCCATGTGCTCCACACTACTATAGGCAAGCAAACGTTTTAAATTTTTCTGGTGTGTGATAAAAATTGCCGCAACCACCATGGAGACTACGCCAATGGAGATTAAGATGGTTTGAGGCAACTGATTCCCTAAACTTCCAGTTGCAAGCGGCAACAACCTCATGAGCATGTACATGGCAACTGCAGACATAAGCCCGGAAAAGATAGCAGAGACGGGATGAGGGGCCTCTCCATAGGCATCGGGTGCCCAAGTGTGCATTGGCGCAAGACTCGCCTTGGTTCCAAGACCAACGGCCGCAAAAATAAAAGCAATTTTAACTAGCGACGGTTGCAATGTCATTGCTGCATTTTTCAAAATATCCCAGGACCAAATAGCACTACTACGATCTCGCCATGCCGCCACTGTATGCAACATTTGTGAAAATTGTTCATTGCTTGCCGCATATCCAAAGAGTAAGATCCCAATCAAAGCAAAGGAGAGCCCTAGCGAGCATATAATTAAATATTTCCACATTGCCTCTACTGTTCTTCGATGCTTGTGAGTTGCGATCAAAAATGTTGTCGTTAGCGTTGTCATCTCCAAGGCAAACCACATAATCAAAAGATTGTTGGAAATGATCACTAAGGCCATGGAGGCAATACTTAAATTCCAAAGAGCATAAAAGCGATTGAGTGCCAGTGGCAATGCTGGTGCTGATTGAAAATATTTGATCGAAAAAATTGAACAGAGAAAATAGACTATTCCCAATAACAAAATGTAACACATCGATAGGTGATCAAAAAGGAAATAGCTATTAATAAACAAAAAATTTTTTCCCTCTAAAGTTTCTGTTGTGAGAAAAAAAGAGAAGGAGTAAATTACTATTATAAGTGTGAAAAAAGGGGCGGCCATCATAAGCGCAAAGAGTGCCCGCAAGCGCTCTCCTAAAAATAGCGCAACAACACCCGCAATAACCGGAATGAACACAGTAGCGATTTCTGATAAAGAAAAAACATTCATACCCATGGAAGATCCTTTATATCCTTCACATCCTTCGTATCAAAATCAAGGTCAAGGTCAAGGTCAAGGCCTTGTATATAATTTATTCCTCTTGTCCTTTTTGGTAAAGATTATTCTCTTTATTTAAGGTAGTTGAAAAATGTTGTGGTTTATAATTGCACTTATTCTCTTAATTGTTAGTAGTCTTCTATCTCTTCTTTATGGAAAAACAAAAATCTGTACTATTGTCATCAATACTGCATTAGCAAGTTCCATGATCGGCATTATCCTCTTCTACAACAATCCAAATTCTAGCAATCTTGAACTCACTCTCCCCTGGACGATTTGGCATCAACCTTTAATTTTTTCTATTGATGCTCTTAGTGCTTTTTTTCTTATTCCCATTACTCTACTTTCATTATTAGCAACAATTTTCTTCCATGGTTATAGTAAACACATTAAACAAGAGCGCTTGTACACCTTATGGTTTTTTTATCCGCTCTTCCTTTGCAGCATGATCATGGTAATTTTAAGTAAAAGCTCTTTGCTCTTCTTGCTTTCATGGGAAATGATGTCTTTGAGCTCTTTTGCTCTGGTCATCTTTGAATATGAAAAGAAACATAACCTGCATGCTGGTTGGCTTTATTTAACACTAACTCAAGTAGGAACTGTCTTTCTCATTATTCATTTTGTTCTGATAAGCGATCCCGTAGTAGCACGAGAAAAGCATCTTTTCCTCTCCTTTATAACTGCACTCATCGGCTTTGGTACCAAAGCGGGAATTATGCCTTTGCACACTTGGCTTCCAGAAGCACATCCAGCAGCACCCTCGCCCATATCTGCACTCATGTCCGGCGTGATGATTAAAACAGGAATTTACGGAATTATTCGTGCAACCCTCACTCTCTCTCCTCATATTCCCATCTATTTTGGAGAAGTTATTTTAATATTAGGAATTATCTCTGGAGTAGGCGGCGTGCTCTTAGCACTCTCCCAACACGATCTCAAAAGATTACTTGCTTATCATAGTGTAGAAAACATTGGCATCATCTGCATCGGTATGGGGATCGGTCTTATTGGCGCAAGCACTCAAAATTCACTCCTCTTTGTTTTTGGTTTCAGTGGTGCCTTACTTCATGTGATCAATCATGCGCTCTTTAAAGGACTGCTCTTTCTTGGTGCTGGCTCTATAATCACCAGCACCAAAGAGAAGCTGATCGATCGATTAGGTGGTCTTATTAAATTCATGCCCATCACTGCACTCACTTTTACCATCGGTGCGATCTCCATTTCAGGCATTCCACCCTTCAATGGTTTTGTGAGTGAATTTTTTATCTACTATGGAACACTCAAATCACTCACTGGTCATTTTAGTGGCCTTAATCAATGGTTGATCGCCGCCATTATCACGGTGCTCTCACTAGCACTCATCGGAGGCCTTGCCTTACTCTGCTTTGCAAAAGTTGTCGGTGTCGTCTTCTTGGGAGAACAACGCTCTCACCATCTAGAAGTTGCACGAGAAAAAGAAATCAGTATTCTTTTGCCTATGATTATACTTGCTTTCCTTTGTGTGACTATCGGTATTTGTCCCACGATTGTCATTCCGATTCTCTCCACGCCCATTCTCTTTCTCTCATCAAAACTATCCTTAACACCTATCGATTTAAACGCACTCTTAGGAGGATTTGCTGTGCTTGGAAATCTTGTACACTTTTTCGCATTCTTCCTACTACTCTTAACTTTTATGATTCTCTTGCGACTCTTCCTTCATAGCAAAAGAAAAACCGATATTGCACTTACATGGGATTGCGGCCATCATGAACCTACGGCAAAAATGCAGTATACCGCCTCTTCCTTTGCAGTCTCCACTATCGATTTTTTTAAATTTCTTCTTCCCAGCAAGCGAAAACTCTCTATCAAAAAATCCCCCCTACACCGACCGATTAGAGCTCATTACCATTTTCATACCTATGATATTGCCGACTCGCTCCTACTGCGTCCCTTTTATCTTGGGGTCATCCTTCCCCTTAAAAAAGGCCTCTCCTTTCAACATGGAAAGATCAGTGGCTACATCTTGTATATGTTTTTATGTCTTCTTGCTCTTATAACCTTTAGTATCTCTTATTGAAAAGGAGGGCCGTAGCTATGAACAAATTGATCTCCTTTCTTCTTCCGCTCCTACTCGCTCCTCTTCTCTTGGGAATCATTGTGCGAGTCAAAGCAATCTTTGCTGGAAGAGTTGGCGCTCCCTTATTACAACCTTACTACGATCTCTATAAGTTGATGCAAAAAGATTATATCTATAGCAAAACCACCTCTATCATTATTCGCCTAGGCCCACTGGTTATCATGGCCATTGCACTCTCCCTCATCTCATTACTGCCTCTAGGGCCGATCGAACCTCTCTGGCGTTTTGAAGGTGATATTTTGGTCTTTGTTTATCTCCTGGCACTTGCACGTTTTCTACTGATCATTTCCGCACTCGATACCGGCTCAAGTTTTGCAGGCATGGGTGCTGCTCGCGAGGCCTTCTTTAGCATGCTGATTGAACCGGTCATTCTCTTCTGTTTTTTAACTATGATCTTTTTATCAAAATCTACCAGCATCACCTCCATCTTTTCCGGAATACAACTGCTTTGGCCACAAATGGGCGAACTCTTTGTCTCTCTGGCCGCTTCCATGTTCATTGTACTCCTCTTAGAATCATCACGCATTCCCTTCGATGATCCCAGTACTCACCTTGAACTGACAATGATTCATGAAGTGATGGTACTTGATCACGCAGGCCCCGATTTAGCGATGATCCTTTATGCTCAAACTTTAAAACTTTGGATCTTCGCTTGCTTTATTGTACAACTACTCTTACCTCAACAACTCTTCCCGCTTTGGTTACAACCTCTCTTAGTCATCCTAGGTATTGTAGTCGTGACCATCTTTATTGGAATCATTGAATCCATCATGGCCCGTTTAAAACTCTCTCGAATTCCTGGGCCCATTATTTTTGCTTTTATTTTAGCATTTATCCCTTTTATCCTCTTCTTTGGATATAAAGTTTAAAAGGATTGATTTTTATGATCAATATTGAATACAAACAAAATCTCTTACTAGCAGTTCTTCTCTTCTGCGATTTCCCGTTGCTTTCTATATCTAGAACCAGAACCATTGTTAATTATTTTATTTTTCAAGGATGGATTCTTGCACTTCTCGCCTTTATTTTCTCTGGGCACCTTTTCTTGCCGGCATTGATTGCGCTCATTAAAGGAGTAGTCATTCCAATGGTCATTGCTAAAACCATCCACGAAACCAAAGCGTACACGGAAACCAGCAACTACTACACCATGTTTTGGGGAGTCATCTTTGCCCTTCTTGGCACCATCGCCTCCTTTATTATCGCTCGCAACTTTCTACTACCTACAATCTCTTCCACGATGATTGCCTCTGCACTCTCCATGACCTGTATCGGAGTGGTCGCTTTAGTTGCAAGAAAAAATGCCATCTATCAAATTCTAGGTTACATGTCGATTGAAAATGGACTTTTCTTACTGACCCTTCCCCTATTTATGACAGAGTCTTTTATTGTCGAACTCCTCTTGCTGGTCGAAGTTTTAATTGCCATCACCGTAAGAAAAAATGCTGTCTATTGGATTAGCAAAGAGTTCGCTTCCATCAATGTTGATCAACTCTCTTTACTTCGGGATTAACTCCTATGATTGAAACCATCTACCTCCCCTCGATAGAAACCTTAAAACAAACACTGATTACCTTAACCGCGACCGGTGATCAGCGTGTAGTTGCCATGTTCCCTCACGAACAATTCCTCCACCTGTTTATCAGTGATGACAAGAAGGCAAAAATCACTCTCTACATGAGTGATCTTTCCAAAATTAAAAGCTACCCTTCGCTTAGTTTACACCTGCCCGAGCTTCACTTGTTCGAACGCCTCCTTTACGAAGAGACAGGTCTTTTACCTGAAGAGCATCACGACCTACGACCGGTAAGACAGTTGCATAACAACTACTTTCAATTGCAAAGCGAACAAACCCATGAGGTGGGTGTCGGCCCTGTCCACGCTGGCATCATTGAACCCGGCCATTTTCGTTTTCAATGCCATGGCGAAGATGTGTACCATTTAGAAATCTCTCTCGGCTATCAACATCGAGGAATTGAAAAGCTTCTGCTTGAAAATAACTTTTCTCATAAGCTCACCTTCATCGAGCGCGCTGCAGGTGACACCTCGATCGCTCACGCTTGGGCCTATTGTTCTAATATAGAGCAACTGGCCAATATCCCCGTTTCTCCACGCGCACTCACCTTGCGCGCTCTTATGCTAGAACTAGAACGCTTAGCAAATCACGTTGGCGATCTCGGCGCTCTTGCTAGTGATATCGGCCATCTTCCTACCGCCTCTTTTTGTGGAAGAATTCGTGGTGACTACCTAAATATGTCGTTACTCCTTTGTGGGAATCGTTTTGGACACGACTTTCTCTCCATTGGCGGAACCCATTTCGATGTCGATCACACATTGATCGATCAACTCTTCCATTGCTTAGACCCTGTTTTTCGCGATACTATTGGTGCAACCGATCTGCTCTGGAATAGCTCAACGGTGATGGCACGTTTTGAACACACTGGCACCATCTCCCAAGAGGATGCACGTCGCTTTGGTGTTGTTGGTGTTGCCGCCAAAGCAACTGGGCTTGCACGCGACGCTCGCACTACCTACCAAAAACACCACACACCCGAATACGCCTCCATGGAGGTCGCAACCGCAACTTCTGGCGACGTTAAAGCACGCGCTTGGATTCGCAAACTAGAGATCAGCACATCCATATCGATGGTCAAGAGCATGCTTTACCGCCTACAAAACGATCACAGCAGCACCTCTGCTTCTGCTTCTGCTTCTGCTTCTGCTTCTGCTTCTGCTTCTGCTTCTGCTTCTGCTTTTTCCAGAAAAATCTCTCTCGCTGCCAACACCACCAGTGTCTCCTTGATTGAAGGTTGGCGAGGAGAAATTTGTCATGTGGCCATGACTGATGATAGCGGAAAAATTTCCTGCTATCGCATCTTCGATCCCTCTTTCCATAACTGGATAGCACTCGAACTTGCACTCTCCAAACAAGAGATCTCCGACTTCCCCCTCTGTAATAAGAGTTTTAACCTCTCCTATTGCGGTGTGGACCTCTAACCCTTAAAAAAGGTGCCAGCCGACTTTTGGGACTCAACACAATACTTGCACTAAGTCCCAAAAGTCGGCTGGCACCAAGGCAGGCAAAATTATGATTCGTGTAGTTTTGGAACGAGTAAAACAAAAAAAACGTACGATGGAGTTTCCCTCAAAGAAAATCACGCTCCCTCAACGCTACCGTGGCCTTCCCCAAATAGAGGCCAAAGAGTGCCAAAAATGCAAGACAAAATCTTGTTTAGAACCCGAGGTATGCCCAACCAGGGCCATTCATGCTACAGCTGATGCCACCTCTCCAACCGCTATTGATCTTGGCAAATGCCTCTTCTGCCTTCAATGCCAAAATGCTTGCCCTAGCGCTGCTATCACTTTCAGCAACAACTACCAGATGGCAACCTCTAAACGCAGCGATCTCATCCTAAGCGGTAACGAATTAAAACTTGCAGACACGATGGCCACCTCTCTCACTAAGCTCCTAGGACGTTCTCTCAAACTTCGCCAAGTCAGTGCCGGAGGTTGCAACGCTTGTGAGGCCGATACCAATGTCTTAAACACGCTCGCCTTTGACCTTGCCCGCTTTGGCATTCAATTTGTGGCATCTCCACGGCACGCCGATGGCATGCTCATCACCGGCGCCATCAGCAAAAATATGGAACTTGCTCTCTACAAAACTTATATTGCAATTCCCTCTCCTAAGATTGTCATCGCCACTGGTGCTTGCGCCATCTCCGGAGGCCCTTTTAAAAACTCTTCCTCCGTCGTCGGCGGCACTGATGGCCTTCAAAGCGACGACTGTATTCCTGGAGGACCCACCATCGCTGTCGATCTCTTCATCCCTGGTTGCCCTCCCCACCCCCTCACCATTCTCGACGGCCTTCTTCGCCTAATAAAAAGGTAAAAAGTCGGCTGGCACCAAAAACCCAGTGACTACTTTTTTCAGACATTATATGATCCCCAAGATGATGAAAATTTCTAAATTCAA
Organism: Oligoflexia bacterium; assembly: GCA_015231955.1. Lineage (GTDB taxonomy): Bacteria > Bdellovibrionota > Bacteriovoracia > Bacteriovoracales > Bacteriovoracaceae > JADGAN01. The sequence goes on along the minus strand of JADGAN010000003.1, from coordinate 230,304 downwards.
ACGGATCTGGAGCTTCTTAGAGGGACACAGCAGGACACTAATTGTTGCCTGTATTTTAGTGTTGATCAGTACGACCGTTACCGCAGTAATGCCACTAGCATTTCGAGAAATCTTAGACAAAGGAATTCCTTCACGCCATCTCCCCACCATTTTGTGGATGAGTTTTGGTTACCTTTTGCTTATCGTAATTCACGAGGGTGTACACTACTTTATTTCGCTCTCTCTCGGTAAGGTGGGGATAAAAGTTGTCAACAACATCAAAGCAAAGTTACTCACTCACATCGCTACACTCTCCATCGATTTTTATGACCGCCTAGGCACTGGCAAGCTCATAAGCCTAATTGAATCGGATACACAAAAACTCTTTATGCTCTTTTCTAACTCTATGGTGATGATCATCTGGGGCGTTTTAAATTTGTTGGTCTCCATCGGGGTGATGCTTTTTACTAGTTGGAAATTAACCATCCTAGTGTTGATGATTGCGCCTGTCTATACAGTTGGAACCTACTGGATCTTTAGTCGCCTGCGCCCTCGCTACAAGCGTGACCGTGAGCTCTATGCTAAAATATCTGGTCATCTGGGTGAGCACCTTAAAGCGATCTCGCTACTCAAAAATTTAAACAACCTCGATTGGTCACGTGATAAATTCTTACAACTTAATGAGGACAAACGCCGCTATGAGACCACCACATTCCTACGCGAGGCCGTTGTCTGGTTCTTTTTAATGCTGGCACCACAAATGGCGATCGCCGGCATCCTCTATTTAAGTGTGGGATGGATTCGCGATCAGCAAATATCCTTTGGAACAGTTTGGATGTTTATTCAATATGTACAATCAGCAATCGGCCCGGTGATGATGATCTCAGAGCAGGTTGGAGAGGTTCAACGCTCCTTTGGTGCTGCCGATCGTATCTTCGATGCTCTCGATACAAAAAGCAGCGTCCCGGATGGAAGCATCGCTTGCGAAAATTTTCATTTTCAAAAAAGCATTATTTTTGAAAATGTTTGCTTTCGCTATATGAAAGATCAGCAACAAGTTTTAAATCGCGTCTCCTTTGAACTTCCCAAAGGGAAGATGCTGGCAATCGTAGGCCCAACTGGCTCTGGAAAAAGCACCATTATCTCGTTACTTTCTCGATTCTACGATCCAACAGAGGGAAAAATCACCGTTGATGAGGTTGACCTGCGCACACTCTCGCTCGATGCTCTTCGTAGTAAGATTGGTCTCATCTTGCAAGATATTTTTCTCTTTCCAGGAACGGTGGTAGAAAATCTCAGAGCACTGCGAGCAGATATCTCTGATGAAGAGGCGCTCACGGCCGCAGAGCAGATGGATATCTTAGGCATCATCGCAAAATTTCCACACGGGGCCTATAGCGAACTCAGTGAAGGCGGGAAAAATTTGTCTTTTGGAGAGAGACAACTGCTCTCCTTTGCACGAGCACTCACCTTTGATCCTGAGATTTTAATTCTTGATGAGGCCACTAGCGCTGTTGATCCACAAACCGAAGCTAGAATTCAACAGTCCCTAAAAAAACTGCTGGCCGGACGCACCTCCATTGTGATTGCTCATCGCCTATCAACGATTATTCATGCCGATAAAATTATTGTATTAAGAGAGGGAAAAATTATTGAAGAGGGCACGCACCAAACACTGCTCGCCCATAAAGGACACTATGCACACCTTTATCATACACAAATGAAGAGTCAGCAATGTTAAAATATTGGAAATGGTTTTATCGGTTATGGCTTTTAGAAAAGCAGCGAATGATCTTTGTCGTCTTTCTAACTATTGTTTCCATCGCTTTAAAAACAGCATTTCCACTATTACTAAAATACGTTCTTGATGCTTTAAACGCTCTCTCAAAACTAAATGAAGGCAGTAGCGTTAATCGCCTCTATCAATTGGTTCTTCTCTATGCAATCATGGCCATTGTCCATGAAATTATTGGCCGTGTCCTACCCACTTTTCGTGGAATCAGCAATATGATCTTTGCGGTAAAGATCCGCGATTTTACCTTTCACAAAATCACCGAAAAAAATCCCCTCTTCTTTCATCACTTTAAAACAGGTGATCTCATCACTCGCTTAACCGATGATATTGACGGAAGCTGGGAACGAGTTGCATGGTACTCTTGCTCCGGTGTGCTTCGCCCTCTCGAGGCCATCTTGGTTTTGATCTTCACCCTTTCCATTATGCTCTACTACTCTCCTCTGCTCACCCTCTTTTCCTTCATGCTCCTTCCATTTCTGGTATTAATTCTTGCGAAGATGAAGGAGAAACTTTTCCTCTATACCGATGAAAAACAAAAGGCCATCTCCAAGTGTAACGACATCTTGGAATCCTTCTTCTCCGGTATTCGTGTCATCAAAGTCACACGCAGTGAACGTGATCAGATGAAAAAATATCAACAAATGGTGAATCATCGAATCGACAAAGAGATCGATTTTTTAAAACTCAACCAAATGATCTACCTTGGCTCCATGCTTATTAATAATTTAGGAACCATTGTAGTCATCTTTCTCGGAAGTATTCTTGTCATCAACAACACCATCACCATCGGCACCATTCTCCTCTTTATGATTTATCATCAGCGCTTAGTCGAACCGCTCTGGACGATGGTCTATTTCTATGCCACTACCAAGCAGATCTTCCGTTATGTCGATCGCTTGCAAGAGATTGAAGAGGCCCGTTTTGAAACTCCTACTGCAACTGCAACTGCAACTGTAGCAACTACTCCCACTACTCCAACAGCATACCGGCATAAAAAGAGCATAAAACACTTTGAATCGCTCGAATTAAAAAATATTACCTTCTGCTACCCAGAACGCTCTCGCCCTATCCTTAAAAACATCTCAATTACTCTCCATAGAGGAGAGAAATTAGCAATCGTCGGCAGTATCGGTGAAGGCAAAACCACACTGCTTGAACTTGTAACTGCTGATCTCCTACCTCAAAAAGGTCGCATCTACTTGAATAACACTCCCCTGGAAGAAGTGGCCGAGAAAGATCGTGCCCGTCTCCTCGGGTATGTTCGCCAAGAAAATATTCTCTTCTCTGAGAGCATTCGTGAAAACCTCATCCTTGGTGATCGTGGCCTCTATAATGATGACGATCTTCAGCGCGTACTCTACGACGCCTCCATTTATGAGGAGGTGATAGAGAATGGTCGCGGTGGTCTTGATGCTACTTTAGGTGAGCGTGGCATCTCCCTCTCTGGCGGGCAAAAGCAACGAATCTCACTTGCACGCACACTGCTTCGCCGTCCTGAACTGCTGCTTATGGATGATGTTACCGCTGCTATGGATGCGGCCACGGAGAGGCGCTTTTGGATCTCCTTCGATCAAAAAAATCAAGGCGATGTCACTGCAATGATTGTAACTCATCGTCTGGCCACGGCCAGGCTTTGTGATAAAATGGTGGTACTAAAAGGGGGGCACCTGGTGCAGTATGGAGAGGCATCTAAGATTCTTGCAACTACAGGAGGAACTGCTCGTAACGTCTTGATGGTAGACGACTAGACGAGAGGATGAGTCCCAGAGGATGAATCGATATCGCGCAAAGTCTTGCCTCTAGCACCAATAATTGTTACCTATGCCCTCTAAGCGCTTAAAATTTTTATTGCAACAACGGAGTCGTTATGTGGAAAGACCTACACTTTAATAATATTGCCTTTACCTTAATCGATTTTCAAACCGGTTTCTCGCCACTCATGGATCCTCAAATTTTTTCCAATGCCAGATCCAATGTCCAGCTGATCACCAAAATGTTTCGAAGAGCGGAAGTACCTCTTATCGGAACCGAACACTACCGCAAAGGACTTGGCCCTACCGATCCCATACTGCTGGAGGCCTGGGGAGAAAATCCCATGCTCGACAAAATCACCTTTAGTTGCTGTGGCCAAGATAGTTTTGTTTGCACACTCGAAAAATTCTCACGTAGAGTAGTCGTCCTTGCAGGTCTAGAAACACACATCTGTGTATTGCAAACCGCTCTCGACCTTCTCGATCGTAACTACAAAGTGATCACTGTCACCGATGCCGTCCTCTCCAGTAGCAAAGATAAGTGGAAAAGCGGACTAAATTTGATGGAGAAGGCCGGAGCTGAACTGATGACCACAGAAACACTTCTCTTCTACCTCTTAAAACGCGCCGATACTCCCGATTTCAAATATCTTGTACAACTGCTTAAAGAGAAAAAAAACAGTAATCAATGACAAAAACCTACCTCTACCTTTCCATCGCGATCTGCAGTCTCTCTCTCGCTGGCCCTCTCATTCGATTATGTGATAGTAATCCTTTCCTCATCGCCTTCTATCGCATGTTCTTCGCTATGCTTGTTCTACTGCCCCTTTCGCTGCCACACTTAAAACGCATTCTCCCCACCCTCTCTCTAAAAAATTATGGGAGAATCTTGTTGATGGCAATCTTCTTCTCCGCTCACCTCATCTTTTGGATTATCAGTCTATCTCATACCAAAGTGGCAAACGCCATGATCGCCTTTTCTTTAAACCCTGTTTTCACCGCCATTGCCGCCTTCTTCTTTCTTAAAGAGAAGATCGACCGCTATGTCATCATCGCCTTGTTCTTGGGACTTGCTGGACTTGTCGTCCTCGGGTACGAAGATCTTTCGCTCGCTCAAAACTACTTTTATGGTGATATGCTGGCAGCACTTGGAGGTGCTTTCTTTGCAGCTTACTTTGTAATTGGGCGTCCCTTGCGCCAGCTTCCAGAACTAAATAACTTTGCACTGATGAGCATGATCTACTTCATTGGCTCTCTGCTTGCACTAATCTTCATCTTCTTCTACGATGTCCCTCTCTTCACACTTTCTCAGCAAAGCATGTTAGCAATTGCCGCCCTTGTGTTCTTCCCTACCATCCTTGGACACGTCGGTCTTGCCTATGTTTTAAAATACCTCCCCGCTTCCATGGTCTCTGCCTCCACTCTAGTCGAACCAGTCCTGGGTGGCATCGTTGCTTACAACCTCTTTCATGAGGATTATTCCTACAAAGTATGGATAGGATACGCCCTGATTGTGGCCGGTCTCTTATTCTTAATCTATTCCGAAAACAAGCGCAAAAATTGATCTGAATTCATTAATTAATTTCGAGGGGATTATCTAGATTTTTTTGTAACTGCTCACACCCTTCAGCCATCTACCCTCTACCGGATGCTGAAAGTTGCTTAGCTAACAGCATTTGGTTGAGAGGTGAAGGTTGAGGGGTGTGAGCAGTTACATTTTTTTTAGAAAATCTTCATATGCGAGCGCTAAGCCATCTTCCAACGAAAACTTGGGCCGCCACCCAAGAGCAGTAATGCGACTAATATCCATCACCTTTCTGGGCGTACCATCGGGTTTGGTGTGATCAAAGACGATATTTCCTTGGTATCCTACAGTCTTTTTTACATACTCTACTAAGCTTGCAATAGGATATTCACGACCACTTCCAATGTTGATAAATTCTCCAATCTCGCTAGCATCACAATTTTCCATTAAAAAGAGGCAAGCCTCTGCACAATCAAGACTGTATAAAAATTCTCGTAAAGGTTTGCCCGTGCCCCACACCACCACCTCTTTATCATTGTTTAATTTTGCAAAGTGAAAGCGCCTGATAAGCGCTGGAAGCACGTGTGACTCTGTAGGATGATAGTTATCGTTTGGACCGTAAAGGTTACAAGGCATCACTGAAATAAAATTTTTACCATATTGGCGGTAATAAGCGCGACAAAGTTTGATACCTGCAATTTTAGAGATGGCGTACGCCTCATTGGTGGGTTCGAGCAACCCTGTCAGCAGGTACTCCTCTTTCAGCGGTTGTGGTGCTAATCGCGGGTAGATACAGCTGGAACCGAGAAAAAGCACTTTTTCGGCCTCATACTTTGCGGACGATTCGATCAGATTACACTCGATCTTTAGGTTATCGAGCAAAAATTGCACTGGGTAGGTGCTGTTTGCGTGAATGCCACCCACCTTGGCGGCAGCGATAAAAACATACTGTGGCCGCTCCTTCTTAAAAAACTCCTCAACAGCGCTTGCATTGGTAAGGTTTAACTCCTCTCGCGTGCGAGTTAAGATGTTGCTATAACCATTATCTTTGCAAACCTTTACAATTGCACTGCCAACTAGCCCCTTATGTCCGGCCACAAAAATTTTCTTACTCTTATCTCTCACATTAATCTCCTAGCTTCTAGCTACTAGCTACGATAGAGCGCTAACGTCTCCATTGCCATTTTCTCTTTTGAAAACTCTTTTAATCGCCTGCACCCTTTACTTACTAACTCTCTTCGAAGCTTCTCTGAAGTCACCACCTCGCAAACCGTTTTAAAGATCGACGCCTCATCCTTAGGATCAAAGTAGGCAGCACCATCACCAGCAACTTCAGGGAGCGAACTCACTGAAGAGAGCACCGCTGGACAACCACACGCAAACGACTCCAGCACCGGAATCCCAAAGCCTTCATATAAACTTGGAAAGATAAAACAAGTGGCTTTCTTATAAAAGTGGGCCAAGTCGCTATCGCCAGCATAATAATGGATCACTTTATCCTTTACATCAAGTCTTTCGATTAAAAACAGCTCCTCATTATTAAATTTTCCCCCGCCAGCACACACTAGGTAGAGATCACTTTGCTTTTGTAACAGTGGCGCTATCGCCTGCAACAAGAGTGCAAAATTTTTGTAGACATCACGATTGCCAACAAACAAAAGATAGCGCTCCGGAAGTTTAATCAAGGGATCGGCCGAACCCTGAAAATCTGATGTTCCAAGATAGATCACTTTAATCTTTTGCTCCGGTATCTGCGGATAAAAACGCAAAACATCACGCTTGGTATTTTCTGAGATCGCAATAATTTTATCTGCCGCTGCTAATAAGCGGCGCTTGTGTTCAGCACTCTTATCCCGACGATTAAAATATTGTGGGTAGATCTCATGGATCATATCATAAACGGTAATAACCAACTCTTTTTTTCCCTTAAATTTTAGCAAATAGGGATCATAGTAGGTTGGATGAAGAGTATCATAATCCTCAAAGAGGAGAGAAGGGGTAAGCAACAACTTATTGATCGCAGAGAAAATCGCCAATTTCCCTTTAAATTTGGATTCAAAGGCCCATGCAAATTTAGGATCCATCAAGAAGGACATTAAAACAGCATTCCGGCAAATATCGTCCTCTCTGATATAGTGATTCTGAGAAAGGTAAGAGCGAATCAAGGGAGTATAATCCACATCGAGAACCGCCGCCGTTGCAATTAGCTGTTGAAAATAGCGAGAGATACCTCCAAATTTTTGGCGCACAAATATTTGAAAATCGTACATCACTCTTACGCTTCTGTTATTCATAATAGGTTACCGCCCTATTCAATCTTCTTCTCTCTCGATCAAAAATCCAACCCCACTTGTGAAAATATTTCCAGGCGGAAACTAGCGTATGCCCAAGGAGTAGCATATTTCGATGTGTTCCTCGGGCCCACTCATGATAAACCGCCACATCTGAAACCACCACCGCTTTGGAAACACGCGAAACTCTCCTTGAAAAGTCGGTGTCTTCAAAATACAAAAAGAACCTCTCATCAAAGCCACCAATTCTATCCAAAATTTCTCTGCGAATAAATAAGCAGCAACCACTCACATGCGGACACACCAATTTGCGATTAAAATCCATCTCGCGCATCTCATACGCATCTAGCGCCCGATTCACGACGGAGAGTTTTCGATAATTGTATAAAAATTTTCTTAAGAAAAAAATCGCCGGTGTTGGCAAGCGCTTATTCACATATTGGATAGATCCACCAGGATTTAAGATTTTTGGAATCGCCAGCCCGACATTTTTGTGCCTCTGCTCTTCCATAAAATGAAACAAGCGATCGAGCACCAGATCTTCATCATTAAAATAGATATCGGGGTTAACCACTAAAAAATATTTAGAGTTAATCAGGGCATTGTTTAATATGGTATTATGGGCACTACCAAACCCCAAATTTTTACCACTAAAGTGATAGCGCACTGGAAAAGTATAACCACCACACTCCAACTTCATGGGAGCTGGCGAATTATCGATCAAAAAAACTTTAATACTGAGATGGGTTTTAGAAAAAGAAGCAAGCAAACGTTCAATGGTTTGCAAGCTATTCTGATAGAGAACAACAGAGACGACAACATCGTAATAAAAAGCTCTTATCATATCATTTATATCAACTCAATTCAACTCAGCAACAATCTATCCAAATACCAACACACACACTTTACAATCCCACTTTCAAAATTCTCCTGTGCTCTCCAGCCTAATTCCTCTTCAATCTTAGTAGCATCGATGGCATAGCGACGATCGTGTCCAGGCCTATCGGCAACAAAGGTGATCAAATCTTGATAGCGGCCACTGCTCCTAGGACGATACTCATTTAAAATATTGCAAATCGATTCCACAATTTGCAAGTTGGTGCGTTCATTTCTACCACCAATATTATACGTCTCTCCATCAGCGCCTTTATGATAAGCAAGATCGATGCCTCGACAATGGTCTAAAACATATAGCCAATCACGTACATTTTTTCCATCCCCATAAATAGGAATCGCCTCTGCTTTGAGCGCTTTTCTAATAATAGTGGGAATCAATTTTTCATCATGCTGTTTGGGCCCATAATTGTTTGAACAATTGGTAGTAACCGTACTCATACCGTAGGTATGGTGATAGCTTCTTACAATAAGGTCGCTACTGGCCTTGGCCGCACTATAAGGAGAGTTGGGGGCATAGGGTGTCTTCTCTGTAAACAATCCCTCTGCTCCTAAAGTTCCATAAACCTCATCAGTGGAGATATGATGAAAGCGCGCTCCTACATGCTCCTCTTTATAAGTAAAGGGCGACTTCATCCAAAACTTTCTTGCCACATCGATCATCACAAAGGTGCCTTGAATATTGGTTTGAATAAAGGTATCGGGACCGGTGATGGAGTTATCAACATGCGATTCTGCTGCAAAATGGATCACGCCTTGAACATTGTGCTCACTAAAAACTTTTTCCACATGGGCCCGATCACAAATATCACCCTTGATAAAAACATAACGAGGGTTATTCTCAACTTCACTTAAATTTTTCAGATCACCGGCATAGGTGAGTTTATCAAAATTGACAACTTTATAGTTTGCATGTGTCTCTAAAAAATAGGGCACAAAGTTGGATCCAATAAACCCAGCGCCACCAGTGATTAAGATCGTTTTTGTATTTGACATAAACACCTCTTTAAACTCTCTCTCCAATGAGGAATTTTTATTCCAATCTCTTGTTTTATCTTACTCTTATTTAAAACTGAATACATGGGGCGCTCAACCTTTGATGGGTACTCGCTACTTAAAATAGGAGTTATCTCACACTCAATGCCTTCAATCTCTACAATCGCCTTAGCAAAATCGTACCAACTGGTTATACCCTCATTGGTATAATTATAAATTGCATGTCCTTGCAACTCTCTCTTAGAGATCTCTAAAATTGCCGCCGCCAAATCACCAGCAAAAGTGGGTGAGCCAATCTGATCATACACTACTCGCAAGTTCCCATTGTTTACATTCGCATTCGCATCAGCACTCTTCTTCGCCTTCTCCAAAATAATCTTTACAAAATTGTGTCCATAACTCGAATAGAGCCAGGAGGTACGAATCACTACCGAACGCGAAGCAAATGCGCGTACAGCAAGCTCTCCCTGCCATTTGCTTGCACCATAGGCAGAAAGAGGAGAGGCATCATCCTCCTCTTTATAAGGAGTGAAATGTTTTCCGGAAAAGATATAATCTGTTGAAATATGAAAAAGCGTGAGATCAAACTCTGCTGCCACTTTGGCCAAATTTCCAGGCCCTTCACTATTGACTGCAAAGGCACGCTGTGATTCCTCACCTGCCTTTTCAACCGCCGTATAAGCGGCACAGTTCACAATAGTTTTAATCGCAGGGTGCTTTTTCACCACTGCTCTAATCGTATCGATTTTGGTGATATCACACTCATGAACCGCCGTGAAGACACTCTCTCGCTCCAAACTCTCACTTGTAAGCAAACACTTTAATTCATGTCCGAGCTGTCCCTCAACTCCAACTACCCAAATCATCAAAACAGCTCCTTTGCACATGAAGAAAAATTTGGTAGCGCTCGATCCTTCTCCGATAATATCACATGCTCTCTCGGAATCGGCCACTTTATCCCTAATTCAACATCATCGTAAAAAATACCAGCATCGTGTGCCTTAGAGTAGTAATTATCAACTTTATAAAAAAATTCGGCCTTATCACTCAAGACTACAAATCCGTGAGCAAAACCCCTAGGAATAAAAAATTGCAACTTATTCTCATCTGATAATTCCAGTCCAAAGTGTTGCTTGTAGGTTTTGGATCCAGGCCTTAAATCAACCGCCACATCCCACACACGCCCGCAAAGCACTCGTACCAATTTTGCCTGAATAGACTCACCTGTTTGAAAGTGCAATCCACGAAGAGTTCCATAGGAAGAGAGCGACTGATTATCTTGGACAAAATTCATCGCAAGTCCCACCAACTCAGACAAAACACGGGCATTATACCCTTCAAAAAAATAACCGCGATCATCTTTAAACACTCGCGGTTCCAAGATCAAGAGGCCCTCAATGGGCGTTTTGTGTACGAACATCGCTCACTCCTAAATTCGTAACCGTGACGCCAGAGGAGGAAGCAAGACTCACTCCAAAATTTTTCTTTCCCTCTTCACGAGAGCGCGCTACCAAACGAATCAAATACTCTCCATACTGATTTTTTCTCATGGGATGGGCCAGCGTTAAAAGCTCCTCTTCTCCAATAAAACCTTTATTGAAGGCAACCTCTTCCAAGCAAGCAATCTTTAATCCCTGACGATGTTCAATGGTTGCAACAAAATTGGAGGCCTCCAATAAACTCTCGTGCGTCCCTGTATCCAGCCAAGCAGTTCCACGTCCTAAAATTTCAAGCCTTAACTGCTTACGCTTGAGATACTCTTGATTAACAGAGGTGATCTCTAACTCCCCTCGCGCCGATGGTTTAAGATTTTTTGCAATCTCTACCACCTGATTATCATAGAAATAGAGTCCAGTTACGGCATAGTTTGATTTAGGAAGCTTTGGTTTCTCTTCAATACTGATCACATTCAATTGATCATCAAACTCCACTACTCCATAGCGTTCAGGATCGTTCACATAATATCCAAAAACCACCGCCCCCGACTGTAATTTAGCAGAGCGCTCAAGCATAGAAGTAAGTCCATAGCTATAAAAAATATTATCCCCAAGAATCAGTGTAACATTATCTTTTCCAATGAATTTTTCACCAATAATAAAGGCCTGCGCCAGTCCTTCTGGCCTTGGCTGCACCTCATATTGCAAGTTCATTCCAATGCTGCTCCCATCTTTTAATAGCGACTGAAAAAGTGGCAGATCTTGTGGAGTAGTAATGATTAAAACGTCACGAATTCCCGCCAACATCAGCGTTGATAGTGGGTAATAGATCATGGGTTTATCAAAAACCGGCAAAAGCTGTTTGGAAATTGAAATCGTTGCAGGATAAAGCCGCGTACCACTTCCTCCGGCCAAAATAATTCCTTTCATCTTAGGTACTACCATGGATGCTCACCCCTTATAACAACAATAATAATAATAAATTGGTAAAACTGCTGAAAGCTTATTCCGTTTTCAAAATATACAAAGTAATGTTGGATACGGCCACCATGAATATTAAATAACACGACCCACAAAACAACGATGAATAGCAAATTTCACCTCTCCATCTCAAGACATAATTTAGAGTTTCTTTACGATTTTGTTTTAAGCGATTTTAACAAAAAATACCTTGGCTCCCTCTTGGGTGTGGCCTGGGCCTTTGCCTATCCCATGGTCACACTTTTGGTGTTAATCATGGTTTTTCAGCTAGGATTTAAAGTCTCCTCCATTCCTATGGGCAACGAAAACATCCCCTTTGTCCTCTGGCTCACCTGCGGTCTTGCCCCTTGGTTTTTTATTAGCGACTCTTTGATCTCTGCAACTGCCTCCATTCATGAGTACGCTTTTATCATCAAAAAAGTTCCCTTCCCTGCACACCTGCTTCCTATTGTAAAAATATTTTCTGCACTCATTATTCACCTCTCTATCCTCGCGCTTACCTTTCTGTTTCTTCTCATCATGAAGGTTCCGCTATCGCTGTTTACCTTTTTCCAACTGGCCTATTACCTCTTGGCGACTACGATGCTCCTTGCGGGCATCTCTCTTATCCTCTCCTCTATTGCTGTCCTTGCTCGTGACCTCATCTATATGGTAGCAATCTTGGTGCAATTTTTCTTCTGGTTCACTCCCATCTTTTGGAATCTCGAGCAACTTCCTCAACAATATCAACTTTTCTTTAAGCTAAATCCTCTCTACTACATCGTCTCCGGATATCGAGACACCCTTCTTCAAGGAGTCGCTTTTTGGGAAAAACCAGGGTTTACTCTTTATTTTTGGATCATCACTTTTGTCATCCTCTTTTTCGGCCAGTGGTGCTTTAAAAGAATGCGTCCACAATTTGCAGACCTCCTTTAGGAACAAAAGCAATGACAACACCAGCAATGATTACGATAAAAAATCTCTGCAAAAACTATCCACTACTCACGAAAGGAAGCAAAAGCTCCTTTGCCAGCAATTTAAAAAACATCTTCACCCCCGCCAATATCTTTCCCGCACTAAAGAATATCAATATCACTATCACTGCCGGCGAGTGTGTAGGCATCATTGGCCCTAACGGCTCTGGAAAATCCACCTTACTGAAAGTATTAACTGGTATTACACCTCCGAGTAGTGGAGAGGTGCAAGCACATGGAAAAATCGCGGCCCTCCTTGAATTAGGCGCAGGCCTAAATCCTGAGTTAAGCGGACTTGAAAATATCTATTTCCATGGCCACCTCTTTGGTTTTACCAGGCGTGAAATGCAGGCAAAAATTCCTGAGATCACCACTTTTGCCGACCTGGGAGAGTTCATTCACGTTCCAGTGAAAAAGTATTCAAGTGGTATGTTTGTTCGCCTGGCCTTCTCCCTCTCCATCCATAACAACCCCGATATCCTTATCGTCGATGAGGCCTTGGCAGTTGGAGACATCAACTTTCAGGCCAAATGCTTTCGCCACTTCAACAAACTACGCGACCAGGGAAAAACTATTCTCTTTGTCACTCACTCCCTTGAATATGTCATGCAATACTGCCATCGTGGAATCGTCCTCTCCAAAGGAGAAAAAATTTTTGATGGATCTCCCAAAGCTGCTATCGATAACTACAAACAAGTGATGAGCGGTATTGAAGCACAATCGACCCAGCAGCAACAGCAAAGTGAGTGCCTCTCCTATGGAAATAAGCAGGCCGAGATCCTCGACTATGCTCTGATCGACAGCGAAGGCAAACGCTGTAACCGCATCGTCGCCGATGATCCCTTTAGTATCCACTTAAAAATTAAATTTCATCAAAAAATTGAAAATCCCATTATCGCCTACACCATTAAAGATTTAAAAGGCGTTGAGATCACCGGAACCAATACCTACTACCTGGGGGAAAAAGCAAACGCCATCAACAGTCGCACTTTCCTCTCTGGCGAAACCATAGTAATCACCTTTGAACAACAACTCCCTCTAAAACAAGGAGGCTACGCTCTCTCCTTAGGAGTAACCAGTTTTACCGAAAATGGCCTTGAAGTGTATCATCGCCTCTATGATGTCATCCTTTTTGAAGTGTTAAACTTTAAACAGATGGTGGGGTTTTTCGACCCTGAGAGTGAAATTAAAATTGCACCCCACACTCCATCAGCATAACCACGAAAAAGTGCGGCCGCAAGTTTTCTATCGCGCGCGCACCACTTCATAAGCTTTAGGCCCACAATTGCACTATAGACCAATAAAAAGCAGCAAAACTTGACCACCCCATGGCGCTTTTGTGCCAACCAAACCCGATTGCGATGAATGTGGTACATACTAAAAGCACTAAGTCCCTCTGGAACACTCTTGCAATTGCTCTTACTCGAGCTCCCTTTAGAATGCAACACCTTTGCTGCAGGAACAATCACTCGCGCTATCCCCAAATCCTCCGCTTGCAAACAGTAATCAAAATCCTCCGCATACATAAAAAAGCGCTCATCCCATGGTCCAATCTTCCTCCACACTTTCTTCTCGGCAAACATCGCTGCGCCCGTGATAAAGTCTACGGCCTGTAACTTCTCTGGAATCGCGGTTAGCTCTCGATAGTAAATGGTGAAGCGATTCATCCTTCCACCCAAATCACTAACCTTCCCACTCTCTAAATCATAAATCACCGGTGCCAAGATCGCCTCATGCCTTTGCTCGCACTCTAAAAGCCTCTGCACACACCCCTTTTCCACAATAGCATCATTATTCAAAACAAAAATAAACCGCTGCCCCTTGCTCCCACCTTGCTTTTCACTCTCCTCAATCACCTTCATTCCCAAGTTAATCGCTCCAGCATACCCAAGATTATCCTCACTTCGCACCACCTGCACCCCACTGCGAGCAATGCTGTACCCCTCTTCAAGTACCACTGGCGATCCATTATCCACCACCCAAACCTTCTCCACTCCCGCGACCGCAAGCGACTCCACACACCTCCGCGTATTCAACAAATTCCTCTCATCCCTCGCATAATGCACAACCAACCCAACAACTTCCCTCATCCTCTCCTCTCCTCCCCTCCCCGCAAGCCACAAGTGCCATGCACTTAGACCTTGCTAGAGCATATTTACAAATTGACTAATGCTCCTTTGTAACTCATCAGCACCAATGCCTGTAAAACATTGCAGGGTATGCTCCCCTACGCAAAGGCTCCCTTCGCAAGGTCTGCACTTACACTCACCATAGGGCAACTCTAGAGTGGCCACTTTATCATGAATAGGCCTGGCATACTCAGCAAGCATGGTATTAAAGCATACAAGCACAGGAAGATCGTACATGGATGCAATGTGAGCTCCAGCACTATCAACTCCCACATATCCTGCCAATGTTGAAAATTCATCTAAATATTCTTCAAAATTTCCTTTAAAAAATTCTACTTGATATTGTTTGAGTAAACGCACTCCCCCATCTTGCTCTTGCCCTAAAAAAAAATCGTTGGGAGAAATCAAGTATTTCAATGAAACATCCTCTCTTAGGGACATCTTCAGCAACTTTAGCAAGCGTTCGGCAAATAATAGAGGCAAGACTTTTAGAGGTCGACTGCCAGAAAAAGATAGTCCAATCACTGGCCTCCTTTCCGCTCGAACTGGTGGCCGCTGCTTTATAATCAATTTCCTATCATAGTTCAATCCCAGCGCAAGTGCCAAGACACGATTATGCTCCTCTAAATGGAAAACCTGCTCTTTCAAGCGTTCATCACTATCACTAGCATCGAGGTGTAAAAGTTTTTTCCCTCCTGTAAAAGCATAACTCACTATTTTTCCACTCCATGCAAGTGAACAAAAAGCAATAGAACGAAAATCACCTCTGGCCTCGATACAGAATTCCGGTGTAAGCCACAACAGTCGAGACCACAGACTAAGCAGTTTAATTAGACTTCCAATACTGTAGTCATAATTGGCCCAAGGCCACTGCTGAAAAATAATTTTAATTTTGCAATCATCAAAAATAAATTTGCTATGTTTTCCTCCGATATAGACCGCTTGTTCATCACCACTCAGCACACTCTTAATCAAAGGCCTCAGTAAAACTGCATCACCAATTAAAAAGCCATCTACCACTAAAAATTTTGGCGATGAAAATCCACCACCCTTTTTGATGGCGACAATTATTAAATGCAATGGAAGGAAAGCATAGCGTAGTAACAAGACAAAAGTCACAAGCGCCTGTTCCAAGCGCTTCAGTGAATTTAATTTTTTCTGATTATAAACCTTCACACTCTTCACACAATTTGTATAATATAATATTTATCTATTCATTTCTAACACACTCACAGGAATAGGTCTATTCATGATACAACACCCTCCACACATTCATCTCCTTGGAAACCCTCTTAGCAATTTTAACTATCTTGGTGATCTTGATAAAAACAACATTCAGTCGCTTATTGATGCTGTTCAAGGTTATCTCAAATCTGGTCTATGGGCCATTGATCAATCTATCGCTAAAGGTCTCGATTTTTTGGCGCAAAAAATTTTAAAAAATAACCTCCTCTTCCCTGAATATCTTAATGCCTACGCTGAAGGTCTTGGCCTAAATCCCATCGAAATTATCAAACAATATCTTATCATTGAGGCACTTCCTTCGATTAACAAGTTTATCCCTTTACTGCCAAATCTCACGCTAGGATGCTCTAGTTTATTTACTTACAACGCTGAAGAAAATTCTCTCACCCACGGACGTATCCTCGATTTTCCTCTTACCAATAACTATCTTAAAGGGGAGCGAAGCATCCTCTATGAGCTTTCTGGGCATCCTAAAATCTGGACACTCTCTCTTGCAGGATTGCCTTATCCCTCTCTTACCTCTATCTCTGAGCACGGGATTACACTTGCTCTGCACATGAAGTATGGGAAAAATTTTAATTTAAAGGGCCATCTTATTTTTGAACTTGTGATGGGCCTACTCTTTGAGGCACAAGATCAGGCAAGCGCACTAAAATACCTAAAAGGGAAATCGGCAATTGGTAATTGGGGGATCTACCTTGGTCTACCTTGTGGGGATGTATTGGCCATCGACATCTATGGCGAAGAGCTTTTTCATAAAATTTACCATATGAAAGAGCAAAAAATTATCTACTTCAATAACCTCCCTATAAAAAAAGAGAAGCTGCATGAAAATTATTCTAACGGACAAGAAAATTATTGCCTCATGAGAAAAAAATCGTTCTCAAAAAAAATTGCGGCCTTTAAAAAAACATTCCCAGGAAAAATCCCTGATGCCATCGATGTTATCTCTCTTCTTGGCAGCCCCGACCTGGCGTCTACACCTATACCTGCACCTACCCTAGTTTCCACTAAAAATATTTCTGAATGGAATCAAGACACCTTAACCTTGGCCTCCCTGCAAATAGTAACCCTCAACGCCAGCAAACAACAAATCCTCTATACTCCTGGCAGTTGCCCCAAAATCACCCCTAATAAGCTTTTGCAAATTTCCAATATCTGGAAGCAAAATGGTAAACGCGAGATGATCGCCTCTAATGTTAAGAGTGATCCTAGAATAGCAAAGTACCGCAACGGAATGACCAGATTTTCTAAGGCAGCTTCCTTTTACGATCAAAAAAATTACACTGAAGCATTTCACCACATTCAAATTGCCATTGAACTGCTTGATGGCCTTTATGAAAAAAATATCGCTACCTTTTATTTTCTAGTATTCCAATATGTTCACTTTAAAAACAAGCAAGATCACCTTTCATTGCTCCCTCAATTCCACTCTATCAAAGACAAAATCCCATCCTATCTTCGTGAACAGGCATTGCTCTTTATCTCACGCCTTGAAAAACTTTATTTTATTACACCCTCTGTAGGCATTGACGATTTCAGCTACTCCGATCTCAAAAATCGTTATCTCTTTGAAAGCAAACTACCACGCTTTTTACTTAAAGAGATGCGGCGCCTGATCTTTCCTCAGATTGGAACGATAGATGTGCTTTATGGATACAATGTGAAGAAGTAAACGAAATAAACGAAATAAAACGCCCCTACATCGCAACCTTGCCGCGATTAGGATTTTCGCTATCATTTCTTCCTTTAGGTGGAAGCTCATTTTCTTTAGAACTCTCACTTTCATCGTTGCTATTAACAACCTTAAGCGAAGTGGGAGCACTTTTCATAAAATCTTCTGGATGGGCCATCTTCAATGCAAGCTTCAACACTTGATCAGCGCTCTGAACAGAACAGATCTCAATTCCGTCCAAAATCTCTTTTTCAATTTGATGAAGATCTTTGCGATTTTTTTCAGGAATGATCACTGTCGTAATTCCAGCATATTTGGCCGCTAAAATTTTCTCTTTGAGCCCACCGATAGGAAGCACTCGTCCTCGAAGAGTAATTTCACCCGTCATCGCAACATCTTGACGGACAGGAATATTGGCAACGGCCGAGGTAATGGCCGTTGCCAATGTTATGCCTGCACTTGGTCCATCTTTAGGGGTTGCCCCCTCTGGGATGTGCACATGGATATCATTTTTATTATACCAGTCGTGATCCACTCCCAAGTAAAGCCCGATAGAGCGTACATAACTTAAGGCCGCTTTAACTGACTCTTGCATTACTTCACCTAGCTTACCAGTAAGTTGAAATTTTCCTGTACCAGGAATCGTAACCACTTCAATATTTAAAACCTCTCCACCCACAGAGGTCCAGGCCAGTCCATTTGCTAATCCCACCTGAGCACCACTCTCCACATCGGTATGATCAAATTTTGAAGGCCCAAGGTATTTGCTAACGGTCTTTTCGGTAACAATAAATTTTTTGCCAGGGGGAGTCTTCTTGGTAACCACATCCGTTGCTACTTTTCTTGCTACTGTATTAATGAGTCGTTCCAGCTCACGCACTCCGGCCTCTTTGGTGTAACTTCTAATGATTTTCAAAATGGCGGTATCATTGATTTTTAGATTGTACTCACTTAGTCCATTGCCTTCAATTGCTTTGGCGGTAAGATAACGCTTGGCGATTTGCAATTTCTCCCCTGGAGTATAGCCAGCAATATGGATAATCTCCATTCTATCTTTTAGAGGAATAGGTATGCCTCCAATATCATTAGCAGTCATCACAAAGACAACTTTGGATAAATCGTAATCCACTTCTAGATAATGATCATTAAAATGTTTATTTTGTTCTGGATCTAGAACTTCGAGCATGGCGGAAGCAGGGTCACCACGAAAATCGCTTCCCATTTTATCAATTTCATCAAATAACAAAACAGGGTTCCCTTTCCCAACTTTTCGCAAGGCCTGAATCACTTTTCCCGGTAATGCACCAACATAAGTACGACGATGGCCACGAATTTCGGCCTCATCACGAATTCCACCCAGTGAGATCCTGACAAAATTTCGATTCATGGAATCAGCAAGTGATCTTGCAATCGACGTCTTTCCAACACCTGGAGGGCCAATCAAGCAAAGAATTGTTCCCTTGCCTTCAACCTTTAATAAAGATTTGACTGCCAAATATTCCACGATCCGATCTTTAACATCGGAAAGCCCATAATGGTCACGCTCCAACACCTCTTTTGCCCGTTTAACATCATAGTTGTCAGCACTAAAATCGGCCCAAGGAAGCCCCAACATCCAATCGATATAATTTCTTACAACCGCTGATTCAGCAGACATTGGTGACATGGACTTAAGTTTTTTAACCTCTTTAAGCACCTTCTCTTTTGCCTCTGGAGACAGCTTTTTATTTTCGAGCTTCTCCTCCATTTCCATGATTTCACTCTTGTCATCACGGTTCCCAAGCTCTTTTTGAATCGCATTCATCTGCTCATTCAGATAATACTCTTTTTGCGATTTCTCCATTTGTGTTTTCACACGTGTGCGGATACGTCTTTCAACATTAATAATCTCAATTTCCGCCTGAATTTTTTCTAGCAACAACTGATAGCGACGATCCAAATTATTTGCTTCTAAGATCTCCTGTTTTTCTGGAATCTTCATCATCAAGTGGGCCACGATGACATCGGCGAGTCTTCCAGGATCAGTAATAGAAGAAATATTCATCAACAATTCTGGAGGTATTCTTTTATTTAACTTTACATATTGTTCAAAAACGGTGCGCACGCTTCTAGTGGTCGCTTCAAGATTCACTTGATCATTGACCATATCTGCCAGCCGCTCGACACTTGCTGCATAACCTTTTTCGGTATTAACAAACTCTTTAATCCTTGCCCGATACTTTCCTTCGATTAACACTTTGATGGTGTTATCTGGTAATCGCAACATCTGAACAATATTTACGACAGTGCCTATGTCATAAATGTCTTCACGATCCGGATTTAAAACACTTGCATCCCTCTGAGTTACTAAGAATAATTCATTCCCATGATGGGCGGCCTCTTCTAACGCTACAATCGATTTCTCTCTTCCTACAAATAGTGGCACAACCATATGAGGGAAAATAATTACTTCTCTTAGAGGAAGTAATGGGAGTTGGCGATTCTCATCTTTTTTCTCTTTCTCGAACTTTACTTCACTCTTATCGGGTCTATCAGTCATAGTACCTCCAGCACCATTATGAAAAATTGATCTTACTTTTCTTAACGGCTTATTTTTATTGTGACTTATATTGATAGTGAGGTCAAAAAAAAACCTAGGTCAAATTTTCCTAATAAGAAAGACTGACTAACTTTGATGGCTTATTTTGATTTTTTAATTAGGGAGTGATAGCTTACTTCTTCCCTCGGTAATAATGTAGGTTTTGCTCTGTTATTTAAATGATCGTTATCTGACGTTATCTGACATCTGGGACTTCATGAATGGCATTTTGAGATACTTCTATAATAATTGTTGTTGCATCATATTTTAAAAAATCGTCCCCCGCTTCTTTCTTTAAGTGGTAAAATAGCTCATCTGTAATTTCACAATTTTCCTCGTTAATCTTTCTTAAAGTGAAGTCGTAGAGCGCTTCTCCACCGATTACATCCCTGACATTTTCTCTAAAACCAGGTGATAGAAAAATCATTTTTTCTCCACGCGACAAAATCCATTTGAAATAATTCTTATCCAAGGGAGCAGATAGATCAACATTACTAGAACCCAAAATGTGATAATTTTTGTTGGAAATCACCCCACTTCTTCCTACAATATAACCTTGCATCTCTAGCTTTCTAAAATCTATCTCCACTATCAGCAATTGCAATAATGGCCGATGATGACCGCTATATTTCTCTAAAAGCTGAGAAGAGATAATTGTCTGATTTAAATCATTGATAAATTTTTCAAGTTTTCCAATATTGATTTCACTGTTTTCTTTTAAGCAAGTGAAGTGATCAATCACCATTGCAGAAAGCACATAGGAAGAAGTAGATGCCAAAACTAAAATCAATTTTTTTTTCTTCTTAATAATATCAAAAAATTCTCCCCCAGGCCCTGCACCTACAGCATACTTGCTCAAAATATTTATTCCCTCTATTGTCTCCTGTCTTTTTACTGCAAATCGGTTATGCAATTTTTTAGCGCGCTTGATTTCTTGCTCAATATTCTCCATAAGCTTGTTGATATCTTGGTTTAATTGCAATAAGCGCTTTTTCTGGACAGGAACACTATCCTCTTTTCTTTTTTCTTGTGCCTCTTTTACTAGAGTAGCTTCAGTTTTACTGGGCATCAATAATTCCTTAACTCTCTTAATTGTAGGCAACAACAACTGCTGCTCATGATCAACATCAATGATCCCCCAAATAAGCGCTTCCTTGCTACAATAGTCACTCACCTTGTCCCATATCACCCTGGGAATATTGCTCACCCTACCAATTAAAAAAACTGCGATATTATCGGCTTGCAAATAAAACTGTTTTGCCTTGATACATTTCAGCCATTCAAAGGTCATTAGAGAGCTTTGTTTATTTTTATCATCATCCACTAAGCGCTCCATTCCAAAAGAGAGCTCTAAAAAAACCAATTTCGAGTTTTTGCTCTCAAACTTCCCCATGAGTTCCCCTTGACCTTTTGCTGGAGAAATCCTACTCTTCTGCACTCCATCACAGTCAAACCCGCCTTCTAGTAGAGCATTCAAATAGTGCTCAATAGTCTCGTCATCGGTGATATAAAAAATATCCATAAGTAACTCTTCATTTCTCTTTTCTACTGACATCGCGAAACCTTTGCCAATTGATTAATCTTTAGCTTTTGAACCTCAAAACAATCCTCGGGTGTCGCAAACACCTCATCAATCACACAATCTGGCTTACTCTTAAAGTTAATGGCCCATAGCAAATTATTCTTACACTGAAAATATTGCTCTCTATCCACACAGGCCCAATGTTTCTTTTTGCAATTATAAACCAGCCCCTTACCCACAACATCATAATCTGGAGCAGGAACTTTCACTTTAGGGGCCTTTTCCTGATCTAACTTCAAGTGACGCCCGCTCTCTTGAATTTTACCGGCCAGACTACGAACACTGTAAATTTCCTCTTTCATCACATTTTTACTTTCTAAAATGGCGTCAACTTTTTTCACTGCCACCTCTGGAATCGCTTGATTAATCTCCCCATCATCCTTCACTTCTCCACTATTCGCACTACTATTGCTAGGCACGCTTGCTACTTCAGCTTCAGGTACAGTGGTCACAGCTTCCGGTACTAGTTCACTTGCGGCAACGATTGGAGTTTCAGGAGGGGTTTCTATCGGAGTTTCTATCGGGGCCTCTATCGGAGCTTCTATTGGAGTTTCTGTCAGAGTTTCAGAAGGGATTTCAGGAGTGACCTCTGGGGCCGCCTTTGTGACCTCGGTTGTTGGAGTCTCTAATGGCAACGCCTCTGGTTCCACCGATTGAGTAACAATTTCCTCTGATATAGTAGGTGTGGCCACCAACGTGAGTGCAACCTCTTCTGCCGCAGCAGTAACCGCAATAGGAACACTCTTGGTTTTATTAATTTTAAACGGCCCCTCTTCTGCTGTTTTCTCCCCTGTATTATTACTGTTACTACTTTTATCTTCTACCTTAGGATTCTCGCCATCTGTTGTTTTTGTACTCTTTTTTGCATCAGGAATTAGCAGACTAATAACCACCAATACCCCCAAAACTATGGTGGCAATTCTTATCACTTTCTTTTTTCTTTCCTTTTTTCTCTGCTCTGCTTCTGCCTTCAAACGCTGCTGAAGCGCCTCTTCATCTTCATTCTCATTCCCCGCTTCTTCTCCTTCCTCTCCCTCACTTTCTCCGGTCATTTCTCCTACAATAGTTCCCTCTTCTTCATCCATTATCTCTACATCAGTATCCTCTTCACTTGCTTTTTTTTGTGGTAACTCTTGTGCAACAGCTTCCGTCTTTGCACTCTTTTTTTTATCTTTGCCTTTTTCTCCCTCTCTAAACTTCAAAATTTTCTTCTTAGCGCTAAGAATTTTTTCTTTGATCGCTTCTTCGATCGCTTCTTTGCTCGCTTTAATGATGCTCGTTAATTTAGACAGCATAGATAAATGACCTTATCAATCAGTTACTAACAGTTATCCATTGCCATCCCCTTCCTAAAGAGGATCCAACACTGTTTCGGTCATTTTATTAAAATAGATTAGAGTTATTGAAGAACTATGGGCGGCCTTTGCGTTTATCTCCTGAGTGACTCTGTCGGTGATTAGATCCTCGACCTCGACCTCGACCTCTACCACCAGCACTGCGCTCACTCGCAGCACCAGCACCAGCGCCAGCAGCACCGCTGCCGCCACCACCGTGAGAAGATCTTCCTCCTTTACGAAAAGAGAGTTTTTGTCCACGACGACGGGTATGAAAGCTCTTATTTTTAAAACAATCTTCACAAATCCCAAAGTTAAAATCTTTAGGCAAAGGCTTGCCACAGCTCGAGCAGCTTTGCACGATGTGTGCGGAGAGTAGTTTGTTCAATTTTTCAATGGCAAGCGACTTATTATAAAGCAGCTCTTGCTCTTTGAAAGCAAAGTGCTTGTTGCTAAAATGGCGAGCAAGCCACTGGTACAGCTCAATACATTTAATGGACGTCTCCAAATAATCGATGTTATCGGAGGAGTAGTTTATCTCCTCAAATTTTATATCGGCGGCCCTAATATAGTTATTCAAGATGAAAACAAAGTATTGCACATGTTCCACTAGCCCCAAGTTCACAGGGGCACAAGCAAAACCAAACATCTCCGACGCCGACAAGCTTTTATACTTTTCATTGGCCACTTCCACAATCTCTGTTACCTCAATCATCTCCTTGAGATCAACACAGTAAAAAGGGTAAGCAAAAATCATGGTATTAAAGAGGTGTAGAAACTCTGTCAGCGATAACACCGCCAAAGAGTGAGCGGTCAATGCTTGGTTCACTTGATTATAGATATCCAAGTCAGGACCTACCATGGCGTTGCTCTTTTGCTCTAAATCAGCGGCCATCGCTTCCTTGATTTCAAAAATTCCTTGATCAACGCGTGTAAGACAGGTCACATGCCCAATGGGAAAACGCTTAAAACGCCCCGCTCTCCCTGCAATTTGCTTAACCTCACTATGGGAGAGGCGATACTCCTTATCATCGATAAATTTAGAAAGTGTAGAGAAGACAATCCGTTTAATGGGAAGATTCATCCCCATGGCAATGGCATCGGTGCTCACCATAATATCGGTTTCACCTTGATCAAATTTTCGCGCCTGTTCACGCCGAACCTCAGGCCCTAACATCCCATAGATAATGGAAACTTTAAAACCCAGTTTTTCTAGATCACTTTTATACTTTAAGGCGTTCTTGCGTGAAAAAACAATCAGCGCATCCCCTTTATTAAGCTCTCCTAAATTAATGGAGTGATCCATCACCTCTAACTTAGTCATGCGCTCATAGTCCCTCATCTCCAGCTCGTCGCCTGTAAGCTCTACAATTTTCTTGACCAAATCGATTGCAGTATCATCACCACAAATATGCACCTCTTTAGCATGCACGCCTACCAAAGCACGCGTCCACGCCCATCCCCTCTGCGAGTCCGCCAGCATTTGGATCTCATCAATAACCGCACAATCAAACTCCTCATGCAGTTTTACCATCTCCACCGTTGAAGAGTAGTGGGTGGCCTGCTCAACTGGAATCACCTCTTCTCCAGTAAGCAGCGAAGTCTTTACCCCATTCTCGTTCATGGTATCGAATAACTCTGCTGCAAGCAAGCGCAAGGGGGCCAGGTAACAACCGCTAGAGGCCTTACAAAGCGCCATAATGGCATGATAGGTTTTTCCAGAATTGGTAGGCCCATGGTGATAGATAATCTTACGCTTAATCTTTCTCGCATCGGAGTGTAGCCAAAACTGACCTAGATACTCCTGCAAAATGGAAGAGGAGATATCCTTTCTTTTTAACATTAAGACAGAATTGACTAGTTTATCAAACTCTCGCAGTACGCTCTTCTTATCTTTCCAAAGCGCCACACCTTGCTGCCGATAAAAACGTTCATACTCTGCCTCTTCAACTAGTCCCGGACTAATCAACTTCTCACTTAAATGCTTTTCAAATAGCGGACGCAAAAAATTGCTATACCTCTTCCCAATCTCTGTCTGTGGTGCAAATCGATTCTTTAAGATACTCTTGAGCTGATTATCAATCTTACTAATCGAGGCCTTTTTAAGGCGACTACGTACAGTGTGAATCTTTTTATCCACCTCTTTTTGTAGTAAAAAGATGCGCTCTGAAATTTTTTCAATAATCGCCTCGCCATCCTCGTTTGCGCCACTCAAATCTTCCTGAATTTTTACAATGGTCTCATCAATTCGCCTCTGGCAAAAATCCAAAACCATCTCTCGCAATTTGTTTTTGAAATCGGAAGCACATTGCCCACAGGAACAGGCCAGCTGGGAAAGGTAGAAGTTCTCGTCGCTCTTTTCCCGAATATACTTCTGACAAACCTCGTGATTGCTTTTTGAGGCCTCGACCCAATCACGAATGGTCTGCACATAGGCATCTAAAACTGTAAAATCGACCTCCCCATCCTCCTTCACAAACGACAACTTCTCCTTTGAAGGAAAGAGGTAATCCTCGATAAAGCAAGTATCGATCACCACCTCACGATCACAAAATTCCCTAAAGGGAATAAAGTCGCTATCAAAAACCGATGTAAGCGAAGGGGCCTTATCAAAACATTCATGCAAATCTTTGTGAATAATTTCCAAGCGATCAAGAATCGCTAAAGCATCTTTAATAGATCGAATTTGACCATCATCACTACTTAAGGAAAAGGTCTTGATGATCACCTCCCGAATGGTAGGAAGATCACTTTTTAAATTTTGGAAAAACATTGCATAATTGTCATGAGAAGAAGCTGAGGGAAGATTCATTTTTTTTTATCCTAATGATCCTAAGTAGTAAGGGCTAGAGTAATCCCGATCGTTTTAATAAAGCATCGACAGTGGGTGCTTTTCCTCGAAACTTTTTATAAAGCTCCATCGGATGTTCAGTGCCACCTCTTGATAGAATATTCTCCTTAAATTTTTTTGCAACCTCTTGATTAAAAATTCCCTTCTCTTTGAAGTAAAGGAAAGCATCGGCATCGAGCACCTCCGCCCACTTGTAACTATAATAGCCAGCGGAGTAGCCACCGCTAAAAATGTGAGAGAAAGCACAGCTGGTATTGGTTCCCTCAACATAAGGAAGCACTCTGGTCTTCTCCAGTGCTCTGTTCTCATGCTCAACAATAGAGTCAACTTTAATTCCCTTGGGATCGTAAGCGTGCCAAGATAGATCTAAAAGCCCAAACGAAAGTTGCCGTAAAGTTGCATAACCTTGATGAAACTTATCTGCCGCCAAAATTCTCTCCACATACTCTTTAGGAATCGTCTCTCCTGACTCAAAATGTTTTGCAAAGAGGTCAAGGCACTCTTTTTCTAAAACCCAATTTTCCATAATTTGCGAAGGCAACTCTACAAAATCCCAATACACATTGGTTCCCGAAAAGTAGCGATAGCGGCAATCGGATAAAAGTCCATGAAGAGCGTGGCCAAATTCATGAAAGAGTGTTGTCACTTCTGACAAGGTGAGGAGTGATGGTCTACTTACTGTCGGTTTTGTAAAGTTACACACAATCCCTACATGTGGACGCACATCTACACCACCCTCTCGGTACTGATCTTTAAGTGAAAGCATCCAGGCGCCATTGCGCTTTCCCTCTCTTGGAAAAAAATCGGCATAGAAAAGACCAATAAACGCTCCCGCTTTCGAGTTATCGTAGACTTCAAAAGTCTTGACCTCTTGATGATAGAGCGGAATATTTTTAACCTCTTTGAAATCGAGTGAAAAAAGCTTTCCTGCGATTTCAAAGACCCCATCAATCACATTTTCCAGCTTAAAATAGGGACGCAGTAACTCATCATCAATATTAAACTTCTCCTTCTTTAATTTTTCTGTATAGAAAGAGAAGTCCCAAGCATACATCCCCTCTACTTGAGGGTGAATGCGCTTTTTAAACTCGTTCAGCTCGGCCATCTCTTTATCACCACAAGGGCGCGACTTCTCCAGCAGGTCATTTAAAAAGTTTGTCACTGCACTTACCGATCCCGCCATCCGCTTCTCCAGCACAAAATCAGCATGAGTCTTATACCCGAGTAAGTTTGCTCGCTCATGACGTAGATTTGCAATTTCAACAATGGTAGCGCGATTGTCTGTCTCCTCATCTAAGAAAGCACGTCCCGCATAAGCGCGATACATCTTCTCTCGAAGCGCTCTATTTTCTGCATACTGCATGAAAGGCATGTAGCTTGGAGCATCGAGGGTAAAGACGTATAGTCCCTCCTTTCCTTTCGACTTTCCCATTTCTAAAGCGGCCTCAAGCAAACTCTCCGGCATACCCTTTAAATCATCACGACTGCTTATTTCCAAGGTAAATTTATTATTGGCCTTTAAAACACGATCACTAAAAATCAGCGCCTCTTTTGCTAGCTTCTCATCAATTTTTCGGAGCTGCTGTTTCTTACTCTCATCCAATAAGGCACCATTGCGGACAAAATCGAGATAGTACTCTTCGGTTAATTTTAAATCCTCACCTTTTAGTCCATCATCAAAGCGCTTCTCCCAAACTCGCTTAATTCGTTCAAACAATACGCCATCAAGTAAGATATCATTGGCAAAATTGGAAAGGAGTGGTGAAATCTGCTTCGCACAATTACGAATCTCTTCATTCGACTCTGCTGAATGCAAGTGAAAGAAAATTTGCGCGACTTGATCCACTCTGCGCGAAGCTCGCTCCAGTGCTGCAACACTATTTTCGAAGGTAGGAGTTACATTAAAAGAGGCACCTTTAATCTGTTCAATCTTCTGTTTGGCCTCAACAATACTCTCCTCGATTGCAGGTAAAAAATACTCTGTCTTAATCTTTGAAAAAGGAATCGACTCATACGGTGTTCCAAAGTCTTGCAGTAACAATTTATAATCCATAAAACGTCTCCTATTGTAAAACCACTCTTTGTCTAAGTTTATAAAGTTTTTCGATGGCC
This sequence comes from Oligoflexia bacterium, assembly GCA_015231955.1. Lineage (GTDB taxonomy): Bacteria > Bdellovibrionota > Bacteriovoracia > Bacteriovoracales > Bacteriovoracaceae > JADGAN01. The sequence goes on along the minus strand of JADGAN010000003.1, from coordinate 202,197 downwards.
TGGATGGGAGTCATTCCTAAAATATCCATATTCGCAAGCTCCCTGGTGATTTCATCATCACGCTTATCCCTTACCTCGCTCTGCTTTTCTTTACCTTCACCACCCTCTTGCTCTAAATGGTGAAGTAAGTACATAGAGCGATCCAGTACCTCTTTTGGAAGCCCGGCCAACTTTGCAACATAAATCCCATAACTATCCTCAGTCCCCTGATCCAGCAATCGATACAAGAACTGCACATCTCCATTTTCAACCTTCGTCTCTACAGAGAAGTTTTTTGCCCCATCCAAGGTCTCCACCACACCAATCAACTGATGATAATGAGTGGAGAAAAAAGTGATGGCCCGTACTTTAGTCACCAAAAATTCCACCAAAGACCAAGCAATACTTAGTCCATCATAGGTTGAAGTGCCTCTTCCCACCTCATCAAAGACAATCATCGAGTGTTCAGTCGCATGTCGCAAAATCTCTGCCGTCTCTGACATCTCTACCATAAAGGTCGATTGCCCACGAAGGATATCATCACTGGCCCCAAGCCGACTGAAGAGGTGATCACAAAGTCCCAGCGATGCCTCTTTGGCAGGAACAAAACTCCCAATCTGCGCCAAAAATTGAATGATTGCCATCTCTCGCATCACCGTCGTCTTACCCGCCATATTGGGCCCGGTGATCAAAGCAAAGAAGTTACCTTCATCTAACAAAATATCGTGACAAACAAATTGATCTTTTAAACGCGAAGAGATCAAAGGGTGCCGCCCTCCCCTAACTTGCAATAACTTTCCTTCCTTAATAATGTTTGGCCTGCAAAAATTTTCTTGAATCGCCACAAATGCCAACGACTGCAAAACATCCAGCCGTGAAAGCCTTCTCGCAACAGAGATCAACTCCGCCGCACCCTTTTCTACCGCGGCCACCACCTCTGAAAAAATTGCCTCCTCAATCTCTTTAAGTACCCCTTTAGCACTTAAAACTTCGCGCTCAAAACACGTTAGTTCCAGGGTCACAAAGCGTTCTGCATTGACTAGCGTCTGCCTGCGCTCAAACTCTGCCGGAACTTTACTTAAGTGTGACTTCGAGACTTCCACAAAGTATCCATTCACACCATTATACTTCACCTTTAAATTAGAGATTGCTGTTTGCTTGCGGTACTTCTCTTCCAACTGAAAAATCTTCTCTGACGAACGATAACTTAAATCGTACAAGTGATCACGATCCTCTCTCGCTCCTCGCTTAATCAGGTTGCCATCTTCAAGGGATGCCCCCACCTCATCGTTAATGGTCTTAAAAATCATCTGTTCCAGTACATCTAGACACTGAAAGTTCCCCTCAAAAATCGCCGCCAAATCACCATCGCTAAGCAAACTCTTGAGTTGCCGATAACTCTTAATCGATAAGGCCAAGTTCAACAGGTCATTTGAAGTCACTCGCTTGGTTGCAACCTTGGCCAAAATTCTCTCAATATCCTTAACCGCGGCCAATTCTTCACGAATCGCACTTAAAAGCTTACGCTCTCGACACAAATACTCAATCACCTGCAACCGCTTCTCCAGCTTTTCCTTATCAAAAAGTGGTGAAATAAAAAATTGCTTGAGCTCCCTTGCCCCCATTGCGGTCTCTGTCTTATCCATAAACCCCAGCAAGGAATCGTTATAACCAGCACGATCCCGGGGTAAAATCTCCAACCCCATCAGGGTTGGCAGCGTCACTCGCATGCAACCAAGCTCACTTGCAAGACGAAAGGGGCGCAAATGTGGAATTTTACTCTTAGAATTTCCCATCTGCATCGAGCAGACATAAAAAGCAAGCGCCGAAATTGCAGGCAAAATCTCCTGCTCCGTCTGCAGAATTTTATCACGCTTAAAGTGGGGAATTAATTTCTCTATCGATGAGGCGGTGTTGGCCGGATCAAAATACTCTTTGGCAACAAAACTTTTCAAAATTCCTATGCTTGCAAAATATTTCTTAATCTCAAGGCATTGCTGTTGATCCCACTGGCCAGGGTAAGTTAAAAGCTCCTTAGGAGAGTAGATTTGCAACTTGTAGATCAAATCCTCTGCACTAGCAAACTTCATTCCAACAAAATCGCCATTGGTAAAATCCAAAAAAACCACATAGAAAAAATTTTCTCTGTTCCATACCGAAGCAATGTAGCGTGAATCTTTGGCATCCGCCTTATCCAAATCGTAAGGCATTCCAGGGCCGACAATCTGAACCACCTCACGCTTAACAATCCCCTTTGCCTCCTTAGGATCCTCTACTTGTTCACAAATCGCAACTTTATACCCCTGCACCGTCAAGCGATCCACATAGTTGGCCGCAGAATGGAAAGGCACACCCGCCATTGGAATAGCGATATCCCCAATCTTCCCACGATGAGTAAGGGTAATTCCTAAAATCTTGGTGGCCACTTGAGCGTCATCAAAGAAGAGTTCATAAAAGTCGCCCATGCGATAGAAAAGCAACATATTCGGATACTGTTTTTTTATGGCAGCATACTGAGTAACCATTGGTGTCAGTTTTGCCCCTGTAGACAAAACATTCTCCAGCACTGCACCCGGTAAATTCCCTGGTCCCAGACCCAATCCCAATCCCAATTCCAATTCCGATTTGGCCACAACTCTCACGCCTCTCTCATTGCTAAAGGATACCTATAATAATTTGCACGAGGGTAACACCCTCGCTTTTTTTAGTCAAAGTTGACTTTGACAAAATCCATAAGGGAATCATAATAAAAGTGTGTCGCTTGCTAACCGATAACACCGAGGAGGTGTCTCATCAAATTATTTATTGCATTCAAGATTCGTCTGGTCAGTTACCTTTTTTACCTCACCTCTACCATCACTCTTTGTGCTCTCTGCTATTATCTTCCCCCTAGTGATCCTATGGATCAGAGCACCTCTAGTGAAGCCCCAAAAAGCAAATCACTTGATCATCGTTTTAACGACGTCCACTACTACGTTCAAAAGAGCAAAAAGCCATCATTATACCTCAACGCAAAAGAACTTAGGATCAACCAACAAGAGAACACTGCTTCCTTCGACTATCCCAAGGGAATTGCCTACGGCAACGATGGCCGCTCCATCAGTTATAGTGCTAATCGCGGAAAGATCCAACTAAATAACAACAACCTCGATCTCTACGATAATGTCTATCTCTACGACGACTCCTCAGAAATTCGTTCCAATATCGCCAAATACACTCCCGAAAACGATTACTTTGAAGCGATCGACAATGTGCGCTCGAAAACTATCACAGAAAAAACCAAAGATAAGATCTACGTCAACTCCAATAAAGCAATCTCTTGGCCTCAAAAAAAACTTATCCATTACCTTGGTAATGTTGATGGACACATCGATCGTCACCTCCCCTATGAACCAGGAATCTATTTTAAATCTAATAAACTTTTTGCCGATGCCAATGCCCTCTACGTAGAACTTCTGGAGAACGTCTATGTTAAACGCGCAACTGTGGAAGGAAGAGCACTCCGAGGAGAGATTTTCCTAGACAACTACAACAAAAAGCTTAAATACTATGCTCTCTATGATGATGTTAAACTCATCGAGAGAATACCCAAAAAAGAGAGCAATGAATCAACAAGCACAGAAGTGGCATCTTCTAGTGCGAACACCAACACCAAGAAAGAGAACTTCATTGAACGACGTGCTTATGCGGAAAAACTAGAGGGAATTGTCAAGGAGGGGAAGATTGTGCTTACCGGATATCCTAAAGTGATTCAAGAGAAGGATGTGGTCAAGGGCAATAAGATCACTTTTTACGAAAACACCGAGTTGGTTGAAGTTGACGACACCAACTCCAACCTGATTCTTAAAGAGAGTAAAAAGCAATGATCACACTTGCAAAAACCAATAAAGAATCAATACCAATACAGGCGCCTGCTAAAATCACGCTAGAGGCAACTGGGTTACAAAAGATCATCGGTAACCGCACTATTGTCAATGGCGTAGACATTAATGTCTCGACAGGGGAAGTGGTTGGCCTGCTGGGGCCCAATGGTGCAGGAAAAACCACCTCTTTTTATATGATGGTTGGTCTAATCAAAGCAGATAATGGTAAAGTCACTCTCATGGAAAAAGATATCACCGCTGATCCAATTCACGTTCGCGCCCGCAAAGGCATCGGCTATCTTCCACAGGAGGCATCGGTCTTTCGCGATTTAAGCGTTGAGGCCAATATCTATGCCGCCCTCGAGTGCACCGACCTCTCCAACGCCCAAAGAGAGAGTAAACTCGAAGGACTGCTGCAAGAGCTAAATATCGGGCATATTCGAAAATCCAAAGGCTCCCAACTCTCTGGTGGTGAACGCAGAAGAGTCGAAGTAGCGCGCACTCTCTCTCTTTCTCCTAAATTTATCTTATTGGATGAGCCCTTTGCCGGTATCGACCCTTTAGCAGTAAGCGATTTGCAAAACATCATCCGTGGCCTTAAAGAGAGAAACATCGGAGTGCTCATCACCGATCACAATGTGCGCGAAACACTAGGGATCGTCGATCGGGCCTATATTATGAGTGAAGGGAAATTATTAATAGGTGGTACCCCTCAAGAAATTTTAGAGAGTGAAGTGGCCAGAAAATTTTATTTAGGGGAAGAGTTTAAAATGTAATTTATTGGAGTAAATTTGAGTAAATTAGAGTGAATTGGAGTGAATTTATTTTTCACTTCTTCCGATAAGATGTTGACCGCAGCTATTTGGAGAAAGTAAAGTATGGCGATTAAGCTCACGCAAGATTTGAAACAGACGCAAAATCTGATGATGACGCCACAGTTACGCCAAGCTATCGAGCTTTTAACAGTGCCGCACTTAGAAATGACCCAAATCATCAGCAAGGAGTTAATAGAAAACCCTCTGCTCGAAGAGATCGATACGGAAATTTTAAAAGGTGAGACCCCTGCAAACGACTCGGACTATCATATTGAAAATCTGGAGATGCAAAACCACGAAGACCACGATGCCACGGGAAGCAATCCTTCCACTAGCGATACCCGCTATGGCACCGATGGCGATCACGATAGTTTCCAAGAGTATGATCAAAACAGCTACTCCGATAACAGCTACCTCGACTCCCAAAGTGATCACTTAAAAGCAAAATCGATGGTTGGCCCCTTAAATCCCGATGAAGTTCCCAACTATGAAAATATTGTTTCCAAAGAACAAACACTTCAAGACTACTTGGAGTGGCAACTACGCATGGACTACCTCTCTGCCAAAGATGAAGAGATTGCCACTATCATCATCCATAACTTAAACGATGATGGCCTCTTAGAGATGACTCTCGAAGAGATTATGGAAAAGGCCAATGCCAGTAGCGAAGAGGTCAATAAAATTTTATTCAAGATTCAGCACCTCGATCCTCTTGGCTGTGCCACTTCATCGCTGCAAGAGTGCCTACTGGTACAAGCACGCATCCTCTATGGTGATTGTCCCACACTTGAGCTCCTCTTAAGCAAATACCTCTCTCATATTGATGATAAAAATTTCTATGCTCTCCTTAAAAAAGAGGGCCAATCCAAAGAGCAGGTGGATAATGCTCTTGATCTCTTAAAAGAGTTGCACCCAAGACCCGGAAGACCGATCACACCTTCGGAAACCCACTACGTTGTTCCCGATATTTTTATCTCCTTAGTTGGCAATGAAATTATCATCTCGATGAATGACGAAGGTGTTCCTAAATTAAAAATATCCAACTATTATACTTCACTCTTAAAAAATATCAGTGGCGCCTCTAAACAAGAAGAGACTGCAAAAGAGTATGTTAAAGATAAGCTTCGCTCGGCCTCCTGGTTGATTAAATCGATTGGTATTCGACAAAAAACCATTTATCGCGTGGCCGAGGCCATTGTAAAATTACAGCCCGACTTTTTTAAAAAAGGCCCGAACTACTTAAGGCCGATGATCTTAAAAGATATTGCGAGTGAGATCGGCATGCACGAATCCACCGTTTCTCGCGTGACCGTGAATAAATATATGCATACACACCTTGGAACATTTGAGCTTAAATACTTCTTTAACGCTGGAATTGGCGGTAAAGATGGTGGAACCGATGTGGCCTCAGAGACATTAAAAAAGAAGATTAAAACCATGATCGGACTTGAAGATGCCAAAAGGCCACTCTCCGATCAAAAGATTGTGGAGATTTTAGAACGAGAAGGCATTATTATTGCAAGAAGAACTGTAGCAAAATATCGCGAACTTATGGACATCTTACCTTCTGCGCGTAGAAAACAGCGAAGGTAAGCTTTAATCAACCTGTTTTTCTAAAGGGGTGAGCTTTATGAAAGTTACTATTTCCTTCAAAAACTTGGAGCATACACCTGCACTGGATGAGAAGATTAGACAAAAGAGCGAACGCTTCCAAAAGTTTTTAGATGGTCACACCGATGTTCACTGGACCTGCCACGTAAAAGAGGGATCCCACTGTGCCGACTTAAGAATTAGTGGGTCAACCTTCCAATACAACGCTTCCGCTGAAAGTGACAACCTCTACAAATGCCTCGATCTGGCCATACACAAGATCGAAAAGCAACTCAATAAAAAGAAAGAGAAGTGGAAAAACAAAATCCATAGTAAAAATTTTGAAAACGCTGATCTCTTAAACCGTAAGATCCTTAAAGAGCAGGATCACAATGAGGATGATGACGAACACCTAGACAAAGTGGTGTAAAAAGTCATAAGCATACTCCTAAGTAATTATCGTCAAGATCGTGGCCGATTAATCGCTTAATTATCATTATAATATCATACCCTAACCCTACTATAGGATGAAGATGAACTACGATATTGTTGTCCTAGATCAGGAAAAATTTCGCACACTCTTGATTGAAAAAATTGCAAAAGACAAGGAGCAACTGATCTACACCTCTCAAAATATCACAGAGGCCCTCGCCCTTCTTCATGACCTAAAACCCAAGATGATCTTATTCCACATTGCTTCTCTTGAGACTACCACTGACTACACCATCCTCTTTGCTCACTTAAGCAGCAAATTGGTAGCTTATGGAAGTTGCCAAGAGATCAAGGAGTTTCAAAACTCTTTGATCTCCCTTCCCCAAAACCTAACTCTAATGGAGCTTCCTCTCTCCCCCGTAAAGATTGAAAAACTTTGCAACTCTCTTGGCCAAGCATAGGGCAATAATCACCACAGGAATGGCCGCTAAAACATCCCATATATAATGATAGCGAAGGGCGATTGTCGCAGTTATGATTAGCATCAATAAAAAAAAGAGTAGAAAGCGCCCTCGAAGCTTAAACTTAAATGCCCAATAAGTTACCAGCATAGTAAGTGCAGAATGAACGCTAGGAAAACAATCAATACGATTAGGATGGGCCTTGGCCACAAAATCAAATAGCAACTTTCCAAAAAGTGAAAAGGGCAGCACCTGCTCGGCAAAGATCTCCTCTTGATAATATTGAGGCCCTGTCACCGGAACTAACATATACATAAAGAGACTCATCAAAATCACAACAATAACAGAAAAAGAGTATTCATGAATACGTGACAACCTCTGTAAATAATCCTTATTGAAATAAAAGTAGAGCAGTCCTAAAAAAACCAAAGGGTAATATAAAAAGTAGGATACGATCAGAAGATCAAAAAAGATGGTTCTTACCAGGGCCGGGGCCAATCGTAGTATCAGGTAGATCTTCTCTGCAGGTGAGTTTCCAAAAAAGTACTGATCCCAAGAGGCCAAATGGCCATCATACAGAGAAAAACCTCCAGCAGCATCATTAATTTTTCCTACCAACTCATAATCAAACCACATGAGTGAAAAAAAGAGCAGCATATATACCAAAAAGAATAGCACTCCATCATGCCGGCCAACTCTTTTGAAAAATAGCTCTTTTGGGTTATAGTAAACACCAACTATAGATAAGAAAATCGCCACTATATTTTGGTAAAATAGCTTTTGAAAAAAAAGTGTTGTTGCTAATAAAAACACCATATTGGTGAGTAAAACCACAATGGCAGCAACCCTTAACCCCTCATAAAACCGATCACACCTGGCCAAACGCAACACTCCTTTCTTTTTGAAAAATTCTGATTGTATAATTGTAATATCGTACGCAATTAAAGATCGCTTTATTTTTTAAAAGCGATTATAAATATTAACGCTTTTATAGTTTTATAAGTTTCTATTACTCTATTATGCAACAGGATTAAACATGAACTACTATCAAGATTCAAGTGAATGGCAGTATCTTTTTAAAAATGGTGTGGATTGGGACAAAATCATCGAGCTTTACTACCCATCTTCACCTCGATACCCCACCAGTGAAGGATTTCAAAATAAGGAAGAGGTGATTGCTTTTTACGAAGAGCTTCTTAGTTCCATTGCTGATTGGACTGCAAACTCACTTGCGGCCAAGGCAAAGGCCCTTGATCATGAAGGCGCAGGTAAAATCGTCAACAATACCACACAACCTGGCGCAACCTTGCAAGAGGTTTACAATGAGGCCAAGCAACTAGGAGTTTTTGGACTCCCTCTCACCCAAGAGTATGGCGGAGTTGGTGCTCCCATCACCCTTGGATTGTTCTCTCTTGCCTTTATATCACGCGCCTGCCTCTCTAGTTCTGCTCAAATTGGCTTCTTTTCTACTATCGCCGATATGATTGAGCGCTTTGGAAGCAAAGAGCATAAAGAAAAGTATATTCAAAAAATTATCAATGGGGAGATCAGTGGTTCAATGTGCCTTACCGAACCCGATGCTGGTTCCGATGTTGGTGCAATTAGGACTGAAGCAGTTAAAATGGAAGATGGAAGTTACCGCTTAACTGGCAGCAAGTGCTTTATTACGAATGCTGGCGGTGGCCTCGCCTTTATTCTTGCGCGAACCAAAGGCGCACCCGAAGGCCTAAAGGGCATCTCCCTCTTTTTTGCTGAAGAGTGGTTGGATGATGAAAAGGGTGGAGCGCCTATTCATAACTACAAAATCACCAAGATTGAAGAGAAGATGGGACTACATGGATCTTTTACCTGTGAAGTCGTCTATGAAAACACCAAGGCCTACCTCGTCGGGGAAGAGAACAAAGGTATCGATCTCATGTTTTACCTCATGAATGAAGCACGTATTGCTGTTGGAGTGCAATCGCTTGGCGCTATAGAAGCGGCCATCAGCAAGGCCACAGAGTATGCCAAAACTCGCTACCAATTTGGAAAACCCATTATTGAGCATGCACTCCTTGCTAAGCATTTCAAAGATATGGAGGTCGAGCAAAATGCAATTCGCGCATTGTTGATTGATACGATATACAATTTTGATATCTTTCAAAAACTTTCTCTTAAAAAACGTGAGCATCCCCATGACTCTCTTTCTCCAGAAGAGAACGAACTCTTTAAAAAGATTAGTCGCATTGTTCGCAAACGGACACCCTTGGTAAAATATTACGGCTCAGAAAGTTGTTCTAGCATCACCAAGAAAGCAATTCAAATGCTTGGTGGTTATGGATTTATGAAAGAGTACGAACTAGAGCGCATTCACCGAGATAGTTTTGCCCTCTTAATTTATGAAGGCACATCACAAATACAATCCTTGATGGCCGTCAAAGACCTTATAAAGTATATCATGCAACGACCACTTGATTACATCTTATCGATGCTAAAGAAAGATAAGCTTCCGGCCATCAATATTAAATGGAGCAGCTCTGACACCGAGAGGGATACTGAAGCGCCTAATAAAATCTTTCATCAAGTGAATTACCAATTCAAAATTCATCTCATAAAACTCATTGTAAGATCATTAAGACCCAAGCAACTTTCTCAACTTTTGCAAGCAAGTGCATGGAAAAATCCAGAAAGCATTGACCGTCTTATCATCCACTCCGAAACTATTTGCCAAGCACTCTCTTACACTGAAACCTTGCGAGTCCTTTCTCAGCACGCATCAAAATCAGCAGAGCGAATTGCCCTTTTCTACCAATACCTGCGCTTAGTTTCACCAAGATTAGAAGGCATTTACTGCAGTTGGGATCAAAATCAAGACTAGATAGATTAAAGATGAACGTGTCGAAGCCTTAAAATCAGAAACACAAAAAAAAACAGGGGCCAAAATTTGGCCCCTGCTTTTTTAGGTTTGACATTAATCAACCTTACTAAAAAACCTTTCCGGCACTTTTACGTACTATGCCTTCTTTGTAGCTTTCTTAGTCGCTTTTTTTGTAGCTTTTTTTGTAGCTTTTTTTGTAGCTTTTTTTACGGTTTTCTTAGTAGCTTTTTTTGTTGCTTTCTTTGCTTTCATCTAACGAATACCTCCAGTAGATGTGATTGATAGATCGATTTGTTCCTAGAATAAACATTTTTTTCGTTCAACGCAATCAAAAAATAAAAAAAAAATATTTTTTTATCAAGCAATTTTAATTTTTGATTTAGAAAATTTTTCAACATCAGCTTTTATTTTTTATTTCAAGATCACAATCAAGCTAACGATCAAAATTAAAACTGAGTTCTTGTTTCAAATCTTTTTCAAGAGAAGTAGCAATTTCAATCGTAATTTTGCCACCGTTTTGAAGTTTTCCGAAAAGGATTTCTTTTGAAAGAACTTTCTTAATCTGCTCATCAATGAGCCTGCTCATTGGTCTTGCTCCTAATTTTTCATCATAGCCATTCCTCGCAATCCAATTTCTAGCATCCTCAGAGAGTGCAAGCACAACTTTTCTCTCTTTTAATTGCATTTGCAACTCTTCGATAAACTTGTCCACGATTCTAAGCATATTTTCTGATGAAAGCCGGTTAAAATGAACAATAGCATCCAAACGATTCCGAAACTCTGGCGTGAAAAAACTTTTTAAAACCTTATCGCGCCTAAACTCTTTGAGATAACCCTCTTGATCAACACCAAGATTGCTACCTTGTAATCCAATTGCTCCTAACTCCATTTCCACAGAACCAATATTGGTGGTCATAATCAAGATCACATTACGAAGATCAACAGACTTTCCGGTTGAGTCTGTTAACATGCCATGATCCATAACTTGCAGCAAGATATTGTAAATATCTTGATGGGCCTTTTCAATCTCATCCAACAACAAAACACAGTGAGGGTGCTTATTGATCGCATCAGTTAGTTTTCCTCCTTGATCAAAACCCACATAGCCTGGAGGAGCTCCAATCAATTTAGAGACAGCATGCTTCTCCATGTATTCAGACATATCAAAGCGCTCAAAGTGAATTCCCAGCACTATCGCCAACTGCTTTGCAAGTTCTGTCTTCCCCACACCCGTTGGTCCTGCAAAAAGAAATGAGGCCACCGGTTTTCCAGATGTTGTAAGACCAGACCTCGACAACTGAATAGCATTGGTAACTTTCTCAATCGCCTCATTTTGCCCGAATAAGATGGCCTTAAGCGATGATTCCAAATTCAGCAATTTATCTTTCTCATCGCCCACCACACTCTTTTTTGGAATTCTTGCAATCAAAGCAACAACCTCTTCAACATCTCTTGCGACCACCTGAACCAACTTTTCTTTATTGTTGTTACCACTCTCTGCTTTTTTTGATTGTGAATCTTTCAACTGAATAAACGAACCAACTTCGTCGATTATATCAATTGCCTTATCAGGCAACTTCTTATCGGAGATATGCCTATTAGCAAGTGTAACTGCTAACTGTATCATCGCCTTCGAATAACGAACTTTATGGTGCTCCTCATACTTCTCGCGCACACCCTCTAAAATCTTAATCGTATCCTCAATACTCGGCTCACGAATATCGATCTTTTGAAAACGCCTAATAAGTGCCTGATCCTTCTCCATGAATTTTCGAAACTCTTCATAGGTTGTACTCCCCATACACTTCACTTCACCCGTCGAGAGCACTGGCTTTAGTAAATTGGAGACGTCCAAACTGCCCCCGCTAGTGGCACCAGCACCAATAATTGTATGAATCTCATCGATGAATAAAATAGCACCTTTCCCCTCTTGATTCTCTTGAATCAAATTCTTAATTACAAGCTTGAGTCGCTCCTCAAAATCACCACGAAACTTTGTTCCTGCAACCAAGGCCGCCATGTCCAAACAAAAGATTTGCGTTCCTTGCAAGGCCAGAGGCACTCGCTCTTCCACAATTGCATGAGCAAGCCCATAAGCAAGCGCTGTCTTGCCCACACCGCTATCCCCAACTAAAAGAGGGTTGTTCTTGGTTCGTCGACACAACACTTGCATAATCCGCTTAAGCTCATCTTCACGGCCAATAATCTTATCGATCTTATTATTTTTTGCCAGCTCATTAAGATTAGTAGAAAACTCTTTTAGTATATTAGTACTCTCCTGTGGTCTTACTATCTTCTTGGCAGCTTCACCTCCTCCTGGAGAAAACGACTCACGTTCACCACGCCCCTGACCACTTCCATTGCTACTACTACTACCGGCACCACCACCACTACTACTATCACCATGCACTTTATACTGATAATCAATCGGCCCCAGAGCTCCTCCATTCTCATCCCCAGGAAGGATCTCATTATTATTTTTGGCCTTATCAATTCCATGTGCCACCCTCTCTATAATCGCAGCACGAGTAATTTCCTGTTTTTCCAATGTATAAATAGCAAAGCTATCCTTTTCTGCGTACATCGAGATCAAAACATTCACTCCATTAATCTTATCCTTCTCTGATGATTGCGCATGAATAATAGACCGTTGCAAGACTCTCTGAAGCGCCAGCGATAACTCCGGTCGATACAAAATCCCATTTTGCTTAGCAATCATCTTTAACTCTGGAGTGTGAAACTGCTTTTCAAAGAGTTCATTAATCTCATCATCATTTAAGATGCTAAAATTCGAATCGTTATTAATAAAGTCGCGAAGTTCACTCTTTAGATGTTCACAATTCCCACCGCACATCTCAACCGCTGCAATTACATCATCATCATACATCAAGAGTGCCAGCAAGATATTTTCCATAGTAACAAACTCATGTTTTCTCTCATTGGCAGTTCTAATTGCAACATTAAAGGCATACTCTAATTTTGATCCAAGCATATATTACCTCTTTAGAAAATTTTCCTACTACTTCCTTGTATCTCTATCTCACTCTGGCTCACAAGTACACTTCAGAGGAAATCCATGATCCTTTGCGCATCTTCTCACCTGCGATACTTTGGTCTCTGCCACCTCATAAGTAAAAACTCCACAAACTCCAACTCCTCGACGATGTACAGAAAGCATAATCTCCTGCGCCTCTTGCAGGTTCTTATGAAATACCTTCTGCAAAATCATTACCACAAATTCCATGGTAGTATAGTCATCATTATGAAGCATAACCTTATAGCGCTTAGGCAACTCTGTTCGTGAATTATTAATAACTGCTACATCCTTCTCATGATCCTCTTGGCCGGCCGTCACCTCAAAAGTTATACTATCATCAAACTTTTGATCCACTCTGTTCCATTCAATAACACTCATGTTCATCATCTTTATGCTCATATTTTAGAAACCTCCCCCTACATTATACATAATAATCACAGAAGCGATCTACACAATAGGGAAGCCAAAAGAGCTACCTCCTCCATTGGGTTCTTAAGTCCTTTTATCGGATAAAAAGAAAATTACACTGTATACCTTTTGCTGCACAAAAAGCCATAGCATAAAAAAGCGAGAAGCAACTCCTAATTTTCATTTTGGGCCACTTCTCGCTTCTTCACTCTTGCAAATAAAATTAGCAATTAGTTCATTAGTTATTGGAAAGATCAATCTTCTTGAATTTGTCTGCTAGTGTTGCAGTTTTCATCTCATCGTGTCTGTTAAAACTCTTGATTGCGCTATCGCTCTCTGCTTTCTCAACAGCTTTTAACGACAATGCAATTTTCTTCGAATCTTTATCTACAGAAATGACCATCACTAGCGGGCGATCACCTTTTTTAACCACATCGGAGGGCTTTTCCACTCTCTCTTCAGCAAGTTCTGAAATGTGAATGAGACCTTCAATGCCTGTCTCAAGCTCAACAAAGGCACCAAACTCTGTCACTCTTACCACCTCGGCCTGAATGATGGTACCCACAGGGAAGCGCTCTTCAATTCTCTTCCATGGATCCTCTTCCAACTGCTTCACACCAAGACAGAATTTTTGATTATCCTTATCAACAGTTAGCACCTTTGCTTCTAACTTATCGCCAACTTTGTACTCGTCTTGTAGGTTAATGTTCTTTCTTGTCCAAGAGATGTCAGAAATATGAATAAGAGCATCAACCTCTTCACCAAGATCGACAAAGATGCCGAAATCAACGATGGATTTAATGGTTCCCTTCACTCTTAAGCCAATATCATACTTCTTAACAAGTGCATCCCATGGATTGGGTTGCAGCTGCTTAAGTCCAAGAGAGATTCTCTTGTTCTCAACATCAAGCTCTAGCACCATAGCTTCAATCTCGTCGCCAGCATTGAAAAGCTTCGATGGGTGCTTAATCTTTTGTGTCCAGCTCATCTCTGAAATATGCACAAGTCCTTCAATACCCCCATCAAGCTCAACAAAAATACCGTAATCCTTGATGGAAACGATAATCCCTTTCACTTTTGAGTTAGGAGCAAATTTTGTAGCTGCATTATCCCATGGATTGGGTTGAACTTGTTTAAGACCTAATGATACTCGCTCTTTCTCTTGATCATACTTCAAGATCTTTACTTCAATCTCATCACCAACATTCAAGAGGTTGCTTGGATGCTTTACACGTCCCCAAGACATATCTGTAATGTGGAGAAGGCCATCAACACCACCAAGGTCAATGAAAGCGCCGTAATCGGTAATATTCTTTACGATACCTTTTACAATCATGCCTTCTTGAATTGCAGATAGAGTCTCATCTCTTAGTTTGCCACGCTCCTCTTGTAGGATTGCACGGCGAGAGAGAACAATATTGCCTCTCTTCTTATTAAATTTGATCACCTTGAACTTCATGGTCTTGCCAATGAATTTATCAAGGTTTCTTGTCGGTCTTAAATCGATTTGTGAACCAGGAAGGAACGCCTTCACGCCGATATCAACGGAGAGACCACCCTTCACTTTTTGAATCACGGTACCCTCAACAGGCTCACCCTTCTCACAAGCATGGGAAATTCTGTCCCAGGCCTTAATGATTTCAGCTTTATCTTTCGATAAAACCAAATTTCCAAGTGTTGATTCCAATTTTTCCAGATAAACATCAATCTCATCGCCGGATTTGATCTTCAGTGTACCATCAAAGCTACGAAACTCCTTGGTATAGACCAATCCCTCTTGCTTGTAACCAATATCGATTGTTACATACTCATCAGAGATATTAACAATGCGACCCTTGAACACCTCACCTTCAATAAAGTTCCTGGCCATCGAACTGTTTAGAAGTTGTTCAAGTTCCCCACCTTTTTGAATCTCGTCTGTGGTATCTTCATTTCCCAATACCACATCATAAATTTGGGCCCACTTGGGGATGTGAGCGCTTTCAGACTTTTGTACCATAAATCCTCGCAAAAAAACGACATTAATTCTCCCACTGGAGAATGCTATATGTTATAGGAATAAAAGGAAATTAAGTCAACAAGTTAATTCAACTATAAACAAAAGAGAGTCTACTCTAAAGACCACTGGATTTGATTTTTAAAAATGCTTAATATAGAAGATAAGCATAAATTTATATCAATGAAAAAAGCAATTTTTACGATAAGAACTTTATCTGGTGATGGTATCTATTTTGCAGAATAACTTAGTTAAGTAAGACCACTACTCTCTATATTGAAGAGTAATGTAACTAGGATTAGTGTTAATATGTTAAAACTACATCTACAAAATACGCTAAAGCAACTTACCGGTTGTTTTATTGTCACTCCTTCTTGGTGTCTAGTAATTAGACAATACACTAATAATTGTCCAACTTCTCTTGTTACGATGGTGATTGTAATCATTCTGATCTGCTCCCTCTCTGCTAAATCTTCACATGCTGGTTCCTCTGCTAAAAAAACATCAACTGCAAATCTCTACATTCCGAAAGAGGGAAAATTTCTTGCTAAACTTATTTCTTCTCCTCAAAAAAAGCAGAATAGTAAAGCCACCTCGGCCGCCAATACTCAACCTGACACCCTTCCTGGCCCTCAACTGATTAGCAATGATAGCAATCAATTCCAAAATAACGATAACGATGATAGTTGGGTCAAAAAATTACTAACGCCTGATAGTCATGGTATCTTAAAATCTATGGCCGATAAAGTAAACGAATGGGAAGCAAAACGGGAATATCACGAACGCTGGAGTCACACCAAAGTAGAAGAGGGAGAGCTTCCTACTGAAAAAGAAAAAAGTGCTTTCCTTCGCAAGAATGCTCTAAAATTTTTAGATAAAAAATTGAGTCAAGAGTTAAAAAGTGCCAAAAAAGGAACAACTGCACATAAAATAGGGCAAGTTCATCAATCGCTCTACCCCTCTGGCCAATTGCGCCTAACCCAAGAGTTCAGTCTCAAAGTAAAGACAGAACTAGTTCAAGGAAGAGCTACCCTTCTCTTTTACAATCCATACGTTGATTGGTATATACACTTCAACGCTTATGACAATAGTAGAACGATGATGTTTATAGGGAAAGACCTCGATCCCCTCGGAGTAAGGACGGAAATACAATACCTACCACTTGGCGAGCAAGTAAAAACAGTTGTTGATAAACAACTGACAGAGCACATGAAAAGCAGGTATTCTATCTCTAAACCAGTAAATCCTTCTCGCTCCCTGGCAACGGCGACCGATCATAAAATCGAAGTCCTCTATCAAGCTCCCTTCTAAACACCACCCCCCTTCTATTTCTATTCACCTAAGCAAACAACATCGGTTACACACCTCTAGGATCACTGAGCTATGATGATGCAAAAGCAATTTGAACTTCTTCGCAAAGAACTAACAGACGACCTCTATGCACACCTAAAAGAGACCCTTCCTCGGCAACAATTTGTTGGTGATGCCTATCAATACGCTGTTTTTCCCCCTGGAAAACTCTTTCGCCCACTCTTAGTCAAGGCCATCGCCTGTGATTTTGCCCCAAGGCCTCGCTTCAACAATTTTGACAACAACCTCTTTCCCTCGCTCTTTACCAAGTGGCACACTCACTCCAACCACGCTTATCTTGCCAGTGCTATTGAAGTTCACCACGCTTATACCCTGGCCCATGATGACCTTCCCTGCATGGATAACGATTCCATGCGAAGGAATAAGCCTACCACCCATATAGTCTATGGGGAATGGATGGCCCTCTTGGTAGGAGATGGACTCCTCAACTGCTCCTATGCCCTGCTGGCCAAGCTAAAACTTGCTTGCACTAGAGATATTATCTCTTTTGTCAGCTGGTGCTTAGGCCCTAAAGGTCTTATTCATGGGCAAGTAATGGATCTCTCCTTCGAACGTAGAGACAAAGATAACCCCGTACTCTTTTACGAACTGATGCAAATGCTCGAGCTTAAGACTTCACGCCTGATTCAAGCGGCAATTGTCTCAAGCTTTGCCGTCTCCATGGCCGAACAGCGAGAACAAAAAAATAGTTACGCCTCCTATGGAATAAAGAGAAGCATGTTTGACCTCTTTAAACTAGGAAAGCACCTAGGGCTTGCTTTTCAACTCTTAGACGATCTTTACGATTTAGTTGAGCAAAAAGAGAGCTCTCACGAAAAGGCGATTAACGCTTTTATGACCTATCCTGAGGAGGCCCATAAGCAGCTGCTCGAATCTTTAAATAAAGTCGATCACTTTGTTAGAAAATATAACCTACAAGCAATGCAACTCGTACTTCAAGAGTATCTGGAAAAGGCTTCAGAAAAATTATCTCTTTACAATCCTAGCGGGGCCAAACAAATTCTTGAGATTGTTCGCTCTATGGAGCATAAGCACATTGTTTAATTGATGATCTCTATCTGTTGGCCACTGCTCTTTGATTCTCACTCTTACTATTACCACTTCCTCTACTATATTTTTGAGCACTCACAAGGGCCTCTGCTGCATCTAATACCCCTCCCGAACGGCACTTTCCCTCTAACGTTTTACTCTTCCTAGCTGAATCAAGGATAATCGTTTTAACCTCTTCTATTGAAAGTTCTGGATTTTCTGCCATCAATAGAGCTGCTACCCCAGTCACAAAAGCAGTTGCTTGGCTCGTTCCCGTCATTCTTCCCGTTAAACCATTTGGGATACTCGAGCGAATCTCAAAACCAGGAGCAGAAATATCTACCGACTTCGTACCCCAATTCGATGAAGGGAGTAAATCAAACTTATTATTGTTTGCAGTCACTGTAATAATATTCTTTAGCCCATAACTTGCAGGATAGTAAGCATTGCTCTTTTGATCGATATTCGAGTGCTCATTCCCTGCAGCGGCCACTACTAAAATCCCTCGTTTCTCTGCAATCTTTAAGATCTTAAACTCATCAGAGGATGGCTCTGGTCCCCCTCCAGAGTAATTAATAATATCTACTTTCGCTAAAATCGCATACTTTAGTGCCCTGATTGTGGAGTTCAAATTTTCCACACCAGAGGCCTCTTGGTTATAATATTTAAGGGACAACAATTTTACCTGCGGAAAAATTGAGCGGATAATTCCCGAGACATGAGTTCCATGCCCGTGCTGATCGGAAGGCATTGTAAGACTATTTGCCTTGTATGAAAAATCGACACCAAAATTATTATCACTCGCTTTTTCACTGGTAACATGAACATTTTTTTGTAAATAAGGGTGCTGATAATCAATCCCAGTATCAATCACTGCTACCACAACATCTCTCTTCTTGTTAAATTGCTTAAACGCACTCTTTAAGTTGATCATTCCAGAGGATGAAGAGTCCGGTCCCCATTGATCTTGATCATCTCTCCCCTCTAGAGCATTGGGGGAGCGCTTCTCAATTTTAATTTTCCCAGGGAATCTACCGCTATATTTTTTCCCTTCCACCACATAAGAAGAGAATGCCATCGCTTGAACAGTCAGTAAGAGCAGTAAAGATGCAAACAATCTGTGATACACCATAAACCCATCCATTTTTTTATTTAGGAATGCCGTCTGTGGCACCCTTGTGCATCCTTAAAGAGCAATAACTATGCCAGCATTATGGTGTGAAATTTCAAAGAGTTAACATCTTAAATCGTCAAAATTTTATCTAAAATTTTTATTGGTGTTTAAAATTTGAACAGTTTTTGAATCGCTTTAGACAACAATGTTAGCCATTCTTTACATACTTGGAATTTTCGCGCTCTCTCTCTTCTGCATGAATAATGCACAGGTTGGCCCAAGGCTGATTGTTTAAACGCGCTACCTCGATTTCTTCATCACAATCATCGCAAAGCCCATAAGTTCCCTCTTCAATTTTTTGAAGTGCAACTTCAATCATACGCAATTTACGCAACTCACGACTGCGAATGCTAAATGAGACATTTTGTTGAATTACATTATTCGCAAGATCGGTCTCATCTGGCAAATCATCAGAAGAAATATGCAGATCCTCTGAAGACTTTAGCAATCCTCCATTAAGAATATTATTCTTAAGAAGTAACAGCTTTTTTTTATACTTATCCATCTCTGCTCTGTCCATAATACCCCCCTCCCCAAGTAACACATACATACTCTCAATAAACTCTATTAAATTGAAATATGTATAAGGAAGATTTTATCGCGTTCCAGAATACGCTACAAGAAAAAAATAATTTGATCCTTGAATGTGATTATTATCAAGATGTTGTAAGAAATAAAAAGAAATAACTTTTATTGCTTGCAACTACTGCTGAGTAGCGGTGGATTGCTTTTGTTTTAAATCACGCCAGCTTTTCCCCTCTCTATTCTTGCGGGTCTTTTGAAAGTAGTTAACAGCATTGAGATGCTCTTTATACTCATTGGAAAACATATGAGTTCCGTCGTTTTTACTAACAAAATATAAATAATTGTGTTTTTCAGGATTAATAACCGCTTCAATGGCATCTCGTCCAGGATTAGCAATAGGACCAATGGGGAGTCCATTGATACGATAAGTGTTATAAGCATTTTTATTCTCTAAATCTTCTTTCTTAATATTCCCTTTAAAATCTTCAAAATTACCATAGATAACCGTAGGGTCTGATTGCAGACGAATCTTTTTTAAAAGCCTATTCATGAATACTCCTGCTACAGTTCTTCTTTCATGTGCGGCCCCAGTCTCCTTTTCCACAATAGAGGCCAGAACAATAATTTGCTCAGGAGAAAGACCATAAGCGTGATTTCTAAATTTCAAATTTTCTGTCTTTTTCTTAAATTCATTAACCATAACTCGAATCACTTTCTCTGCAGAAGTACTTTTGGCAAAACGATAGGTGTCTGGATAAAGGAATCCTTCAGCACTACCAAAGCTAATCCCTAACTCCTGTAGTAACCTGGGGTCTTTGGATGAATTCACAAACTCCCGATAACCTGCAACTCCCGCCCCCTCTAATGCACGCGCAATCTCATAAAGATTTTTACCTTCAGGAATGGTGATTGCAATACTCTCAATCCCTCCTTTTTGAATAATAGGAAATAAATCATACATAGTTGTATGCTCGGGTATCGTATACTCCCCACTTTTAATCATCAACTTCTCATCAACGAACAAGCGATAGTAGTGGTGAAAAAGCCGAGGACTGTAACTAAACCCCTCATTATACAAGCGTGCGTTAATTCTTGAAAAGCCCTCTCCATCCTCGACAATGAATTTCATTGTAGGGCCGCTATACTCCCATACAAATATCCCATAGTAGATAGTTCCTACAACAAAGAGGCCTGATATTATAATAAGTGCTGAAATTTTTTTCATATAAAGATGACCTCTCTCATTCTCGACGAGGTAAACACAAATTACATCTATCATCACGATTTTAACATAATTTTCAAAATGGATAGCGAATAATGCAAAAAGTGCCTTATTTTAAAGAGTAATTACGTAGAAAATCTTCCAATATGATTACAGCGGAAAGCTGGTCAATTTTATTTTTATCAACCTTGAAATTATAGAGGGGAGAGTTCCTCATCCTATCTTCTGCCTCAAACGAGGAGAGCGTCTCATCTTGAAAAAAAACATCGACCTTAAGTTTAGATAAATTATTCTTTAAACGGTGGCCAAAGTTCTCCACTCTCCTTGACATTGATGTCTCTTTACCATCCACAAGCTTTGGTATCCCAATCACCACCCAAGCGATCTCTTGCTCCTCCACAAGCTTAACAACGCTCTTCACAAGCTGTTCATCCCCTAAATAGGCAATGACACCATAAGGACAAGGACAAGGGTCATACTCTCCATCAAAAGTGGCCAGTCCCACCCGTTTTGTTCCATAATCGATAGATAACAGCCGCTTTTGACATGAATTTGAATTAATCTTTTGCATGGCCACCTTCTTATGACGAAAAGCCGGGGGTTGCAAGACAAATGTTGACAACAAGATAATAGTGATAGATACTGCCTCAAAATCTTGCTATCAATATTATGTTGTGCTAACCTGAATGCAAGAGCCTGAATCCAACTCAAATGTTGAAAATTGTAGAGAAAGTGTTAAATAGTTTAATTTATATTAATTTCGTTTGGTTATTTTAGGTTACCATACAATCGTTACACATACTCAGGAAATATCAGTTAGTTTTTAAGCAACCAAATTTCCGTCCATTTTTATGATGAAATAGTGGTGAAAAATCAAATCAATTTAATAATCTTATCAGGAGTAAAACTAAATGCATCTTAATGACCTACGTGAAATGAGTATTGAAGAGTTGACCGCAATGGCAACCAAGGCCGGAATTGAAAATGCCGCCGGAATGAAACGTCACGAAGTAATCTTTGCCCTACTTACAAAGCATGCGAAAAATGAAGAGGCGATCTTTGGTGAAGGTGTGCTCGAAACGCTACCAGATGGTTTTGGCTTCTTACGTTCACCTTATTATAACTACCTTCCAGGTGCTGATGACATCTATGTAAGCCCAAGTCAAATTCGTCGTTTTGGACTAAGAACAGGAGATACCATTTCGGGTCAAATTCGTCCTCCAAAAGACAGTGAACGCTATTTTGCTCTTCTTAAAGTCAACACCATTAACTTTAAAGAGCCAGAACAACATAGAAAGACTGTACTTTTTGATAACCTCACTCCCGTTTATCCTCAAGAAAAAATCAAACTCGAAGTTGACTCCAAGTCCATCTCTCCTAGAATTATTGACCTCTTTGTACCTCAAGGTTTCGGTCAGCGCTGCTTGATTGTTGCACCTCCTAAAGCAGGTAAAACCATGCTCTTGAAAGACATGGCCAATGCCATCACCACCAATCATCCCGATGCCGTTCTTATCGTACTTCTCATCGATGAACGCCCTGAAGAGGTGACCGATATGAAAAGGAGTGTAAAGGGTGAAGTTGTCTCATCCACTTTTGATGAGCCAGCAACTAGACACGTGCAAGTGGCAGAGATGATCTTAGAAAAATCTAAACGCTTGGTGGAAGCAGGCATGAAAGTTGTCGTTTTACTCGACTCTATCACCCGTTTGGCCAGAGCATACAACACCGTGGTTCCACCATCGGGCAAAATTCTCTCAGGAGGTGTTGACTCCAACGCCCTCCATAGACCAAAGCGCTTCTTCGGTGCTGCTCGCTATATTGAAGGCGGTGGTTCACTCACCATCATTGCAACATCACTGATTGATACCGGTTCAAGAATGGACGAGGTGATTTTCGAAGAGTTCAAAGGTACAGGTAACTCAGAAATCCAGCTTGACAGAAAACTCATGGAGAAGAGAATCTTCCCATGCCTTGATATTAATAAATCATCCACTCGTAAAGAGGAGCTTTTAGTTACAGATAATGACTTACAAAGAGTTTATCTCCTTCGTAAAGTATTGCAGCCAATGAGCACTGTAGACTCAATGGAGTTTATCTTAAGCCGCCTTGCCAAGACGGAATCCAATGCCTCTTTCCTCGATTCAATGAACGGCTAGGAATATTCACATCCACAACAGGATAAAAAATTCATGCTGATGCCAAGGATTCGCTGCCTTATTCTAGTCTCTCTCAATTTGTTGCTCTTTACTGTTAAAGAAAAACAAAAATACTCCTCCATTGGAGGACAGGCCGTAATCGAAGGGGTGATGATGAGATCTCCTCACGCCTTCGTGATCGCCCTACGCCTTTTAAGTAAGAAAATTCGTTTGCGCAAAGACCAGTGGTATGGGGCCAGCAACAAACATAAAATACTTAAAAAACCCTTCCTTCGAGGAATCATGGCCGTAATTGAATCTATGGCCAATGGGATTGTTGCGCTCAACTACTCGGCAAATGTGGCCATGCAAGAAGAGATCTTAAGGGAACAGCAAGCACATCCTGAAAAAAAAATCGATCGCAAAAAATCGGATCAACTTTCAGAAAAAATTGGGATTGCTACCTTTATAACCATGGCTTTTTCTCTGCTCTTTGGAATTGGGCTTTTTATCTTTATTCCTCACTGGTTTACCATCCTGCTGGGACACACTGACGTCCAAAGTTTTGAATTCCATCTTGTTGATGGTCTGATGAAATCGATCATTTTTGTACTCTATATTTTTTTAATTGGGCTGCTTCCCGATATCAAGAAAATATTCCAGTACCATGGGGCCGAGCACAAGGCCATTGCCACTTTTGAGGCGGGTGAAGAGCTGACCATTAGTAATGCCCAAAAGCATTCTACACTTCATCCGAGGTGTGGCACCTCCTTCATCTTCTTTCTTATCTTTATCTCCATCCTGATCTTTTCCATCATTTTTGCCAGCATTAACATTGGATCCCTCTTGCCATTCTGGACAAAGCACATCGTCATTATCTTTTTAAAAATCTTATTGATGTTTCCTGTGGCGGGAATATCCTATGAGATCATAAAAATCGCTGGAGCTTATCCCAATACCTGGTGGTCTAAAGTTATTAGCATTCCTGGAATGGTATTACAAAAAATCACCACCAAAGAACCTGATGATAATCAAGTTGAAGTGGCCATATCTTCTATCAAGACAGTACTCTTCTTAGAGGACAAATTTACACTGAAAGAGCAAAAAGAGAAAATCTTAAAACTAGAAGAAATTGAAGTGGACTCTCTCGATGAAATCGAAAAGAGTGGATTAAAGTTAAGTGACTTTCTAGAGTAATGAATAAGACGCAATAATAGGAGCTGACCCAAAATGTTTAATAAGCTGGATTCTGTGGTTAAGAGATACAATTTGCTAACAGAAAAACTTGCAGACCCGAAGATTTACGATAACCAAAAAGAGTTTAAAGAGACCTCTGAGGAGCGCGCAAGCTTGGAAAAAATTGTCGAAACCTATCAAGAGTATAAAAAACTCTCTCTCGATGTCGAAGGTGCTCGCGATATCTTAAAAAACAGCACTGATGCTGATCTCAAGGAGATGGCCAAAGAGGAACTCTCGGAAAATGAGTCAGCTATTGAAAAGCTCAAAGGCGAGTTAAAGCTCTTGCTGCTTCCGAAAGATCCCTTAGATGATAAGAACGTAATCGTGGAGATTCGCGCTGGGGCCGGAGGTGATGAAGCATCCATCTTTGTTGGTGATGTCTATCGCATGTATCAAAACTACTTTCGGCACCTTAGTTTTAAGTTCGAAGTAGTCTCTCTCAGTAAAAACGACGAGGGAATTAAAGAGATCATCTGTAGTGTTTCTGGAGATAAAGTTTACTCCAAATTAAAATATGAATCTGGAGTTCATCGAGTACAGCGAGTGCCTAAAACCGAATCGCAAGGACGCATTCACACCTCAACCATCACTGTAGCAGTATTGCCCGAACCGGGAGAAATTGACTTTGTCCTTGATATGAATGATGTGCGCATTGATGTCTACAGGGCCGGCGGTTGTGGAGGTCAATCGGTCAACACCACAGACTCCGCAGTGCGGGTTACTCACATCCCCACGGGAACTGTGGTCGCAATTCAAGACGAAAAATCACAAATTAAAAATAAAGATAAGGCATTAAAGATCCTTAGAAGTCGCCTCTACGACCAAAAAGTACAAGAGGCCCGTGCAAAGGAAGCCGCTGAACGTAAAGAACAGGTAGGAACGGGAGATCGCTCTGAACGCATCCGTACCTACAACTTTCCTCAAGGCCGCGTAACCGACCATCGTATTGGACTTACTCTCTACAATCTTGAAGCAGTAATGGAGGGAGACATGGGCGAGATTACAGAGGCATTGATTGCCCACAAGCAAGCAGAGGCGCTACAGGGAGGTCGTGATGATGACGACTCAGAATCAAATGATGGCAACGACGAGTAGGCCTCGAGACATCATCCAAGATTTTGCAAAATCTTTTTTTCATGCCCATAAAAGCGATCTTGAAAAATTTTATCCAGGTATCTCCCTTGAGACCCTTTTGCGAGAGTTTGATTATCTATGCTCTCTTAACGGTCAGCTAGGAGAAGATTATCATGCACGCATGGAATCGTTTTTTAAATCCCTCTTGCTAGGCATTCCGCTGGCCTACCTCTCACAAAAACGCTTCTTTTATAATGTGGACCTCTTCGTCTCCCCTGATGTTCTCATTCCCAGGCAAGAGACAGAACTGCTGGTGGAGATGGCCTTAGAAAAAATCGCTCTAAAAGTAAAACAGCAGGAATCGCTGACCATTGCCGACATTGGCACCGGGAGTGGCGCTATCCTTTTGGCCACCTTAAAAGAAGCTTCGCTTCGCTATCCAAAACTCGCCATTGCCTCTTTTGCTAGCGACATCTCCTCTCGCGCACTGGAGATTACTAAAAAAAATTTTTTCCATAACCAATACACTCTATCACCACAGATCGTGACAAGCTTTCTGCTTGGGGATCGATTACGGCCTTTCCAAGATAAAAAAATCTTCTGCGATCTGATCCTCTCTAATCCACCTTATATCATGAATCCCGATGACCTCAGCGGTGTGCATTCTCAAGTAAAACTTTTTGAACCAGAGCTTGCACTTTTTTTAAAGAGCGATGAGTATTGGGAGTGGTATCGTCAATTAATCAAAGATGCTTTTGCTCTTTTAAATCCTACGGGCACTTTCTTGATGGAAGGCCATGAAAAGCATCTGCATACGCTTCAACAAATATCATTAGAAATAGGATTTGCTTACGCCTCCATTCAAAACGACCTTACCGGAAGAGAGCGTTTCCTTATTTTACAAAAATCTAATTAAGATAAAAAGGCCAACACCATTATGGATAAATTAATCATTTCAGGTCCCGCAAAATTAAGGGGAGAGGTTACAATCTCTGCCTCGAAAAACGCCTCTCTTCCCATTCTTACGGCGACACTACTATCCACGACTCCTGTCACCTTCAAAAGCTTGCCGAAATTGCGAGACGTCAGCACACTCTTTAAACTCTTAAAAAATCTCGGTGCTACTATCAACAGTGATGATCAAAATGAATTGACAACCATTAATACCACCCCTATATCCTCCCTAGAGGCCACCTACGATCTCGTCAAAACCATGCGAGCATCCTTTTTAGTAATGGGGCCACTACTGGCACGCTATGGAAAAGCAAAGGTTTCACTTCCTGGGGGATGTGCTATCGGCGCCCGGGCCATCGATATTCACCTCGAAGCTTTGGCAAAAATGGGTGCAAAGATTAACCTGCAAGGTGGTTACGTTGAAGCCACCCTTGAACATGGGCCAAAACGCTTGCAAGGAAACGAAATCTATCTCTCTTTTCCCTCTGTGGGTGCCACAGAAAATTTGATGATGGCCGCTACCTTAGCACACGGGACTACTGTGATTAAAAATGCTGCCCAAGAGCCTGAAATTGCCGACCTTGGAGAGTTCTTAAATCGCATGGGAGCAAAAGTGCAAGGGGCCGGTAGTGCAGAAGTTATCATCGAAGGCCAAGAGAGTCTGCTATTTTCCGGTTCTCCCTATGTGGTGATTCCTGATCGTATCGAATCGGCAACTTACCTCATTGCAGGAGTCATGACTAACTCAGAAATTACAATCCATAATATCAATGCCAAACACCTTGATGCTGTCATTGCAACCCTAAAAGACATGGGCGCCAAACTAGAAATTGACTATGACAAAAAAATCATTAAAACATTGCTTCATCAAGGATTGCATGGCACCCATGTTGCCACTGCCCCCTACCCTGGTTTTCCTACTGATGTGCAAGCACAATTAATGGCACTCACCACCATTGCTCAAACGCCCTCAGTAATCACAGAACATATTTTTGAAAATCGTTTCATGCACGTCCCAGAGTTAAACCGCATGGGTGCCAATATTGTCTTAAAAGGAAACTCCGCTTTTATCGATGGACAATCCACGCTAAAATCTGCACCGGTGATGTGCACCGATTTGCGTGCAAGTGCTGCCCTTGTTCTGGCGGCGCTGGCAGCAGAGGGTCAAAGTGAAGTTTGTAGAATTTATCACCTTGATCGTGGTTATGAAAAGATCGATCAAAAATTGCAAACTTTGAATGTTGATATAACAAGAGTTCCTGGTGATAATTAGAAAAATAAAAAAATAACAAAGCATGGAGAGAAATTCATGAAACAACATTTTGACGAGCATTGCATCTTTTGTAAGATTATCAAAGGCGAAATCCCTTCACAAAAAGTGTACGAAGATGAGCAGGTTACCGCCTTTAAAGATATTCATCCTGCGGCACCAATCCATCTGCTCTTTGTTCATAAAAATCACACCCAAGATATCAACCACACCCTTGCGGAGTCGCCTCAAGATATTCTTGACCTCTTTGCGGCCATTAAAAGCTATACCCAAAAAGAGAGACTCGATGATCGAGGTTTTCGAATCATAACCAATCTTGGTGTCGATGGTGGACAAAGCGTCTTTCACACCCATTTCCACCTCTTGGCAGGAAAAAAACTTCCCTTCCAGCTGGCATAGATTGTGCACTTTCAGTAATAAAGACTCATCTCCAATAAGGAATTTTTTATTACTGTGAATGCAAAAAAGATCTTATCCCCTTTACTTTTACTCTTAATCTCAATCTATTCTAGCACCACCTTTGCCGTTGCCTCCACTGATATTGAAGCGTTAGCTCATCGCTTTGCTCAAAAATTTACGGCGCAATATGGGTCCATCAATCTCTTACTGGAACATTTTTCTTTAGAGGATACAAGAGTATGCCGTGACCTGAACTACTCCAGTAGAATCATTTTGTCTCTACGAGAGAGAGGACGATTTCATGAGTGCCTCGAAGTGGCCAATCGCTGTAAAAGAGAACATCCGCAAAGTGCAAGCACTTCAGAACTAGGGAGAATCTGGACAGAAGGCGCCTTGTGTGCCCAAAACTCCTATCAATGGATACAAAGTAAATACTACTTTAATCTTGCCATCAGCGATCTCTTTAAAAAAAGCAGCAGCTACCTTGACTCTCTTTATCAGTATCACAAATTTCTCTTGCTCTACTATACAGGAAGCGATCAAAGAAGTTTACTCTCCACTGTAGAACAAGCATACCCTCTACCGCTGAAAGAAACAGAGTTGATTAAAAGTATTCTTAACTATCTCATAAACGGTGATATCTTTAATCCACAATGGGAACAGTTCATTGCTAAAATCTCCTTACAAATTCAAGATCGTCTCTTTTTAGATGCTATCATTGGTGATTATCTTTTGGCGCTAGCAAGAAATCATCAAGATGATTCCAAGGCCCTGCAAAGCATCGATGAGTATCTTGGCCACCTGCTACTCCCTTCGAGTTGGTATTGGGGGGCCTACCTCGCTCTTTATCGCCAAGATCGTAACCACTTTACCCATGCAGATCAAATCTACAAGGAGGTCTCTAAACACCTCCACTCAAAATCTGACTTTCCAGTAGAGCACAATCCCTTCACTTATACCCAAATTGCAACAACCATCTGCAAGGACAATTTTTTCACCAATGGGGATGCAGGTATGAAAGAGTTCTCTCGCTTAAAGCAGCAATGGGCCCTCGGAGAAATTTCCATCAATGAGGCCATTGACCGCTCAATGCAAGCCAATAAAATATTCCCTCATCACTCCGATCTACTCACCTTCATAGGAAGTCTTCTTATTAGTAAATCGGATGCCTCCCGTGCCTTAGAATATTTTTGGAGTGCTCATCAAGCGTGTCCCTATAACAACCGTGCCCATCGTGGCATTGAGGTGATTTTAAAAAAACGCTACTACCGCACTTTTAGTAATTTCCAGCAAAGAATTGATGAAGCACAAAGAGTAGTGGATGCTCTTCCCTATGTTGAAAACTATTCGAAATATATCCTGAATTGGAACCTCTTATCACCCCTGGCACGCACCCGCTTAAAATATGCTTCCAGTTTTTATGCCAGGCATATCGATGCTATGTATACTGCCGGCATGAGACTTTATGTAAAAGACATCCACCAATATTTAAGTGAAACCCCCTTAAATGAAGACCTAAGAGATCAGCGTATTCAAGGAGGTGACTATGAAGGTGATAATCGTCTCTGGGATGATGTGCGTGGTTCAGGTGGCAACGTTGCCGTTGTCGATCTCTATGAGATGATGGGGAGTGTTTTTGGAGAGTACAATCTAGTTGCCCACGAAATGGGACATCAGCTTCACGACGCTGTACTTCCCACAGAGCTTAAAAGTTGCATCCGTAAACTCTACTTAAAGGCCAAAGCAGAAAATCGCATTCCTAACAGCTACACTGCTAGAAATGAGTTAGAATATTTTGCTCAAGGAATAACCTACTATTTAAATTCAGATGGACTCTATTCACGAAGAGGGCCATCTAAAGAATGGCTTAAGATCAACGATCCCCTATTTTTTCAGATTTTATCTACGATTGAAAATGTTCCAGACTTTAACCAAACACCATGCCCTCTTTAAAGTATTACAGCAGTGGAAATTTTATTTCAACCCTTGATTCTCCCTGTGGGCAAAGCAATTTTCCTCCAATATCTTCGATTAAGGCCTGCGAGAGAGTAAAGTAAGCATCATCAACTTGCTTTAATAAATCTTGGTCATCAAAAATTTCTAAGCAGATACTCCCTCCAACACAATAACTTCGAACAATAATTTCAAGAGTAGCTCCGGCCCTCTTGATGATTCTAATGCGTTCAAAAATACCAACTAGCACTTGGGCCAAATAGCTACTGCTTCCTCGAATCAGCATTTTACTCGCCTCTAATCGAGAAGAGATGTGGATATCATGTGCTTGATAAGCAGAGGCCAGTAAATGAGTAATTTCTAAAACCACCTTATGCACATCCATCTTTTCATTAGCATCTCCTGTGCCCATCTTTGAGTACGATCTTAGAGCATCCACAACATGAACCAACAATTCAACATCTCTATCCAACTTGTCCACAATCCCCATTCCCAGCGTGTGATCGGGATTTGACTCTCTTGCCAGGGATTCTAGCTGCGTTACATTCTGCTCAATACTCTCCAAGGCAATGTCCATTTTAACTGACACTCCTGCTGCCAATCCGGCCACAGAACTCATGCGGGAGGTATCACTTAGTTTTTGTTGCAACTCCTCTTTCTCGCGATAGGCCCTTTTTCTTTCACTAATATCCCTGCAAACACTTACAAATTGACCCTTGTCATCTATTTTTGAAAGCGACACCTCTTGTTCATAAACTTGACCATCTCTTCGCTTAAAGCACATCTCTCCAATCCACTTTCCCTCGTGTTCAAACCGAGGCATGATCTCATTCTGCAAGCGCATCTGTTCCTCATCTGTAACTAGCCTCTTCCAATTGCTATTGAGAACCTCTCTTGCTCCTGCAAAACCCAAAGATTTAATTTGATTCTCATTAAGATAGATAAACTCACCTCTATGATTCAAAATAGCAACACCATCCATCGAACTTTCCAGGGCCAAAAGCTGTAAGCGTACCAAGCGTTCCATCTTTCGCTTTTCTACAATGTTTTTAATTCTAAAGTAGAGTTCTCTGGGAATAAATGGCTTTGCCACAAAATCATCGGCCCCGAGAAACCTTGCGTTCAAGCTCATTTCATCAGTATCCATCGTAGTCATAATCATCACTGGCAAATGCTTTTTTCTCTCGTCCCCTCTTATTTTCTCTAAAAGTTCTATTCCATCCATCACCGGCATCTGCACATCTGTAATAACAATATCAAAGACATCTTTATCTAGTTCATCAAAGGCCTCTTTGCCATTGCAAGCACATCTGACGTAGTAATTATTTTTTTCAAGATAAAACTTTAATCTTTTTAATTGGACGGGAGTATCTTCTGCAATTAAAATTCGATATGCTCCCGTAGTAAAAAGTTCACTGGTTTTTAAATCTTCATTCATAATCTTAAACCATTTTCATCTTTAAGCTCTGCTCAATTTTAGTTTCCATATCTTCTACAGGAATTTTATGCTGAAAACACTCTGTATATTTTCTGATGTTATCAACAAAATTCAACATAAAATCGATATAGGGATCTTGCTTTAAAGCATCAATATTTTTTACTAAGACATTCTCAAACAGATGAAAATAATTCGCCATCTTCATGAATTCAACGGCCTGTGCCGAACCTTTTAAGGAGTGGACAACACGTTTTAATTTGCCAATTTCTTCGATATCACCACTATCTTTATATTTTAAAATATACTCTTCACAACTATTCAACTGGTCGGGAGCGTCTTTATAAAAATCTACTCTAATTTCATTTAGAAATTCCAGTTCATCTTGGTCCATAAATCCCACCAATTTTTTTCTATATCAATTAACTTAATATTTAAAAGAACTGCCTCCAATAAATTCTCTCACAATGGAAGTCTTTGGCACATTAAGGGATTCTAGTGGCAAGAAAAAGGAGAGGAATGCCAACAACCTTTGTGCCTCTGGATACATTGGATGCGATCTTTCAACCTTCAACAATTCTCTCTCGGCATACACCTTTAATACCGCTAATTCATAAAAAAGTGCCGAGTTAAAAATGCTGTCCGCTTCCTCTTGGAAAGGAAAGACATTGACCGTTTCTCCAACTCGCACATGCCTCCATTGTAACAAAGTTTGATTTCCAGAGTAACCTCTAAAGTTGCTATCGCGCACGATTCTTCGGAGTAATCGAGTATCAGCAGTGGGTACTCGATCGTGACGATGGAGGTTTAGTTGAGTGAGTGCAGAGACGTAGATTTTATATTTAAATTTATCTTCAATTAATCCAGTTAACTTAGGATTAATCCCATGGATTCCTTCAATGATAATAATCTGGTCATCGGCCAATGCAAATTTTTCACCTTTAAAATGCCTTGTTCCGGTTCTAAAATCAAACACTGGCAAATCCACCTCTTCCCCTCGAAGTAATTTACTGAGATGATCTCCAAACAAAGGAACGTCTATTGCGTTTAACGATTCAAAATCGTAATTTCCCTCTTTATCCTTTGGCGTTTTCGCTCGCTCTAAAAAATAATTATCCAAAGAAATGGCAACAGGTCTCAGTCCATTAACTCGCAATTGCATATCTAAACGCTTGGAGAAGGTTGTCTTTCCTGACGATGATGGCCCTGCAATTAAGACCACTTTAGGAATAAATTTTCGTCCTGTGATCTCATCTGCAATCTTCGCCACTCTCTTCTCATGAAACGATTCACTAACTAAAATCAAATCTTCAATCGCATTATTCATGATATATTTATTCAATTGCCCAACTGTACGAATCTTTAAGATTCGCGTCCACTCGTAATGTTCTTTATAGGTATTAAACAATTTGGTAATCGGTCTAAATTCAAACAAGGCCCTTCCCTTCTCATAATCGGGAAACATAATAACCATACCATCTTGATACTTTTTTAACCGAAACTCTTGGAGGTACTTTGTGTTGGGAAGCAATGGCAAATACAAACACTCCTCGACACCATCGAGCTCATACATCTCCACTTGTGCTGGAGAGTAATAGCGAAACAAATTGATCAAATCTTGGCGACCTAGTTCCTTCATCTTACTTTGAGCAATATCCCAATCATACACCATCCTTTTGATCGGACGCTCTTGTAACACCAGATCTTTCATCAACTTTTCAATGGACTCAACCTCTTCCTCCGTAACAGGCCGCTCTTTTACCTCTGCATAAATTCCTTGATTAAAAGAGTGCTGAATAAAAACATTCATCTCTGGAAATCTCTTGGCAAAGGCCACAGAAAACAGAAATAAAACACTGCTTTCATAAATTCTTTGCCCTTGATAAGTCTCTAACTCCACAATATCCAGGGTACTATCCGACTTAATATGTTTACTTAATTGTGCCGCGTGTCCATTGATCACTGCTGCGACTGGATTTTTTACTGGTAGCTCCTGCTCTTCTATCAACTCCAAAACCGAGATCCCATTTCTAACTTTGTACTCACCTTCGCGAAAAACCACTTTAATCTTCCTGCCATTTGCCATTGTCATAAGCTAACTCCAGTAAAAATTTCCTAAATCCACCGATGAATAAATATGGAAAATCCTTAATTGCCCATAATAACAATATTATCCTAAGCAAATTAGGTCACAACAAAAAAAATGTTTTGAATTGAATTTTGAAACGATTCTAACTTAAAGAGATAAAACTAATCGCGCCTAACACTCCTGCATCCTCAGCATCAGTGGGTACTGGAATCAAATGCATATTACCAGACACTTCTCCTTGGACATTATCCAGATATCTCTTTGCCTCTTCCCTAATAATGTCTCCCATTCTCCCTTTGGAACCAATCGAACCACCAATAATAAAGATCTCAATTCCCTTTACCATTTGTCGATCAAGATCACTCCAAAGTGTTGTGGCCCGTGCTTTATAGACCTCCCCCAGATGGATCTTCTCGATAATCTTCCCTAAGTTCACTCCTAGCTCTCTTATAAACTCTGCATAGAGTGGAATACTTTGTGCTAACTCTTTTCCTGAAAGTCCATTCATCTTCTTTTCAATATACATCCCCGATAAAAAATCGCGTTCGGCCCAAAGGGCCCTACCCGCTTCATCTCTCCCCATAATGATATCGCCAATATGTCCATCGGTAAAAAACTTGAGCTTTCTCTCCTTTTCCACTTCCGCAAATCCACCACCAAGACCAGTTCCAGGGCCGATGTAAGCAATCCTGGGATGGTGAGCACGAGCAATCATCACTTCAAAGCTACGATCCTTCCAAAGCTCACTTACTGCAAACGCCATCTGTGCAAGTGCATCGTTCCTGGCAATCACAGTAAAATGTCGCTCACAAGGATACTCTACCCATTCCCAAAAATCGTTAGCACTCACCACTGCATCCAACTGTAGTGCTAACCCTTTTGCCAAATTAAAATGATCAAATACCTCTCCTAACTGAGGTGCCGTCTTAGGAAGAATAACTCCATCTTGAATATTTCCTGGAGAGCCTACACCAATGGCCCCATCGATTCGATACCCTCTCTGCTTACACAAAAGCATAACCGAAAAAATCTCGCCTGCCAGCCGCTTGATAAATGCTTCACGCTTCTCAAGCGACTCCACTGGCAGTGCAATCTCCTCCGTACTAGCAGGCACCGTTACCCGCTCCTCCAGCACACGACTACCAATCTTTGCGGCCCCAATCGCAATCTTGGTTCCTCCTACATCTACACCAACTCTTACCACCCCTAGGCCACCCCTACTTTTTAAGCTGCTCATTAATATCGGTCTCAGTAATATTTCCTTCGTAAATCTTGTCCCCAATTCGAAAAGTCGGCGTTCCTCCAACCGAATATTTTCCGGCCTCTTCCACATCACTCACTACCGCACTCATTACCGCCTCAGACACCAAACACTCGTCTAGTGCTGCTGCCTCTAGTTTTAAATCAGCTGCAATCCTCTTCAGCTCATCCAAACTTAAGCGCTCTTGATTTGCATAAAGCTCATCATGAAACTGCCAATACTTCCCCTGCACACCCGCGCACTTGGCATAGTAAGCGGCAACACACGCTATGGGATGCATCGAACGTCCCACCAATTTATTACATGCTTGATCCAGCGGAAAATCCCTGCGAATAAATCGCACCTTTCCCGCAAAACTCTCTGCGAGTTTTACCACATTTCCATGACTATGCTTGCACCAAGGGCATTGAAAATCTGTATAGACATACACCTCAAGCGTAGCATTCCCATTTCCCAAATAGGCCTCAAAAGTTTTCGCATTAAATCCCCCACTCACTCCACTAGAAACCATCTCCACTGGTGCATCCACCAGCATAATCTTCTTTGCAAATATTGCGGCCTTTACTCCAAACAACACCAGCAAAAAAGTGACTCCAAAAGTTGCCACTATCACCCCATGCCCTCGTATTGCTCTCCCCAAATCCCCAATAGCAAGACTCTCACTGCGATTAATGCTCCAAAGATAACCAAGTGTCACCAGCCCGATCAACCAATAGCACATGCATAAAAGGCAAAGCGCAGGAGTCGCCACAAGCGTGACCATTGCCAAATAAATGATCCCCACTCCATACCCACAAAAGATCCACAGGTAAAGCTGTTTCATCCGCTCTCGAAGCAAAGCAAGCCCACTCCCGACTTGTAAAAATATCATCAAAAAGAGATTGGCCACCGCCCCCACTAGAGCAATCGGCATTCCTAAAAGGTGCGAATACTCACTAGCGGCAACAGCATCACAATTAAATTTTGCACTAATATTGCAAAAACTTTTAAATGGCGTTCCACTGTAGTTCACCATATAGTCTATGTGCACAAGCTTTAACGCCACCACCAACCCTGCTAAGAGTAGAACAAACATCAGCACTCGCTGCTTTTTGTTAAACATAATTTATTTCCCCTGAAGAAATTAACTAAACCCACTCTCAATTATATACTTGAGCAATCATTCTTTTAAAATTTTTTTATTAATAATTGACATCTACAAGCGATTTTAATAATCTCCAAGAGGTTCAAATCTCTAAACTAATTCCCTTTAGGGCGTTTAGCTCAGCTGGTAGAGCGCTACCCTTACAAGGTAGATGTCGGCGGTTCGATCCCGTCAACGCCCACCAAAAAAACAATCCAGACCACAATAGTTCTACCGACCATTCCTTTGGATAGAGCTGAGGTTATTCCATCGCTTGGTGGTGTTGTTCCATGATTGGATCCATCATATAATAATTCAAATCGTGCATAATCCAAAGAGATCCAAAGACAATAATCAGCACCATGATGGCAGTGAAAATAAAGGAAAGTAAACTATCGCGCCCTTTGGGAGAAAAATTTAAGTGCAAAAAGAATTTTAGTTGTACAAAAAGTTGCACAAGAGCACAAAGAACTACTGCTGTAACAAGCATATCTTTATTGAACGGATGCGTGACAACAAGTTTGTAAGGAACTAGCGTAAGAACAATCGAAAGAAAAAAACCGATGGCATAGGATGCAAGAGACATATGACAATGTTGTTGCTGTGGTTTCGTGCTCATATTAAATGGCCCCCAAAAGATAGACAAATGTAAAAACAAAAATCCAGATAATGTCTAAAAAGTGCCAGAACAGACTGAGGCAGCTAAGCTTGCGAACAACTAGTGGAGTTAGTCCGCGTGTTACAATTTGAATCATCAATAGCACCATCCAAATCAGTCCACAAAAAACGTGCAAACCGTGTGTCCCAACCAAACCAAAAAAACCGGAGAGAAAAGCGTTTTCCTTAAAGCTGTGTCCGCTCACGATAAGATGATGAAACTCTTTGATCTCAAGAACAATAAACCCGGCCCCTAAGAGAAAAGTAAGTCCCATAAAGAGAAGAACTAAATTCTTGCGCTCTTCTCTTTGGGCCAGCATGGCCATGCCAAAGGTAAAACTGCTGATTAACAGTAGAAATGTTTCAACCAAAACATAGGGCAAGCTGAAAAGTTCAGCAGGCCCAGGCCCACCAAAAGTGCTGGGGCGAAGAACTGCATAGACGGCAAAAATAGTTGCGAATAACAAGCAATCGGTCATGATATAGATCCAAAAACCGAAGGTGGTTTTTTCATCTATCTCATGATGATCGTGAGTAATGGCCGTGGTACTCATATCAGCACTCTCCCTTTCTTTTTAATAATTGGTTTTCAATACGAAGAACCTCTTCGGCAGGAACATAGTAATCAGTATGCTCGTCAAAAGAGCGCATAAAAATGAACATAAAAAGAGCTAACAGCCCCAACCCTATTAACCAAGTAATGTGCCAAACTAGGCCGAAGCCGCAAACAAAAACAGCAACAGAAATCATGAAACCAAGACCAGAATTTTTTGGCATATGAATATCTTCGTAAACAATTTTTTTATGGCCCGGGTGATCGGGATTGTTTTTTTGCTCCCAGAAGTCGTCACGTGAGGTAACAGTAGGAATGCGAGCAAAATTATAGAATGGCGGAGGAGAGGGAAGCGACCACTCTAGTGTGCGACCATTCCAAGGGTCACCTGTATGGTCAACAAGCTCTTTTCGCTTCCAAAAACTATAAGCAATTTGCACGAGCTGACAGGCCACTCCACCACCAATAATCAAGGCCCCAACTAGCGATACCACTAGCAAGGATTGCCATCCCGTGGAAGCATCGTAGTGGCTTAGTCTACGAGTCATCCCCATGAGTCCCAATATATAAAGAGGAGTGAATGTAACAAAAAAACCAACAATCCAATGAGCAAAAGCGGCCTTGCCTAAACGCTCATCTAACTTAAACCCCATAACTTTAGGAAACCAGTAAATGAATCCAGCAAAATATCCGAAAACTACGCCACCGATAATAGTATTATGAAAGTGTGCGACCAGGAACATGCTGTTGTGGAACTGGAAATCTGCAGCAGGAACCGAAAGCATAACCCCAGTCATGCCACCCAAGGTAAAGGTCAGGAGAAAACCAACTAGCCATAGCAAAGGTGTCTTGAAAATAAGACGTCCTCGAAAAAGCGTAAAGAGCCAGTTAAAAATTTTAACACCTGTTGGAACTGAAATAATCATAGTCGTGATGCCAAAGACAGCATTGACGTTCCCTCCTGCTCCCATGGTGAAGAAGTGGTGGGCCCAAACAATCATGGATAAGATCGTAATCACTGCAATCGCCCAAACCATCGACTTATAACCAAAAAGTTTTTTCTGAGCAAAGGTAGAAGCAATTTCAGAAAAAATACCAAATGCAGGAAGCACCAATATGTAAACTTCTGGATGGCCCCAAATCCAAATCATATTAATGTACATCATGGCATTGCCGCCAAGATCGGAAGTAAAAAAGTGAAACCCAAAATAGCGATCTAAAAAAAGCAGAGATAGTGTCACTGTAAGCACAGGAAAAACCATCATTACCAAAATATTGGTACAAAGGGCACTCCAAATAAACACTGGCATCTTCATCAGAGTCATACCAGGACATCTCATCTTTATAATGGTTACAAAAAAGTTAATACCAGAGATGAGACTCCCCACTCCTGAGATTTGTAAGGCCCAGATGTAATAGTCGACACCAACACCAGGACTGTAGTTCACTTCGGAAAGTGGTGGATAGGCCAGCCAACCAACGGCCGCAAATTCACCAACGATCAAAGAGAAGTTGACAAGCATAGCACCCATCACAAAAAGCCAAAAGGAGAGTGAATTCAAAAAAGGATAAGCGACATCTCGTGCACCAATCTGCAAAGGAATAACAAGATTAAAAAGACCAAACATAAGAGGCATGGCCATGAAGAAAATCATGATCACCCCATGAGCAGTAAAAATTTGGTTATAATGATCTGGAGATAGAAAACCGTGATTAGCTCCTGCGGAAAGTGCCAGTTGAGCACGCATCATAATGGCATCTCCAAAACCGCGCAAAAGCATGATCAGAGCAGCGATCACATACATAATACCAATTTTTTTATGATCGGTTGTAGTGATCCACTCCTTCCAAAGCCAAGTCCACCTCTTCAAATAGGTCAGAGCTACAATGACTGCCAGCATGGCCAAAATAATAGAGACAGCACCGCCCGCTTGAATGGGTTCATGGGGAAACGCACTTAAAGAAAGTTTTCCAAACATATTTTTTCCTATTAGCTTAGTGAGAATCGAGTTCTGATTCTGATTGTGACGGCGACAACGAGTGTGGTTGATGACAAGATTCTCCTGTTCCAACAGGCATCACAAAGCGCATCATAATCCCAACAAAAAGCCCCTCTTCCACGGAAGAAAAGTATTGAACTTTGTCATAAGAACTTGGCCTTACCAATTCACCATAACGTTCTTGACTTAAACTTTGCAAACTTCGCTTGGCCTCTGCCACCCATTCATTAAATTCAAGAGGAGAACTGGCCTTAGCAATAAATTTCATCCCATTAAAGCCTTCACCACTAAAATTAGAAGAGAGCCCGTCATAACTACCTGGAGTATCTGCCATAATATGCAGAAGCGTTTGCATTCCTTCCATCGCATAAATTTGGCCTGCGAGCTTTGGAATCCAAAA
This sequence comes from Oligoflexia bacterium, assembly GCA_015231955.1. GTDB lineage: Bacteria > Bdellovibrionota > Bacteriovoracia > Bacteriovoracales > Bacteriovoracaceae > JADGAN01. The sequence continues at coordinate 162,893 of JADGAN010000003.1, read as the reverse complement.
GGAGTTCATTGGAGCTTCTGCTGTGATTTTTAAATTAACCGGAACATTAACTGGAAATTGCAAAAAATTAACTGAAGCAATTCCTTGTTCAGGATAGATAAAAAGCCATTTCCAATTCAGTGCTACCACCTGAACCTCAATGGGCCTAACTTTACTCTCTAACGGCCGATAAGGATCGAGACTATGGCTGGTTTTCCATGTGATCGTTGCCAAGATTGCGATGATAATAATGGGAACCGTCCACCAGATCACTTCCAATACATTATTGTGCTCAAAATTGGGATCGTACTTTGCCTTCGTATTTGAAGCGCGATACTTGTAGGAAAAAACAAAGGTCATCACTAATACGGGAATAACAACAACAAGCATTAACCACAAGCTCGTTAAGATTAAATCCCTCTGCTGTGAAGCAATAATGCCTCTGGGATCGAAGACTGCTAGCTTACAGCTACTCAGGAAGAGAAAACTAAACAAGACTATATTAGATAGAAAAATTTTTTTCATACTTTTCAGATTTTTCATAATAAAGCACCCTAATATATAAACCATATCATGGCAATATCATGTTAAAAAGCTGCTTTAAATTTCCAAAGAAATTTAGTGAACTATTTAACTTTTATCTTGGTCTAAGGGCCTGTTAAAAAATAACTTGAACATTTTGGCATCCAATCTTCAGGCCATCTTAAGTTGCTCCTTCTTCACAAAATCCTCGACTTACGTCTAGTAAGCCTGCGGTTTTGCTCAGTCGTCGCAACTTAATCTGACCTAAATCTTGGCGCCAAAATGTCCAACTTATTATTTCACAGGCCCTAAGCAGCTTTTTTATTGAGCAAAGTTCCTGATTGTAATGAATTTTCCTGATCTTCCTGCTTACTATTACCCTCTAGAGAAGAGTCATCTTCTATGTCTTCTTCATCTTCGGTGATTTTAGGAGTAATTTTCTTTTTGACCTTCTTGTTGTGAAAAACGGATTGATAGCTTGAAATAAAAACGTTTTTTAAGATTTTACTCTCTGAATCTCTCATTTTAGCACGTTCCTGGAGATAAAATTCTGTTGCGCTTATCTCTTGTTCCGCAGCTCGCTCTTGCCCATTATTATCATTGTCATCATCATCGCTATTACCATCAATATCATCTCGCTTACGGTTGATTACCGGTCTTGCTCTGCCTGGCCTGGCCTTGGCAACAACCTTTTCTGACTGGGATTGAATTTGCTCCGTTTTGGGTTTGCTTTTTGTCACCGCTTCAATTACATCGGTCGCATCTGTCATCTCTTTACTTGCTTTGTCCAATTTCTTGTCTTTATAAGGATCAAGTGCCTTCTGCCGAGAGCGCTTTTCTTTGCTTATCCCTGCATCCGCTACTTGGGCCCGATCAGCAATCATTTCCGTAAGAGAAACTCTACTACCTTCTCCAACATTTTTTGTTATTTTTCCAATATTTTCCGGCGTAATAATTTTCAGTAAATTAATTATACCGGTTCCAAATACACCTGGCATATCTTCATCCTTAGCAATTTTATCATTATTCTTTTGAGTGGAAGTTAAATCAATGATCTCCTTCTCCTCTTCCACTACTATAGGTGTAGTATCCACATCAATCTTTTCTTGTGGCACTATCTTTTGCGATTGGGGAGCTACGGCAGTGGCCGCTACCGCGACCGTAACTGAAGCTACTTTTTTGGGAAGTGACATATCACTGTTGGTACTAGTTTCTTGGGTCTTGTTATAAGAAAAAATCTGAGTAGAATCGGCAAGAAGAGGAATTTCTAATCCTTCACTATCGTAGCGCTTTGTTTTATTTTTAGCGGTATGGCCTTTCAGAAAAATATCGAAGCATTTTTTCCATCCTTCCGAATCGATCACTTGTTCATGAGTATACTCTTCAAAAAGCTTTTGTGTGATGGGAACTTTTATACTTCCGCCTAAGAAATTACTCATTTTAGTAATATCTTTAGGGGTAATAATTTTTAAGATCTCTAAAACCGATTCAAGCTTAGGGGTGATCATTTCCTCAGTAAATTCAATCTGAATCACCTCTAACTCACCTACATCGGCACCTTTTTCAAAGTCACCCTCTCCAATTCCACCATTCTCTTCGTTTTCATGGTCATTCTTGATTTTCAGATCAACATCTTCCTCTTCGTGATCTTCACCAAGGAGTGTGATGTCTTCTAAACTTTTTTCTTTTTTTCCCATAAATAGCAGGCCAAGCAATAGATTAATAAAACCACAGCAATCTTATCGTCTAAATTTCACATGACTTAATTTATTAATGGAGAGAGTGATTCAACAAATATTATCGAAGATAACCAGCTTAGTTTGCATTAACAAAATCAATGACATCAATTTCTTTATTCTTGAGCGCTTTCAACTCTTTAGGAAGCGCTGCGTAAATTTCCTCTTCAATAGCTGTGATAATACGTTCCTTTAAAAAGATCCTTGCATGAACTAGCGAGATTTCTCGGGTCGGTATGGGTTTAACAAAGGGCCTGACAAAATTCTTTTTCAGTGGTGCTGGTAACTGTTCGACCGCCATCCATGGAATGATAGTATAACCAGAAAATTTCAAAACCATATTTTTTAGAGTTTCAAAATTCCCACTCTCAAAGAAAAGATTTTCTTTAAACCGCTCGGAATCACTTTTATTAGGAGCACAGATATTGATCACCTGATCTCGAAAACAGTTCCCCTTATTTAATAGCCAAATCTCATTTAATTGCAAATCGTCTTGATGAACTTTGCTTTTCTTGGCCAACTGATGATCTGGAGAAATAAAAAGATAAAATGGCTCATAATAGAGTGTCCTCTCAATCAATTGATCGTTATGGAGAGGAGTTGCCAGCAACCCCGCATCGATTTTATCTTCAACTAAATAACGGACAATGTCCTCTGTCCTATACTCCTCCACTATCAAGCGAACTTCTGGATGTTTTTGTGCAAAATTTTTGGCAAATAACGGAATTAGATAAGGAGATAATGTGGGTATGACTGCCAAACGAAACTCCCCACAAAGATGTTTTTGCTTCTCTTGAGTAATCGCAAAAATTTTCTTGGATTCAACAATCACTCTCTGCGCTTGACGAATAATTTCCTCTCCTTCAAGCGTAGGGTAAATTGGATTTTTCGAGCGATCAAAAATAGTAAGGTTAAGCTCTTCTTCTAATTTTTGGATCTGCATACTCAGGGATGGTTGAGTTACTCTGCATGCAGTTGCTGCCCGGCCAAAATGGCGGTATTCATTTAATGCCAAAATGTATTCTAGTTGTGTTAGTGTCATAGTTTTTTCCTATTTTTAATATCTCATCGCTTTTATTAACCAATTTATAATACGCCAAAACATAGGCCATGTCTATGGTATTATAAAAACAATCAATTTTACTTATGCCTACAATCCAGCGATCATAGAAAAGTCTTCACTAACAACACAAAAAACTTAAACAGGAGAGCCTCATGACTAGACTAGTAACAAAAGAAGCACCACAATTTCAAGCAACTGCTGTTATGCCTGATAATTCATTCAAAAAAATTTCACTTGCAGATTATCATGGGAAATATGTAGTACTCTTTTTCTATCCACTCGATTTTACCTTTGTTTGCCCCTCAGAAATCTTGGCCTTTAACGAAAAACTCTCCGAATTCAAATCCAGAAATGTAGAGGTGCTAGGCGTCTCTATTGACTCTGAATTCACACACCTCGCATGGAAAAACACCAATGTCGCTCAAGGAGGCATTGGCAATATCCAATTTCCACTAATAGCCGATATCACCAAAGAGATTTCTAAAAACTATGAAATCCTTTTTAATGAGGCCATCGCACTTAGAGGATTGTTCCTTATCGATCAAAAAGGGGTTGTTCGTCATGCTGTCATTAACGACCTTCCCCTTGGCAGAAACGTCGATGAAGTGATTCGCATGGTAGATGCACTCCAGTTCACTGAAAAATTTGGCGATGTCTGCCCCGCCAACTGGAAAAAAGGTGACGAGGCCATGAAGCCTACCCATGATGGTGTCAAAAGTTACTTGGCAAAGCACCATGGATAACTCCCCTCCCCCGTAAATTTAATGAAAGAAATCATGGCCAAAAATCGTGATTCTCAGTAATTTACAAAGATGAACAAAAATTCAAATCTGAACTTTTTCCTTCTTGGATTACTGCTTCTTGGAATTAATCAAGGCATATTAAACGCAACTTTCAATAACTACCTTTTTGACATCTTCTCCATTTCTGCAACCGCACGTGGAGTGATCGAATTCCCACGTGAATTGCCAGGTTTTCTCTCCATCGTTGTCACTGGCATCCTTACCATTTGGAGCGTCCGCCGTTGGGCAATTCTTGTCGGTATCCTCTCTGCTGTCGGTATCGCAGGACTGGGGTTACTCTCTCCAACCGTCTCTGTCATGATCTTCTGGATGTTTTTGTGGAGCTTGGCCGATCACCTCTTTATGAGCGTTGAATCGATTATGGGACTTAAACTTGCACCTAAAAATGGCGAAGGCAAAGTCTTAGGTAAGATCAGTGGCATAAGAAATCTCGCTTTCATTTTTGGAAGCTTTCTAGTTTTTCTCCTGATGGGAAAATTATCTTGGAACTATAAACACACCTACTTGGTTGCAATCACAACTGCTGGACTTGCAGCAGTTGCATTCTACTTTATGCATCTAAAAAATGAAGAGATTGCCCCCAAAAAATTTGTCGTTAAAAAAGCTTACACGCTTTTTTATATCTTAAATCTTCTCTTTGGAGCGCGAAAACAAATTTTTCTTACCTTTGCACCCTGGGTGTTAGTCAGCATTTATCACTCCACTGCCGACACCATGGCCATCCTTTTTGTGATCTCTTCACTGCTGGGATTTATCTTTAGGCAATATTTTGGTATTTTGGTTGATCGTTTTGGTGAACGGCCAATGCTGCTTGCTGACGCTATTATCTTCTTCGTCATATGCATCGGCTTTGCCTTCTTCAAAAACATCTACCTCCTCTATGCACTTTTTATTATTGATGGTTTGATGTTTGCAACACGAATTGCCCGCACCACCTACCTCCATAAAATCACCACTGACCGCAGAGATATCGCACCAACCATCTCGCTTGGCATCTCTATAGATCATGCAGTTTCTATGCTTATTCCTTTTATTGGTGGGGTAATTTGGCAGCAACTTGATTATAAATATGTGTTCATCCTGGCATCGCTTTTGGCCTTCATCAATCTCTTTGCAGCGTTAAAGATTCCAGCAAAAGAACTTACCAGCTCAACAACAAACTAACGACGACTAAGAGGCATTTTCCAGCTTTGATCCACCAGGCGCACGCTCACCCTCTCGCTCCTTATCTCCGGCCACACGATCACCACCCGCAGGCACCTGCCGTTTGCCTTCAATCACAATAGGGCTACCAATGCCAAGAACAGAATCCTTTGTGATGATACACTTATTAATCTTCTCATTTGATGGAACGTCATACATCACATCAAGCATCACCTGCTCAAGAATTGCTCGCAGACCGCGCGCTCCAGTTCGTTTTTTCAGCGCTGTTCTTGCTACTTCTCGTAGCGCCTCACTCTCAAACTCCAGCTCCATTCCTTCAAATTCAAAGAGCTTCTTATACTGCTTGGTAACAGCATTCTTAGGCTCAATCAAAATCTTCATTAATGCTTCTTCATCGAGTTCTTCAAGCATTGCAGTCACTGGCAAACGACCAACAAACTCAGGGATAAGCCCAAATTTATAAAGATCCTCTGGCTCAATTCCTCCAAGTTTTTCTGTTACCGTTTTGTCGACAACAAAATCACCCATTTTTTCTGTAAGTCCCATCGGCCGCTTCGTAAGTCGCTTATCAATAATCTTCTCAAGACCAACAAAGGCCCCCGCACAGATGAATAAAATATTGGTGGTATCAACTTGTAAAAATTCTTGCTGAGGATGTTTGCGCCCGCCTTTAGGTGGCACCGATGCCACAGTCCCCTCAAGCATTTTCAAGAGTGCTTGTTGTACACCCTCTCCTGAAACATCTCTTGTGATCGATGGGCTTTCAGACTTCCTGGCAATCTTATCGATCTCATCGATATAAACAATTCCTCTCTGAGCACGCTCAATATCAAAATCACAATTTTGCAAAAGATTTAAAATAATATTCTCAACATCCTCACCAACATAACCAGCTTCTGTTAAGCAAGTAGCATCTGCAATCGTAAAGGGCACATTTAAAAATTTTGCCAGCGACTGAGCAATAAGCGTCTTACCACTACCAGTAGGTCCCGCAAGCAAGATATTCGATTTTTGCAAATCAACCTCATCCAATCCGCCACCACCAACAGCACCACTTCGTTTTGGCCTTTGCGCCGGCTTCATATAAATCCGCTTGTAATGATTGTGGACTGCAACTGCAATAATACGCTTGGCACGCTCCTGCCCAATCACATAATTATCTAAATGTGTTTTTATCTCTTTGGGTCTTGGAACTTTTTCAACCGCATACTTAGATGACGACTTAACTGAATCCTCATAAATAATATCATTGCACAGCTCGATACACTCATCACAAATATAGGTTCCAGGCCCTGCAATGAGCTTTTTTACCTCTCTTTGTGATTTCCCACAAAAGTTGCAGTTAAGTGTCCCATAACCGCTTTTATTTACCATAAGCACACCTCTACTTTAGAGTATCCGTTGTAACTGAATATCAGTCTAGCAAAAGTTCCTTATCAATCGATCATACTATCTAATCGGTCACTCCCACTCATAACATTATCAAGTTTTCGATTTTTCTTTCTTCTCGATAATCCCATCAATAAGACCGAACTCAATTGCCTCACCTGGTGACAAATAGTTATCTCTATCTGTCGCTGCCTCAATCTCTTTCAACTCTTTTCCCGTATGCACTGTCATAATCGTATTGAGTTGCTTCTTCAAATCCTGAATCTCTTTTGCCTGAATTTGCACATCAGAGCAACTTCCACGTGCGCCACCAAGTGGCTGGTGAATCATTATGCGACTGTGAGGAAGGCTATAGCGATGCCCCTTCTCTCCGGCCTGCAATAACAATGCACCCATTGAGGCCGCTAATCCCACACAATATGTGTAAACAGGAGGAGAGACAATTTGCATAACATCATAAATCCCCAAACCCGCATACACACCACCGCCAGGGCTATTAATATAAAAGCGGATCGGTGCCGCAGGATCACTCTGCTCTAAAAATAACATCTGAGCAATCAATAAATTTGCAACAACATCATTCACCTCTGTTCCTAAAAAAACAATCCGATCAATCAAGAGGCGCGAATAAATATCATACTGTCTCTCCCCTCTGGCCGTCTGCTCAATCACAATTGGATTCGGAATATACCCAGTCACAATATCGTCCACATGAATTCCATTTAATGTTCCAGTTACTTTTCTCATTAATCCCTCTCACTGCTAAAAATTTATTGAACTAGTGATCCTCTTTCTTAATTATCAAATGATGATGACTTTGGCGAATTCAGAAACTCCATTAGCGAGTCAATCGCATACTCAATCGCTTGATCCGAATAATTGATATTATCAATATGCTTCTGATGCGAAAAATTGGTGTTTTTTACGGCCATGGCCCACAATCTCAGCACCTCACTACTCTTTTCGAAATACCCTTCCTCTGTACTCGTCGATAACAACTCCACAACAAGTGCATTAAAGGCGCGAATCATCCTTACCTGCTGCTCTGACAGCCTGCTAATATCGAGTGTAAGGTTCAATTGATCTTTCTGAGTTGAATATGTGAGCATTAAATCCCCCCTGAATAAGCGATACTAAAACGTAATCGCAACTTGCGCCCATCTAACATACCCCCCATCGTCACTTCTCTCCTCGAAGTTAATCATTAATTTCATAAAAAGTGATTTTTCCCCGTCAGCAAAACATCCGACTTTAAAACTCAACTTACCGGGATTCCACCTCCCTATAAAAAAATTCTAAAAACCTTATAGACTTTACCACAATTCGGTAATATAATGGCCTATAATTTCGACTTGATGATGTATTGCCGCGGAGTGGAGCAGCCCGGTAGCTCGTCGGGCTCATAACCCGAAGGTCGTAGGTTCAAATCCTACCTCCGCAACCAAATAATTCCAATCAGCTGGGCCGATTGGAAACCATCGCAAAGGATGGTTTTTCTGTCTTAGTGACTACTATTCATCCCATCAATTTTTACTTTCTCTGTGTAACACATACATAATGTAATAGCAGCTCATGCTGACCGACTGCCATCCTCATAAGGCAATATCCTCAAAATTTCTGCAAACGAATAGCAAATTCAATTACATTCTTATACCGGGAAGATTGGCATCTTCTTGAGAGGAATCGGGAGTGGGAGAGGAGACAGTGGTGCAAGGAAATTTCAAGATGACGCTCTCTTTGCTTTTCTCGATTTTAACTTTTTCTCCGTCACAATCGGCAGGAACACTTAGAATTTCACTAATGCTCTCCATACTCTTCATGGTGGACTTGTTACCATGCTTATCGGTATTAATAACTGTTTTTTCAGAAGTGCCCTTGATCTCCACCCTATTGGAATTGATTTTGATATCAAATTTTTCAGCATCACTCCCGCGAACCACCAGCCACATCTCTTTATCTTTTTTTTGCCACTCATAACTCATGTTGCTGCGGCGGTTATCATGATAGCGCTTAAAAAAGCTGCTCATATCATCTTTAAAGGTGTCCTTCTCCGTAAAATCTTTCATCATCTGTTGATGCATTTTTTCCAGTTCATCAAAATGGGCCTCAACCTCTTTAAAGATAGAGTCAAAATCGCTATCGTTAAGTGCTCTCTTATCTTTGAATTTCTCAATTAAATCTTGATAATTTTCGCTGGCCGTTTTTGTTTTAGCTTGAAACCCAACAAGAAAAATTATACATGAGAAGAGTAAAATAGAGAGAATTGCCTTTTTCATTGAGTGCCTCGCTCCTCCTTAAAGTGTGTTTTGCCATGCTCCTGCATTAAAAACGTTTTTAAATCCTTTTGCTTTTAATATCTTTTCCGCCATTGCACTTCTTCCTCCTGAAGCACAACAGACAATGATAGCATGAGTAAGATTAATTTCTTTAACTCTCTTGTCAATCTCATCAAGAGGAATATTTTTACTTTTAGGATTAGCAGCTTCTGCAAACTCTTCACGAGACCTTACATCGATAATTTGAGCACCACCCTTGATGAGTTCTGGCAATTGCATTTTGATTCTCCTCTGGCGCCAATAGCGCCACCCTACAAAAAATAAAATTATTATAACAAATAGATAGATTTGATAATTTTCAAACACAGCTTATTCCTTCTTTTTAAATTGCAGATAACTTTTGTATCCTCCAGTCAAATTAATAACATTAGGGTAATTATTGCCTTTGAGAATGCGAATGGCATTGTAGGCCCTAATACCAACGGCACAGTTAACAATTATTGTTTTATCGAGAGGAACTTCGTTTAACCTTGCTCGCAATGCATACAAAGGGATATTGATAGCAGATGTAAGGTGGCCTTGATTAAACTCTGCAGGTGTGCGCACATCTAGAAAAAAGGGATTGGTAATCGTAGCAATTTCATCGCAAGTGATGCTCTGAGTGAGTTGATCTTTTTGATTTTGGGCCACAAAACCCAGCATATTGATGGGATCTTTAGAGGCCCCATAGGGCGGAGCATAGCAGAGTTCAAGCTCCTCAAGCTCATAAATGGTCATACCTCCACGGATTGCGGTTGCCAAGACATCGATTCTTTTATCCACACCCTCTTCGCCCACCGCTTGCGCACCTAAAATCTCACCCGATTCCTTATGAAAAAGAATTTTAAGGGTTAGCTGTTTGGCCCCAGGATAATAGAGCACATGGTGAAAGGGATGAATGACAAGGCTTTGATAAGGAAGCTTTAGCGCCTTTGCACTCTTTTCACTCAGTCCAGTAAGCGCTGCTGTTTGTGAGAAGAGTTTTACAATAGCGGTACCTTGGACGCGAAGAGGTCTCGTTGGCAATCCTGCAATGTGATTGGCAGCAATACGTGCCGCCTTGGCCGCAGGAGATGCTAGAGGGAGAAGCGTACGATTTTTAGCAATGAGGTGAGTGACTTCAATAGCGTCTCCTATAGCGTAAATGTAGGGATCGGAAGTTTGCATATTTTCATTAACGCAAATGGCCTGTTTCTCGCTAAGCTGCAGCCCTGCACTTGCAGCAAGTTCACTTTCTGGGCGCACACCTACTGCACAAACAATCATGTGCGTGATTAATGTTTTGCCTGAGGAAAGGACTACCTCACTCTCTTTTGCATTTATTTTTTTGATACTTCTAACAGAATCATTGAGGTAGATACTCACCTTTTGTTTTAAAAGTTCTGACTGTAGGATGGCCGCCATCTCTGGATCAAGTGGCGGAAGCACTTGCGAGGCAAACTCCACTAAGTGGGTATCAATATTTTTTTCCACCAAGTTTTCAATCACCTCTAAACCAATAAATCCACCACCAATAACCAGTGCCTTAGTGGGAGCATGCCTTTTCATATGGGCAATAATTTGATCCATATCGGGAATAGTCTTTAAAGTAAACACAAGATCACTGCTGTGGCCTTCCATAGGGGGAATGTACGCCTTTGCCCCTGGAGAAAGAAGGAGATAGTCATAATGTTCTGTGATGATTTCGTGCGTGAGTAAATTTTTGACCTTGATGCTTTTATTTGTTTTATCGATTGCAATAACTTCATGCTGTAGTCGCACTTCTATATTGTAATTTACAATAAAATCTTCTGGGGTCTTTAATAGCAAATCCTCTCGTGTAGGAATTTTATCGGATATATGATAGGGAAGCCCACAATTGGCAAAAGAGACATATTCGCCTCTTTCAAAAATAATAATTTGTGCTCGTTCATTCAATCTTCTCATTCTTGCGGCAAAAGCGGCCCCGCCAGCAACACCACCAACCACTAATATTTTCATAAATTTCCTCCAGTTGTTCTATACTTGTATTATTGGCCTAATTACATCCCTGTCAATAGGCCCTAGAAAAAAGGAGTAAATTAAGATGGATTCTCTTCCCGAACAATACCGTATAGGCATTCCTAATCTTGACGAGCAACATACTCGATTTTTACAAATAATCGAAGATGTTTTACTTAAAATCGGAGATGGAAAAAAGCCAAAAGAGCTTGTTGCTTTCGAGTTGATTCAAGACCTAAAAAAATATTCCATTATTCATTTCACCTATGAAGAACAACAGATGAAAAAGATCGATTGGCCAAACATAAATGCACATAAAGATCTTCACCATGATTTTAATAAGAAAATTTTAGAATATAACTCTATTTCTAATTCAAAAAATGAAAAAAATCTAAGCAAATTTAAAGAACTCACCGTTTTCTTGAAAGATTGGTTTTTAAACCACATTCAAAAAGAGGATCGAAAATTTGCCGAGTATTATTTAGAAAAGAAGAAGCAATCTCTTTAAAAAAAAAGGAGAGCGTTGTCTTATCAACAACTCTCTCCCCCCGATGAATAGTAATCCCCCAATATCCACCTCGATTCACCCGCTCTACAAGAACCCTTTTAGAGTCTTCTTAGCAAAGTGTTTCAAGGCATGGCCCAATTGTAATCGCAAAAGCTTTTCTCACCTAATGAAAAAATATCTCTTTTTGAAAAGTTTATGAAAAATTTTTCCTTAAATTTTTCTAGCAATTATTTCATATAGATAACTTCGTTTTTGCTTTCTTCCATTTGACACAATTTTTATCTATCGATCATTTGCTTCTACTGCTTCTACAGATCTGCCAGAAAAAGTTGCCAGCAATATCTGCGAAACCAACAAAATCAAAGATAAGGCCCCTTCTTAAAAGAGCTTTACACTATGAGAAGGAGATGTTATCGCTCCCTTTTGATTTCTGTTTGCACAAGAGCAAAAAAATATTTTATTTTAATAATCGTCGGCAAAGACCTCTTACCTTCAGCTTAATCCAAGCAAAAGGAAATCAAGATGAAACTTGTAGATTTTGTAGCAAATTATCTTGTAGATACTGCAAAAATCAGGCACTTCTTTGGAGTAAGCGGGGCCAACATAGAGGATCTCTTCTTTGCCCTAAGCCCTGCGAATCGGCCGAACGCAACCCTTATACTAGCAAAACAAGAGGGTGGCGCTGCTACAATGGCGGATGGCCATTACAGGAGTAGTGGAAGAGTGGCCGCTGTGCTCACTACTTCAGGAGGAGCGGCCCTTAATATCGTTCCCGCGCTAGGAGAGGCTTACAACTCCTATATTCCCCTCTTGGCCATTATCGGGGCCCCTCCTACCTCCTTAGATGGAAAGGGTGCTTTTCAGGATGGAAGCGGGATTAATCACACACTCAACCTTGAAAAACTATTGTCGAATGTTACGTGCTATTGCAAGCGTGTACTTGCCCCCGATGAGATGGCGGATACTTTGGCGGAATCCATGATTGCCATCCGTTACCATCGACGCCCGGCCGCCATTATCTTGCCAAAAAACATTCAAAACAGTGTGCTCTCTAAAGTCAACTTTAGGCCAAGACTTATCAGCAACCGATCCATCAATCCTTTGGAGGAGATTGTATTTCCTACAATCGTTGGCCCGACCACCATTGTCTTTGGTGAAGAGATTGTACAAGAAAATATTGTTGCTAAAGCGATCATGCTTGCGGAAATAATGCAAGCCAATGTTTTAGTCACCCCCGAAGGAAAGGCCGCCTTTCCTTCTGATCACCCTCGCTATCGAGGAATTGCTGGAGTGATGACAAAGAGTCGCAGTGAAATCTCTAAGCTTTTAGGACAAACAAAAAATTTTCTACTGATTGGAACCAAGCTCTCTTTTATGGAACGTTATGGTTTAGAAGATTTTTTCAAGCGCGACGAATCTTTTGTTACTATCATCAATACTACTGTTAGCTACTGGCAGGGCGCTAATGGCATCTACATCAACGTTCCTTCCCTTGGTAGAGCGATTGCTAAATGGATTTCCAGCTTAAATATAAAAGCTACTGATCCCTCTACTCCCCTCGGTTGCCCCGATCAAAAAACTACTTTGACTACTCCCTTGGACTTAGAAAATTTGCAAGGGCAAATTTCAGTGAATCACATTGGCGATCTCTTAAACTCACTACAAAGTGATTCCAAAGAATCCATTAATTGGGTGATCGATGCAGGAAATGCTGTTTGCAATGCTGTTCGAGAGATCCAAATCAAGCGTAACAGTAACACCACTTTTAGCATAGCACTCGGTATGGGTGGCATGGGGTATAGCTTTGGGGCTGCCATTGGTGCATATATGGGCAATAATCAAAAAACCATCGCTCTTGCTGGCGATGGTGCCTACTATATGAATGGAATGGAAATCCACACAGCAGTTGAATATCACTTGCCCATCACGTTTGTGATTGCTGATAATAGTGGCCACGGTATGTGTGTCACTCGAGATCAACTCTTTTTAAACAACGATTCTCTGATTAATCGTTTCGATGATGTCAATATCGCAGCTTCACTGCAAGCAATGTTTGGAGAACGCATTCGCGCCTTTTCAGCAGCAACCTACGAAGAATTTTTTGCTCTGAGAGAAGTTTTAAAAAGTCGTCCCTTTCATGGCCCAACTGTTTTAGTTTTTAAAATCAATATTGATGAAATGCCAGAATTCTTACCCTTTAATGATTGTCTTGCAAAAGAGATCAATAATCCCGCATTTCGCCAACTAAAAATAAAGTATTCCCCATTATCAATCTCAACAGAGAGGAGTTGTTAACAATGTCACTTGAAACTACTATTCCAGAAAGAACTGATCACCAATTTTTATCAACAATTCCAGGAGTTCGTCGCTTTGAAACTTACCCCCTGGATAATTTTCATGCCGATATGATGGAGACCACACATGCAGTCTATCCTCATAACGATGTTTATGGGCAGTATTGCACTGTTGAAGAGTATATCGACTGTCCACCAGAGGTTGTCTTTGAGTATATGAAAGAGACCATCTCTCTTGAGGAGTGGACCTTTAGTGTTCGCGATTTTAAGCCCTGTCATCTTCCAGAGGTGCATGAGGGTGTAGATAAAGTGGGTAGTGGTCACACGAAGATTTATTGTAAAACTATCAGCAATAAAGATGCCATGACCGTTGATTATCACTGCGCTTGGGATCAAGGAGAGGATCTGTGGATGATCTACTTAAACAGAATCATTCCCGCAGAGCTTGTGTTAAAGAAACCCGGATCGGTAGTATTATGGACCAACTGTCGTCACCCCTACTATCTGAATAACCCTTATCCAGAGAAAGCCCCTGCTAATCGCCTCTGGGTAGGAGATCTTTGGGATTGGTTTTATGCAGGCCACGCCGCTGAAATGCAAAACCTAAAAGCAATTTTAGAATTTCGCTATAAAAACAAGTTACCCATGGGGCCTAATATTTTAGGGGTTCGCCAATGAATAAAAAACTCTCCTTAATGGCAATCGCTTCTGCACTCCCTGAAAAAATTGTGGATAACTCTTTTTTTGCAGGAATCAGCGACAGTAACAGCAAGATGTTCAAAGGCACTAAATACCGTCGTCACGTTGAGCAAAATGAGGGTGAAGTCGATCTTTTTGAAAGGGCCGCTCGCAAAATGGCCGAGGAGAAGGGAATAGATCTACGCGAGGAGGTGGATGCCATTCTCACCAACGTCTCCATCCCAGAGCTTCCCTTTACTGGCTGTGGAGCAATTCTGGCAAAACGTTTAAACTTAAAACCACGCTTTATTTTTGATGTTCACAATGGCGGCTGTGTCTCTTTCATTACCTTAATGGAGTTAGCACAAATCTTAATCAATAACCCGCAGAAAAATATCAAGCGTATTCTTATATGCGTGGGACAGACTGCGGCAGGTAGGATTTTTTCCCTCCCAGGGGTCAATGACAAGGCCCAAGCGGCCATCCCTGGCGATGGTGCCAGTGTTGCGCTCTTTCACGATGAGGGTGATAATCAAGTTGAACATATTTTAGTTAAAAATTATCCCGAATACTCCACGGATATGACCATTGCCAGAGAGGATGAAAGCCGTTGGTGGCAACCAAGCATAAGTCCAGGCTCTGTCGATTTTAGTGAGGGCAAAATCTCGGCCGTAATCATGAGAGGCAATCGTATTGTTCCTGTGGTCATGCATGAAATTTTAAAAGAGTCCAAGAACTCAGCAAAGGAGATTGACCTTTTAATCACGAACCAACCCAATCCCTTCTTCTTAAGAAATTGGCGCGAATCGATCCAGGTTCCCGCAGAAAAACATTTTGACACCTTTGAAGATTATGCCAATCTTTTTCAAGCAGGAATCCCTATAAATCTTGATCTGGCAATTCGTAAAGGGGTGATCAAAGATAAAGCAAAAATTTTACTTGCTGGTTTTTCTCATGCTGGCGACTATACTGCTGCGGCCATTTTAAATTTTGGAAAACAGTAGGATTGAAAGAAAGCTGGTAATGCGTTTGCGACCGACTAACTCTAGCCCCCCCTCTTTGCATACACTAATCCATGTTTTAAAATCTTCAGGAAACTCATCAAACCAGGTGGCAATGATATCCTCTTTTTTGAGTATCCATCGATCTCCATAATGAACAGATGCCTCTTGCAACAATCTTGGCATTTGCTGATTTAGCTCTTCTTTGGGGAAATCAAAAACCATATCGTGTAAAAGGAATAGAGCACTTTTCTTTGTTACACTTTTTAATTTTTGGAAGAAGAGGCGTTTTTTTAATTGATCCAAGTGATGAAGAGATGCCCTTGCAAAAACCTTGGTTACTTGCTCTTGAGGAAAGCTGATGCTTTCAAAATCCCCCTCTATAATTGTTAGCTTTTGCTCTTCTTGAGGTGTTAATTTTTCTCTTAAACGCAGAAGCTGTTCTCCTGAAACATCTACTACAGTGATTTTTTTGATCCCCATCTCTAGCAATTTTTTTACAAAATACCCCTCTCCACAACCTAGATCCAAAAGGTGATCATCCATCTTTATTTGCAAAAGATCACAATAGAGTTGGCAATCTTGATCTAAGAGTGGATAAACTTGGTTATACCTAGCGACATATTCTTGTTGATTCCACATTTGATTAAAATTATTATCCATTTTTTTCACTCACTCGCTTCATTAAAATTTGTGTTAGTAGAGATCCAATGATTAATGCCCAAAACATAATTTGCCACACGGCCACTGGTGAGTAATTGGCGATCACTAGTGATTGCACCCACGCTATCACAGAAAAAGCTCCCCACGATACCAAGGTTGCAGCAGAGGCCGCAATGGCCTTGTTCTCCAAAAACGAAAAAATGTTAGGGATATTCTTAGTAAAAGCAAACATTAATACACGGTTACCGATAAGAGAGAAGATAATAACGATACTGGATAAAAGCACATTTTCCTTAACAAGAAAAAAAATCAGATAGGAGAGAATCATCAATACTATCCCTAAGTTCATCATCGGCCTTGACGATTTTTTTTTATAGCAATAGGGGCAAATGAAGGTTACGACAACCTCAATTGCCCCTATTATAAAAAAGAGTACCGATAAATTATTCTCTGTAAAATGAAGTCTTACTAAATACCAATATCCACTAAAGGAATAAAAACCAAAATAGGGGATGGCCACGAAAAAAATCGCTGCATAAAAAAGCAAAGAGTTACTGTTTTTTGTTAGTACGATATACCCTTGTTGATGCTGGTGTTGAGGCGTGCTTTTCCCTGCATCTTTAGTCATTTCAAGCTGGTTAAAGAAAATAAAATTTATCATCAACATCAAAATCCCCAATACGATAAAGCCACTTTGCCAACCCATACCCCCATAAATACTCAAGAAAAGCAGCATCGGAACTCCTAAGGCAATCGCGAGTGATCTCGTTGCAAGCAAAATGGAAATCATATAGTCTTTACTTTTTGAAGAGATTGCTGCATGAAAGGTAAACCACCAATAGAGTGTTGCAAAGACGCCACTACCAATGCCCAAAATAAACCGCAGTGCAAGCGCCCATTCAAAATTCCTTACCCACAAAAAGATCATCAAGGTCATCAAAAAAACAGCAACATTGCCAAGATAGGTGCGAACAACTCCAAAGCGACCAATGAAGATGGGGCCGAAATAAGTTCCAACAACAACTCCTGCATTGCAAATGGAGACTAACTTTAAAATATCCGTGGCCGCAACAAAATAAAATTTTTCAAGCAAATGAATCAGAGGAGAGATTACATTATCAATGGCCACGAATGCAAAGATGGTCACAAAGCTAGTAACAAGCAGGAGTGCTTCAAATTTGTTACTTTTCTGTTTGAAACTATTCATAGGTATAATCGATTAATGCTCAAAAGAGACATACTGAGAAGAGTACTCATCAAGTAGGAAGCAGTTTCCTTGCTCTTTTTTTAGCGTGCTGGAGTAGTATATTCTTCCTTTTTGCTGCGTTTTTTTAGCGATTTCCAACATTAAGGCAAAACCATTACAACGAAAATTAGACTCCATAAACACCACTTGCTCACACCCCTTCGAATCAAGATAGGTTGCAAAATCTAAATTAAACCATCCCCTTCCTCCAGCATTTTGCAATCTACTAGCAAATTTAAGTGTCCAATTTTTTATTTGCTCTCCCCACTTTTCGTTAATGTAAGGATAGATCATCCCACTCCATCCATCGTTTTCAATGAGCTGCTTATCGATCCCATGAAAATAAATATTATCTTCACTCACATATGCAAGAGCGCCAATAATCTCTTTAAAATTCATATAGGGCTCTATCAAAATCTCCTCTGCCACCTCACACTCCTCACGGTACCAAGTTTGGGCGATGGACAGCACATTTTCTGGCGTGCCTGAGTAATTTCCATGGCCACCTCCTGAGAGTGCTTTTTTTAGAATGAGTTTATGGGGGTTATGCGATTTTATCAATTGGTAAACTGATTTCTCTAGCTCAATATAGGAGTTGGCAACACTATAGGCGATAAAGGGAATTGCTAACTCGTTGGCAACAAGTTTCATTTTGCTCTTAGAATTAAAAACGTAGGTGAGTCCTCCACTGATGAAGGGACGAGTAGGCATTTGTAAAGGATCCAGAGGTATTCCCGTTACTTCTGAAAGTTGCAAAATACTAGGAGACGCGATATAGGAGGCGAGGTACAGATCTGTTCTTTGTTTTGCAAGCTCTTTTAGTTTCTGCAGAAGTGATCGATCCGCCAAAATACTATTCACAAGCTTTAACTTTCTCTCACCACTCTTGGTGCTAATAGGAAATAAGATATTCTCTGAGGCAAGAGAGGGAATAAACTTCGATAAATACTTCAAAAAAGAGTCGCTCGTAGCTCGACTTAAAACGGCAAGATCCCCCTCATTTAAAAACCATAGATAGCGACTCTCTGCGGCACTGGCAATATCTGGATCAAAAGAGGGGCCAAGATCATCTAAATTGGGAATCCATATTTTCTTAGGCATAAAAATCACCATTGCAAACTCGACAAGCGGCCTTTTTAGCATCAACTCCACCTTTGGCGCTTTTGAGTGAACATAATGTAAAGTCAAATTCCAATTTTGTCAGTAAACTTGAGATCATCTCCAGGTGCTGCTGCCGAATCTCTTGCTTCATATACCATAGTGACTCATCAGTGTAGTCGTAATCAAATGCCTTGGTAAAATCAAACAAAGAGAAGAGCTCTTCCGAGTAATCTTTAGAGATTGTCTTTGAAATCTCTTCCATGATGTTCGGATCTAAAACCAAATAGGAAAACATCACTCGTGATAATCCAGCACTTCTAATCTTAGCAAGGAAGCTTTCCCATTGTGCGCTTTTGGAAATAACACTAAAGCTAATGGGATCAAGGTGAATCGTTGTTTTTACCCCTAAATCTTGGATCATTTTTGCAGTTGTCAGCATCTTCTGTTCTAAGGCCTCATCCATCTTTAATGATGGCATCAAAAGGTGATCCTCTCTCGGTAAAAGTGCAAGATTCATTGAAAAATGCTCTGGGAATCGCTTCATTATCTCGATAGAGTTCTGATCTGGACAACACTTAGTCGTGATAATGATCCTTTGAACGGAAGTCTCCTCGCAAATGGTTTGCAAGATTTTTGCTGGCAGATTTTCTTGCTGCATGGAGGGAGTGAAAAAGTCGGTATAGCGACAAAGCTTTAACGTTTTGGCCGTGTGTTTGGAAATTTCACTTTTAATTTTAGTACAAAGCTCCTCATGATCGCTATACAGAGGACGTGGGTGGGCAAAGGCCTTATCTTGAAAACGCTCAAGGGAGTTTTTAACAGTACCCCTTGCCCTTGCATAACAGTAAATACAGTCGTTATTGCAACCTATCCATGGCTCTAGGTAGTGGTAGTTGCCATACCAACAAGAACCAAGAAATCCCTCTGAAATTAACGCTACTTCATTGCTCATTTGCAGTGCTCCTTTTTGTCTGTCGGCCCTTATAACACGACAAACAAATGAATGGCAACAACTCCCTGTGAGCAATCTTTTTAAAATTTAAAGAGGCCTGGCCGATTGGGTGAGATCTGTGCTTGCTCTTGCTTTCACTTTCGGTTTTGTCTCACTCCTGCAAGAAAAAAGCTGGGAGATACGAAGAAGCGCTCGTTGCAAGAAACTTGCACGTTTAATCATTTTTTTAAAGTAAGCCTGATCATGTAAGATCGCATCTTCACGCTGATGATGAAGAGGAAACTCCATCGTTTGCAACGGCAAATGAGCTAAAAAACTGCTGCTGTCTTTGGTGTGGGTAGCAGATTCTCCAAAACCAATATTCACAGCTAAATTTTTCTTAGGGATAAGTCCTAATCCTCGAGCAATCACTCGACAAAAATCCCATTGAAAAGTCCAGGTATCAAATCCATAAGAGTAGACTCGCTCCCAATTAAATTGAAAGGTGCGCTCTTCTTCTTTGTTCACAAAGTAATCACTTAAATCGGAACGATTTTTCCAATGAGGCCACTCTTGCATCTTCAGATCATAGTTACTCCAGGCCCTCTTCCATGTGGCCCATCCCCAAACCATAGGATAACGAGAAAAGAGATAAGAAGAGACATTGTTAGTCTCATTGGAGAGAGAGGGAAAAAGATTACATCCAGAGATCATCATCACTTGCAGATTATTACGATGATAATCGAGCAGCAGATCACAATACTGAAAAAAGGAGTTATGAACTAAAACATCATCTTCGATAAAAATGGCCTCTTCCACCTTTTCAAATACCCAAGCAATGCCGCTAGCAACTCTCTCTCCTAAACCTAAATGTGTGGATGAAAAATTATTATAAACTTCACAAGGCCAATCAATCGCACTCTTTACTACCTCTCTGCTTATCTTGCAAAATTTTTCATCGTCAGCATCTTTGGCCCCATCTGCAATCAAGAAAAGTTTTTTTGGTTTTGCTTTAGCGATCTCTTGAAATGTTTGCCTTATAAGATCTGGCCTATTATAAAAAAAATAGGCAACTGGTGTTTGAGCAAAGTAGACTTCGTTTGAATTAAACGTACTCAAAGAATCCTTCTTATGTTCACTAGGCCCCATCATCCTCACCTAATCGCAAGAGATAATCATAATCATTAGGTAATAGCGACTTCGTTCCCTTTTTTGCTCTCAAAAACAAAAAGTGTGAAAGCAACCCCGTACAGAACTTCAATATCGTATTACTCAGCACATATTCGGACATAATATAAAAATCTTTACTCCAATAGAGATACAAATTAAGATTTTTTGCCATTTCTTTCAGGGTTTTTTCCTGAAAAAAAGAGATGTGCTGCCCCGTCTTAAAACTATAGTACCACCAATCCGTAGAAGGTGGAACCCCATTAAAAATATCCATCGTAAAGATTATGGTTTTTGTTGAGTGCTTTTGTATAGCTTCTTTGATGAAAGCTTTTGGATCAACTAAATGTTCAAGAAAAGAAAATGCAGTCAGAGCAAAAATTTCTTTTTTCTCTTTATAAAAAACATCACCAGCATACTCAAACGATTTAGCAAAAATATTTTCTGCATACTTATCACTCCAGTAAAAATGGAAGCCCACATCTCTCATCAAACGAGTTAGCACTCCCATGCCTCCTGCGACATCAACAAAAATTTGATTACGCCCTCTCTTTGGTAACAGATAGTAAATGATATTGCTAAGAATTCTACAATTGATATTATTCCTTGATAGCAATCCTACATCGGTGTCTGCAATGGCAGAAGAGTATGCCTCCGCTAACCAGTAAGGTTCTTCAGTGCAAAGAAAACCACACTCTTCACAAAAATAGTAACGAACCTCATACTTTTGTAATACTTTAGTAGAAAACCACTCTTTCTGTTTCGCTCCACAAATTTTACACACCATCGGCAATACTCCTGCTTCTTAATTCTTCTCACTCTTCTCATTCTCGAGAAACCTATACTGGACCTTGATTGCATATCTCCATTATATATGCTACGGTTCCTACACTTTAAGAAGGGGGTTTATAGCAGGTCATGGATATTTTTTTTGAAAAGAATCTCACACTGCTTATTCCAAACGCAAAGTCTCAAGAAGAGCTTTTACAAAAGAACATTGCCATTATTGGGGCCGGAGGGCTGGGCCACAATCTACTCATGCAATGTTCCGGTTTAGGTGTAGGAGTGATCGATCTTTGGGATTTCGATGTGGTCAGTGAAGGCAATTTGCAACGTCAACTCCTCTATCGCTATGACGATATTGGAAAAAGTAAGGCCTTATGTGCTATTCGTGAGGCATCTCGGCTAAACCCACACATCAAACTTAAGGCCAAAGAAGAAAAAATTGCCGATAACAATATTCATCAATTACAAAACTACGATTTAGTCTTTGATTGTACCGATGCCTTTGAAACTAAAATTCTGCTTGCAGATTTTTTCTATGCAGTAAAACGCCCCTACGTTTTTGCTTCTGCATACAACATCTATGGTCAAGTATTCCTCTACTGGCCAGAGGGTGGACATTGCCTACGCTGCATACAAGAGTTCATGCCCATGCCCCCAAGAAAAAGTGAGCACACAGGAACTCTTGGCCTTACTGCCACACTCACCTCTACCCTGCAAGCACTAGCAGGTGTGCAATTTCTAACCAGGAACGGCCTTGATGAGTGGAAAAATATTTTGCTCTACTGTGATCTTATGAGAGTTTTAACAAAAAAAATAACAATAACTCATCGTTGTTCTCGTTGTAGCAAATCGGAGGTTTTATGATAAGAAAAGAGCTTAGCATCGGTGGTAAGCAATTTAATAATCGCTTAATGATTGGCACAGGAAAATTTCCTTCACTTGAGGTGATGAAGTCTGCCATCTTGCAATCAGAGTGCGAAATTGTCACTGTATCGTTGAGACGAATTGACCTTAGTAAAACTCAGGAACAAAAAAGCAATATCTTAAGTTATATTCCCAATAATATCCAATTGCTTCCCAATACCTCTGGGGCCAGAAATGCGGAAGAGGCGATTCGCATTGCTCACCTTTGCCGTGCACTCACAGGAAGCAATTGGATTAAAGTCGAAGTTGTACCAGATCCACACCACCTGCTTCCTGATCCCATAGGAACACTAGAAGCGTGTACTAAGCTTGTGGCCGATGGCTTTGTTGTTCTTCCCTATATCAATGCCGATCCCTTACTTGCAAAAAGGTTAGAGGAGGTGGGTACTGCAACGGTGATGCCCCTAGGAGCACCTATTGGAACCAATCGTGGATTAAAGACGCGTGAAATGCTAGAAATCATCATTGAAAATGCATCCATCCCCGTGGTGGTGGATGCAGGGATTGGCAGACCGAGTGACGCTGCTCTGGCGATGGAGATCGGTGCCGATGCGGTTTTAGTCAATACGGCCATCGCCATTGCAGAAGATCCCATTACCCTTGCTTGTGCTTTTAAGATGGCCACCGCCGCAGGAAGAATGGCCTATGAGATCGGGCTTCCGGCCAGCAAAAAATCTGCAGAGGCCTCTTCGCCCTTGCTAGGTTTTCTCTATAGCAACACTCCAACAACAGATGAGCAAAACCGTGAGCACTCTTTTCCCCTTTGATAAAGACCCTTTTTCTCTTGAGCAAATGGAGCAGGAGGCAGATCAGGCACGCCTCTTAACTCTAGAAAGATTTGGCAAGAGCAAAGGCGTCTATATCCCACTCTACATTTCCAATTTTTGTGAAAACTCTTGCACCTATTGTGGGTTTAATAAGAACAATACTCACCTACGCAAAACACTCTTGCCAAAAGAAATAGAGCAAGAGCTGCTCTATATTTATAAACGAGGATACCGCCATGTACTTTTAGTGGCAGGGGAAGTGAATAATGAAAAGTATCACAAGCTTTTAGTTGAATCTGTTGCGCTCGCAACAAGGATTGGAATGCAAGCAATTAGTGTGGAGTTTGGATCAATTTCAGATCAGCTCATGCTGGAACTTTTAAATGCTGGTGCCGACTGCTTTGTACTCTATCAGGAAACTTATCATCAAGAGCAATATAAAAAGTATCATACTGCTGGCAGGAAGAGTGATTACCACTATCGCATCCACAGTATTGAACGAGCAATCAAGGCCGGCTTTAAAAAGGTCACCTTAGGAATTTTAGGTGGACTGGCCCCGATTGACTATGATGCCAAGGCGCTCTTCGAACACCTCTCTTTTATTAAGCAAAACTATTGGGATGTACAATTTTCACTCTCCATTCCGAGGATCAACAGTGCAGAAGGGGGGATTGCCGGAGATTTTCCCCTAAGTGATATCGACTTTACACGAACGCTGATCGCTTTTCGTTTATGCTTTCCGGAAATGCCAATCCTGTTATCGACACGCGAACGCCCAGAAATGCGAGATGGGTTGCTACGCATTTGTATCACCCATTTGAGTGTGGAATCGATGACTGCTCCTGGAGGATATAGCAATAGCAATGATTGCGCCCATGAAGAGTTAAAGCAATTCAATATCTCTGACCACCGCTCTTTTGCAGAAATGGCAGCATCGCTTGCACGTTTTGGATTCGATCTCCATACAAAAGATTGGCAAATGGAATTAAACAAAGGAGTCTTCCTTGGAAATAGTAATCACCCTTAATGGTAAAAAAACCAAACTACCTCGCTCTCTAAATCTTTGCGAGTTGCTACTTGCGCTTGCTATTTCTAATCATGGAGTAGTTATTGAAAAAAATCGTACTATTATTCTTGCTAAAGATTTCATCAACACCTTCGTTGAAGAACACGATGAAATTGAAATATTAACTATGGTTGATGGAGGCTAAT
This sequence comes from Oligoflexia bacterium, assembly GCA_015231955.1. Taxonomy (GTDB): domain Bacteria; phylum Bdellovibrionota; class Bacteriovoracia; order Bacteriovoracales; family Bacteriovoracaceae; genus JADGAN01. Next base: position 138,664 of record JADGAN010000003.1, on the reverse strand, counting down.
TTTCGATGAGCAATATTTTTTCAGGCGTCTATGTGGTAGGGGGCCTACGTGATCACCCCAATATGCAAAAATTTGAACACACCCTTATCGAGATTCTCTCTGCAGGGATACGCATCTTCCAATTTCGTGCGAAAGAGGATCTTTGCGATCGCGATCACCTGCTTTGGGCCCGAAGAATTCGTGCTATTACTCGAGAGCATGGGGCCTATTTCTTCGTCAACGACAGGCCCGATATTTGCGTTCTTTGTGATGCCGATGGTATGCACATTGGCCCTCGCGATTTTGAGGTGGAAGATATCAGAAAAATTATCGGGCAAGATCGCATGCTCGGTGTATCCTGCCATAATGCTCAAGATTTTCAAAAATACAAGCAAAGTAGTAATGTCAATTACCTCTCAGTTGGGCCTATCTACGCAACCGACTGTAAAAAAATTCCCGATCCCATTGTTGGTACAGATTTATTAAGGCACTGCCTGCAAGAGACCGATTTGCCTATTGTGGCCATCGGAGGAATAACTCCACTAAACTTGCGAAACGTTTTGGAGACTGGAGTTGATTGTATTGGAGTGATCCGTGGAATCTGGACTGCATCTCATCCCCACTTGGCCGCAAAAGAGTATTTGAGCTTTTTCAATAGACATTGAAAGCTATCTTTTAACCTTATTAATAACCAACCTTTACAGGAGTTCGTTACGATGACTTCCTTAAAACTCATCCGTAGTGTTATGGCCTCTTTGCTTTTATGTGCTCTGTTTTTGTTTTCCATCCCCAATATCCATGCGGCCCTCTTCAACATCAACATGACGGTTGAAGGAGTAAACAAGCAGTTTGGATACGCTAAATTTGAAGATGTTGTAAACGCTATTAAATCCAGCAGCATCACCAATAACTTTCCCAACTATACAGGTGCAGGAAGTGTGACAGTAGCACTGGATTTTAGAGGGCTGCCGATGGATCTTAGTTTTGGTAGTGGAGGAACCAATGACTTAGTACTCTCTATTCCTTCAATCAATCTTTCACAAACATTCTCAGGAACCTCCCGCGATGATAGTAAAGAGCAATTTAAAAATTGGTTAAAGCGGGATGGGCAAGCTACCTTAAACGCTGTCATGAAAAAACTGGCAGAAGTCTCTCCCTTTGACCCTGTCGCAGGAAATCCTACAAGTTTAATGAGCACCATGGTTGCTAACGATTTTGGACGCGGCTTTGTCTCTACGGAGAGTTCAGCTGCGACAAAAGATACCACCACCTCAGAACAGACCACGACAAGCGGAGAGATCTCCAACCTCATTGGAGCAGGAATTCGTATTGGCCAGTATCAGCAAGCAGGACTTAAAGGCCGAAGCTATACCCTCCCTCTCTCTTATGCTGTTCGCTTCAAGAGCGATCCTCGAAAGCAGTTAATTTTTGATTTGCCGCTGACCTACTTTAAATTAGAGGAGAGTAAATCCTATAATATTGGTCTTGGTGCTAGCTTTCGCCTTCCCGTCGCCCCCACCTGGACCATTACCCCCTCTCTGGCAACTGGTGTAGTGGGCTCTGTAGATATGGCATCAGCAGGGCAAGTGGCCTCCGCTGCTGTCACCAGCAGCTACACCTGGACTCTGCCTTTAGGATCACTCACTATGGGCAATATGCTTGGTTACTACAAAACACTTAAATTTAAAGTCCAAGGTTATGAGTCTAATCCCCATATTGCCAATACTGTACTGAGGAATGGTGTGATGTACTCCCTTCCTCATAAGCTTTTCAAATGGGATTCCGAAAGTGAACTTTTTCTGATTGATACTCGTTATTTTGGTTCTGAACTTTATATGGAACAATATAATGAGATTGGCTTTTCACTTGGTAGTGTAAAATCACGCGCCGATCTGGCCCACTATTTAAGAGCGGGAGTAACCTATCTTTTCTCCAGCAAAACGAAGGGAATTTCTGTTAATTTTGGGTATAGCTTCTAATCTTTTGCTCTTTTCCAGCAAATTTAGTAACCTCATAGTCTCAAATATACTGCGCTTGAAGGTTAGGAGACTACGAATTGATTTACTCTGTTGTCTTATCTCTTTTTTCCCTCTTTTTTTGCTGTTTTGAATCTACTGCCCTAGCATTAGACTTCAAGCAGTCTCTTCACTTGGCACTAGAAAATTCGCAGGCCCTTCATGCACTGGAAAGTGAATATCTCGTAACCACCTACAAAGAAAAGAATAATTTTTCCTCACTGCTCCCTAAGCTTGCATTACAAACCACCCATGGATACCAAGATGAATTCCACCATAAAAGCAATGTACACAATTGGGTCTCCAACTTTTCTCTCCAACTAAGTGAAAAGTTTTATGATAATGGAGTTACTTTTATTGCAATAAGAAATGCGTCGCTCTCACAAAAAATTTCGGAAAAAAAAATAATCTTAGAAAAGAATAAGCTTTGTTACAATTTGCTCCAACAATACCTTGATTACTCTTACTTAGCACAAACACTTCTGATTGAAGAGGAATCGTTGGCCCTGCTTAAAAAACAATTTTCACACACCTCTACGCTCTATCAGCAAGGGCTAAAAACAAAATTAGACTATCTCCGTTTAAAAGGGGAACTGCAAAAAACAGAAATTGGACTACTCTCTCTCAAGAGTGCGATTGCTAAGTCCAAACTAGATTTAGCGACTTCATTGAATCCCCAAGAGCTGCTTCATCAAGAGTTTACACCGCTAACAATTCCTACCTCTGTAAAAAAAATGATTTTTCCAACTTTCAGCAGTAAGCAATCGCTTCAATACCAACAGGGTGCCATTGCCCAGGAAGTGCATGAGAACAACGTCATCCTTGCTAGAAAAAAACTTCGCCCTGAATTTTACCTCGACGCCACCTCTACCTATAGTACGAAAGATTATCTAGGAGAGCACAGAAATGGCAGTTTTCGTCATAACGAGAGCTTAGATTGGAGTATCCTCTTGACTGTTAAATTCACCCTTTGGGATTGGGGCATTTCTCAACGTGAACATAAAATTGCTGTTGAAGAAAAATACCAGCAGAGTACACAGCTTACACAAGAACTTAGCGATCTTGCCCGCGATTTAGAGAAAATGCGAGTTCAATATGAACAAATTTTTCAGCAGTATAAATTAAATTACGACCTTTATAAACTGGAAGAGGATAACTTTTCTAATCTCTATGATGACTACCGTAATGGCCGTGTCTCCTATTTAGATATGATTACCGCCCTTCGCACCAAGACTGCCACAAAAAAAGAGTTCTACTCTTCAATTACTGAGTTACAAAAAACCATAGCATCCATTTATTACTATCAAGGCATCCTTTATGATAAAGTTGTCAAAGACAATTCCACTGCTACTTTGTTTTATTAATTTATTGAATCTTCTTTGGTTCAGCTCCTGCTCCAAAAATGATTCTGCAACAAAAACTGATAGTGGTTTGGGAACTGTGACCAAGCAAGATATTACCCAAAAAATCAGCGCAGGAGGAAATGTTGATCCTCTTCGCAAAACCATTATCACTGCTCCTTACAACGGTTATTTACGTAAGCTCTTTGTGCAACTTGGACAGGAGGTTAATGCTAACGATCCACTGCTTATTATCACTCAAAGTTTAAATAACGGTGATAACAATTTTCCAGTGCGCGCACCTTATCGCGGCAAAGTGGTGCAGGTTCGTCATAATGAAGGGGCGTTTGTCAAAGAGGCAGATGCTACCGATTACATTATCCGCATTGATGACTTCAGTAAGATGTTTGTGATCGCCACTATTCCTGAAGTCGATCGTTCTAAAATCAAAATGGGTATGAATGTTCTTATTAAGGCCACGGCCTTAAACGACAAAAAGTATAATGGCATCATTCGAGAACTTGCACTAGCACCTGAGACACGTGATCGCTGGGAAAAGAACACTTTATCCGATTATCTTATTCGCATTGAGATCACTAATAAAGATGAGGCCATCCTTCCGGGCATGTCTGTTATCTTTGATATCATTGTCAATCAAAAGAGCAACATCCTTACTATCCCCCATGAGTATGTTTATAAAGATGAGAGTAGCAAATACTATGTTATCACCAAGGATAACCAGAAAAAATTTATTGAAGTGGGCATTCAAAACGACGAAATGTTGGAGATAAAGAGTGGCCTTAGCGAAGGGGAGAAACTACAGCTCGTCGATTTTTCCAAACTCATCAAGGAGTAGGTCAGGCATGAATCCCCTTATTGAAGTTCAAGGCCTCTCCTTTGCGTACAAAAGCGCTGGTGGCCCTATTAAAGTTCTCTCGGATCTCAACCTCTCTATCCATCAAGGGGAGATGATTTCCATTGAAGGACGTTCTGGTTCAGGGAAATCCACCTTGCTTTACCTTCTCGGCGGTGTTCTGAAAATCAAATACGGCAATGTGCTTATTGATCATAAGAATATTAAAAAGCTCTCTCCTTTGCAAATTGCGCTCTTTAGAAATCACACCATCGGTTTTGTTTACCAGCAGTTTCACCTCCTCTCGCACGCCACGGTTCTCGAAAACATTCTGCTTCCTCTCTCCTATCCGGTGGAGTGTCCGCATGCTATCAGTAAGGCCGATGCCAAAACGCGGGCCAAAGAGATCGCAAAGCTTCTGGAAATTGAGGAGTTGCTCCATCGTTATCCCAGCGAACTATCCGGAGGACAACAGCAGCGAACCGCCATTGCCCGTGCACTTATTTGCGATCCCAAAATCATTCTTGCCGATGAGCCAACAGGAAATCTCGACAGCAAAACAGCGACAGAGATTGTGAATCTTTTTAAAAAATTGGTCTCCTTTGGAAAGACCATCATTATCGTAACTCACGATCGCGAACTCTCCTCGCTTGCCAACAAAACCTACTATCTACAAGATGGAACCATCTCTAAAGTAAGTAACCACGCGGAAACTGCTCCTGTAAGTGCCAAGGCCCCTCCTTTTGCGCCCGCTCATACCTCCTTTGCGCTTTTTAAATTACTTCCCATTGTCTTTGACAACCTCCGAAGAAAAAAACTGCGAAGTGCACTAACTCTCCTTGGTGTTGCTATCGGTATTGCAGCGATGTTCTCGATGGTCACCATCGGCATCTATACTAAAAACACTCTTCTCGATAGTTTTAATGATCTTGGGGCCAATACCTTAACCTTTAGTGGCCATCGCAATTGGAACCGGAAAGCAACCGATATCCAAGAAAATATGTTTGAATCGTTTCATTATGAACACGACATTATTAACCTTAAAAAGACCTTTCCCTCCATCTCTAAACTTACTCCCAATTTTTACTCCTGGGATAGCTCTGTAGTTTTTGGAGGCAAGGCCTTAGACACTGATATCAAAGTACTCGCAATTAATGATGAAGGATGGGATATTTTAAATCGTCCGCTCTCTCAAGGAAAATATTTTTCCCGCTTCCACCTAGATAACAAAAGTGGCGTTTGTGTAATCGGTGCTGATATTAGTAAACAACTCTTTGAAAATTTTAAAATATCTCCCCTTAAAAGAGTTATTCTTATAAAGGGAAGAAACCGCCAATACCCTTGCACCGTTATTGGAGTAATGAGTCCTAAAACCTCCAATGATGAGTGGATGAAGCCCAATATGCAAATCTACATTCCCTTTACCTATTATACCGCTAACTCCTCCTCGCTTTGGGAATCACGGATCTACAACTTCACCATGCAGGCACATGTGGGAAGTGATATTGAGAAATTAGGTAAGATGATCAAGGCCTATTTTGAAAAAAAGTATGGCAACAGCGGAATGTTTTCTATTGGCACCGACAGCGTACTGATCGCTCAGATGGAAAAGTTTTTAAACCTCTTTTCTATTATTATTGGTGCTCTGGCAGCTGCCTCTCTCCTGGTCGGTGGCGTAGGGGTGGCCAATATGATGATGGTGGCACTCTCGGAACGCTATCGTGAGATTGGTGTTCGTAAAGCAGTTGGCGCCACCGATCGCTCAATCTTATGGCAATTTTTGATCGAGACCCTTATCCTTTGTGCACTTGCCGGGATCTTTGGCATTGTGATCGGCTTTGCTTTCTATGAGTCTATGATCTATGTCGCTGGAATGCTTGTCCCTAAAGTGAAGTTCCAGTGGATTTTCGAATGGGGGGCCATGAGCATCTCTCTCCTCTCCATCCTTGTTGTTGGTATTTTAAGTGGTCTCTTCCCAGCACTTAAGGCCAAGCAACTGCAAGTGATTGAGGCCTTACGAGCAGAGTAAGTCTGTATATATTTTTTACAGGATGATACTTTCTGTGCATCTTTTTTTCACAGGCCACTTTTCCACCAGATTAACTCCTTGATTTTGCACTCACACCCTTAAATAGCGCGCCAAATAAAGTTGGCACACTGCTTGCTTAATAGGAGGCAGGAGTTAGTCGTTTATCTTACTGCTTTAAGGAGGAAATTGTCATGAGTACAAATTTTATGGAACTGTTTCAAGCAGGTGGTCTAGCAATGTACCCACTGCTTTTATTCTCAGTCATCATCTGGATTATTGGAATCCAGAAGGTGATTGAACTCTCTATCTTCGTTAAGAACTATTTAAACTTCTACAAAGAGTTGGATTCGGTTCTTATGAGTAAGAACAGTGAAGAGGTTAAATGGGCCTTAAAGAATTCCAGCAAATATCTCAATAACAGCTACATGAGGTTGTTTGATGAGATTGTCACTTCGAAGAAACTTTCCATGAGTGATGCTAAAGAGAGTCTTACTCGTAGGCTTAGCGAAACTCAAGGAAGTTTGAAGAAGCGCTTATGGATCGTAGGTACCATTGGTTCAACTACACCCTTCGTAGGACTATGTGGAACGGTTATTGGTATAATGACTTCTTTTAAGTCGATTGGAGAGTCGGGAAAGAGCGGTTTTGGAGTGGTGTCTGCAGGTATTTCTGAAGCACTCGTTGCTACTGCTGCTGGTATTTTGATCGCTGTTGCGGCCTTAATTGTCTACAACTACCTTCAAAATAAAGTGAATGTGGTGTTTGTCGATTTTAAAAACAAAGTTGAGGACATGGTATTGAAAATGAAGATGTGCCGTCAAGATTCGCAAGAGTCGGATGAGATGCCTCCTCGATTCATCCCTGCAGAGTAAGTTGTTTAACTTTTATACAAAAGGAAGAAATGTATGAGCGCAAATATTAATCCTAATGGCCAAGATGATATCGTCGTAGAGATCAATATGACCCCAATGATCGACATCATGCTTGTGTTGTTGATTATCTTCATGGTCTCCTCGACAGTGATGATTGAGTCGGCCCTTGATATTGAGTTACCAAAGGCAACAAACATCACTAGTCCTAAGCCAACTGAAACCTTAGTGGTTGCACTCGCCAAGGATGGCAAGCTCTCTCTTCAAGGAAAGGCCATCGCCTTTGAGCATTTTGAACAAGAGATAGTTAGTGCTATGAAACAACACAAGAGCAACGCCGTCGTTTTTGAAGGGGATACTCAAGTAGAGATCGGCAAAATGGTTGCATTAATGGATATTGCAAAAAAGGCCGGCGCAACATCGTTCTCGATTGCGGCGGAACAGACCGAAGGCAAGGTCGCTGCCAAAAAGCAGTAAGCACGGAAAAATAAAAGGGAACAGGAAATAATAAGGATAATCTTATGGAAAAGCGAACACGTTACCCACAAGCTCCGAAAGCCAAGGACAGCCAGAGCATGACTAGTGGTAGAGGTAATAACTTTTCACAAGAGCAGCAAGCGGATCCAACTTCCAAAGACCGCTCTTGGGAAACAGCGATTACTGTTGCACTCATTGCTCACTGCTTGTTGTTCTTTATTAAGATAGCGTTTACGCCGCATACGCCACCACCGGAGAAGAAGGAGTTTAAGATTGCGTTTGTTGAACATAAACCAATGACAAAACCCAGGGCCAAACCCATTCCTGTTCCTCCACCTCCTCCGAAAGTGGAACAACAAGTGGTTAAGGCCGAAGAGAAAGTGGTAGAGGCGAAGACTCCACAGAAAAAAGTGGCCGAGGTGGTGAAAGCAAAAGCAGTAGTAGCAGCTGCACCCGCAAAAGCGGCGATGGCAAAAGCTGCCTCACCTACTCCACGCAAAGTGACGGCACCAGTGGTAACGACCACGACAAATAATGCTCCTGCAAAGGTCGCTGAGACCTACAAAGCAGACATGTTTAAAGGCATGATTAAGTCGATTGTAAACAATGGAACCACCTCTATGCCCAAAGTACAACCTGCTGGTGGTGTTAGCTCAGACAATTTTGTTGCTGCCGGTGGAGGGCTTGCTCATGGAGGCACAAATGGTGCAATTAAAAAAGCATCATACTCTTCACTGGGATCTGCTAATGGGGCCGATTTTCCATCAGCTTCAAAAGGATCACTCGATACCAATGGCCGCTTAGGTGCCGATGGTAATGGTGATAAGAAGAGCTTTTATACGATTGGTGCACCGGCCGATACCGTCGTCGTTGGATCGATTGATCGAAGTATCATCAACAAGATTCTTCGTGAACATATAAAACAATTTCAGCACTGTTATCAGTCGCAACTCGACTCTTCAAGGCAAGGTATTGATGGAACCATCACCCTTAGCTTTTCCATTAATGGCAGAGGGAGTGTGGCCGATAATAATGTTGAAGGTGAAAATAAATTTAACAATATTAAACCTTGTATCGCTAACGTTCTTCAAGGTATAAAATTCCCAGAACCCAAAGGTGGTGGTAAAGTTGAGGTAAAGCAACCACTCCATTTCTACCCAACCTTTGTCTCCTCAAACTAAACTCCCAAAAAAACCTGACCATCCTCAATGATTTTCTACAATTTGCTACAACAAAAAAAAAAGTTATCGTAATAACGCGATTTCACTTTAGAAGTGCACTTCCTTCTGATAATTTAACAGGCAAAATACTATTCGCTAGTTTATTAACGCTCAATTGAGACTCTTTAAGAAAGGGGCCAGAGAATATGTTATTAGTTTCTTTACTTGTCCTGTTACCACTAATTATGGCCGTACTCATGCTCATCTGCAGGGGAAACTCCTTGCAAAAGATTATGGTTACAATCTTTTCTTTGTTCATTGTTGGACTCACGATTGTCATCTCGTTTTTGCCGCTTGGAACACTCGATTCGCTTGCACGCGAAGTGAGCTTTACATCATTGCAGCAGCACGCTCTCTTCTACATTGAGCTGGCAATCAGTCTACTTATTGTTATATGGAGTGTGCAGCACAAACGGTTCTTAATCTTAGGAATTGCACTGGCACAGTTGGCCATTGGAGTCTACTTGGAAATGATGATCAAAGAGGCGGTGGCCGGAGGAGTGGCCAGTAACCTTTTCGCTCAAGCACCCTTTTACGTTGATCACTTTTCTGTACTCATGATCTTTATTATTGGGGTAATCGGAGGTTTAATCACTCTTTACGCCAATGGATACATGGAAGAGTTTAACCACCACTATCCAGCACTAAAGGCTTCAACTCCCTTTTTCTTCTTTATCTTCTTTCTCTTTTTAGCTGCAATGTTTGGACTCGTTATCTCCAATAACCTACTTTGGTTACACCTCTTCTGGGAAGTCACCACTCTTTGCTCCTTCCTTCTCATAAAATACAAAAATGATGCTGAGTCGATCAATAACGCTTTCCGTGCTTTAGCTTTCAACTTGGTTGGTGGAGTTGCTTTTTTTCTGGGAATCGTCTTTCTCTTTAAAAGTAATGGGGCGCTGGGACTTAATGATCTTGTAACCCAAGGAAAAGCTGGCTATATGTTGCCAATTCTTCTGCTTGCAATCGCTGGCTTCACCAAGTCGGCACAAGTTCCTTGCTCTTCCTGGCTTCTTGGAGCAATGGTTGCACCAACACCTGTTTCCGCTCTTCTTCACTCCAGTACCATGGTTAAAGCGGGAGTGTTCTTGCTGATAAAACTCTCTCCTGCACTTGAAAATACCACTCTTGGAATTGCTGTGGCGACCATCGGTGGAATCAGCTTTCTGATCTCCTCTTTTCTTTGTATCTCCAGGCAAAATGCCAAAGCATTACTTGCTTACTCTACTATTGCCAACCTTGGACTTATTGTCTTATGCGCCGGTATTGGATCGGCCACCGCAGTCTGGGCGGGAATGGCCATCATCCTCTTCCATGCAATCTCCAAAGGTCTCCTCTTTCTTGGCGTTGGAGTGGTTGAACATCAAATCGATGGCCGTGAGATTGAGATGATGGATGGATTGTTTGATCGCTTACCACAACTATCATTCCTCTTAATTGTTGGAATGGCCGGCATGTTCCTCGCCCCCTTTGCACTTCTTATCAGCAAATGGGTAGTGCTCAAAGCAGTGCTGGACTCCTTTCCACTCCTCGTGCTGGCCATCGTCTTTGGTAGCTCGGCCACTATCTTTTACTGGAGCAAGTGGATGGGTAAAATCCTACAAACCTCTCCTGCAAACCCACACTTAAAACACACCAAGCACATCTCTGTTTTTGAGTGGAGTGCACTCTATCCTCTTGGGATCTTCACGATTATTTCCATCATCTGTATCCCTTACATTTCCGATTATGTGTTGTCACCCTATCTGCTCTCTCAATACAATATCAACTTTCCACTCGACGCCTGGACCCTTTCCGCAATGATATTGATCCTTATTGTACTCTTCCTCTTACCGTATGCTGCTGCTGCTTTTATCAAAGTTGGCAGAGGTACACGCATGGTTGCTCCTTACCTAAGTGGCGCCAATGTCAATGATGGTAGGCAATACAAGAACCCACTAAAGACGGTGGATATTCAGTTAAGAAACTACTATTTGAATAACTTTTTTGCAGAAGAGGCATGGACAAAGATTGGGCTTGCACTCTCATTAATAACTTTTGTCATGATGTGCTTTTTCGTATTTCAAACTTTAAAGTAAAAAGGTGGATGAAAGAATGTCGGTATTATTACAAGGATTACTCTACATCGTCTTAGCACCAATTTTAGGTGGGCTTCTCTCTGGATTTGATAGGATATTAACCGCACGTATACAATCAAGGGTAGGGCCGCCCATTCTACAGCCCTTCTACGATGTGGGAAAACTCTTTTCCAAAGAGCAACTTTTAGTTTTAAAATCGCAAAGCATTTTTGTGATCGGTCTCTTAATCTCTATGATTATTACCGGTGCACTTTTCTTTGCACAACAAGACTTCTTAATTGTGATGTTTGTCTTTTCACTAAGCGGCGTTTTCTTGGTACTTGCTGCTTATCAAATTGGATCACCTTATAGTTTTGTTGGAGCAGAGAGAGAGCTGATTCAAATGCTTGCTTATGAACCCATGATCCTGCTGATTCCAGTGGGTGTGTATATGGCCATCGGCTCTTTCTCAATTCAAGACATCTTAAATAGTCCTGATCCTCTCTTCTTTCAGCTACCAGGGATCTTCTTTGGCTATCTCTATGTCTTAACCATTAAATTAAGAAAAGGCCCCTTTGATTTGTCCGCTTCTCACCACGCCCACCAAGAGTTGGTAAAGGGAATTACAACAGAGTTTTCAGGGCCAAACCTAGCGCTAATTGAACTCGCCCACTGGTATGAAAACATTTTACTTCTTGGTATTATCTACATCTTTTTTGCTCCATGGCCTGTGGTAGCAGTGCTTGTAGCAATTGGAACATATGCTTTAGAAATCTTTGTCGATAACTCCTTTTCTCGAGTAAAATGGGACCTCTTGCTTAAGTCATCTTGGTGGATGACTTTGATTTTAGGTGGTGGAAATATTGTTTATCTCTACCTTGTTAAACAATTTCCAGCGCTGTTTTCATTTTAGTAATCATTGTTACCGTACATAATAGTACAGGAGGATTAACTTCCAATGTCAGTCTTATCAAAATCCCCATGGGTTATTCATTACGATGGTTCTAGTTGCAACGGTTGCGACATTGAAGTCTTAGCTGCTCTCATGCCTCGTTTTGATGTTGAACGCTTTGGTATTATTAACACAGGCAATCCTAAGCATGCAGATATTTTTTTAATCACTGGCTCTATCAATGAGCAAAATATCGGCATCGTAAAAAACATCTACGAGCAGATGCCAAACCCCAAAGTCGTACTGGCGTTGGGAATTTGCGCAACCTCTGGTGGGATATTTAAAGATTGCTATAATGTTTATGGTGGAGTAGATAAAGTCATCCCAGTTGATGTTTATGTTCCAGGGTGTGCTGTACGGCCAGAGGCAATTATCGATGGTGTCGTCAAAGCACTTGGAATACTTGAAAAGAAAAGAGAGCAAGATTGTGGTGGTAACTGCTCTTGTTCCGGTGAAGGAGCCTGCTAATGAATATTTCGGATAAACCCAACTTTCAAAACTTCTTCCAAGATCAAATTGTGCATCCAACGACAGTGGCGGAGCTCAAAGCAAAAGTGCAAGAGTATAAGAAGCGCGACTACCGTATGGTACATATTGGTTGCTCGAAAATCAAAGAGACCTTTGAAGTGATCTACGCCTTCGATAAAGATTATCTTTATGAAGGAATAAAACTCACTATCGATGCGGCCGCAGTAGAGAGCACAGAAATTCCCAGTATCTCAGATATCTTTATGTGCGCGCTTATCTATGAAAATGAGATTGCCGATCTCTTTGGTTTAAAAATCAAAGGAATCTTGATCGATTTCAAAGGTAACTTCTATCGCACTCCTCATAAGGCCGCTTTTAGCAAACCTACTGTTAAAAATAATATTGAAATCAAGCACGTTAATAATAATAAATCGGAGAATTAAATGGCCGAGAGAACTATAATACCCTTTGGACCGCAACATCCTGTACTTCCAGAACCGATTCACCTAGACCTTGTGGTCGAAGATGAAAAAGTTATTGAAGTGATCCCTTCAATTGGTTTTATCCATCGTGGACTAGAAAAATTGGTTGAAAATAGAGATTATAACGATTTCACCTATGTTGCTGAAAGAATTTGTGGGATTTGCAGCTTCATTCACGGACTCACCTACTGCCAAGCTGTGGAGAAAGTCTTAAACGTTACCGTTCCTCCACGTGCTGAGTATTTGCGCCTTGTCTGGTCAGAGCTTTCCAGAATCCATAGCCACTTGTTATGGCTTGGACTAATAGCGGATAGCTTTGGATTTGAATCACTCTTCATGTACTCTTGGAAAATGAGAGAAGAGGTTCTAGATATTATTGAAGAGACTACCGGTGGCCGTGTGATCTTTGGATCGGCCAAGGTTGGTGGTGTTCGCAGAAATATTGAAAAAGATAAGTTAGCTGAGATTCAAAAACGACTCGATAAGCTTGAGCATGACCTCAAGAGCATCACCAATGTTTTCATTGAGGATGCCTCTGTGAAACATCGCCTTTGCGGCGTTGGCGTTCTCTCTAAAGAAGATGCTTACCACCTTGGTGCTGTCGGCCCCATGCTTCGAGCAAGTGGCGTCAATCAAGATGTTCGCGTGGCCACCTATGCAAAATATAAGGAACTTGATTTTGTTCCAATGATAGAGAGTAGTGGTGATAGTTATGCACGAACTATTGTGCGTATCCGTGAGGTATACCAAAGCTTTGAACTCATCCGCAGAACTATCAAGCATATGCCCGATAGTGAAATTGATGTTAAAGTAACGGGAATGCCGACAGGTGAGTTTTGCGCACGTAACGAACAACCTCGAGGTGAGGTGGTCTATTATATCAAAGGTAACGGTACTAAATTCTTAGACCGTCTACGCGTAAGAACTCCGACCTTTGCTAACATACCAGCACTCTTAAAAGTGCTACCTGGATCCGATTTAGCAGATGTACCTGTTTTGGTACTTACCATCGATCCTTGCATTAGCTGTACAGAAAGATAGGAATCACAAAGAAGGGGATTTTATAAGATGTCACTATTCGTACCTATGTTTAAAAATTTACTCAGTTCACTCTTTAAAAAGCCGTATACAGTTCGCTACCCTTTTGAGAAGAAGGAACTGCCTAGGATTCACCGTGGGCATATAAAAATAGACATCAACGCTTGCATCTTTTGTGGAATCTGCCAAAAGCGCTGTCCAACTTACGCCTTAAAAGTATCAAAGGCAGACAAGCTTTGGAGCATTGATCGCCTTTCATGCATTACCTGTAATTTATGTATTGATGTTTGTCCAAAGAAGTGCCTAAGTAGTGGTGTTGAATGGTCTGCCTCTACAAGCAACAAAGAGGAGAGCATTGAAAACTTCTATGCTACAGCGACGCCTACACCAATATCCAAGCCAGCACCAACACCAGAGTAAATCTCTCCTCTAATTTTCAAGCAGAAAAGAGAATAAATTGACTGGCAGTAAAATTTCTATTCTCAGGCCAAGATTAAATAAGGCCGTGTTAATTTTATTTCAGAGGAATAGACATGATGCTTTATTATGCCTCCATTATCTTAATCGGAGTGGCAGCATTTATACTTGCCAACGCGTTCACCTCTAGCGAAGAGGTCTTTAAAACATCAGAAAAATTGGATGAAGTTGGCAAGAGTAACAAAAAAAATGTAGGAGCTATTTTACAATACTCCAGACCTTTTTTTAAAAGGTATGTTAGCCCCATAGTCGCCACCTTCAAAAATAAACATGTTTTTCGACAAAAATACAAAAAACTTCTCGCCAATGCTGGACTCACAGAAGAGCTCACTCCTGATGATTTTTATGCCTTTAAGCTCTTTTTAATTCTAGGTTTTCCCATCCTTTTTGTTTGTGTTAGAGAGGCCGGAACCTTTTACGATTGGGATTTGCGACTAGCTCCTTTAATGGGAATTTTTGGCTTCTTCTACCCAGATATTTGGATTCGTGGCAAAATTCAACAACGCCAGGAAGATGTTATCTCAGGCATGCCCTTTGTTGTTGATATGCTAGCGCTCTCAGTAGAGGCGGGCCTCGACTTTATGGCGGCAATGTCTAAAGTGATTGAAAAATCTCCACCCAATGCTCTTGTCGAAGAGTTAGTCGTCGTACTCAAAGATACAAAAGTTGGATCCTCTCGTGCAGAGGCACTGCGCGGACTTGCCTGGAGAACAAATGTTATTCAGATGTCCTCCTTTTGTGCAACTCTAATTGCCGCCGATTCTGTTGGAGCATCCATTGGCCCTATCTTAAAACTCCTTTCCAATGATATAAGACAAAAAAGATCTTCTATGATTGAAAAGGCAGCTGCCAAGGCCGCAACTAAAATTCTCTTTCCAATGATGGCCTTCATCATCCCCTCAGTATTTATTGTAATTGCATCACCAATTGCCCTAGATGCCATGAGAAGCCAATAGTACAATCTTGTTATTCTGCTAATTGTAAGTCACCCTTCCTCTTTACAAAGGAGACTATCACTATGAAAAAGATTTTTTTCAAAGCACTTAATTTCAATTCCAATGAAACTTATGGAACAAGCATTTTAACTGCTAATTCCTTTTTTGATCGTTTACTTGGTTTAATGTTTAAACATGAAATGAAAATGCCTGATGGTAGCATTTTTGACGGATTAATAATTGAGCAATGCAATTCCATTCATACTTGCTTCATGAAATTCAGTATTGATGCCATTTTTCTTGATAACAAAAATAGAGTGGTTAAATACCACAAAAATTTAAAACCTTGGAGAATAACTCCGATATATCTAAAGGCAAACAAAGTGTTGGAGTTGAAAAGCGGAACAATAAAAGATCCTATTCAGATAGGAGACAGGATTGAGATCATATGTATAAATTAGTTGCAATTGGAGGAATATTAAGAGGGAGAGAGTATCCGTTAAGTGAAGGAGATAATCATCTTGGGCGTGACGAAGCAAACAACATTATTGTACAGCTTGATGGAATTTCTAAAAATCATTGCAAAATTACAGTTCATGGAAATGTCGCTTATCTAGAAGACCTAGGAAGTTCCAACGGAACTTTTGTTAATGGGAAAATCATTAAAAAAGTAAGTATTAAAGACAAAGATAGAATCGCTGTTCCTAATTCTATTTTTCAATTAGTTTATGTCACAGAAAAAAAAATTATTATCAAAAAGAAAATTCAAAAACAAAACAATGAGCAGGAAGAAGGAGATAATGAGGTTGAAGAAACGCCGCCGATGCCTGCATCTCCAATTGGAAAAATAACCCACCTATTTCAGTATAAAATCATGCCGTTTTTATACGTATTTAACAAAGAGTATGAATGGAAATGGATGCTAGCAGCTTTCCTCTTCCTATTTATTGTAGTTACAATTTTCTTAACCATTGTACCTGTATTAAGCGATAGTAAAACTATTCTTATGTCTGAAATTCGCGCACGAGGATTTCATTATGCAGACCAAATTGTGCGTCTAAACGCAGTTCATCTTTCACGCAAAAATCTTGATAGTATCGATACAAAATTTTTAGAAAGCGAGCCTGGAGTTGAATCTTATGAACTCTTCGACAACGATGGAAGAATTGTTCGTCCTCTTGGAAAATTAAATGAATACATCACCGATGCTTTTTCCATTGAGGCCAAAGAAAAAGCAGCAGCAGATCATGACCGCTATGGAAAATTCATTGGCGATGGACGCATTGGGATTTCTAAACCAATAAAAGCATATAATGTTAAAAGTGGTCAAGAAGAGCTTGTGGGTGTAATTGCTATTAAATTTGCTCCGACCTCTCTACTAATGGAAGCGGCAAATAACTCTAAGGCCTATATGGAATCATTTACTACATCAGCACTTGTTGCTATTGTATTTTTTGCCTTTGTTTATTTTCTCACCATCAAACATTTTGATGATCTAAGATTCCAAATAGATCAAGTTATCCGTGGAAGACAAAAAGAAATAACACCGAAATATCTTTTATCTGAAATCAAACCACTTGTGAGCATCATTAATACCGTTTTATTAAAGTATCTTGACATGCAAAATACTGGGACATCCTCTGATAATGAAATAGAAGAAGATGGAAAATATGTAACTATTCTAAGAGAATTCATGTTGGGTGCTAATGGTCCAGCGATTGTATTAAACTCAGAAAAAATGATCCAATTTATTAATCCTACTGCTGAAGATCTTACAGGAATCAGAGAATCAGCTGCTGCAGGAATGGGCCTTATCGACATGGCAAGAGATCAAGGATTTGCAGCAACGGTAATTGATCTTTGCGATCAATCTGCTAACAATGGTGGTGTTTCACAAAAAGGTAGTTATGAGTTATCGGGAGTCCCTTACTCTCTCTATATAACATCACTCATTGGTAAAGACAATTTTGCAAAAGCATTTTATATCTCATTTGTTAAAGAATAATAGCAAGGTGTAATTAGGTATGCTGGCAAATAAAGTGATTATAAGAAATAATTTTGATCAACCACAAAACGAAGGATTGCACCATCGACTGCTCTGCCTTAGTGGTGCAAAAAAAGGCGAGTCCTATTTTTTAATTGGAGAGCGTATTATCATTGGCCGCAGTGAAAAAGCTGAAATCCAACTTAATGATAATAATATTTCAAGAGAGCATGTCGAGCTGATTAAACTTGGAAATGATTATGTAGTGACTGACCTTAAATCTCAAAATGGAATTATACTCAATGACTTGAAAATCACCCAAGAAATATTAAAGGATGGTGATCGTTTAGTTGTAGGACAAACTGTTTTTAAGTATAACAAAATAAATATAACTGTAGATTCCCTTAAAAAATCAAAGATTAATTCCATTAATTCTTCTGATAAAAATCAACACACCGAAAACAACTCCACCACGATTGAGACTAACTCCAAAGCAGAAACGCCCATTCCAAATCCTGCAAAAAACAAAAAAAAGATCATGCTCTATGGAGTAATTTTTCTGGCCATCCTCTCTTTTTCTCTTGTAGACGAAAAACCTAAAAATGCTTCCAACTCAGGCACAACGGAATCTAGTAGAATCATAAAAAAAGGAGGCGATATTTCCTCAGAAATAAATCGCATCATTCAAAAGAAAAAAAACAAAGAAGACAAGGAAGTGGAAGCCAATTTAAATATCATTTTTCTTCGCGGCCTAAGAGAAACTAGAGAAAAAAATTATTTCCGTGCTATCAATGAATTCAATTTAGCATTGATCCTTAGTCCGGAGAATGCTCGCGCTCGACATTATTTGGATATTGTAACAAAACGCCTCGATGAAGAGGTCAATGAATATTTCATCAATGGATCAAGATACCACGATTCCCTACGCTACGAAGCTGCTGCTATGGAATATTGTAGGATCTTACGACTTTTACAAAATTTCCCTGAAGATCAAAGATACAAAGATGCCCTTAGTAATGTGAAAGAACTTGAGATAAAACTAGGAAAGGAGCCAGGTGAAATTAAGTGTATTTCAAGATAATCAAATTATATCTGAAGTCACTTTAGGAGAAGACTCTGTTGTAAAAAGTGGCGATGCCTCCGAATATTTCATCGGAAGGAATAAAGATTGCCATTTAGTATTAGACGGTCCTTTAGTTTCTAGGCAACATGCTGTTGTCAGAAAATTTGAAGATCGCTGGGAAATTGCCAATATCTCAACATTTGCTCCGTTAATCATTAATGGACAAAGTATTGATAAAAAATTGCTCGACAATGGTGATATGATTACCATTGGCCCTTATCTTATTGGTGTCTTCTTTTCTAATAATGATTTTACTAATGTCCCAGTCAAAACAACTGCTTTTACTACGACAAAAAAAGTAGAAACAAGCGATGCGATCAATGCGTCAGACCAAGAACCATCTTCTGAACAAGATAAAAGTTCACCTCAAAATTTAACTATAGAAGCAGATCAAGAGGAAAATTCAGATGCAGTAAAAGAATCTGACAATATGGAGAATGACTTAGAAAATTCTGTTAGCATGGAAAAAAATGATGAGCTTTTTAGCTTGGACAACAGTTCTGCTCAAGATAACTTTGACTCTAATGCCAACAGTGATGGCGATAATAATCACAATAATGATAGCAACAACAATCTAAGCGATGACCAACTCCAACTCCCCGATTCTTCATCCAATGACATGTCCGAAGGCACTTCTGCGGAAAATGCTATGGATAGATCCACAAGAGTCATTACCAATTTCGCACAATTTAGAATAAAAATTTTTGGAGAATACGCTCCATACGATACCTATCTTCTCGTATCACCTGAAACATTTATTGGTCGAGATGCCAAAAAGTGTCAAATTATTCTTAGTGACCCTGAAGTATCTTCTGTCCATGCGGTTATAAAAAAAACTGCACAAAATTTAATTTTACAAGATTTAAATTCCGCTAATGGAACTATGCTTGCAGGTGCTCGGATTAATCAAGCAGAAATTGGAAATGGTGATGAATTTATTATTGGCAGCACCTCTTTTACTATTGAGATTTTATCTGAATTAATTGAGAGTGAAAAACAGGGCCTCATGCCTGTTGCAGAAAATCAACAAATAGAGGTACAGGAAATTATCGAAGAGGAGGTCGATTTTGCTGGTGGGAGTGGAAATTCTTCAGAAAATTCCTCTACCGCTACAGCAGACGCCACGCCTGCTAGCTCAAGCAACTCTCTATTTAGCAAAGATGCTCTTCGTGACCCTGCTAAAAGAAAAAAATTAATTTATATCATTGCAGGAATCGCTGTAGTGGCAGTGCTTTTATCTGAACCCGAAGAAGAGAAAAAGCCCCCTGTCTCTGAAAAAGATAAAGCAGCGGCTGCTAGCCAGGCCAGACTTCTCAAAAAAGATGAACTCAATGCCACTCCCAATGGTACACCCGAGGCAAGTAAATCCAAGAAAAAACTCACCCCAGAAGAGAGGGAGTATCTGGAAAAAACCTACATCCTTGCGAAAACTTATTTTGAAAATGGTAAATTTAAAGAGGCCGACTTAGAACTCAATAAAATTTTTGAGGTCTCAGAGGATGGATACAAGGGATCATCCCAACTACGAGAACTTATCAAAAAAACCCTATCCGACATCGTTGCAAAGGAAGAACAGAAGCGAAAAGAGATAGAAGCAGCAGTAAAAAAAGAAAAGATAAAAGAGCTCTTGGCCAAGGCAACAGAAGCAGTAAAAGAGCATAAGGTGGAAGTGGCGGAAAATCTTTTTAATAAAATATTGGAAATAGATCCCGAGCAACCCGATGTAAGTTTTTTACGATTAGATCTTAGTGCCTGGAAAAAAGAACAAGAGCGCTTGGAAGTAGAAAAGGCCGCTAAAGAAGCCGATCGCAAAAGAAAAATCGAGGCACTTAGTGAAGGCAAGAATTTATACCTCAAAAAAAGTTGGTACCTGGCCATTGATAGACTTGATAAATTTTTACTCAAAAAAGACATGGATGAAGATTTAATCAAAGAAGCAAATGCTATGCTTGAGGATTCAAAGACACAGCTAAAAAACAAAACCGATCCCTTGATTGGAAAAGCAAAATCACTAAAAGAAGGGCAAGACCTCAAAGGTGCTTATGAAAATTACATTAAAGTTTTAAAAGTTGATCCTGCAAATAGTGAAGCACTAAATGAAGTAATTGAAATCAGAGATTTATTAGATACTCGTGCTCGTAAAGTCTATCGAGAAGCGCTTATATCTGAGTCTCTTAGTTTATTTGAAGATGCCAAAGAAAAATTGCAGGAGGTGATGCAAAACTCCCCAGAAGATAGTGCGTATTACAAGAAAGCAAAAGATAAACTTAAAAATTATCTTAATGATACAAAATAGGTGAAAAAATGAAGTTAAAATCATACGCAGCGAAAACAAATCAGGGTCCATACCTACAAATCAATGAAGATACATATGATATTGATCTTGTGAATGATCTCTATATGATTTTTGACGGATATGGAGGCTCTGGTATTGGAGATAAATGTGTCAGTGAACTTAAAGATAACATAAGAACATTTTATACTAAAATATCCAGTGACTCTGATTCAACTATGCCTTTTTATTATAGCAGTAAGTACCTTATCGAAGGCAATGCTTTGATCAATGCTATTCACTTCTCCCATAAAAATTTATTTAAATCCAATAAAAAAATTGATATCTCCAAGCGTGCCGGATCATCAATTATTGCAGCAGCTCAGTCGGAAAATATTCTCACCTTTATTGGCAGCGGAAATTGCTTGGTCTATCTTTATCGCCATGGTGACCTTACAAAAATTATCAACGAAGAAACCATCAGTATTTTCACTCATAATAACCAATCCTCTTTTTTAAATTCAACTCCTTTAAGTGGGATTGGTTTATTTGAAGACATTCACCTTACCACCCGCGAAGTCAGGATAAAAGACGATGATCTTTTTATTATGATGACGGATGGAGTTTTTCCCAGAATAAGTAATTCAGAATTAAAGATTATTATTGAAAAAACAAACCAGAATATTCAAGCGATTATTGAACGTTGTTTTGATATGGCCAATGAACGAGGTAATTTAGATAACCAAAGTTGTGTTTTACTTCAATATTAAACGATTTAATCTGGTATTAAAGGAGGAGATGAAATATGAGGAAAAAAGCATAAGGATTGTATTGATTAATGTTGGCTTATTTATATAAAATGAAAATAGATTGTTTTGATTAAGTATACCAGGAACATTTTATGTCAGTAAAAATTTTAGTTGCCGACGATAGTTTGACCATTCAAAAAGTTGTAAAAATTACACTATCAGCAGAAAATTATGAGACCAACTCTTGTTTGAATGCCAAGGAGATGTTTCATGCTATCAGCAAATATGGATATCAACTTATTTTGCTGGATTACAATCTCTCCGAAGAAGAGAGTGGTGATAGCATTTTCAAAAAAATTCAAGAATTATCTCCCAACGCCAGAATCATCATCATGTACAGTGCTTATGACAACATCGATGAATCCATCTTAAATGCTATTGGCGCCTCTTATAAAATTATCAAACCTTTTGATTCAGCAGATCTTATCGCTATCTGCCGGCAAGCAATGCTGGCACCAACACTAGCAGCAACATTAGCACCAGACACCCCTCTTGTCGAAGAAGAGATGCTCGAAGCTACTCAAAAAATAATCATCCCAGCTACTATGGAATCAACTAATCCCTCCATTAATAAAGCTTGTGAATTCCAACAAGACCAGTGGGTCATGAAACCAATTACCGAAGAAATTGAAGACGCTAAAACCCGCATATCCGCGTTACAAACAACATCAAAAAAACTTGGATCAACATCTCAGCATACTCCACAGGCCATCAGCAAACATGATATCATAAATAAAGAATTTTCTAGTTGGGGAATTGCTATCCCACCAAGAATGGATGCTACAGCAGCAAGCCCGTTATCTCATCAACAACTAGATGAAATGGAAATTCCCCCGCCTATTACTGACAAATTAGCAGATATACCCAATACGGAGAGAACAGTTCCCTGCATACTCAAACCTGAACTACAACAAAACGAAATGATGAACGATTTTTTATGGCAAGATAACTCACTTCCAACAGCTACTACTGATAATATTTTGCCCATCAATCCCACATCCCAAGAAATACCTAAATCAAAACTCATTCCACTAGAGGAACTCAATCCTCCAAGTGACATTGAAATCGAGCTAGAAAACGGTCATGGACAATCTATGTCAAAAAATGAACCTTACGCAGACAATATCCCGCTCGACGCCTCTGATATACACAGAACCTCTTCCTCTACCAAAGAAGAGTTTGATTTTGACGAACTCAAAGAGAAAGTAGAAGATGATTTTGAAGCAGATGATTTTTGGGATGTTGATGTCTCTCAAGGTAAAATTAAAAAGCCAGAACAGACAGCAACCCTTACCAATGCTCCCAGCTTTTCAGAGGATGAAACCAAAGAATTTTCTCTTGATTATTTTGAAAATGCTGATGATACCAGTGCACACCCCGATCTCAGCTTTTTCAACTCCTCTCAAAATCCTCCTCTTCCCCCCTCTGCTAACAACATTCTCAACATCACCACTCCTAGGCCAGCATCCTTTAATGAACAGCAGCTACACGAACAGCTTCTTTCTGAAATCAAAAAAGAGCTTCCCAACAAAATCCGACCAATCCTTGAAGACGCTCTTCGAAAATACTGCAAAGAGATCATTGAAAAAGTCGCCTGGGAAGTTATCCCCGATCTAGCAGAAAACCTAGTTCAAAAAGAACTCTCTAAAATGGCCGAAGACGAAACTCCTCCCGCTGTCGCTAATCACACCAGAGACTTCCCCTCTCCACAAAAAAAATAGCCTCAACCACTTAGATGAATTCCTGCATTAAACCATTACTGCCTTGATAAGAAAGGTAAGGATCCCTTTAGGATGGGGAGGCATTGCGCTCTTCCTATTGTTTGTGATATAGCTTCCTCTATGAAAATTGGCATCAAAAGCAAACGCCGGAAGATTAATATCACCATCTAAAAAAATTAAGGAGAGGGATTTAAAATGGTTCCCATTTTAATTGTACTTTTATGCCTATTACTGAACGCAATAATGTCTTGTGCCGAAATGGCGTTTGTTAGTGTAGATAAGAAAAAAATTCGCAATACATCGCTGGCAGGCGATTCGAGAGCGGCAATTATAGAAAAAATGCAAAAAGTGCCAGAGAGATTGTTGTCAGCTATCCAGATTGGAATAACTCTTGTAGGTGCAATTTCTGCTGCAGTAAGCGGTGCAGGAGCAGAGGAAACAATAGCACCACTGCTATCCGCTTCTTTGGGTATAAGTGACGCTTGGGCGGAAATGATCGCGATTAGTTTTGTTGTAGTTCCTCTAACCTTTGTTTCAGTCGTTATTGGAGAGTTAGTGCCAAAATCAATAGCACTCCGTTATTCATTCCCTGTGATTATCAAACTTGCTCACGCTTTAAAGTTGACAGAAAAAATTCTGAGCCCCTTGATTATTCCCATGGAAAAGGTAACAAAATTTATCTTGAGACAGATGCGCTTATATATCTCGGAAATAGACGCTCATCATATCAGTGATGATGTTTCCTTATCTGGATTAAAAAAAGAGCATAAGCAATATATTTTAAATCTGATTGATCTTGAATCTAAAGTAGTAAAAGGAGTTATGATTCCTTGGAATCAAGTGAATCACGTTCTCTATGAGGCCGAATCAGACAACGTATTAAAACTAATATTAGAACATGGGCGAACACGACTTCCAGTTTTAGCTAATAAAGAAGTTTGTGGCTTTTTACATGCGAAGGAATTTTTACATCTCTTTAAAAGTGGAGGGGCAGAAAATTGGGTAAGTTTTATTAGACCTCCCCGATTTGTTAAAAAAGAAGAGAAACTGCTTGATGTTCTCAAAAGAATGCAAAAAGATCGCATACATCTTCTAATCGTAGGAGATGAGACAAATCCAGAAGGCATTATTACTCTTGAAGATATATTGGAAGAAGTCATTGGAGACATCATCGATGAAGATGAGGATGGCCACGTTAAATTTTTTCTAAGGCGTAGCATGATTACCAGCAAGGATTAGAGCATCCCCTTTGGAAACAGAAGAAAAAGAAGCCGTCAGAGGTGCAGAACCTTCCATTGGGTGATAAAAAAGAAATAAAATCCCACCAAAGTGGGATTTTTTCAGAACCGCTACTTGCCTTTATTTTTGGCCTTTTCTTTTTTTCTTTCTTGCTTTTCTTTAATGGTCAACTTTTTCTTGTTTTTGTCTTTTTCTTTAACGACGCCTTTGTCTTGTCCTTTTGCCATTTTTTTTCTCCAAGTTTTTGGTTAATAAATTCATTATTAACCTGATTGATTGTTACTACCTTCTTTAAGATATAGTGGTAACGTGTGGATAAGCAGCATTAACTCCCAATAGAGTGTTTTAGTTTTATACTAGATTGCCCCCGAGACATAAACTTTTTTTTAAAAAGGATTATTTGAGAGGAGAAAACACATTAGTATAAAAATTCAGGTTTGCAAAAAACTTGTGTTTTAAATGGTCGGGGTGAGAGGATTCGAACCTCCGACC
Organism: Oligoflexia bacterium; assembly: GCA_015231955.1. Lineage (GTDB taxonomy): Bacteria > Bdellovibrionota > Bacteriovoracia > Bacteriovoracales > Bacteriovoracaceae > JADGAN01. The sequence goes on along the minus strand of JADGAN010000003.1, from coordinate 113,833 downwards.
TCCTGCTCCCAAAGCAGATACGCTAGCCAGACTGCGCTACACCCCGATGGTGAAAATTTTTCAATGTCAAAAAAAAAAAAAATGAACAAGTCGATAATATATGATTGCCCGCTACCTGACAAATGATTAGTTTATTAAATTCATAGAAAATCACTGCAAAGGCAAAAAGAAAAAATGAAAAACGAGTTTAAGATGTATGAGGATGGGATATGGGGAATGCACCTTGAGGAAAGCGAATCCACTCAGACACAATTAAAGAGCTGGGTTGAAAGTGAGCAGAGTCAGCAGCAGTGTGCGATAGTGACAACTATTGTGCAGCCAGGGGGGATGGGACGCCTCGGAAGAAAATGGGATTGCCTACAGAACTCGCTGGCCTTTTCGTTTTGCGCCTCTGCTCATCCAAAGTTTATGTTGAGTTCGCTTGAGGTGGGTGTGCTGTTGCTGCAATTTTTAAAGGGAAGTTTTTCAGGAGGCAGAGCGCTCTTCTTGAAGTGGCCTAATGATCTTTTATGCCTTGATGGTGAGGAGTACAAAAAGTGTGGGGGTATTTTAATTACTGTCACTGGAGAGCGTTTGATTGTGGGAATTGGTCTCAATCTGTATCCTTCACCCCATGACAATGATGTGTCAACGACAAGCTATACCTCTCCTCTGGGATTTATTTTTGACTCAGAGTCGGAGTTTGTTGCTTGCAATCATAGTATGGGAGAGCATGGGAAGTTTCAGCATACCATCCCATTGCAATTTTATCGCTACTATTTGAAGAATCGCTTCTGCGGGACAGAGGATTTGATTCAGCAGTGGTGTAGCTACTGTGCCCATCTCAATCGTGTGGTGAGCTTTAGCTGCGAGGAAGCAGTACCCCTGTTTCGTGGGATTTTTATGGGATTAGGGCCGCAAGGGGAGGCCGTTGTGAGGGATCTTCGCACTGGAATAAGCAAACACTTTATTAGCGGAAGTTTAGCTCTTTAATTTTTGCAAAAGCTCTTGGGCCATAGGGGTGTTCATCTTTTTAGCGATGTCTGGAATATAGATGGGTTGGTAGTTGCTTAAATTTCTTTTTTTGCAATCTACGATGCGTCTTTGTTTGTCCTCAAAGTCATCTTTTTTAATTTTTTTGGTTTTGAGCGCTTCATGCAAGGCCGCGACGGCGATTTGTGCCTTCTCCATGTGATTATAGATCAGGAGATCGCAACCTGCATTAATTGTCATAATGGGGGCCTCCTGCTCAGGGTAGTGCTTTGCAACTGCCTTCATCTCCATATCATCGGAAATAATGATCCGGTGATATTTAAGCTCCTCTCTTAATAGTTGGTATGCCCGCGGAGAGAAGGTGGTAGGTCGTGACTCATCGATAGCAGGAACCATAAGATGTGCCATCATCATCATCTCGACACGCGATTTAATCGCCTTCTTAAAAGGAATCATTTCACGCCCCATGAGTGTGGCAAACTCTGTTTGCACAGAAGGCAATTCAAAGTGTGAGTCCCCCTTCTCTCCACTTTCGGTGTCACCATGGCCTGGAAAGTGTTTGGCACAAGAGATGACCTGATTGGCCTCAAGCCCTCTGACTGCGGCCGAAATATATTTGGAGACCTCTTCCGGGTCATCGCCAAAGGAGCGATCACCTATCACATTATTGCTCTTATTGGTAAGAAGGTCGCACACTGGTGAGAACGAGAGGTTGATCCCACAGGCAGCAAGCTCTTCCGCCATCACTTGATGAACCTCAAAACAAAGTTTGGGAGAGTTGTGCTTGGTTATAGAAAACATTGAAGGGAATTGAGTAAAATGCTGACGAAAGCGAAAGACTCTCCCTCCCTCATGATCAACTCCGATAAACAGTGGCCACTCACTTCGTAGCGCTTGAATGGAATTGATAAGTTTTGCCAGCTGTTCTGGATTTTCATAATTACGAGAAAAGATAATAACCCCAGCAATCTTCTCCTCTTCGATAAATCTCTTTTCTGCATCGGTTAAGGTAGTTCCGCTGATACCTGTAATAATAAGATCTCCAACTGCATACATAGGTTTTATTCCTTTTTTGATTTTTTAGTCTGTTTTTTACTCTGTTTTTTAGTTCGCTCTTTGCTTTGCTCTCCTGTGTTCAACGATACCAAAGATCTTCGTGAGAATCCACGGGTAATGCGGCAACTACTCTTGGCAAATAGAAAGTCGTTATTGAATTTTACTCGACAAACTCGCCCATCAGTCGCCGTAATAGAATATTGTGAATTTTTAGGTGAGTAATTGATACTCTTGATTTCTGTCACCCTAGGAAGAGAATAATACTTATCATGAGTAATAAGCTCTCTCATTGAGACATTCATAAGTGAATCTGATAAATTTTTATGCCCTTTACTAAGCCGCATATTAAGAGCTTCGCTATGGAAGAGCAAAAGCAAAACAATCAAGAATCGACTCTTTTGAATCTCCTTTGCAGAAAGCAAGAGCACAAGTAAAAGAATGGAAAAGGAGCAAAAAACAATTCCACACTCTAAAGCATAGTGTGCTCCATGATGGATGAAGTAGTAGAAAACCCCGATTACTTTTTCCAATATTTTCTCAAAATAAGGCAGTGGCAATAACAAGCAAAACATCAGCGGATACAAAAACTCAAAGATCAAAGTCAGTATAAAATTAATCACCACTCCCAAAGGGGCAAGTGGCGTTTGTTGAAAAAAAGAGATGATGATTTGTGCCCCAACTAGTGCTAAACACATGAGCATTTTAGGATAAATATCTTTGGTGGCGAGAATGGTTCCGACAAAGAGAAAGCTATAGACAAAACTTCCTGGCGAGTAATAGAACGTACCTAGCATGAGAATCGCAATATCAAGAAAAGACCATAATAAAAAAATAATAAAATAGTCTTTGTAATGAAAAAATTTTCCGATTAAAAAAACTGCCCAGCGTAGAATTGCAAGTCGCTTTAAAGGATAAAGCCCTGGTAGGAAGAGCACCAAAAAGCACAATGCCAGCGTTGCGTATCTTCGAAAACGCAAGCGATCCGCCTTTTGTTTAAAAAACAGCGAAAGCGGCCATAGCAGCAGGAGCAGTGAGGTTAAGTGAATTCCCGAGGGCGTAAACAGGTGATTGAGTCCAATCATTTTATGATCCCCCCTTATCTCCTGTGACAACCCCTGCACCTCTCCAAAAAAATAACTCATGGTTAAGGGGATTAATTTTCTATCATCAAAATTTTTTCGTAGCCTCCCTCTAATATGCTCGGAAAGTGCATTAGAGGGAGTAGCATAACCTTTAAAAAGGGGCGATAACATCCTAATATCGTCTTGGTGCAGAACAAATAAAAAGATGATCGAGGTGAGATAAATAAATGTTAGTCGACTAAATCTCCATTGCATCAATTCGTTTATGCAAAAAGAGTCCACACTTATCGGAGTGTAACCCCAAGAGATTTCAAGTGATCATCCAAGGAATAAATGCAAATTATGCAGAGAACTTGGCCCCATCTGCAAATTCTGAAAAACCAATCTGTTTTAAATAGAGCCCACAGGCAGGTGCAACCACTCCCAGCTTAGGATCACTCCCAGCACGCGCACCACCAAGAGCATTGGCAATCTCGACAAGAGCAACTCTTCCCCTTCCCACATTCCAAATTGCTCCAACGATAAGACGAATCATCTGCTTTAAAAAACCTCTTCCAATTACTCTTATCATCCAGCATTCTGCTGCCGGAACTAACAAACAAGACGACAAAGGGGCGGTTACTTTTGCCATCTCTGTTCGCAAGATCTCCCTCTTCGTGCTTTTAAAAGCGGAACCCTCACAATAAAAATTAACAAAATCGTGATGTCCCACAAAGAGTTTGGTCGCATCCATCATTGCTTGTAATTTAATACTCTCATAAGCGTAAGGATAAGCTGCTACCAAATTATGAACAAAAGGAGACGCTAGTAAATTCTCATCAGATCGATCAATCGTAAACAGATAAACATACTCTTTCCACTTGGCCGCATACCGAGGATGAAATCCCCTATCACATTTTTCTGCACTAAGAATTCTAATCTCTGGTGGTAAAAAAGAGTTGAGCCCCTTAGTCATCGCAGAGATCGGAAGATCTAATGGAATGGAGGCACGAAAAATTTGTCCCAAAGAGTGCACACCAGCATCGGTACGACTGGCACCAAGCGTGTACACTTCGCGCTCCTGACAAAGCTTAGAGAGAGCGCTATTAATTTCTCCTTGAATAGTTTTGGCCTCGCCTAAAGGAGACCCCGATTGAATTTGCCATCCCTGATAATGGGTACCGTTATAGCTAACTTTGCAGCGGTAGTGAAAGGGTAACAGTGCCTGGGCCTGTTCTTGTTCTTGTTCTTGTTCTTGTTCTTGTTCTTGTTCTTGCTGTAAATCAACAATTTTTTCATCGTTAAAAGTATTCATATGTCAGACCAATCCCCAATGAATCACCGGAGATCTTGATATCCTTTTGCTTGAATTTTGAATATTCTTGATGCCGATAAAAGATAGTGCCATAGACGCTCGCAACCGAAAATGTTCGCAGCAATCTAGCACTATAAAAGCCAAAAATTGTTGAAAGATTAAACTTCAAATGAGCGAGCGCAAAGTAACCATAGCTTGCTTGCCACACATCTTTCTTATTTACGCCATTGCCTCCATCTGAACGATTTTGAATTAAACTCATGATCGAAGGGCCTGCCGCTCCTCCCACCTTGAGTGCGTTTGCAATGGGAATTTCGTAAGAGGCACCAGCGTCAAAAGGAATAGTCCACAAAATGACTTTGGTAGAACTTTTGTTTCCATCAACAAAGTAGGCATAACCACTATTATAACCAATAGAGCCGCCAGCACCCACGCCAAAAACTCCCAATTTCCGATTATAAATCTTGTAACTGGAAAAGTGCAGCACTCCTTCATACGTCGAGTCCCCCTCTCGTCTAAAAGTGCGTTCAAACAACACTTTATTATTAGAAGCGTACTCTGAGCCATCCTTGAAAAAGGCCACATTAAGATTATAATTTCCCCGGTGGCGAAGAGAACGAAGCAAATCGCTGCCCTGCTCTTCATAGAGGGTGTTTGGTTTTGCTCGTCCCTCCCAAGTATTCCAATCTTGCACATATCCTGATTCCGACTTCACTTTATCCATTTCATTAATTTGCTTATCCTTAACCTCTGTAACTTCTTCTTCAGGCAAATAGTTAGAGTAATTGTGCGGCCGTTTTTTTTGTTGTAACTCCTCTTTAGTGAACACTTTTTCTTGTTGTGGCTTCACTCCTTCCTGAATAAAAACACTCTCCGGAGTCTCACCTTTTTCCTCTTGTTTTTTTTCCCTACCCGAACCTGAAATAAAATAGTCCTGCCCCATCTCTTCATCATCAATCGATTCATCCCTATAACTATCGTCAAGCTTATCGGCATTAACCACATCGCCACTCGGAAAAAAGGGAGAGGTGCTCTCTGTGGCACTAATGGGAAAATTAACTTGGAAAAAGAGTAAGAAGCACAGGATTGCAGGAGTAAAAAGATTAGGGGGCGTCAAACAATAGCTGTTATTGTTTGATGGCCTCTTAATGAATAACCTCATCATTGTCATCACCACTGAAGATGTCTTTAAATTGTTGTCGATGAGTAAGGAAATAGATGATCGCACTAATCACATAGAGAGAGACGATCGCCAAAACCATATACTCATCAAAGAGTAAGATCAGCGCAAAAATAGCAAATACTAAAAGCAACACTTGGCCACGATATTTTTTGATGAGAGGAGAGTGCTTAAACGAAGGAAAAGGAATATTCGAGATCATCAAAACAGCGTAGAACACAATGTAAGAAATGAGGAGTGGTTTGATGGTCAATACTTCAGGGTGTGCCAAGGAGAGCAGTGTCAGTCCCACCAGTGCCATGGCCCCAAGAGGAATTGGCAATCCTTGAAAGTGATCGGATGAGATCTTGTCGATATTGGCATTAAAACGTGCAAGCCTCATGGCCCCACAAAGCATAAAAAAGAATGCTAAAACCATCCCCGGGCGATTTAAGTCTGTCAAAAAACGGTGATAGTAGAGAATTGCTGGTGCCACACCAAAGGAGACCACATCACTCATAGAATCAAATTGCTCACCAAAAGTGCTCTCTGTTCCCGTCCAACGTGCAACTCTGCCATCAACAAGATCAAATAAAATTCCCAACATTAAAAACATGGAACCTCGATAAAAATCACCTTGAATCGAAACCATAATGGAGGCAAATCCACAGGCCATGTTTAAACCGGTAAAAACACTTGGTAAAAAAGCCGGCCATCGCCGCTGCTGTTCTTGCATAGATCAAATCTCCTTATGCTTCATTTTCATACAACCTAAACTCTTTTTCAAGGGGACGATAGTAATATGGACGCTTTCTTGAAGAATTTTGATCTTTAAAAACCTTTTCCATCAAGTGCAGCAAATCTTGCTTTATAAGAACGCTCGTCTCCATAAAACTACTACTAACCTCATTCAAGAAATCGTGCTCCAGTTCAGTTTTAAAATGAGTATAGATGGGAATTTTTTTGCATTGAAGCTCTAAGCAAAACTGTTTAAAAGACGTCGCATCAAGCAGCGCTGTCTCGCTCTTTCCATCCTCATACCAACGATAAACAAAAAATTCACCTTTAAACGCACTCGCTACCCACACTCCACTACTTATGCCTAAAAATGCTGGAACCTCAAAGTGATGGAATGAGAGTTTTGCTTTTCCAAAGAGCTTAAACACCTCTGCAATGCCATGAGATATTCGCATGCCTGTATACGAACCAGGGCCCGCTGTCTCTAAAAGCAGCGCAATTTTTTCCATCGGGATTTGATTTTTTTTCAAAAGATCATCGATAAGTTTATGGATAACCGCTGAACTCTTTTTCTCAGCATACGACTCATAGTCCACCCATGTCGTTTCTGAAGAGTCACTCACCTGCAAGATCCCTAAAACCAACCGACAACTGGTGTCTATATAGAGTCCATACATACATTTGTGCTCGCACTATTCTTCAATTTACTAAAAAACTCTAAAAACAAGAGCATTTCAGTTTTTTTCATACTAGGATGAAAAATTCAACTCTTTTGCGACATTCTGCTGAAATATTTCATAAAATCAAAAGAACGCTTCGCTTAAGTCATCCATCCCACCATCAAACACAACCATCCCTTCTTGTAGCACCAAAAAGCGTTTACATAGCCGGGCAACCCTATCGTGCTCATGAGAGGCAATCACCAGGGTGCCTTCATAGAGTGTGATGATTTTTTCTAAATTATCTTTTTGCCTGCAATCAAGCATACTGAATGGCTCATCCATGATCAGAAGTTTTGGATTGGTTGCAAGGGCCGTGGCCAAAACAGCAACCTTCTTCTCCCCATAACTCAGCTCATGAGGAGGACGATCTAAAAGCGCTTCCACCACAGGAATCTTTTCCAGCACTTTTTTTAAAATTTCACTGTCAGTATAAGGCAAAGAAAAGTTGTGAGGAGCAAAAAGGATATCTTCACGAACAGTAGAACAAAAGAGCCCCTCATCAGGGTTTTGAGGCACATAAGAGAGAAGTGGCAAAACCTTTTTCAGCTCCCCTCGTGGGTCATGTCCAAAAATCTTCACCTCTCCTGCTGCTCGCTTTTCAAAATTCAACATTGCAGCAATAAGAGTGCTCTTTCCACTTCCATTATGCCCCAGTAGCGCAACTCTTTGCGACTGACCCACCAGAAGCTTGTCGATCTGGAGTTTGAATATTTTCCTCTTCACTAGCAAATTTTCAATTTTAATCACCATCTAAAAACCTCGAAGCTTCATAATAAAATAGATGCGTTTTGACTTATAGTAGGTTCGAACAAAGAAATGCCCTACAATCGGCCCTAAGATCGAGCTATGCAACAAGTTTTTTCGATGAAATCCACCTCGAAGATAAAAACAGCGCTTAAGCAATAAAATCTCTTCCGTCAGTGAAAAGGAGTAACGAAAGGCCAGCGCAAAAATTTCTGAAAAATAGTCAGGGAATTTAAGCGCCCTAAAAATCTGTTTCAATGAACTAATACTAAGCCCATCAGTGATAACAGCAAGAAGAGTGATAGCAATCACTCCTCGAAGTGCAATCATAAGAAACATTTTAACGTTAAAGATAGAGATCGCTATCAAGAAAGGAAACAAAAGCAGCACTCTATTAAGGAACATGCTCACGGAGAACTTTCTAGCAATAAGCAACCCCAGTGCAACTACTAAAATGACCAACAAGAAAAATGTATTGCTTACTAAAAGCGCAACAAAGAGTAAGAGGAGTGAAACAGTTTTAACCACCACTTACTTTAACCGTCTTTTCGATAACATCCGAGAAAACACAAAGGTGGCCACAAACACCAAAATTGTTCCGACAATTCCGCTAATTGATGTTCCAAAAGCGTGACCACCCCTCAAATCGTAATCGGGCATAGGGGAGTGCTCCCAAATTTGCAATACCTCGGCCTTTGCTAAAAATCCTTTGGCCTCGGCCACCCACTCCAGTCCATCAGGAAAGGAGCTAGCAAACGGGGCCACAACTGCTGCAAGAAAGAGTGCTAAACCCAAATAGAGAACGATTGATTTTTTGTTGGTTTTCATGCTTCCACCCCTTTGAGTTCCTCCCATACCGCAGTTTTTTGCAAGTAAAAGACGGCCGCCGCTGTAATTAATGCCTCCCCAATACCAATCAAAGCATGCACCAAGAGCATGGCCGGAGTGACAATGGCAAAGGCAATGGTTCCAGAGAGCGAAAGTAAAAGAGAACAAGCAAGTGAAGCGCACACCACCGATGCCCAGCTGGCCACAAGCACGCTCCAGCGCTCGCTAATGATAGTTTTTAGTCCATTTAGAACCACACTTGCCACCAAGGGAGCAACCACTCCCATGATAATGATGTTCGCCCCCAGGGCCAGCAATCCACCATCTGCAAAGAACAGGCACTGAATCGCCAGCACAATCGACAACACCAAAAAGGCAATAAAGGGTCCAAAGAGAATAGTTGCGAGCGTCGCCCCTAAAAAGTGACCACTCGTTCCTCCCAGCACAGGAAAATTCAACATCTGAGCTGCAAAGATAAAACTAGCAGTACAAGCAATCAGAGGAATACTCTCCATGCTCTTCACTACCATCTCTTTCATTTTTCGATGGGCAAACAGTGCATACACAGTTGTTATACCCCATGCACTTGCGCTCACTGGAATGGACAAAAAACCATCTGGAATATGCATTTAACTAAATCTCCTCATTCAAAACCAGCTCACCTCTTGCGATGGCAGCATCAATACTATTATTTTCACGAATTTTTATACGATCACTCCACCAATGTAAACTACGAGCTTCAGGTAACTTCTGATTTAGAGAGGAATAGATTAACGAATCCCCCTGTAGGTACTCTTGCTCCGCTTTGGTAATCAATACCAAATGCTTGGCCTGACTCTTACTGGTTTCAAACCTTAAGGCCCAAAAGATAAAATCTTTTAACTCCCAGGTATTAATTGCACCACAATTTGCATAGACACCAAGGGCCGTCATCAACCACTGACGGTTAGGAACTTTTCCTTTATCTGCTTCACGGTAGAGATCATAGGCCATGCGATAGTTGCTCTTTAACCTGTAAATTGCTTGTCGTAAATTGGCCACCATTTTCTCTTTTTCAATATCTAAAACACGAGATTGCGAACGTGATATTTTCACACGTGCAAAGTTATCTAGCCCAATTGAAAAACCTATTGATCTATTACCTTCTTCTCCAACCGAAAAGAAATCAAAGATCCGTACCAATGTTGCATACTTAGAGGCATGTCGAAGATAAGTTATCGTCTTTAGCTCCGTCGAGTTCTTCATTACCATAGTCTCAAAATTTGCAGGAATTAAAACCTCTGGGTTTGTCCCCGCAAAAAATTGCTTGGTTTCAGCATCTATATCCATTGCAACAATACCAAAGCTATTCCAATTTTCTCCGAGGTTAAAGAGAGGAATGACCTCAGAGTTAATTTGATCTAAACCATTTTTTATAGCAACTTGTTCAATCATAAGATCAGCATGAAAATTCTCTAGCACTAAGATGTAGTCAGCAGGAACCGGCCCATCCTCCCTATAATTCCTCTTTAGCTCCTCAATCAATGTTCCAACACGACTGGTATAATAATCATAGATTTGATACTGCATCTGCATTTGATGAATATTGTAATAAATCACCTTAGAGGATAATAACTGTTGCTGTAACAACGTAAGGTAAGAATAGCGTTGTGCTTGCAGGTTCAATTTGGACTCTTTCCAACTAAACCAATTGGAAGGAATCATAAATCCTAAAAGATTCGTAACCACATCAAGGGCAGCGGCAGGCCAATCAATCCCATGCCCAAGAGTCATCTCAAAGCGAGGAAGCAGTTGCCCTAGCGACTCTAATACTCTTCCACGTGATTGTTGAACACTCTCCCACTCTTTACGACTTTCAAAACCCCGCTTCACTGTCTCCTCAGAGATCTCTTTAAGCGTAAAGCATTTTTTTGCTGTACAAGGAAAACTTCCCTGATATTCAACTTCACTGGGTGGCCACTCTTTATTGTGTGGATACTGAATACTTTTTATCAAAGCATCCAAAGAAAAGGGATGGTGATAAATAACCCCTTCTCCAGTTGCCGCCATTGTTGACGAGACCAGTGAAACCAAAGATAACAAGAATAATAATGTAGTTACAGACCTCTTCACAAACTCCCTCCTGCTTGGAAAATAAAAACCAGTATTACGATTTTTTAAAAAAATATTACAACCCTTTTGATAACATAATTGGTTTCATTTTTTTTTTCAAGATTATTTTACATTTTTTACTAGCACAGAGTATTATCCAAAGATAGAAATAGAGTGTGATTTGAGTGACTTCACGCTTTTGATTTGATCGTAAAATTTCTTAATGCTTATTGCTGTTCCCTTGCACACAACTACATCCAAGCAGTCGTCATGGGATAAATGAATGTGCTGAGAACAGATAATATTTTGATGATGATCGTGTTGGATATCGGTCAACTTCTTGGCAATCGGCCCCTTATGGTGGTCATAAACTAAAGTTACCGCTGCTGTAACTTCTTCAGAAGGATCATTAGTCCAAGAGTGTTTAGCAATCTCTTTGGCCATAATATTTGCAATGGCAACCGAGCGATTAGCAAGCTTTTCTTTTTTTATAAACTGATCAAACTTATCTGCTAATTGATCACTAAGCGAGATTGCAAAGCGCCTCATCGTCGTCCCCTCTCCCCTCGTGTTGTTGCTGTTTTATTCGCAGGCTTACGGCCGCCCCCTCGCTTAACAACTTTTGCCCCCCTTCGAACCGTTTTCTTCTCCAGCGGAGGCAACTTATCCTTAAGTTCGGCCTGTTTTTTCATGGTCTCTACATAGTGCTGAGAACGATAGCGAATATATTTTTCATCATCCGCTCTTCTAACCTTTCCTCGCTCAATGCGAAGGTCGCCTCTTTTGGCAATCTTTAAACTTTTCTTACCATCGCGATAGATCTCTTCATCTTTAGGAAAGTTCTTTTGATAATCTTCGTCTTTTAAACTCCAACCAAGCTTTGAAAAAAGCTCATGCTTGGTAAGAAAGCGATACTTTCCAGGAGCAAGGCCATCGATAGTTAAGTTAGCAATGGAGATGCGCTTTAATTTATCAATCGTAAGCCCCACCACCTCACAAATTCGACGAATCTCACGGTTTTTCCCCTCATGAATTCTAAATTCAAGCCACGTCTTTTGTGGCAACTGCTTAATGATTCTCACCATATCTGGTTTTAAAAGACCATCAGGACTTAAAACCCCTTTTCGTAGTTTTCTTAAAATATCATCGGTGACAATCCCAAAAACTTTCACTTCATAAATCTTCATCACCTCATGCTTGGGATGCATAATTCGATTAGCAACGTCTCCATCATTAGTCAGTAGCAACAGCCCTTCCGAATAGTAATCAAGCCGCCCTACAGGATAGATTCGCTGTGGAATCCTTCCCATATAATCCATAACGGTCTCTCGTCCTTCAGGATCGGAGAGCGTCGTCACACAGCCGCGCGGTTTATGAAAAAGAATATAAATTTTTTCTAGGTGCCTGGCCTCAACCACTCTCCCTTCAACACTCACCACATCCACATCGGGATCCACTGTCGTGCCTAAAGTAGTAACAACCTCTTCATTTACGGCAACTAGCCCATCAAGGATCATCTCTTCTGCTTTTCTTCTTGAAGTTATGCCAGAATCGGCAATAAACTTATGTAAGCGAACACCTTTACTCTTTTTACTGCTTTCCACCATGTAATGGCCTCTCAAAACTAATCTGGGTTTATTTTAATCGATGCAATATATATAGATTAATTGAAAATGACAACCGCTGTTTTGCAGGCCTACCTTAATTAAGAAATATGGTAACTGCTCACACCCCTCAACCTTCACCTCTCAACCAAATGCTGTTAGCTAAGCAACTTTCAGCATCCGGTAGAGGGTAGATGGCCGAAGGGTGTGAGCAGTTACGAAATATGCAGGTTCTCTCCCTTACGCTCAACAAGCTCTAATTCACCCACGGCCAAAACCTCCTCCTCATCACTTCCCGCCTCACCACTCTCTGTAAGCTCCTCATCCTCAAATTCGTCACCACCAAGCCAGTAGTTGATATCATGCGGCCGCTCTTCTTCTGGTTTTAATACCGCTTCTACTAGTTCAGCTCCTACTTCTTCTACTTCTTCTACTTCTATTGCGCCGACCTCTGCCTCTGCCTCTGTTTCAACGCCCCCTTCAATCACAGGAGCAATCTCTTCCTGCATTTTTGCAATTCCAAGCATAGCAAAGCATATATCTGCCTGAGCAGCAGGAGAGCTTGCGGCCTCTTTATTTTGCGCCACAATCTCATTTCGAAGCAGAAACTCCTCTAAGATTTCAAAGGCGGTTTTGGCCTTTTCCACCACGACAGCGGAGACTTCACTACTATTGTTATCACTACTACCACTATCCTCTTGCTTCTCCCCTTTTTTCTCCAGCGCCTCACTTCCCTTAAGGGAGCGAGTAAAGGCAGTATCTACATTGATCGATTTGATGTTCTTACTGAGTTCATCAAGCTCTGCCAGCTCCACTTCAGTAAACGTATTGTGAAAACTGCCATGCAGATAACTTTTAATATCGGAAATATCGCCCATATCTTGCTTGGCATTCATAAGTTCCAACTCATGCTCAGGAGGCAGATCCTCTAGTGCCCGAAGATTAAACACCTCTAGAAAATAGTCCGTCGTCCCATAAAGGACGCTTCTCCCTAAATCGTCTGCACGCTTCACCACTCTAATCAATTTTTTATCAAGAAGCGCGCGAATCAAGTGTGAGTTATCCACACCACGAATCTTATCAATCTCAGGCCTTCCAACTGGCCCGCGATAAGCAATAATCGCCAAAACCTCTAGTGCAGAAGGAGTAAGCATCAAGGCCGCAACTTTATACATTGATTGAATATACCTGGCATAATCCACTTTGGTTCGAAATTGATACCCCTCTGCAACCTCTAATAAGCGGATCCCATGGTGTTTGCCCTCATACTCTTTTTGAAGCCTGGCAATAGCATTAGAGATCGTCGTTAATGTCAACACCTGTCCCACTTGCCTAGAGATCTCATCTTTTAACTTCTTTAAAGAGACTGGGCGCTCGCTCATGAAAACCAACGCCTCAATAGCACCACAAATGAGATCCTCACTCACTTCACTGATAGGAATAATCTCCTCTGTAGTCTCACTCTTCGTACTAGCTTCCACAACTACAACGCTTTCATCATAGACAACATCGATATCGATATCGTCACCAACACTAGCACTAGCACTAGCACTTGCACCAGCGCTTAAGGCCATCAAAAGCGGCAAATCCAAAAAATTATCATCCCCATTCTCATTATTCTCACTATTATTTTCTTTAATCTGTTGATCCATTTTCATTTATTGAACCTCACTCGGTATTGCAAGAGACTCATTTGCACTACTTTCTGCATAGCTATCGACCAAATTGATATCAAAATCTTGAAGTGAAGCAATCACTTCAACATAAATTTCTTGAATATGCTCGTCTTGAAAGACCAAAACCTTCTTTAGTCTTGCCAACTCCAAAATCGCGGAAAAAGCGACCACCAGATGCTGTAGCCCAAAGCGACTTGAATTTTCATCTTTTTCGACAATATCACGAAAAGAGTAGGTGTTCCCAGGAACAAGAAACCGTCTCAAAAAGAGAATCTTATCCTTGACTGAATAGGGATCTCGCTTATAAGTAATTTTGGACTTCTCTCGTCCTACAATATTGGCCATGCACAAGATCAATTCATTTAAATCCATTGCAGTGAGAATGGTGTTTAATAAGGCCTTACGACCACCTCGCGTGCGCACAAATGTTTCATGCCCCAGTTTTGTCCGCGACCACAGCGCTTTTCCCAATTTTTGAAAACGATCTAACTCCTCGAGGCGTCGAATAAGCTCTGTCCTGCTTGTAATAGCAGCTCCCCCACTCTCATCAGTGAGCAGCTCACGAACATTGTCATCATCATCAATGCAAGCTCGTGACTTAAGCAGCAAAAGTGTCGATGCCATATACAAATAATCACCAGCATGGTCAAAATTCAGCTCCCTCATTTGACTCAAATACTCGAGATATTGCTCTGTGATCACAGCAATGTTGAGTTTTTTGATATCCATTTCCTCTTTTTGGATCAAATGGAGAAGCAGACCTAATGGCCCATCGTAGTAGGTCGTTTTAACTTGAATATCATTTTCCAACATAGAATTTTGGCCCAAGGAAAAAACAAAAAAAAGTTGCCCATTTCAATTGGTGTCTTTCAAAATAATAACATCCTATAATATGCTGTAGAATAGTTCCAACACTTTTTGGGCCACAAAGATAAATGGAAAGAAAATATAGCGTGCCACTCCGGTAAATAGAAGAATTAGCAAGAAGATCATCCCGTACTTAGATAACTCATCATATTTCATTTGGGCATTGTAACTTAAAAAGGCAGAGACCATTTTTGAGCCATCAAGCGGCGGAATGGGGATAAGATTAAATGCACCAATAATGGTATTAATATAAACCGACTGTTTCAAAATCTCCACTAGCGGTTCATAAAGATAAAAATCTGGGGAGGCATATTTTGCAATCACCACCATTAAAAAGCCTGAAATAATCATGAGAATAAAGTTAGTCAAAGGGCCGGCAAAGCTCACCCAAAAGATGGCCCTACGAATCCCCTTTGCATCAGAGGGAAAGTTGCGGGGATTGATTGGAACCGGTTTTGCCCATCCAAACATCACCCCTCCTAAAACTGCTCCAATCAGCGGCATGATCACGCTCCCAAGTAAATCGAGGTGAACGATCGGGTTCATAGAGAGACGTCCAGCATCTTTTGCTGTGGGATCACCAAAATGAAGGGCCATCGCTCCGTGGGCCACCTCATGGGCAACAACTGCAATCAACATTCCTGGAAGCCCTAAGGCCAAATTGTAAATCATTAGATCGATCGATTCCATTCTTTAAGCTCCTAAAAGCAATAAACATAACATGTCTATTTGGCGATCCATCCTACAATGGTTAAGAAAATTGTACAACTAATTATTTATTGCATACAAAAGATGATGATGCCGAATTACTTTATGTTAAGATCTATTTATAAGATAGAAGGAGTGACCATTATGCCTAAAGGGACGCCGAAAGAAAAAGTACAAGTTGTTGTGATTGCCCACACAGGATCGCAGCTCGATATCCTACTCATGAAAACCAATGAGGCCAGAGGGTCTTTTTGGCAAAATATCACCGGCAGTGTGGAAGAGGGTGAGTCTTTGGCCAAAGCTGCTGAACGTGAGCTTTTGGAAGAGAGTGGAATTAAACTTTCTCAATCCATCATCGACCTACAATTTAAGTTTCAATTTACAGATCAAAACGAGAACTTTGTTACTGAGCATGTGTTCTTAGTTATCTTAAATAACAAGTCAGCACAAATTGCTCTCGACCCCCATGAACACAGCGCTTGTCAGTGGATTGATTGCTCCAAAGTAAGTGAGACCAACTATAAATTCCTTTCAAGCTATCAGGCCTTCATTCATGCCATTAACTATTTAAACACTAGACAAGATTTGAGCCAGATCATTCGTCGATGGTAATCAGAGTAAATCTCCTCGTTACACTTCTACTTCTTTTCTATCTACAATCGCTTGCTGCTAAAGAAGAGATTATAACACTATCCCCACTTCTCAAAAAAATTGAATCCTACCATCTAGATGATGCTCAACAATTACTGTTGAACAAGTTAGATCCCAAGAACTGGGTTATCCGCGAAAACGACCAGCAAGAGATCATCAAAACACCATTAAAATTAGTTCTCATAAAACAAAACGCTCTGATCTTTACTCTTGATCTTAGTGAAACCTATACTCTCTCCACTCCCTTAATTGCAAAAGTCTATAGCAAAGTCGATAGTTACAACTACTACTATCTCCACATTAATAATGGGAAAAATGAACTTAAGTATATGCTCCATAGCTCTTTCACCTCTCCTTTTGCAGAGGATATGGCCATCAAACACACTCCAGAAAATTTTATTGAAAATACCAAAATTATTTTAAAAAAGGAGAACAACCAAGATCTTCCTCTTGGTTATGCCAATCATATCACCTTTCATCTTGCTCACGCTATCCTTAATGCCCCGGAAGGATTCTCTCATGGGCAACTCACCGGAGCGCACTTCACCTTCCGTGACCAGCTTTTCATCAAAACCATTATCCCAGTGGATTTTGGACCTTCTCTTTCCTATCGTATCGCTTATTATGAGGATAACTCTCTTCGTGATTACCGTTCACGCACCATCTCCTATGGAATCGCTCTTAAATCACACAATCTAAAACCTGTAACTACCCTATGGGAAATGAGTGTGCTGGCCGGTCTGGAAAAATCACTCTTTTCCAAACACGCACCTCCCAGTGGTGCGGCCCATTCTCTTCGTTGCCATCTCATCTACGCAGGCCTAGATTTCTACCCTAAACTTTCTGCTATCATTCTTGGCCTTACCCTTAGTAAAGAGTGGTACGAGAATCGTTCTAACGAGCAATCCACTAATATTCGTCCTTCAACCATGAACGGAACCTCCATCGCTGCTCACCTAGGAGTACGATTTGGAAGCAACTAAATCACCTATTCTTTTTCTATTGCTCCTACTATTAGTATTAACTCATAATGCACTCCTTGCAGGAGAAATAGAAAGCGATACTGTCGCCTCTAAAACCCCATCCGGCTATCATGGAATGGTCATGGTTTTTGAAACTACACTCTTTCAAGCAAAGAATATTCACTCTAAAATCGTCGAGCGCATTCGCAAAGGAAAGATTATTTACATCCATCCTCGGCATTTCCTACTTAAAAACGTTCAGGAAGATACTTTTTATGCCACCGTCGATTCTTTAGGCCGCGATGCTTACGTTCTTAAAGATCATATTCGCCTCATCACCGACGATGCCCGCGAGTTAGATTTTCCCATCAACGTTTACGATCATCAAATCGATCCTACCGACTACCGGATCGAAGAACCGCTTGACCCTAATTACCCTTTCTATCAACAAACGCAATATAACCTCTTCCTCTCTTTTTCCCTTCAAAATAGTAGCTATGAACCTTACCAGTATCCACACCCAATCATTCGCCAAGATCACTCTACTCCTTACGAACTTGGGGTTGGAGGTTTAAAAACACCTAATCGCTACCTTATGCAAGGCCGTCTGCAATTAGGTGGTGTGCTCTGGCTACAAAAGAAAAGTGTTGAATACTCCCTTGCCGGCAACATCTCTGCGAAAGAAAAATTTTGGCAACTGGGATTTGGCCCTTGGCTCTCCTTTAAAATGTGGGAAAAAAAGCGCCATCAATGGAACCTCTTCATCGCTCCTATTTTCTATATTCACAATAGTTTGACTATCAACCAATACGCCATCAACAATGGCCACAGCTCTGAAAAAAGTTTTAAAGGACAGCACTTCACTCTTCGTCTTGGCAACCACTATCTCTATCAGAAAATCATTCCCAACATCGATCTGCTCTTAGGTCTTTATAGCGACATCACCCCTCCCTACTTGCTGAAGGCAAAATCTCACTCAAGCGATCAAGCTTTTTGGGGAACAACTCCAAGGCATACCCTCTATCGAAAATTCGATACATCTATTGGCATCTTTGCGGCCTTAAAATCGCTCTAAAGTCAATCTGGAAAATGGGAGCACTTTTTTTCCTTAAAAAAATTTTCCTTTTTGCTTTAAGTTCTTTTTTTAAGTGGCGAGAAGCTGATAGGTGGAGTTTTAACAATCTATCGTAGGAGGGATGGATGAACGAAAATACAAAAACAAAAAGAAGTGAAATAAACGAAGTGGAAGAAAGTGCTCAAGTATTGTACCAAAAGCTCGGTGACCGCTGGTACGCAATCACCGATACCAAACATGGAATATGTTACGCTATCATGCCCGAAGGAGTTGATCCACGAAAACACCCTATCGAGCTCATTCAAGAGGTTGAGAGCAATAAAGTCCTTACTGAAAGCAAGAAAGAAAAAAAGAAGGAAATTGGTAGAATTTACCGCAAACCTGCTGAAGGCCCTATCCTGTAACGACCATCCCAAAGAGCAAGAGCAAGCAATAACCATCAGTTATCAAGAAGGAATAAATATATGACAAAATCTTCTGCGCAAAAAACATCTCGCCACCATTGCAAGTGCCAAGGTCATCAGCAGGCATCACATACTCCAAATGAGTCCATCAATGCCTTCAATAAAGACCCCAAACACTGTTCTCACTGCCAATGCCATAACAATCATCATACACACGCAGAGTCCCATAAACAAAAAAATTTCGAGGAAATTCGCCGTGACAAGCAGATGATCGAACTCTATAAGAAAAAGATCAACGACCAGCTCGTTCCTGAAAATCTCTCCATGCTCAAACGGGCCGCCATGATTGTGGAGAAAATGCTGCACAGTAAGGAAAAGGGAAATAAAAAGTAAAGATAGTTAACAAGCGCACAGCATAATTTATTTCAATAGTGTCCTTCGTGTGATAGTACCGTTAAATCTATTCACTAAAATCCACACGGAGAGAACATGGCCGTTTCATTTTACGATTTTAAAAAACTTCACCACATAGAGATGCAAAAAAATATTTTGGAAAAATTTGGATCGATCATTGAGCAAAATGCCTTTATTGATGGAAAATACAATAAGCTCTTTGAAGAGGATTTTGCGAAATTCACTAAGGCCAAACATTGCCTGCTGGTGGCCAATGGAACCGATGCTATCGAGCTTGCACTCGAGGCCCTCGATATTGGCAAAGGCGATCAAGTGGGAATTCCTGGAATTACTTTTCACGCTACTGCAGAAGCAGTTTTAAATCGTGGTGCTACTCCAGTGCTGGTCGATGTTGATCCGAAGACGGGCCTGATCTCTGTTGATTCGCTAAAGCGCATTTTAAAACAAACTTATTTAAAGGCGATTATTCCTGTGCATATCTATGGCATGCCAGCACCCATTAATGAGTTACAAGAGGTGTGCAGAGACCGAAAAGTGGCCATCATTGAAGACGCGGCCCAGGCCCACGGAACGATCCTTTCCGATGGTGTGCCAGTGGGAGGCAGTGGCAACCTAACCACTTTTTCATTTTATCCTACAAAAAATTTAGGTGCTTTTGGCGATGCTGGTGCTATCACTACTCAGAGTGATGAGTTAGCACAAAAGCTAAACTCGCTAAGAAACCATGGGCGTAGTTCACAGGGGTTACAATTTTTTGGTCGCAACTCCCGTTGTGACCACTTTCAGGCCGCAGTTATTCATCAAAAACTTCCTGAGCTTGCCGCAGAAAATGATCGCCGCCGCAACACCGCCCAGGCCTATTTACAAAAATTGATTCCCACATGCCCTGAACTCCATTTTCCAGCACAAGATTTTATCCAAACCTCCTCCTGGCACCTCTTTCCGATTCTGCTTAAAAGTCGTGACCAAAAATTAAAATTAAAGGCCTATCTTGATCAATATAAAATTGGTAATGCTCTCTTTTATGAGCGCTCCCTCGGTGAGGAGCGGCCACTTGCCGATGCCGCAGGCGAACGAGTACATGCAATTCAATTTGCAGAGCGAGTAATCTGCCTACCCATTCATCCTTGCTTAAGTGATGAAGAGGTGAACGAGGTGACTACGAGAGTCCGCGAGGGCATTAAGTGTTAATAAAGAAAACCAATGAAAAAGATCACACCTTCTCCAGTAATTTTCGCTACCAACATGCCAATCCCTATCACGATAAGATGGGGGAGTATCCAGGGCTAGTATTGCGTGATCATGAACCGGAAGTGTACCAAGGCAAATGGAATAGCAACGTTTTTGAACGTAAAGACGCTCCTTTGCACTTGGAAGTTGGCAGTGGCTATGGGGATTTCATGATGGAGTTTTGTGCAGAAAATCCCCAAGTCAATTTCGTGGGAATGGATTACCGATTTAAGCGAAGTTTTCAAGTGGTGAGGAGACTTTCTAAATTTGCAGAGGGTTCTCCTAACTTTCGCTTCTTGCGGGCCAAAGGCGAACGCATCTCCCATATCTTTGGCGAAAATGAAGTAGATACACTTTATCTGTTTTTCCCAGATCCTTGGCCTAAAAATCGTCATCACAAGAAACGTCTGTTGCAAGAAAATTTTTTAAAAAGTGCTTATACAATTTTACGTCCAGGTGGATACCTCTTTATCAAAACCGACCACGATGGATATTTTGAGTGGATGGAGGCGTTTATTGCAGCAGAAGAGATTTCGAAAAAGTTTCAAGTTAGTTTTCGTTCTAATAATCTCTGGCAAACAGCAGATGATGGCCACAACCCTTGCTACCACTTTCTGACCAGTTTTAAGACAAAATTTGAAAAGATATTTATTGAGCAAGAAATAAAAATTAAATCGATCGCTTTAAAATCTTTAAAATCTCTTTAATGAAAGAATAGAGAAAAATAAAAAAGAATGGCAAAACACAAGTCCGATTCCTCACTCGAAGAGATCAAGCTCAAGATCAAAGAGATCCCTATCTCTCATATCGTTCGCAATTACATCAAGCTTCAGCCTCAAGGAGAGAATTTTATCGGTCTTTGTCCTTTTCATGCAGACTCTCACCCCTCCTTGCATGTTAATGATCGCAAGGGGATGTTTCGATGCTTTGCTTGCTCCACAGGTGGGGATGCGATCACCTTTGTAGAAAAATTCACCTCTCTCCCTTTTCTGGATGCCATCAAAGAGATCGCACGCATTGTAGGACTTGCCTTTGATGATCTCTTTGGCAAAAAAAAAATTGATCAGAAAAGTGAACTGGCCCTCTCCCTCTTACAAAGTAGCAGCACCCTCTATCGCAACTTTGCCAAGAGCGGAAAGTATCCTGCCTTTAGTGAATTTCAAAAACGGAGGAAACTTACCTCCGTCACCACCGAAAAATTTGAGCTTGGTTTTGCTCCCAATGCCAACACTTTTTTAGATTCTCTCCAAGGCAACACCAAGGCCATTGTTATTGCCAAAGAGATTGGGCTTATTCGTGAAGGATTGAAAGATCGCAATGCCCATAACCAAGCTTATGACACCTTTCGTGATCGTATTGTATTTCCAATCAAAGATATCTATGGCACGGTCGTAGGCTTTAGCTCTCGTGCTACTAAAGAGTATCAAAAAGCCAAATACATGAACTCCAATGAGTCGTTTATCTTTAATAAGCGCAATATTCTTTATGGATTGAATTTTGCAAAAAGGAGTATTCGCGAATGTGATAGTGTTATCTTGGTCGAGGGCCACATGGATCTGATCACGCTTCACCAGTACGGTTTTGAAAACTCTGTAGCGCTGATGGGAGTGGCCTTAAGCGAGCGCACTATTGGAACGCTCAAATACTTGACCAACAACTTTATCTTAGGACTGGACTCTGACCCTGCAGGGCGATTGGCCATGGAACGCCTGAACTCTACGCTACTCCAACATAAAATTATCCCTAAGTTCATCGAGTTTTACCCTTTCAAAGACCCTGATGAATTCTTAAATCAGGGGCAAGGATTGAATGCAGCAATATTGCTACAGCAGAAGATCAAAGATGCGAAGAGTCTTATGGATGATATGATTGAAAAGATGATCCCGAAGGTACTGCCCTCGATTCCAGAGCAAAAAATTGCCCTCCTTGAAAAGGTGATGCGGCTTCTTGCTCCTTTAGGCAATGAGATTGCGGCCACAGAGCGCATTATTAATGCATCCCGCTCGATTGGTATTCAGGCCCCTCCTGTGCAAATTTTAGAGATCTATCAGAAGAAATACCTACCGACCACCTCCTCAGCAGATACTACTCATGCATATGTTGGAAAGTCCCAGAGCACAGCATTGCCTGTAAGCACTCCGGCTTCTGTACAGATTCCAATCCTAGCTAATAAGCTCAGCAAAGCGGAACGTTCGCTGCTTCAAGAGATAATTTTGCACCCTGAATGTTTACAACACGAACAACTTCCTGAAATACTTGAATATGTAGAGAATAATGAGGTAAATAGATTAATTCGGTGGTTAAAAAAGATCCAAGATGAAATCCTAGAATCGGAATATGTAACCACTATAATAAACTATTTAAGCAAAGAAAATTTTTGCTTGGAAATTCGTGAGTTAATTGGCAATCTGCTCTTTCAATTTAAACAAAACTCCGACACTTCCCAGGAAAAGGCCCTGGAAGAGAAGATTGTTCATAAGCTGGTTATCGATTTAAAAGTTCGATTGAAAAAAGAGAGTCTCTCTCGCAAAAGAAAGGCACTGCTCGAGCAACAAAAAAGTTGCCAACAACAAGAAGATGCCTTGCCAATTATAAGTGAACTTATGAGGATAGATAAAGAGCTTGGGCTCATAAAAAAGATTTAATTTTTTTCTGGTGGAGAAAACATGTCATTGTTAGAAACATTCTTAAACTCAAAAGAATTTACAAAGTTGCTCACCAAGGGCCGAGATCAGGGGATGCTCACGCCAGAAGAGATCAACGATGCTATCCCTGCCAGCATTGTTGATGCCGATTCCCTCGATAAAATTTTAGAAAGAATTGTTGTCGATAGTCGCATTGAAATTCAAATTGCCGATGTTGAAGTTGAAGATGAAGAGGGCATTCGTCTCGATGGAACTGAAATCATCGAAGAGACACTCTCGAAAGAGGAGAAGGCGGAACTTCGCTCCTCTTCCACTGACCCCGTGAAATTGTATCTTAAGAAAATGGGATCGGTGGCGCTACTCACCCGCGAGGGAGAGGTCACCATTGCAAAAGAGATTGAAGAGGGGGAACGCAAAATTATCCTCTCTGCACTCTCCTCCGTGCATGCACTACGTGAGATCGTACGCTTACGAGAAAAAATTGAACACGCTGAAAACATTGCTGAATATGTAAAAGAATTGGTGCGTGGCCTTGATGATGAATCGCAACCAGAAGAGGTTGAAAGCACTCGCATTGCCATTTTTGTAATTTGCGATGCCCTTAAGGACTTGATTGAAGAGTGCGCCGATGAAAGCGGTGGTGTTTTGAAATTCAACGAAACCCAAAAGAAACGCTTTCTCTCTATATCAAGAACCCTCATTCGCCTTACCTTCAACCGCAAAATCATCAATAGCTTTGTCGAGCCAGTAAAAAATTATTACCTTAAATTCAAAGATCTTTTCGAACAACAAGAGCGTATTTTTAAATTCATTGAAGTAAATGACCTTGTTCAATATAAGGAACTTTACGAGAAGGTGATGGAGAGCGATAGCTTTAAACGCAGTTTTGCCCGCCAACTCTTCACTTCCGATGCCAAACTTGAACAGCTTATCCGTAATCAAGAGGACATCTTAAGAAAGTTACGCCGGCTTACCATCGAAGCAGGGATGGAGTTCACAGAGATCGAGCGCGTCTATAAAATCATTCTCAAGGGCGAGGAGAAAGCCGATCGAGCAAAATCGCAACTAGTAGAGGCCAACTTACGCTTGGTCGTTTCTATTGCAAAAAAATACACCAATCGTGGTTTACAATTTCTTGACCTCATTCAAGAGGGTAATATCGGACTAATGAAGGCGGTGGACAAATTTGAGTACCGCCGCGGCTATAAATTTTCCACCTACGCCACCTGGTGGATTCGCCAGGCCATTACTCGTGCTATTGCCGATCAGGCCCGCACTATTCGTATTCCCGTGCACATGATCGAAACTATCAACAAACTTGTGCGCACCTCCCGCCAGCTGATTCAAGAGCTAGGACGTGAGCCAAGCCCAGAAGAGATTGCAGAGAAGATGGATCTCCCTGTTGATAAAATCAAAAAAGTATTAAAGATTTCCAAGGAGCCTATCTCACTAGAAACACCGATTGGTGAAGAAGAGGATAGCAGCTTGGGTGATTTTATCGAAGATAAAAAAATTATCTCTCCTCAAGAAGCGGTCATGAATATTACCCTTTCCGAGCAAACAAGAATGGTTCTTTCCACACTTACACCGCGAGAAGAAAAAGTATTACGTATGCGTTTTGGCATAGGTGAGAAATCTGATCATACACTGGAAGAAGTTGGACAAGATTTCTTTGTTACTCGCGAGCGCATTCGTCAAATTGAAGCCAAAGCGCTCCGAAAACTTCGCCATCCTAGTAGAGCAAAACTGCTAAAGTCATACATCGACAACTAATCTCTCCCTTACACTCTTTTCCACTGATGATATTCTACCTATAATCGTCTATAATAGCTTGATGAACTCTGAAACCAATCTAACGGAACAGCTAAGCGATACCCTTCCTCTCTTTTTTCCACAAAGGTTAATCCTTCAAGTTACCAAAGATTTTCACCCACTACGAGTGGAGATCACTTTTACGCGAGAACACCATAATCAATATACGGTAGTAACGGGAATCATCCTTGATGAGCAAAAACGTGACCACTTCGTCCGCCTTACACTGAGAGCAGATCCTCTTAATCACAATAAAACCACCTCTGTGCAATCCTCTTGTGACTGCGCATTCTGGAACTCAAAAAATCACTGCATTCATGTGATTGCTCTCTTTATTAAGCATCTTTTTAGCAAGAAAAAAAGTGCTGATTTAAATGCTAACACCAAAGCACTTAATAACCCTAGTGAACTCATCCACTTTGCTACACCCAAACCTTTTACGGGCCATCTGCTCCTATCCTTAAACCATCACTCTTTTGATCAAAAAACTCTGCTCCACGCAAATCTTCACCACAAGAACGTTAGCGGCGTCGAATACTGGAATATCTACTTCACAGCTAGCACACAGCTTATCAATGCGCAGACCTCTGAAATATTCACTTTAAGCGAGACGCTCCAAGATTTTGTTAAAAAAGTGCAAAAACACCAGGCATCCTTTCGTTCCAGTATAAGCGACTACCTGCTTATTGCCCATCAAGCAATCCGACAAGCATCCTGTAGTGTTGTTGTTGGACATGGGGCCATAGCTCTTGATTTTGCAGTTGCAACCACACTCACCTCTGCACGGCCAGTAATTTTTATTGATCGCGAAGATAATGAACGAAAGAATTATACTAAAATATCTCTCAAGGTTATTGATGATGGCCTCTCCGATCTCAAATCGATCCCGACCATTATCAAAATTTTCTCCTTTAGCAATGGACTCTTAGATGCTTTCTTAAAAAAATCGGATGCCACCCATCTTGTAAAAAATCTCTTAAAAAACATCATCACTTTAGGCAGCGATCAAGAACCGATCAATCACACCTTTTTTGCTCACACTAAAAATAGCATTTTAAGATCGATTGATGATCCCTTTAACAAAGAACTATTCGATCACTACATCACTCACTTTTTAAATGAACAATACCTCTTTTGCTACTGTGATATCAGCAAGGAGTTTTATAAATTCGACATCTCTCTCCTAAAAAATATCCTAGTTACTCTCTTTAAATTTTTTGGAGAGTCTTTCTTGCGTTTTTCCGATATTGAAACTCAAAGCTATAACTGCTTTGTTCCCACTTCGATCCTCCTCGGAAAGCTATCACAATTTTGTGAGGCCTTACACTTGATGGGTATCTCTGTCTTCTATCGACAAAAGGCAGTTACCTACTGGAAGCCCAACCTAGCGATTAACAGGGATAAACGACGACAAAACTGGTTTGATCTCACCATCTCTATGCCCCAAGATGAGTACGCCATGCTCTCAAAATTGCTTCAAGAAAAATATGCCATTTCAGAAGAGCTAGGCCTAGTAATTGTCGATAACAAAGCGCAAAAGATTTTAGATTTTATTAAGAGTAATTTACCGCTTGTTCCAACGCCATCCATTACTACTGATAATAAACAAACAATCGAAATCTCCATCTCTAAGCATCGCATTTTTGAGCTTTTTGAACTCTACACTTATGGTGCCACTCATATCCTGAGTGAATCAGAGCTAGCACTCTGTAAATATCTTCTCTCTATTGAAACACTCCCTGAATATGCCTTACCTGAACTTACTAATGTTACGCCCAGGCCTTATCAAATCCATGGCTACTACTGGCTTAAATTTACCTATGAAAACCAACTTGGTGCTTGCCTTGCAGATGACATGGGACTTGGTAAAACATTACAAACCATTATGCTGATCAAAAGCATCTACGATAAGATTGATCGCGTATTGATCATTTGCCCTGTATCCATCATCTTGAATTGGAAAAGTGAGATTGAAAAATTCTCCTCTACACCAGCAGAGATCTATCATGGAGGCAATCGCCACTTTCCTGAAAATGCCAAAATCGTTTTATCTAGCTATGGTGTACTTCGAAAAGAGTATGAAAAAACCTTCAAGCACAAACACTTCTCCCTCTTTGTTATCGATGAGGCCCAGCACCTAAAAAATCCAAAATCGCTCGGGGCCAAAGCTGCTCGTTCTATTACATCTGACTATCGCCTTACGCTTACGGGAACTCCCGTGGAAAATAACATCTCTGAATTTTGTAACATCATGGACATCTCTTTACCCGGTCTTTGGGATAAACTGCACCATTCTCACTTAAGTGAGAACAACTATGAGCTCACAAAAAAAATATCTCGCCCTTTTCTTCTCCGCCGAACAAAACAACAAGTATTGCAAGAACTTCCTGAAAAATTAGACAACCGCACGCTACTTATCTTTTCCGAAGAAGAAAAAAATCACTACTTGCAAACACTCGCTCGTATTCGCCACTCACTCTATGAATCCTCTAGCGAAACAAAGAAGAGTTATGGAGAAATTTTTAAAGGCATCTTAGAACTCAGGCAGCTCTGTCTCTGGCAAAACCTCTCTGATACTTCTCGCCTTCATCACAAGCGAACCGCTTCCACTAAAATGAATCACCTTTTCTGGAATCTTGAACAATTAATCGAAGAGGGCCACCAAAGCATTATCTTCTCTCAATTCACCACCTACCTCGATCTTATCCAGCAAGGAGTGATCGAACGTGCATGGAAATATTCACGCATAGATGGAACCATGCCTATTAAAAAACGCCAAAGCGAAGTGGAGAATTTTCAAAACGGAGAAAATAAAATTTTCCTCATCAGCCTTAAGGCCGGAGGTACAGGGCTTAATCTCACTGCCGCTAGCTACATCTTTCTCATGGATCCTTGGTGGAATCCCGCTGTTGAAATGCAGGCCATCGATCGTGCCCATCGTATCGGCCAAAAAAACAAACTCACCATCTATCGACTTCTCATCAAAGATTCTATTGAAGAAAAAGTGTTGAACCTCCAGGAGCACAAACGCCAACTTTTTGACCAACTTTTAAACTCCGATAGCGGTAGCTACTTCTCAGGAAAACTCACCAAAGAAGATTTTGAATACCTACTACAAGGATGAAGGTTAAACATTTTTCCAAGTTAACCAATACTTTTGCTGTTACCGCAAAAGCCTAGTGATATCGTTAAAGATAGCTGCAAAGATAAGCAACAAGAGAAGCGAAAGACCAAAGCGTTGGGCCATTTCTAGTTTTTTACGAGAGAGCGGCCCACGATTAAAGATCTCAAAGATGATGAACATAATGTGTCCACCATCGAGCACAGGAATTGGAAAGAGGTTAATAACCGATAGGTTAACGGAGATAAATGCCATAATTTTAAAGAAATAAGAGAGGCCAACCTCGTAGGAGTCAGAGGCCACTTTTCCAATAGCAATAGGACCTCCTACATTTTTAAAGGAGACTTCACGAAAGATGAGTTTCTTTACTCCAGAAACAGTCTTTTCCAAGGCATCCCAAGTTCGGTAAAATCCAATGCCGAGAGCATCAATAAAACCTTTAGGCTCACTCAAAACAAAACTCATCGGAACAAATTCATTGGAGCTATAGACACCAAGTTTATACGCCTTCACCCCATCCTCTGTCGTAAGATCAGGATAAACAGTGGCCTCAGAAAGCGTAGTATTGCGATAATATTTAACCACCATAGAGATGGGAGCACCCGCCTCTGCTTTGCCTAGTTTTGTCAGATAGTTTCTTAGCGACTCAAAACCATAAACTGGAGTAGAGTCAACTGCAACAACGATATCGTTTGCACGTAGGCCTGCCTTCTCGGCAGCGCTACCCTCTGCAAGCTTTGCTACCTGAAGATCATGAACATAAAAACCCTCTTTAGCAATGGTCGCAAAAAGTTCATTTGGCTTCATACCTTTGAGATCGATCACTTTTTCAACCTTATAATTGACAAGATACTCACCCTCTTTTAGCCCACTACCCGTACCCGCTGCGCCTGTATCTGTCTCTGCATCTGCATTTGTCTTATTAACCCCACCTACCTCAATAAAGCGATAAAGATAGGCCTTATCAAAACCACCTGCTTTGGCATTCATCTCTTCAAGAGAGTGATCCCAGGCCATCTTCCCTTGTACAAAAGTTAGCCCATAACGATTTCCTCTAATATCTACCATAATGGGTTTTCTAAAGTGTGGTGGATGCTTGATAAAATCTTCCATAAAAGTTTTAAAAGGAATATTTAAAGCAATACTAATCTCTTGAGGATCATTTCCTCTCTTAACTCCTACAGAATGAATATTTTCATTTTCACCAAAACCAAAATCGGTAATGCCTTGAATGGCCACATTATTGATACGAACAATGGAATCAGCAGGTTGTACTCCTTTGCTTCTCAAAATAGAGTCCTCTCCCAATTGCCCAAACTTTGCCACCGGAATTTTCTCTCCCGAGAGCAGCAAAAAAACAAAAATAAAATAGGCCAAAATAAAGTTAAAAAGCGGCCCACCAAAGACAATCCAAAAACGCGCCCACTTGCTTTTATGATTAAAAGCATACTTTTTATCCTCTTCCGACATGGGAGTCTCATTCAAGGGATCATCCCCGAACATTTTAATATACCCACCTAAAGGAATTAAAGAGAGCACATACTCCGTTCCATTTTTCACGTAACGAAAGAGCTTTGGCCCAAAGCCAATGGAAAAAGTCTCTACCCGCACTCCAAAGAGACGAGCAAAGAAAAAGTGCCCTAATTCATGGAAGAAGATTAAAGGACAAAGAAACACCATAAATATCAAAATTTTTTCTAACATAAATTTAATCCCAATAATAAAAGTTACATCTACTCCGGTACGCTTACTCGCCTTTACCCACTCTCACTATATTCTCACATATACATGATTCAAGCCACAAAGGTTAGTACTAACACGTTATTTTCAGGAGATACCTAAGAAATAGATAGTAGAAAGGTGCCACAAAAATGAGGCTATCAACACGGTCATACACCCCACCGTGCCCAGGAATGAGCTGCGAACTATCCTTAAGATTCACCAAACGCTTTAACTTCGATTGAAAGAGGTCGCCTATTTGAGATATGAGTGAGAGCAGCATAAACATCACAAAAAGAGTCACTCTGTACACAAACTCCCCATGCATTGCAACAACACCACCCTGATCCCGAACTGTTGCCGCAAAACCACTATCAAAGTAGTCGAGAATCGCCCATACTAAACTGACCACTACCCCAGAGGTCAACATCCCTCCAATAAGTCCTTCCACTGTTTTTTTCGGACTCACTTTTTCCCAAAGCTTATGCTTCCCATATTTTCGCCCAAAAAACCAAGCACCTGTATCCATGCTATAGGTAATAAGCAAAAGCATGATTAACAAAACCACACTCTCATCACAAAAAAGAATTAAGTAAATGGGAGAAAGCAACAAGAATATCACAATCCCAATCGGCCACATTAGAAAAGCAGGAATTTTTTGTTCCAAACTTCGCTCCATGGGATAAAGAAAAAGGAAGAAGATACACAGTACATTGATAGCAACAGCGAGCAAGGAAGCCTGATGCAGAAGAGTAATCCCCGAAAGAACCTCGTGATCGATAACATAATCTCCAATCAACACAAAGAGCGATGGAAGCACCACCATATTCAAAGTGAACCAGTAAGAGGGTCCGCCCCTTGGTAGTTTAAAAAAATTGGTATAGATCTCATCCGCAACAAGTGGTCCAACCAACAAGATCAAAAAGAAGCAAGCCAATTTTCCTAAATAGATGCTTATTGCAACTACAAAGGTTAAAACAATGGCAGAGATAATTCGTTTTTGAGTGTTCGTCATTGATTTGATTTGCTTTTTAAGAAGTTATTTTGTGTCCTACTGTCGATCCTGGCATTAATCCTCTTTGCTTGCGCTCTTCCTCCAACAACTCTTGCTCCCGCAATTTTTTAGCACTTTTAGCATGTGCTTGTGATACTTCCAATATCTCTGAGGATGAAGAGACTCCTCCAAAACGACGCTCTCGCAGGATAACCTCACGATAGATTTTGATAAAATCACTTCCGCTAAACTCTGGCCAATACTTTTCTAAAAAATACAATTCAGCATAGGCCGCTTGCCAAAGCAGAAAGTTCGAGATCCTTTGATCTCCACCGGTACGAATCAGAAGGTCGATATTTTGAGTAGCAGAGTATCTGAAAGTGTCAAGGTTTGTTCCAATATCGTCTTCTGTGATGGCCTTTCCAGGATTTTGCTGCATGAAGCGATTAACTGCCGCAGTGATTTCACTCCTTCCACCATAATCAAATGCAAAATTGAGATAAAGGCGTGGGTTTTTAAAATCTTTGGTTGCAGACTCCAACTCTAAAATGAGCTGTTGCACTCTTTTTGGAAGCCTGGAAATCTCTCCGATTACTTTAAAGCAAATGCGGTTGGAAATAATGCGGTTTTTTTCTTTTTGAATATATTTCTGTAAAAGTAGAAAGAGCGCGCTCACTTCAGCAATAGGACGCCCCCAATTTTCAGTAGAAAAGGCATAGAGGGTGAGCGAGCGAACTCCCTCTAAGTTGGCCGCGACTTCAACAATCTCCGAGACCCGACTCGAGCCTCGCACATGTCCCCATATGCGAGGACGATTGCGTGCACGCGCCCATCGACCATTTCCATCCATAATAATCGCAACATGTTCTATTTTTGCAGGCATATAAAATCTAAACTGTTAGTAACTCTTTTTCCTTCTCGCTCATCATTTTATCAACTTTCTCGATAAAGGAGTCGGTAATTTGTTGAACCTCATTTTGATACTTTTTTGATTCATCCTCTGAAATCTCTTTACCCTTCTCCGCTTTCTTCACTCGCTCATTTTGATCACGGCGAATATTGCGAAGATTGACTTTGGATTCCTCACCCATCTTCTTCATATCTTTAACCAGAACTTTTCTCTTATCTTCCGTTAGTGGGGGAAAAGGAATGCGAATAAAATTCCCATCGTTTGTAGGAGTCACACCTAAGTTGGCATTCATAACCGATTTTTCAATCTCATGAAGAATCGATTTGTCGAAGGGCTGAATTTGCAACATCCTTGCATCTGGAGTACTGATTTGCCCGACTTGATTCACGGGAGTTGGCGTTCCATAATAGTTGACCATCACCCCTTCAAGAATTGTAGGTGTCGCACGACCGGTGCGCATTTTAGATAGTTGTTTTTTAAAGGTCACTAAAATCTTATCCATCGATTCGTTAAGAGTACTCTTAATTTCATTCATTAACATACGATTTCCCTCCTAATGAATTTGTCTATTTGTTACTAAAGTTCCAATGTGCTCTCCACGTACCACCCGCTCAATGTTTCCGTGCTTAAAGAGATTAAAGACAACAATGTCTAAATTATTATCCATACACAAGGAGATCGCAGTTGAATCCATTACCTTAATATTTTTGTTATTCAGCACCTCTATGTAGGTGAGCTGATCAAACTTCTGGGCATTCGGGTTTTTTACTGGATCCTCGGTAAAAATCCCATCCACCTTCGTCGCCTTTAAGATCACTTCAGCATGAATCTCATTGGCACGAAGAGCGGCACCAGTATCGGTCGTAAAGTAGGGATTTCCAGTACCTGCAGCAAAGATTATAACTCTACCCTTCTCAAGGTGTCGAACTGCTCTGCGCCTGATATAAGGCTCGGCCACACCACGCACCTCAATGGCCGAGAGTACACGTGTGTTAAGGCCCAATTTCTCCAAAGCGTCTTGCATAGCAAGCGAGTTAATGAGGGTGGCCAGCATTCCCATATAGTCGGAGGTTGCACGGTCGGTACCTTTTATCGCACCTGCAACACCGCGATGAATATTACCACCACCAATGACCAGTGCGACCTCGACACCAAGGTTTCGTACATTAACGACCTCTTCTGCAAACAGCTTCAGCATTTCGGATTCAATCCCATACTTTTGCTGACCGGCCAAGGCCTCTCCTGAAATTTTTAAAAGGATTCTCTTATATTTAAGTGGTTGTTCTGTTGGCATGATTGGTTCTACCTACTACTTGTTAGTGGCAGATCCGCTCATTTTTGCGACTTCTTCGGCAAAGTTCTCTTGCTTTTTCTCGATGCCTTCACCTAAAACTAACTTTACAAAGCGACGAATTTCGATCTTCTCTCCAAGTTTTAAAGTCAGCTCTTGCACTAACGCTTGAACAGTCTTATCAGGGTCTTTTACAAATTTTTGGTTATAGAGACAGACCTCTTCGGCCATCTTTTTAAGCTTACCTTCAACGATCTTAGGAATCATGTTTGCTGGTTTGCCTTCTGCTTTCAATTGCTCTGTGTAGATTGCAATCTCCCTCTCTCTAAAAGCATCATCGATCTCTTCTGCTTTTAAAAATTTTGGATCAGCAGCAGCAACTTGCATACAAAGATCTTTAGCAAGTTGAATAAATTGCTCATTCCTTGCAACAAAATCGGTTTCACAGTTAAGCTCAACAAGCACACCGATTTTACCATTGCTATGAATGTAGTGGCCAATCACCCCTTCAGCAGCAACTTTGCCTTGGCGCTTTTGCATAGCTGCTAACCCCTTAGCACGCAAATAATCGACGGCCTTTTCCATATCGCCATTGCATTCGCCAAGTGCTTTTTTACAATCCATCATTCCTGCGCCCGTTTTCTCACGCAAGACCTTTACATCGTTTGGAGATATCGTCATGAATTCAATCCTTCTTCTTTTTTCTTTTTTCTTGGTCTTTACTGTATTCTATAATCTTTTTTACTCTTCTTCTGCTTCCTGATCACCATAAGAGGCATCTTCTTCATCCTCAAATTGAAGATCAACATCGTCATCAAATTTAGAAAGAATCTCTTTCTCAAGCGCAATGTCTCTGGCCATTGCATCTCTATCTTCTGGACGGGTTTTCATTGCAGCTTGTGAACCTTCCACTACGGAATTTGCAATATACTCTGTAAAGAGAGATATTGACTTAATCGAATCATCGTTGCCAGGAATGAGGTACTCAATTCCTGTTGGATCACAGTTCGTATCGGCAAGTGCAACCACCGGAATACTAAGCGTAGTAGCTTCTTTTACAACAATGTTTTCGATATTTGGATCAATGAGGTAGATAATACCAGGAAGCTTGCGCATATTTTTAATACCACCAAGGTTCTTCTCTAGCTTAATAACTTCTTTGTCAATTTTTGAACGCTCTTTTTTAGTGAGAAGAGCGAAATCGCCATTCTCTTTCATTTTTTCTACTTTTCTAATTTTATCGATAGAGAGTGCGATGGTTTTATAGTTGGTCAACATTCCACCTAGCCAGCGGTGAGTAACATAAAAAGCGCCACAAGATCTGGCAACAGTTGCAACGATGGGAGATGCTTGTCTTTTGGTTCCTACAAACAAAACAGGCCTTCCACTTGAAGCAACTCTTTTAACAGCATCGTAAGCCTTTTTTGCCATCTCCACTGTTTGTGCTACATCTATGATATAGATTCCATTTCTCTCTCCATAGACATATTTTTTCATTTTTGGATTCCACTTGTAAGTCTGGTGACCAAAGTGAGCTCCTGCCTCAAGTAGGGATTTCAAAGTAATTTCGACGGTCATGTCTTCTCCTGAAAAGTGTTCTAATTCTATTACAACAAACCTAAATCAAATTTATAAAATTTGTGATTGATACCATTACCTAATCTAAAAAAAGTGATTTTACAACACTACAAAAAGGTAAAAACTTGAGAAACGCTACAAACGAATAACACAGCGTTTTAATTCAAGCAAGGGGATATTATACGATAATCATTAAATCCTCAAATCATAAATGAAATTCTATCTTATCTATAAAGACTTCTCGCGGCTTTGATCCGAGTGAGGGGCCAATGATGCCTTTCTCCTCTAGCTGCTCCACAAGAGTTGCAGCGCGATTAAACCCAATTCGCAACCTTCGTTGCAGCATAGAAACACTCACCTGCTTCTCATCAGAAATAATTCGCAATGCCTCTCGAAAAAGCTCTTCATCACCATGATGTCCTGTCGAGCTACTCGAAGAACCACTTTCGCGCTCGCCCTCTCTATTTTCATCCACCCACTGCGCAAGACCATCGTAATCAAAATCACTATTCATTTTGGTCTTATCTAAACTATCAAGATACTCCACGGCCAAACGGTCATAGGTTGGAAGCAGCCCACTCTCCGTAAGTTTGTCCACCAAGAGCCCAATCTCTCGCTCAGAAATATAGGCCGAATGCAAGCGCTCCACCTCAACGCCATTGCGATAAAGCATATCCCCGTGGCCTAGTAACTTTTCTGCACCCAAGGAGTTTAAGATCGTCCGCGAATCGATCCCGGAGGAGACGCGAAAGGAGATCCGGGTTGGAAAATTGGATTTAATAAGACCAGTGATCACATCCACCGATGGCCGCTGTGTGGCCATAATCAAATGGATTCCTGAAGCACGCGCCTTTGCGGCCAAACGACAAACTGACAACTCAATCTCTTTTCCCTTAGGGCCCAAGATAAGATCGGCAAACTCATCGATAATGATCACAATATAGGGAAGCTCGAAGGGCGAAGTATCAATGAGGTTTGCAAAGGAATCAGGATAATATTTATCAATCTTTGCAATTGTCTCCCGTGAAGCGTGTCTGATCTTTTGGTTAAAGCCCTCTACATTACGCACACCTAACTCACGCAATATCAGGTATCGCCGCTCCATCTCTTGAATTGCCCATATAAGTGCAAAGGAGGCCTGCTTAGCTCCACTGATAACTGGCAGGATGAGGTGAGGAAGAGTGGCATAGAGTGCAAGTTCAAGTTGCTTAGGATCGATCAAAATCAATTTCATCTTCTGTGGTGACTTCTTTACCAAAAGTGATGTCAAAATGGTGTTGATAAAAACCGATTTACCAGAACCAGTGGCCCCTGCAATTAGCATGTGAGGCATCGAGGCCAAATCCACGATAAAAACCTCTCCAAAGGTATTGATGCCAAGAAGAAGAGGTAATTTATAGTCGGTACCAGTAAAACTTGGTGATGAAACCACCTCATCTAAATAGACCACTCGTCGTGAAGAGTGAGGAATCTCAATTCCAATAGTCGATTTCCCTTTCATGGGATAGATCATGCGAATCGGCACTCCATGAAGGGCCAGCGCGAGATCTTCAGTTATCGCCGTCACCTTAGAAATCCTTACTCCTGCTCCTAGTTCAAGCTCAAAGGTATCAACAACAGGGCCCTTGATAATATTTACAATTTTGGCATCAATCTTAAACTCTTTGAACTTTTCCTCTAAACAGTTCACCACTTTAGAAAAATAATCTCCTACAGGATCTTGCAGCAACTCCTCTTCCCCTCTCTCCAGTTCTGCATCGGCATCTATGTCAGTATCTAGCTCCTCATCAATCGTATCAATGACATCCTCCTGAGCAGTATCGTCCGGATCGCCATCGCCATCCTCTTCTTCATCGATATTTGCCAACCCATACTCCGCCATCTCTTCTGGATCGATTACCTCTTCTTCTGCGCCGACTGATTCATCTTTAAATGGCTTAACCAAAGGCCGTATACACTCAATCAACTCTTGTCGAACGAGGTCATATTCTTGCTCATCTTGATCGGCATAAATATTTTGTTCGACAATATCATCACGCTCCTCTTCACGATTGACAGTCACCACCGATTTTCTTGGCACTAGAGCAAATTGACTATCTTCAGTATTCATACTCTGATTAAGTGGTTCCTGTTTTTTCTTCTTGCTCATCTCTTTTTGAATTTTTTCTACAATCTCTTTCTGCTGGTTTTCTTTTGCAAGGGCCTCTTTGAGCACTTGCACCTTTACAGTGCTGATTTCTATTGCCGAAGGAGTTGTCATTTCCAAATTTTTTTCAGGGCCGCCACTTTGGACAGTTTTATCATCCTCTGAAATTGTAGCTTTTGTCGTTGCCTCGAGCTTAGTGCTCATCTTAAACTTTATCTTCCTGGCAAAAAACAAGCGCATGTTTTGTAGAGATACTCCTTTAAGTAAATTCCATTTCGATAAGAAGTAAGATCTAGGATCTCTAAGAACTGCGTAACCACTTTTAGCATTGGAAATCACCACCATCTTGGCCCTGACAAAGGTATCGATTCCACACCCCAAAACAAAGAGTGCTACAGTTGAAATTAAAAGCAGCACAATCTGATAAGGCGCAAATAACTTTTCAAGAAGAACCGTATGCCCTTCTCCAACAAAAGAGGTAGGTAACCAATAAGCAAAGAGCATAAAGAAGGTTAGCAAAAAAAGGAGGTTAAACACATCCCATATTCGATCACGCTTAGAAAAGAGAAAGGCATAGAGGATGGAAAATACCAAAAAGGGAATAACAATCCAAAGCCCAGTAAAATAGCTTGCTGTTACTACTCCTGAAGTCAGGTAATAGGAAAAATAGCTAATCTCCTCTTGGGCCGATGAGATAGAAATCAAATTATCGGGCAGCGAGCTGCCTGCATAAAAGACAACTACATTGGCGATGGTTAATAAAAAAATACTTAGGAGTTCTATTTTTAAAATTCTGCCTATCATATAGTCAGATTAACACGATTTTTTGTGGTCACGACAACAATATTCAAGTCATCTAGTATACAGCTGTAAAAAAAATAGTCAGCGAAAGAGATGTAATGCCTTGAAAATCGACAAGAAAACTCTTCTGGAAATTGGCTTTGCATGTGCATATAAATCCAATGCATTCCTCTAAGAAATTTTGAGTTGGTTTGTTGCCTTTTCTTTATTATTTATGGGAGCAATCCCTTTAAACTAGGATGGTTTTTATATGAAACAAAATTCGCACATGCTACATCTCTTGGGTCGGAGTTTATTTATCATCGCCTTTGCTATCTCACTTCCTGCAAGAAGTACAGAAGTTGATAGTTTCACTTCTCGTTTTGAGCAACAAGAGGATGCTTACCATGAAGTTAACGTAATCGTTAATGAACTTATCAAAAAATGCGTTTATCGCGCTAACAAGTATCGTGTAAACAGTGTAGGGGGACTCTACCGCCTCTGCTATTTTAGCTTTGCCGACTCCTCTCCTTGGTCAAAGATTGAAAGAATATTAAACACAACCGATCGTATTGATACACGAATTGAAGGGCGACACCACTCCATTTATAGTGATTTTACCACAAGAGAGGCCTTTGCTCTCCATCTAGCAAAACTTGGGCACACGCTTAAAATAAAAGACTTTATCATCGGCAGTGATAAGCTAGGCCACTTTTTTGATACTGGATTTCTTTATTACAAACGGGCCTTTATCAAAGGGAGAGGCGTTGAATCAGCAATGGCGTTTGGAGAGTTTCAAGAAGATACCTACTATGGATTATCCACCACTGGTATCTACTCCTATGGTGATTTGAATGCCAATTTCCGCGGAATGCTCTTTTGGAAGGATTTAACAGAAACGGTTCATAACGAGGATGAAATTTTTGAACCTTATGTTCTCTGGAAAGATGGTGGTGAAGGTTGGGTGCTGAATCCCAAAAGACCTTTTGATATTAATGAATATTTAGATGGAGGATTGGATGAGGGAATTAATTGTAGCCAATATAGATCCAAGAACCTTGACGAAAAAGTAAAAGAAAGTCTTGAGGAGCTCTCTAAAAAATATGGCAGGTATGTAACTTGCCCTGTATCTAAAAGGCTTTGCTACGATTTTGTAAAAAACTTAAAGCATAAAAATTTTACTGAACACTTGGTAAGTCCTGTTTGCCTCGATG
Organism: Oligoflexia bacterium; assembly: GCA_015231955.1. GTDB lineage: Bacteria > Bdellovibrionota > Bacteriovoracia > Bacteriovoracales > Bacteriovoracaceae > JADGAN01. The sequence continues at coordinate 75,346 of JADGAN010000003.1, read as the reverse complement.
CCGCAAAAGAGTACGAGACAGAACAAAGTACGCCAAATTTACAAAAGACCGATTCTAATAATCAACATCGCTAAGATCAAAAGTTAAATTCACAGAAAAAATGGGATCACTCTTTTGAGCTTTTTCTAAAAGCTGTAACGTTTGGTGATATCTCTTCTCTTGCGGATTTAACTTTATCGCAATTTTAATATTCGCAATGGACTCATCTCGTTTTCCCATCTTATGATAAACCGATGCCAAATAGTAGGCCCCAAGAGAGGAGTTTGGACGATGCTCGGCGTAACCCTTATACTCCTCCTCTAACACCTCTAAATCAAAACGAGCAAAGATGCTCCTGCTCACTAGTTTCATCTCTTCAAATTCGCCGTCAATGGTCTCCGTCTCCTCTTGAATGTTTTGCAGCCTCTCTAAAGAAAGCTCTAGCTCCTCAATGCCCGCTTTAACTTTATTCTTGTGATTATTCCCTCGCTTTCGAGTCAACAAATCGGACATCAAAAAGATGGCATTCGCCTTCTCAGGAAAGTAAAAGTAGGGATAAATAAAGGATAATTTCTGTGCCACTTTTCTTGCATCTTGATAATCTTTTGCTGCAGTTCTTGCAAAAAGACGGTCGATCAATATCTTCGGATCTTCAATTTGTTCTATACTCATCTTTCTGGAAAAATGGTCACTGATGGTGGCCCGATATAAAAAGATTTTATTGTAACATTTGCGCTCTTTTTCCCGCTTTACCTGCTCCGATGCAAAGAATTCTCGGCAACTCTCTATGACCTCATTGCGTATTGATGAAATAAAATGAGGAAGTTTTTGGCAACTGTGCTCAATTATGGTAGTGAGGTCATTTACTGAAGATAAAGAGAAATTATTGAGATCAATCTCTAAAATTTGAGAAAGATACTCAATACACTCATCAGAAAATCCGTTAATGATCTGTGGAGAGGAGTAACCCGAGGTTCTTCCATCTCTAAAGAGCTGTTTTAACGTGAGCGATGCTGATTCTAGAGGAGGACTCACCTCCTGCGGAATTTTTTTCTTCGACCACAAATTGGATTTAGGCGTTGAAATTTTGGCAGCACCAGCATTATCACTCTCTTGAAAAGGCCAAAAAGAGATAAAGAGGAGAGTTACCACAAAGGCCAAAAGAATAAGAATGTTTTGTGCGTTTTTCTTCATATGTTACTATGATTGTAAACCACTCGAGACGGTAAAAAATATTGGGATAAAATGATCTAGCTAAGTAGCTAAGGATCGATCTAGGAATTATCTATGCAAAACTATCTAAAGATTAAAAACATGGCGATTGTCGCTCACGTTGACCATGGCAAAACCACAATGGTAGATTGCCTTTTACAACAATCTGGCGCTTATAAACCTAAAGAGGGCATGGGCGAACGGGTAATGGACTCAGGAGAACTTGAACGGGAAAAAGGAATTACCATCAAGGCAAAAAATTGTGCCATCCACTGGAAAGATACGAAAATCAACCTTCTTGACACTCCAGGACACTCCGACTTTGGTGGAGAGGTTGAGCGCTCTCTCACCATGGTAGACAGTATTTTATTACTCGTTGATGCTGCTGAAGGGCCACTTCCCCAGACACGCTTTGTTTTACAAAAGGCAATGGAGAAAAAGTTAAAGGCCGCCGTGGTTATTAATAAGATTGACCGCCCAGACCAGCGAGTTCACGAGGTCAAGACAGAGATTGAAGACCTCTTTTTGGAACTGGCAACCATTATGGGACTAGCTGATGATGAGTGGGACATGGATATCCCTTTTATCTACGCTTCCGCAAAATTAGGATGGGCCAGCAATAATTATAATGTTGCTACCAATGATATGAACGCGCTCCTCGACTTCATGGTCTCTGATTTTTTCCCAGAACCTAAAATTTCAGAGGGAAATGAAGGGCAACTCCTCGTCTCTAACTTGGCTTACTCTCCTTATCTAGGGCCATTAGTGATTGGTCGCCTTCAGCGAGGATCGATTAAGAAGGGCGAGCAAATGGTAAGCTTAGGAGAGAGCAATAACATTAACTTTAAAGTAACCGCTATTAAAGTCTTTGATGCCCTTGGGGAGTCGGAGGTTGAGGAAGTAAATGCAGGAGAGATTGCCATCCTGGCCGGTCTTGAATACGCTAACATTGGAGACACCATCTGCTCGTTAAACAAAGTAGAAGCGCTCCCTCGTATTAAAGTCGACCCACCCACTGTCTCTGTAAACGTCTCCGTCAATACTTCTCCTTTTTCAGGAAAAGAGGGAACTTACTTAACTTCTAGGCAACTAGATGAGTTCCTACAAGATATTACCAAAGTGAACGTTGCTTTAAAATTCGAGCCCACTCCTGACCCTAAAGTATACACCCTGAAAGGACGTGGAGAGTTTCAGCTCGCCATCGTCTTTGAAGAGCTTCGCCGTAAAGGATTCGAATTCATGGTCTCAAGACCCGAGGTACTCACAAAAACTGAAATAGACAAAGATGGTCAAGAGATCGAGCTAGAACCCTTTGAAGAACTTGTCCTCGACATTCCTTCGAAATTCACTGGGGTGGTTACCGAGGCACTCTCAGCACGTAAAGGGCAAATCAAAGGCATGTTTACCATGGCCGGAGATCGCACTAGAATCGATTTTGCCATCCCTACACGGGGATTGATTGGCTATCGTTCACAATTTCTTACCGATACCAGAGGGGAAGGGCTGCTCTCCACCATTTTCCTTGGATACTTTCCTTCGGTAGGAAGAATGCTTAACCGCCAAAACGGAGCATTGATCTCTGATCGCTCTGGAAAGGCCACCCCTTATGCACTTTTTAATTTACTCTCTAATGGGCGGCAATTTATTTCACCTGGCGATGATGTCTATGAAGGAATGGTCGTGGGTGAACACACCAGAACTAACGATAACAACATCAATGTCATTCGAGAAAAGCACCTCTCCAGCGTACGGACAGCAGGCAAAGATGAAAATATTATTATCCCTCCAGTCCCAGAGATGAGCTTAGAGTTTGCACTTGATTGGATTGAAAACGATGAGTGGGTTGAGGTCACCCCTAAGAAAGTACGAATTAGAAAGCGCATCTTAGCGCAAAACCAACGCTCCGTTATTCGGAAATAGCTAGCTTCACCTCTACTCTTAACTCTTTTAACTCACTATCCTCCTCACATTGAAAATGCACGCTCTCACGCTTTACATTTCCAGCATTACAAACATCTGGCAACACTAGCTCAATCAAGCGCCAACGATCACTGGTGCAAGCAATCGTTAGCTTCTCTACCGGCCAGCGCATGTTTTTTTGTTGCTCCGTTTTTGCTGCACGGATTGCACCAATGGTCTCTACCGCTAAGTGAATAATTTGCTTAGCAAACTCCACTTGCAAGGAACCTTGATGCTCTTTACTTAGCTCAAGCGGTATAGGCCATGAGGAGATGTGCACAGAGTGCACATTCTCACGATCGTGATAGGTCCAAGACCAAATCTCATCAGTGATAAAAGGAAAGTAAGGGGCAAAAAGTTTCAAGAAGGTCTTTAGGGTATAATCAAGTGAAGCTAGCGCCGATAGTGCGGCCCTCTTCGTCTCTGCACTCTGGCCCTCTTGGTACTGATAGGCACGCATCTTTACAAGTTCGAGGTAGTGATCGCAAAAAGACCAGAAGCGCTCCTCAATAATCTGCAAGGCCCCGGCATAATCAAAACGGGTTAAGTATTGAGTGGCCTCCTCAATGGTTTGGTTTAAAAGTAGTGGCCAGGCAATATCAATAGGTTCACTAATATTCTTACTAGAAAGATCTTCAATAGTAAGCGGATGAGTATCATTTGCGGTCTTTACAATTCCCAAGACAAAGCGAGCAGCATTAAAAAGCTTAGTAATAACTTTTTGCCCAATCTTAAATAAATTCTCATCAAAGGCGGTGTCCACACCAAGGCGGGCCTTGGCCGCCCAGTAGCGAACAGCATCGGAAGAGTAGTTATCAATAAAGCTCTCAGGAGTAACCACCTTGCCTTTGGATTTGCTCATCTTCTTGCGATCGGGATCTAAAATCCATCCACTGATGGCCACATTTTCCCAAGGGATCTTTTGCTCATGATAGTAGGCCTTCACAATGGTGTAGAAGGCCCAGGTACGAATGATCTCATGCGATTGCGGACGCAAATCGGTGGGAAAAAGCTTTTCGTGGCGAGTAGGATTGGTCTTCCAATGAGTAGCAATCTGTGGAGAAACAGAGGAGGTGGCCCAAGTGTCCATGACATCTTTATCTGCGGTAAAACCCCCGGGAATATTCCTCTGCTCTTCACGATAACCATTAGGTACTGCAATCATCGGATCAATGGGCAAGTGTGCTTCCTCCGCAAAGAGCGGATGATCATAATCGACAACTCCATTATCTTTAATCGGATACCAAACAGGAAAAGGTACTCCAAAATAGCGTTGGCGGCTAATGCACCAATCTTGATTCAGTCCTAATACCCAATGTTCATAGCGCGTACGCATATATGCTGGATGCCAGTTAATCTTCTTTCCTTGCTCCAAAAGTTCATCTTTATGCTCTAAAATCTTGATATACCACTGGCGAGTTGGAATAAATTCCAAAGGACGATCACCCTTTTCATAAAACTTTACGGCCTGCTTAGTTTCACGAGGAGAAGCTTTAAGCGCATTCACTTCATTCGATGCCAAGAGCTCTGCCACCACTTTCTTTGCCACCTTTGTATGCTGCCCAGAAATTTTTGCATACATCTCATTAGCGCAGGCAGGATTTAAACTTTGAAAGGAAGATAGCGACTTTGCATCTACTGCAACAAACTCAATGGGCATCATCTTCCCATCACGACCAATCACCTGACGAATAGGGGCATCGGAGTTTTTCCACCACTCCACATCCATAATATCCCCAAAAGTACACACCATTAAAATTCCCGTTCCCTTTTCAGGATCAGCGTGAAGGGCGGGCAAGATCGGAACACGCACATGGAAAAGCGGGGTGACTGCATACTCTCCAAAGAAAGGTTTATAACGCTCATCCTCGGGGTGGGCCACCACTGCAATACAGGCCGCTAACAACTCCGGCCTCGTTGTAGAGATTGTAAATTTTTTATCCGACCCATCTACCGAAAATTCAATATCATAGAAGTGCCCCGTGCTCTCCCGGTCTTCTACTTCTGCTTGCGCTACTGCTGTCTGAAAATCTACATCCCACATTGTGGGTGACTCTGAAGAGTAAACTAAACTCTTTTTCACTAAATCCAGGAAGGAGAGTTGTGAGGTCTTTCGGCAATGATCATCAATGGTAGCATATTGTAATCCCCAATCAACCGATAGGCCTATCCTCCTCCAGAGATTTTCATAAATCTTCTCATCCTCTTGAGTAAGCAAGTGGCAGGCCTCGATGAAGTTTTGCCGAGAGACCTGTTCTGCAGATGCGGCAGCGGCCTTTCCCTTGACCTTGCTCTCTTCCTCTGTTACTCGCTTAGGTGTCCAGCCCGTCTTATAGGGAACCGTTACCTCGCACTGGATACCAAAGCTATTTTGCACCCTTCTCTCAGTGGGCAATCCATTATCATCCCATCCCATAGGATAAAAAATATTCTTTCCAAGCATCCTCTTAAAGCGCACAATTAAATCGGTTTGAGTATAACTAAAGACGTGTCCTAAATGCAATGAACCAGAAACAGTTGGGGGAGGAGTATCGACAACAAAGGTTTCTGCTCGTGAAGCAGAGGAGTTCCATTTGTAAACTCCACGTTTTTCCCAGAGTTCTCTCCATCTGGATTCAATCTCAGAAGCAACCAGCTTCTCGGGAAAAGGTTTAATAGCAATAGGTCTACGAGTGTTTTTATTGTCTTGCATTGAGAATCCTCAAACAAAGTTGATGAAATTTTAATCAGGGATACCGCAGAAATTAATTTTTGTCTACTCTACATAGAATGCCCAAGGGCAGGCCCTACAGACCTTTTAGAAGGAGGTAACTCCAGTCCTTCAGCACCAGAAATAATCAGATGAATGCCATCAATGGTATAGCGGATACTGGAGGCATGAGTGGCCAGCCTTGAACTCGCATTCTCGTTGCTTTCAGCAATCCTGGCATTCATGCGATTTTGATGTTCTAGATCGCTAATCGTTCTATTGACCGTTTTAATCAGATCTTTTTGTTTTTGAGATGCTCCAACCACTTTATCGGAAATATCTCGTAACTCTACAATATTGAGATTGATATTATTAAAGACAGTGCTTACGCCCATTGTATTCTGAATCCCTTGTGCCACCTTCTGCAAACTATCATCGATGAGTTCCTTGGCAACTGCATCACTGTACTCAACAATATTATTGATCTCTCGAGCATAACTTTCGACAAAGATTGCCAACTGCCTAATCTCTTGGGCAACAATTGCAAATCCTTTCCCATGTAATCCCACACGCATAGCTTCGATAGAGGCATTATAAGACAGAATTTTTGTCTGCACAGCAATTTCATTTAAAATGTGCGTTTTTGAAGAGATCTCCTTGATATGATTTTTCAGTTTCTCAAAGGAGTGCGTACTTTTTTGTACATCTTTGATGGTCTCGATCAAATTGCTAATGGCCCTCTTTCCGTTCTCACAAAGGTTGTAAACCTCCATGTATCTTTTTTGTGCCTCTCTGGTAACATCATTGTTTAGAGAGGTCATCTTGGAAATTTTTTGCAAAGTTAGCGAACTCTCCAGCACATCTTGAATCAGTTTGCTTGCAAATTTAGAAATATGCTTGCTCGAATCATCCACTTCCAGAGCAATTTGATTTAGCTCTTTTGATTTATCACTTAGCCCCATTAGTTCAGCACTGACCTCATCTGTTGTGCGATTAAGGATCACATAAGTCAGACCTAACACACTCGCAAAAATAATAATGGCAAATAAAAACTGTAAGGCCTCAAAATGGCCGGAAGTGATAATGGCATCACGATAGTCGTAGTAGATCTCTATTGTTGCAATTCTTTCTCCCTTCCTCCGAATATCCATACTAAACATCTGCAAAGAGAAGTCATCTTTGGTTACTGACAAAATATCTTTGGATGCCTGCTTTGGGTCACTCTCATCATCCAGCTGCTTAAAGTAGAGAATCTTCCCTTCACTGCTATAGAGAGAAATTTTGCGAGGGTGATAAGTTTGCATTAAAGCGTCTAAACTTAGTTTAATCAACTCTTGGTCACTCTTTCCTATAGCATCGCCCAAAGAGAATTCAAAGAAGGTTCCGAGTTTTGCAAATTGCTGATCCTCATAGCTAATAAACTTTCCTTGAATGTATGAAATGGAAAAATAGACTCCTGGGATTAAAATGCAAAAGAGTCCAAGACTCAAGTAAAAGATAAATTTTAACTTAATACCACTCATATGAATATACAATATCAGCTTTAGCTCTCGGATATGAGTAGGAAATATTTACGATTATTCGAGGATTTTGATATGCTTCTCAAAGAGGTTTTTCTCTTCGAAGGAAGTGGTGATGGTATTCAAATTGCCAAGAATTCTTGAGTGTGCTTTTTCTGCAAAATAAGCGGCCACACTGGCCTTACGCTCACACTTTGCTCTCAGGGCATCGATGCAGAGAAGGTAACTAACTGTTGTATCTGCTGCCATCTCTGTAATTCGACGAGCATGATAATCTTGAAATTTATTGTCGGCCTTTTGCTTTACCATAGTGATTCCAGATTCTAAACTGGTTCTGAAAGCGTGAACCATCTCAAACACAGGAACAATAGGGGCAAAGGCGGTAAAATCGTGTAGATTTTCATACTCATTTAAGCGCTCTTGCAACACTCCAGTCATGATCCCACCAATAGCAGCAACCACTTGCAATTGAGTGGTGCCTTCATAAATATTAGTGATCCGTACATCACGATAAAGTCGTTCAATATTAAAATCGGTGGTATACCCTACTCCTGCATGCACTTGAAGGGCATCGTAGCAGATTTTATTTGCACTCTCCGTTGCAAAACACTTAAGCATGGGTGTAAAAAGGGCCGCAAAACGCGAGTAGCGCTGAAGATCGTTACTTAAATCGTCTTTGCTCTCTGGATGTTTCTCAATTCGCTCCTCTAGCCCTTCCTTGATATCCACAATACGTGAGGTTTCATAAAGAAGTGAGCGTGAGGCCTCTAGTGTTGTTTTCATATCAGTAAGCATTTCATTCACGGGAGGAAGTTCTGCAATCACTTTTTTAAATTGTACTCGCTGGCCTGCATACAGTTTTGCCTCTCGATAAGCGGCCTCAGCAATTCCGATCGCCTGAGCAGAGACTCCTAGACGAGCACCATTCATAAGTGACATGGTATAACGGATCAATCCCATTCGGCGCTTTCCTAAAAGCTCGGCCTTAGCATCATCAAATTGCAATTCACAGGTTGGGGATCCATGAATCCCTAGCTTATGCTCTATTCGACGGATCTTCATGGAGTGATCACGTTCATAAATAAAGAGCGAAATTCCCCGACCATCGGTACTGCCATCTTCAGAGCGGGCCATTACCAGTTGAATGTCTGCAAGACCATTGGTGATAAAGCGCTTAACTCCATTTAATCGCCACTCTCCTTGTGAATTTTGTTGTGCCCGTAACATCACCGATTGCAAATCGGAACCAGCATCGGGCTCGGTGAGTGCCATAGCACCTGTAACTTCTCCTGAAGCAAAGCGAGACAGGTATCTTTTCCGTTGCTCTTCCGATCCAAATTTATAAATGGTATCAGCAATCTCTTGCAATCCAAAAAGATTCATAAGCGAAGCATCTGCACGCGAGATCATTTCAATGGCAATAGAGTAAATGGTCTTTGGCAAATTAAGTCCCCCAAACTCGCGAGGTAATGTAAAACCCATGAGTTCAGCATCTTTTAGCCGTTTGAGTGACTCTTTTGTTCCACGAGCATAGTTCACTTTTCCATCGGAAAAAGTCGCACCTTCTCGATCAACATCAGTTGCTCTGGGAGCAATAAAATCTCCAGCGATCGCCCCTACAATTTCCAAAACTCGATGATAATTATCGGCAGCATCCTCTTGATCTCGAGGAGCACCTACCTGTGCTTTAGTTTCGGGAGAAAAGTAGTTCTCTTTTAAATTAATGACTCGAGCAAGATCCATATTTTTCAAGTGAAATTTGATATCTTCATTATCCAAAAAGAAATTGGACATTTTAGCTCTCCTGGTTTTCTTAGGTTTTTTTAGGTTTTTTTAGATTTCTTACTTATTCTTATACGCCTTGATCATCTTGGGAATCACATCCTTTACATCACCAACAATCCCATAGTGAGCAATACTAAAAATTGGTGCCTGGGGATCACGATTAATAGCAATGATCCGCTTGGACTCTGCCATTCCCGCCCGATGCTGAATTTGCCCCGAAATACCGCAAGCAATATAAAGAGTTGGTCTTACGGTTGTTCCTGTCTGTCCCACTTGATGATCATGTCCAAGAATACCTGCATCCACCACTGGGCGAGAAACTGCAACTTCCGCTCCAATCACTCTTGCCAGCTCTTTTATTAGCGCCATCGCTTCATGAGATGCAGCACCCATTCCCGCCGCTACAATAATCTTGGCCTGTTTTAAATCCACACTGCGCTCGCTTTTGATGATTTCAATGACCTCACTGGGAAAATCACTGGAACTATCAAAACAAACCTTCTCATCAACAATGGCGGCCCTATGCTCTTCATTGCCACTAGGAGGATTGATTCTCATCACCCCTTCACGTACGGTGGCCATACTTGGTGAATGTTCTGGAGAAACAATGGTCGCCACAATATTTCCACCAAACGCTGGTCTAATTTGCAAAAGCGTATTGTGAAATGTTTGCCCCTTGATCTGGTGTTCTCCTAATTGCAAATCGGTACAATCTGCAGTAAGGCCACACTTTAAGGCCGAGGCAACTCTTGGAGCAAGATCGCGCCCAGTAGTTGTGGCCCCAAAGAGTACAATTTGGGGTTGAACGCGTTGTAGAGTCTCTACGACTGCTTTGGCGTAAGGAACAGAGGTAAAATGCTTTAAACGCTCATCCTCTATAAGGTAAACACTTTTGCATCCATACTGGCCAAGCTTAATAAGTTCTCGACGTAAATTCGCTCCAAATCCCACTGCAATCGCCTCAAGCGGTACTTGTAACTTCTCTGCAAGCTCTTTTCCTTTGCATACTAGCTCCAAGCTCACTTCAGCGATGCTCTCTTCTGTATACTCTATAAACACCATCACACTTTTATTTTTTTTCATGATTATATGGCCCTTTTTTGTCTTATGAATTTCATCCCGCAAGAATATGCTCACTGACCAATTCTTTTATTAAAGCACTAATTCCTTCATCGTCGCCACTGACCATCTTGGCCTCATTGGCAACTAAGACCACATTTTGAATTTTCTTCACTTTTGTTGGCGAACCATTTAATCCACAAATTGCGGGATCGGCGTCAACGCTTTCAAGATTCCACTCCTTAATATAATTGATGTAAGGGGCGGGCAAATCTCGTGTCCAGGCAAGCTCTGCAGAATCGGTATAAGAAACCGCATCGCTCTTTTTTCCAATACTCTTATAAATCATCATTCGCTTTGCACTTGCAGGGCGAGGATCATTGGCCGAAGAGGTAACGGTAATTAAAACCGGAAACTTACTTTTTACAATCTCTTCCCCATATTCGGTGGAACGTTTCACCGTGATGGTACAACCCTCTTCATCCACCGTAACCACTTCACACACATTGGTAATTTGATTGATCCCAAGCTTCTCTGCAAGCTGTGGCCCTACTTGGGCCGTATCTCCATCAATGGCCTGTCTTCCACAAAAAATAAGATCAAACACACCTAATTTTTGAACTGCACATTTAAGAGCGTAGGAGGTGGCAAGTGTATCGGCACCTGCAAAGCGACCATCGGAAAGCAGTACCACATCATCTGCTCCTCGATATAGCGACTCCCTTAAAACATCCATTGCTTTCGGTGGTCCCATAGTAATGGCCGTGATATGTGCTGAAGGAATTTTCTCCTTAAGCTTTAAGGCCTCTTCCAAAGCATTCAAATCCTCTGGATTAAAAATAGTTGGAAGCACAGAGCGGTTAACAGTTCCATCGGGCCTCATGGCATCCCCAACAATATTGTGGGTATCGGGAACCTGTTTGGTTGTCACAATAATCTTCATGGTTGGTCGCACCTTTTTTCTAGTCATAATCCCCATTCTCTAATAGATAATGGAAATAAAGATATTGCATAATTTGGGTTGTTAAATGCTGAGGAATCTAATCTCAAAAAAAAATCGGTTCTCCAAGACCTGTCGCGCAATGCGGGCCCATAAAAGGCCCTCCATGCTCCAAATTGTTGTCCGTTCTCCTAACTGGCTCGGCGATATTGTGATGAGTTTTTATTTTCTGACGGCCCTTAGAGAGCAAAACCCAACCGCCGCCATCACCATTATTACCAGAACTATCTACAAAGATCTCTTTGAATATCTGCCCTTAGATCTAAAAGTTATAGAGGTAGGTCGCTCCACGAATAGCTATTGGCACCGGCTGTTGGAAATTTTTTCTTTGCGCTCCTTTTTTCCCGATCCTCCTGATATCTATTATGCCCTACCGCCCTCTCTCTCTAGTGCAATCACCGGGTGGTTTATCGGAGCAAAAAAGAGAATCGGTATGCGTGGCCAAAGTTATTATCTTCGTGCTCTCTTTTTGAATCAGCTTACAAAACAACTTGATCCGGATCGTACCTCTTCTCATCGAGCATACGAATACCTTGCGCTTCTTAACTGGCCTAGAAGATCTCTTCCCGTAATCACGCTCAAGAAGCAACAACTCTGGGCCGATCTTGCTGCTGGCACTGGCACTCAAACGATTGTCATCAATATCAATTCCGAAGCATCTTCCAGGCGCATGCCAAGTGAACAGTGGCTATCCTTACTAGAAATTTTCAAACAATCAGCTTATCGCATTCTCTTGATTGGAAGTGCAAAAGAGGAAAAGCACGTCCAATGTCTGCTAGATCTCCTTCCCAAAAATCACAACTTCACAATAGAAAATCATGCGGGAAAAACATCGATTGCAAGATTAGTAGAAATTTTATCTCAAGCATCTTTAATGATTTCTAATGACTCTGGTCCTGCCCATTTAAGTGCCATACTAGGCACCCCTACCATTGTTTTCTTTGGTGCCGGGGACACGAACAGTACCGCTCCTTTAAATCCCAAGAACGCGCAAATTCACATTTTTAGCGATCATAACCTGGCCTGTGCTCCTTGTTTGAAAAATAACTGCAAATTTGCATCTGATAATAATCAGCATTTAGCTTGCTTAAAAAATATCTCAATGGAAGATGTTGCTCGCAAGATCCGAGAATTTCTTCTACGCTGACTCTTGTTCTTTTCTGCTCCGTTCCATGCTTCTCTTGTCAAGAGCATACTTATCCACTTTCATAATAAGTCCTGCTCTGCTGATTCCTAACTCTTTTGCTAACTTCGACTTATTGTAGTTACAACGGCGAAGACCTTCTCGAATCATCAACTCTTCCAACTCTTCCATGGCTTCTTTTAGTGTCCCTGTAATGCGAACTCCTCTGGCAGCGGCAGCAGAAGGTGTACTTCCAAAATCGGTAATTTTTGAACTTAGCATATCTGGTGTGATATTTTTACTATCGCCGGCCAATACCACAATCCTCTCTATCTCATTTTCTAGTTCACGCACATTTCCAGGCCAAGGATAATCTAAAATTTTTTCTAAACACTTTTTTGAAACCGATTTTGTCTGCGCTCCCATTTCAGCACACTTTTTCTCTAGAAAATGTTCAAACAAAATAGAGATATCTTCTTTGCGTTCTCTTAACGACGGGAGGTGTACATTGATCACATTAATTCTATAATACAAATCTTCTCGAAACTCCCCTCTAGAAATCATCTGTTTTAGATCCTTATTGGTGGCGGCCATAATCCTAACATTCACTTTCCGCGGAACGCTTGCCCCCACAGGAAGAAAGGTTCCTTCCTGTAATACCCTGAGTAACTTTACTTGCATCGTAAGGCTGGTATCTCCAATCTCATCTAAAAACAGTGTCCCTGTGTGGGCCATTTCAAAAAGCCCTTTTTTATCCTTAATGGCACCGGTAAAAGCGCCCTTAACATGACCAAACAATTCGGAATCAAGCAAATTATCATTAAAGGCCGAACAGTTTTGTGCCAGCAATACAGAGTCTTTTCGAGGAGAATTATAATGAATGGCCTTTGCTACCAACTCCTTTCCCGTACCGTTTTCACCTTGAATTAATACTGTCGACTCCGATCTAGAAATTTTTTCCAGGAGTCTATAGATTTGTTGCATCTGTTTTGATTTTCCAATCATGGAATGGTAACGATATTTGGTGCCAAGTTCAGAATTCAATTCCAAAATTCTGGCCTCCCGCTTTTCAATTTCATGATGAAAGGTGACAATCTCCTGAGAAACTAGTTCCACTAACTCTCGCAAATACTCTTTCTCTGACTTATTCAGGCGGTGTACTTGTTGAATTGCCATATTGGCATCAAGTTCAGAACTCCCACATTCGATAAGTTTTTGTTTTAGCTCAGTGATCTCTTCGCTGGTAAGATCCTCTGATAAAAAGGGGTAGGCAAAGATTGATCCTGCGTGCTCTCCCTCAAGAGTAATCCTCGTCCCGACACCTTTTATACCAGGAAAAAAGGAGTCATAAAAACTGTAGTTTATACTACTGTGCGCTTGAAAAGAGTCGTTGACCTTTTCTACATCACTATTTAAAAACTCATGCCCATAATTCATTCCCATTTGGATTTTCATGAAAGGATTTTGAAAGCGATAATTTTTATCTAAAAAACTATTGGGCAAACGATTATGCTCGTTGGCATAAAAGAGTTCAACACCAAACCATCTAACTAAAATTTGTTTTAGTTTTTGAATTACATGAAGGTTACTCATCTCATCCCAATTAATCATGAAGTCATCCTTTTTCAATTACTTGTCATTATGTGCTATTAATTAGACACTTCCCTGTCTATTTTTTCGGCAAAACAGGAAAAAACTTTATCGTTTTTTGGGTAGTGATAAATTTTTAATCGTTATTTTTTGAACTTGCTGCTGAGTCGCTCAGAACAATCACGCCAAAGCTCACTTTTTTGATCAACAAGTTTGCTACGTAATGCCTCATCTGGAATTGCAATTAAAAATCGAATCCCAGTTAGCTTTTCTATTGTGGAAATCGAGACTAAATAATTGTTAATGTCCATTTCATTGGAACTACTCTCTGAATACGTCTTATTTTCCATAAGAAAGGCCATAGTTCTCGGAGGGAATGTGCTCTCATCAACTAGCACTTTATAAAAGTGTGTTGGTACAGAAATTTTCTTATTTAATTTAACTAAGACACTCTTGGCATCATGAATTACACCTGTCATAACAGTAATCCCCTTTTTGCTCTCATTGCTCCATTCACGCACACACATCTCCAAACGGTTCCATAAGTTATCATTAAAAGTGTGTTGTACTTGTGGGGCCGCATTGGTGGTCATAAACGTTTTGATTTGCAAGGCCTCTTCCAAAAAATCACCTGAAGGTGTCAAATGGCCTCGCGAAAAGAGGTTGCTTACATCTCTATAATCTTTGTGACCAACTCTTTCTAGCACACGAAGCCTGGTATCTGAGATAAATTTCTTATGTGGTCGATGACTTTTTACTTGGCAATGTTTATTGTGTTTAGCAGCTGTTTTCCAATCGCTATCATCTCCTGTATCTTCCTTCACATTCGCATCCTCATCCATTTCACCTTCTACATCATCATAATTCACAATTTTTGTTGGATCTTGCTTTAAAGCATTGATGGCCTCTTTTACTTTCTGATTCCACATATCGTTCCCAAGGTGATGAATCGTTAAAAGAGGAGTTTTGGCCTCGACATCATAGATTGAATAATAATTGTTGTACTCAAGATAACGAATATTATTTGGATCTAGTTTGTAGGCCGAAGGTAGTGATGGATCTAATCTTGTCTTTCCCAAAGGGTAGGGAAAGTTTGGACTAAATGGTTTTTCTATACTGCTTTTATCGCCGACTAGCTCATCGTCTCTGCTTGGAGGATCTTTCTTTGTCGCATCTTTTTTATTTGGTACCTTTAAAAGTGCTTTGTGGTCAGCAGTATCTTTATCATCCGCATGCTCTATAGGGGCAAGCACACTAAAAATGTTATTTTTATCATGAGTATAAGTAGCATATTTCTTGTGTTTTGTTTTTGCCTCTACAGGATTTACACCTAAAGCAACCAATGTCAGCAAACTTAAGCATAGAAAAAAATTTTTCATTATTTTAACCCTTTTGTTTATTATCACCTCCTCCAATCATCTCATAGAATAAAGTTATATTGAGTAAACAATCAGCAAATGTAGTAATAACAGATTATTGCGGCCAGTGAAGACATGCTCTTTTTATTTCCTCTGGCAAATTTAAATGGCATGGCCCTGGTTCAGAAAACATTAATAGTAATCAAGATGACTGCATCAACATAACAGGGAACTGGAGTGGTATATGCAGTAAAAAACAAAATGAAAAAATAACTCAAGATGAAATTAACGTAGACATTGATCTTTGGGAATGCCATTTATTAACTATCTCTGATAAATTAGGTTACCTACCAGGAAGAATTTCATTCGATGCTAAAAGATAGCTAAAGGATTTTTATTGAAAAAAATGCTACAGATTTTTGAGTGTCCTTAAGCGTACTATTTAGCTAGTATACATACCAAACCGTAATATCTTTTTCTGATCCACTTACTATTTTAGTTCCATCAGGACTAAAACTTAATGAATTAATTTTATAAAAGCTGTCACTGCGAATAGTCTTGATTATTTGTTCAGAGACAAGATCCCAAACTACAATGTCATAATCGGAGGTACTAGATATTTTATTGCCATCAGGACTAAAACTTACTTCATTAACTCCAAAGAGTGTTTCATCAAAAAGGAGTTTTTTCACTATTTCATTTCGGCTAACATCCCAGATCCTGGTGCTATTATCATTAGAGCTACTAGCTATTTTACTTCCATCAGGACTAAATCTAACCGAAGTAATGCTCATTTCATGTCCAGTAAATGTACTAAGTAATTTACCAGTCTTAATATCCCAAAGCTTAACAGTGCTGTCATCAGATCCGCTAACTAACTTACTTCCATCTGGACTAAACCTCACGGACGTAACAACACTAGTATGTTCAGTAAATATATTGAGTTCTGTTTCAGTATCAACATCCCATATCTTGATTGTATGATCATAATATCCGCAAGCTACTTTACTTCCATCAGGACTGAAGTCTATAGTTTTAATACTAGCAGATTGTTTTGCGAATGTTTTAACCTTTTTTCCTGTGGTAACATCCCATATATGAACAGCTTTGTTTGAGAAACCAAGGATCTTCGATCCATCTGAACTAAAAGTTGCTTCACCAAAATAGAGATAATCTGCTTGATCCAAATGTTGTATTTTTTTTCCTGTCACGGCATCCAAAATACTAATCCCATCATCGTTCGAAACACTCAATATTTTACTGCCATCAAGACTATAATTTACTGTGCGAACATTTGTTGCTGAAATTTTTTTAAATCCCGTGTCATTAGATAAATCATAGGTCTTCATTATATTGCTTGCTTCAGCTGGATCAGAGTAGGTCTTCGATTGAATAAGAACTATTTTACTTGCATCAGGATTAAATGCTGCCATTTCATAAAAATCATGCATATTTTCATCTGATTTCATAAAAGCTTTAATCTCTCTACCACTTTCTACGTCCCAAATAATAATCCAATCTTGTGATTTTCCCATTATCTTGCTTCCATCAGGACTGAAACTTACAGTATCATTTCTACGAAAAGTATCTACTGAAGCAATTGTTTTAATCTTTTCAGCAGTGATAACATCCCAAATCTGAATATACCCTGCAAAGTAACCAACTATCTTTGTTCCATCTGGATTAAAGCTTACTCCTCTAGCGTCAAAAATATCTTTATTAATTGAATTGATTTTTTTTCCACTAGCAAAATCATAAATTTCCACACCTCCCACACCTCCAATGGCCATTTTTTTTCCATCAGGACTAAATTGTGCTGAATTAATATGATAAATAGAAGGATTAATTGTATTAAGTTTTTTTTCGCTAGCTATATCCCAAATATCAATTGTATCGCGATCAGATACACTAAGTATTTTGCTTCCATCAGAACTAAAATTCATTATGCCAAAGCGCAACGTTTTTTGATCAGAGATAAGTTTTTTTATTATTTCATTACGACTAACATCCAAAATACTTATGATATTGTCATTATAACTAATCGCTATTTTACTTCCGTCTGGACTAAATTTCACTGAATCAATTATGGCAATATGTGTTTGGTCATAAAATGTAGTAAGCTCTTTTCCCGTAGCAACATCCCAAATCTTAATTGTCCCTTCAAAATATCCACTAACAATTTTAGTTCCATCTGGAGACAAACTTGCTGATTTAATTTCACCACGATAGCTATCTAAAGTTCTATTTCCATCTGCCAAAGAAACATTTACTAATATAAAATTAATTATCAATACGTTTAATAATATTAAAATAGCCTGGTGTTTCATTTGCAATTGCTCCTTGTTAAAAGCTGCTAAGGGAAGTGTTTTTATCAACAATACCACCCAGCGTCTACTGTAATCCGCCTAAAATCCTAGAAAATTTACAACTTCTTCATGAAAAATTTTCGGATCTGTCGCACTTTCCATTTTTTTGCAAGCATCCCCATAGGATCACACCTCACATCCAGCACGTCCCCACTTTTTCTAAAAAATGAGAACGTGCTAGATGTGAGTTATTAATACCCATACACAATTAATTCCCCTCTATAATTTATTGTAAGATAGATTGCTTGCCAAAAGTTATGTTCAGATGGATGAAACACCAACTCAAGTTTTGAATGAAGCTGGAAAAAAGCCATGGCAGGGGCCTTTTGATGCTAACCCTTGGCCAGGCATTTGAAGCCTTATAGTAAAACAAGTTCAGCTTTGTTCTAAGCGGCCTTTGGCGTGGTTATCAGCTGCTCTACTTGGACTTCACTGTCATCGATAAAATATTTACGAACTCCATTGCGATAAGTTTTAATCTCAACTGTCTTATTCACAACGGAATAGCTTAAAGGAGAAGTAATAACAAAAATTTGATTATCTATAAAAATTCGATTGCCACAATGAACGCTTCTCTCCTCGATCATGCAAAATATTTCATTAAGATTAGTTCCCACAATAAGTGGACGATAAGCTGATTCAAGATTAGAGGGCAATAACGCAAATATTTTTCTAATCAAGTGGCAAAAACTCTTCGCGCACTTTGGTTTGAGAAAGAACATAAGGCATACTCCCAGTAAATCCATAAGCACCAGCATTTACGATAGCAAGAATATCGCCAGGTCACACTTTAAGCAACTTTGCCTCGTCATCAAATTCATCTAGTGACGTCTACAAAGGTTCTGCTACTAAATAACGATCTACCTTTGTTCGCTCCTCAAAAATGGCAGTCAAGTTCACCATAGGGTGCTTATGCTCGATTAAAACCGGGCGTAGTAAATGGTTAATTCCCCCATCAGTAATGACTATATTGGTTCCCCGTGAAGTTTTGGTGTAGAGAACCTTTGGTTAAATAAATTCCGCTGAGTCCCGATAAATGTGTCCTGTGTGCCAGGTGCTAAGCTCGCTCAAAGACATAGCGCTATACATATAGGATAGTTTTATTTTATAATATTAATATGTTAAAGTGTTAAGTGTATAGCATGAAAGTGAGATTAAAATGACCAAACCGATTTTTGAAGAATATACTATTAGTATAGAAGTAAATAATCATCATATCCGGTTGTTACGTATTGGTAGACATTACTTGGAAAAGCATTCAGCCGATATGAGCGATACTTTGATCATCGATCTTGCTTACGCCTTACATGGACACCAGTTTGAAGTAGATTCAACTACGAAAGGAATAGAGTATTTTATTGCCGATGTTGAACATGGAAGTCCGGTTAAAATATATCGTTTAATATTTTTAATTGAGGGTGAGCAAATGGAAATTTTAGGTATTGTGAATGCTTATCGACGGAGCAAACGGAGTAAAAAATGAAATCTAAAATAAAATCCCAACTAGAAGAGCTTTCAAAAAAAGATATTGAAGAGATGACTAAAGCGGCAGATAAAAAACGTAATGTGCCTCTTGTAAAATCAACTCAGGTTAATATGAGAATTGATCATGACTCACTGGAAAAGATCAAAATTCTCGCTAAAAAAATTGGAATTCCTTACACAACTTTCATGACGAAATTATTGTTGGAAGATGTGGAACGGTTATGGAGTGTCTCAAAAAAATAGTGGCAGAGAGATAGGGCCTCTCCAGCTAATGGAGCAGGGAGCAGGTGCCAGCTTCCAAAATGATTGTCAGTGCATGAAAAATTCAAGTTCCGATTTTTTCAAGGCATTCCTAAAGCTCCGGCGCTGAGATAAATTCCACCACTCAAAGTTTTGAGTCTGTTCTGTGCGAAGCCATCCAAAATAACGCAAATATTTTTCTAATCAAGTGGCAAAAACTCTTCGCGCACTTTGGTTTGAGAAAGAAAATAAGGCATACTCTCAGTAAATCCATAAGCACCAGCATTGACGATAGCAAGAATATCGCCAGGTAACACTTTAAGCAACTTTGCCTCGTCATCAAATTCATCTAGTGACGTACACAAAGGTCCTGCTACTAAATAACGATCTACCTCTGTTCGCCCCTCAAGAATGGCAGTCAAGTTCACCATAGGGTGCTTATGCTCGATTAAAACTGGGCGTAGTAAATGGTTAATTCCACCATCAGTAATGACTATATTGGTTCCCCGTGAAGTTTTAGTGTAGAGAACTTTGGTTAAATAAATTCCGCTGAGTCCCGATAAAAAGCGACCAAGTTCAAAAACCAAATCCACACCACGTAGAAATTGCTTGGCCTCACTGCCTTCAAGATAGTTACGAAGACCGCTGCCAAGCGCTTGCAAATTGAGAGGAGACTCCTCTGTACTATAGGGAATGCCAAGACCTCCTCCTAAATCGATGCGCTTCACCTGCAAATGATGGATCTTTTGAAAACGCATGGCAGTCTTAATCACTTCTATCGTATTTTGCAAGATCTTCTCTCCCTCTAAAATTTGAGAGGAGTTAAAGATATGGATCCCATTTAAACAAACATGTTTTAGTCTACGTGCCCTCTTGATAAAATCGGAAACCTGCTCTAGATCGATTCCAAACTTACTCACCCCACTACCACCAATAATTCTGGTTTTTTCACAAGCATCAAAGGGAGGATTAATTCGCACTAAAATATTTTGTCGCTTTTGTAACCGCGCTGAAATCTGTTCGATCATCTCCAGTTCTTGAAACGACTCCACATTGATACTTAAGATGCCCTTCTCAATGGCAAAGGCCAGCTCATCCTCGCTCTTTCCAGGTCCGGTGAGCATGATCTCTTCACTCTTAAACCCAACCTTCAAAGCGGCGTTCATCTCTCCAAGAGAAGCGGTATCACAACCCGCACCCAAATGAAGAATGTGCTGTAACAACACCTCATTAGGGTTACTTTTTTGTGCATAGAATATTTTAAACTGGTTGGGGATCTGTTCTTTAAAGGAATTATACTGCTTTGTGATCACTTCTCGTGAATAGAGATAGAGCGGACTCTTGTAGTTTTGCAAAAACGGTTTTACTTTCTCTATTCCGCTTGTGGCAAAAAAAGGGTGTGTCAGTAGCTCACGTAAGGTTAGGTACATAAATTTATCTCAGTAAATCCTCCAGCGTAATTGCCTTGCCGGTTTTATCATCACGATACTTGATGATCACTGGGCAATAGAGGTGAACTCCTTCTTCTACGCCCTTTCCCGATCGCAAAGGTCTGCTTCCCGCAACCACTACCGCATTTTCAGGAATCACCAAGGTTTTTCCCTCCTCCTTTCGGATATAATTGCCATTCACATTATCAAAAACTGGTGTGGAGGCATTTAAAATTACCCCGGTTCCAATCACCGCATGTTTTCGGATAATTGTTCCTTCATAAATACCACAATTGCCACCGATAAAAACATTATCTTCAACAATCACCGGCATCGCTCCCACCGGCTCCAGCACCCCACCAATTTGAGAAGCAGCAGAGAGGTGAACATTTTTTCCAATTCTTGCACATGAGCCTACCAGCGCATGTGAATCAATCATACTGCCTTGATCCACATAGGCACCAATATTGATATAAGCAGGAGGCATAATAATGGTTCCACTCGCAACAAAAGCACCTCGCCGAACAAGAGAACCACCAGGAACCAAACGCACTTTATCTTCAATGGTGAAGGATCGATAAGATAGAGTATCTTTGTCGAAAAATTTCCATGCCCCAAGATTGATCTCGGCCAAGTTTCCAAACTTAAACCCCAGCAAGATCGCTTCCTTCACCCAAGTGTTCACTTTCCACTCGCAGCTACTACCACTACCGCTACTGCTATTTTCAACAACACTAACCGTGCCATTTTCTAAGGCCGTAAGCAATTCATTGAAAAAGCTTATCGCCTCTTCCCGAGAAAGATCACTCTTTGCCCTAATAGTTTCAAATTTTTGCTTTATCATTATTTGATACCCAATTTTTTTACTGTATCCGTCATCACTTCGTAAGTTTTTGTTGTGGCTGGATAAAGTGGTGGACGTAAAATATTCTCAATTAACCCAAGCGATCCCATTCCCGCTTTGACTGGAATAGGATTGCTTTCAATAAAACAATTTTTAAAAAGTGGAGTTAAGCGATGATGCTCTCTACGTGCACCCTCATAATCTCCCTTCAAAATCAGGTTTAAAAACTCTGCCATCTCTTTCGGGGCCAGATTAGAAGCAACACTGATCACACCCTTTGCTCCAGTTGCACACAAAGACAAAACTTCATCGTCATTTCCTGATAATACTGAAAATCCGGCCGGAGCACTTCTTATGATCTCACTGATCTGAGCATAGTTACTGGAGGCCTCTTTGGTGGCCACAATATTTTTAAGCTCAGCTAGTCTTAGGCAAGTCTCTGCGCTCATATTTACGCCAGTTCTTCCAGGGACATTATAGAGGATAATCGGTTTATCAGTGCTCTCAGAGACTGCTTTGAAGTGATTATACATCCCCTCTTGTGTGGGCTTGTTATAGTAAGGAGTCACCACCAAAAGACCATCAATACCAATCTTTTCAAACTCCTTTATGTTGCTCAATACCTCTTTGGTGTAATTGCTCCCTGCACCTACCACTACAGGAATTTTTCCGTTGGCCTCTTCCACCGCAATTGACAAAAGCTTGACCTTCTCCTCTTTTTCTAAGCAAGGAGTCTCCCCTGTGGTACCTAGTGGTACAATAAAATGCATTCCATTATCAATTTGCCGCTTAATTAAAATCCGATATTTATCATAGTCCACTGATAAATCTTTTTTAAATGGAGTAATTAAAGCGGTTCCACATCCTTTAAACTCTTTTACTTGCATACGCCTATCCTTCCTTTAGTTTTGATTTTAAAAGGTCACTAAATCTCCAAACGCCCTTGCTCTCAAGCAACCATTCGGCCGCAATCACCGCGCCTAAAGCAAAACCTTCACGCGTATAGGCCTCATGCCGGAATGTAAGTTTATCATATTCCGACTCAAATCCCGTCTCATGCACGCCTTTAATAAAGCCGCTGCGAACAGCAGGAGCATCGATCTCCCTTTTAAAATGTTTCTTTAATATTTGCTGAATGCTCTTGGCAGTTCCTGAAGGAGCATCCTTTTTTTCTTTATGATGAAGCTCAATAATGTAAGGATCATAATTTGCATGTTGTGAAATAAGTGCCGACATAAAATCCAGCACCTCAAAATAGATATTCACCCCCAAGGAAAAGTTAGTCGCATAAACCAAGCTCTTTCCCCTCTCTAAAAAATAGTCCCGCACATCTTGCTCAATATCACCCCATCCGGTAGTTCCTACAACCGCACCTCTAAAATGATCCGCAATGCTTTTATAATTTTTTTTAAAAGCATCCGGAGTAGAGAAATCGATACAGATCGCATTAATCGCTGTAATATTTTTATAATCTTTTTCTGAGTCGAAAGTTTTAAGCAAAGTGTGTTGCCTTTGCTTCATAATTCCTTCAATCACCTTTCCCATCTTACCATATCCAGATAAAATAATCTCCACAACAACCTTCCTTCATTAATTCTTAAAAAATGTATTATGCAGCTTTTGTAATGCCTCTTTTAAATGCTCTTGATCCAACACAAAACTAACATTGATAAGTGATGCCCCTTGAGAGATCATGGTAATTTTATAATCAGAGAGCACTCCAAAAATTTTCCCTGTTATCCCTTGTGTATTTTTAAGGTTATTTCCAACCAGACACACCAGTGCTTTATCATTCTCTACGCTCACCTTGGCAAATGCCGACAACTCTGTCTTAATTTCCTCAAGATATTCACCATTGTCAAGAGTGACCGAGACATTCACTTCCGAGGTTGTAATCAAATCCACCGACGTCCTATGCTTATCAAAGACATCAAAAATCTTCTTAAGAAACCCATATGAATTTAACATTCGCATTGAAAAAATATTGATCACGATAACCTTTTCTTTGCAAGCAATGGATTTAACCGCTCTCGCACCTCCTCCGGCATCATGATCGCCAGTTCGATTCAAAATCAGTGTTCCCTCTACCTCCGGCGCTTGCGAATTTTTAATTCTTACAGGAATACTCTTTTCCACTGCAGGCCTTATAGTGAGCGGATGCAATACCTTGGCACCAAAGTAAGCAAGCTCCGCGGCCTCTTCGAAAGAGATCTCAGATATAATTTTTGTCCCTTGCACTTTTCTCGGATCTGCCGTAAGCATACCATCCACATCGGTCCAAATTTCAATCTCTTTTGCATCCAATGCCATTCCCACGAGTGAAGCGGTATAATCAGAACCTCCTCGTCCCAGCACACTTGGCATGCCATCCTTTGATCTAGAAATAAATCCTTGGATCACCGGAACCATTCCGGCCTCCACCACTTTTCCGACACTAACCTTCGTCCGTGCGATAATCTCCTCTAGCTGTGGTTCACCCTTTAAATAGTTATTATCGGTAATAATAAAATCTCTTGCATCAAGAAGGGCCGCACTCATGCCTCGCTCTCTCATGGCGTAACTCGCAATCAATGTTGCAAGCAACTCTCCATAGGAGACAATCTTTGCTTGAATTTTAGTAGATAACTCTGACAGTAGCGAAACTCCTTTTAATAAATCCTCCAGATCGTTAAAATAGTCCCCCATCCTTGCACGAAGATCACCAAAACTTTTTTCATCCTTCACTAGCTCACGTGCAATTTGTAAATGCCTTTCACGAAGCTTTGCTATTTTTTCACGGGCCTCACTAATTTTTCCTTCAGAGGCCAGTGCCCCTGCTTCAATCAGAGCATCGGTACCTTTGGCAATGGCCGACAATACCACCACCGGTCGCTGCCCGCTGTCTAATCGTGTTCTTACAATCATGCAAACGCGATCTATCGCCTTAGCATCTTGAACCGAAGTACCTCCAAATTTCATCACAACCATCATGCTCATATAATTACACCAATCCTTTTCTTAGCAAATACTCTGCATTGATAATCGCTGCCCCTGCGGCCCCACGAATAGTATTATGTCCTAGCGCTGTCATTTTCCAATCAAGCACGCTACACTCGCGAAGATTGCCTACTGAAACTGTCATCCCCTTCCCTTTGGCGGCGTCGAGGAGCGGTTGCGGTCTTGCAGGATTATCAAAGTACCTTAAGACATCAAAATCCACTTTGACTTCCCGATTATACTCTTCAATGCATTTTAGGATTTCCTCTTTGCTGGCCTTCCTTTCTGTCTCAAAAGAGATGGACATCGTATGCCCATCTTTTACGGCCACTCGATTACACATAGCAGAGATTTTAATCGATGCAAACTTAATCGCTCCACTATCATATTTTCCTAAAATTTTTAAAGTCTCCGTCTCAATCTTCCCTTCCTCTTCTGAAATATAAGGAATTACATTTCCAAGAATATCTAGCGAAGGCACCCCGGGATAACCTGCGCCCGAAATTGCTTGCATTGTTGTTACAACAACTTTGCTTAAACCAAAGCACTTATAAATGGGGAAGAGCGATACACACAACACCACGGTTGAACAATTGGGATTGGTTATGATCATTCCTCCTTCCTTACATTTGAATTGCCCGCTCTGCTTTTGAATTAACTGTAAATGTTCAGCATTTACCTCTGGAATCACCAGAGGTACTTCATCTACCATCCGATGATTTTTAGAATTGCTAATGACCACATATCCATGCAAGGCCATATTCTGTTCAATTTCCCCGGCCACCTTGGAGTCAAGCCCAGAAAAAACAATTTTACAATCAAGGCCAGGTAAACATTTTTGAATAGTCATTCCCGCCACACTGGCCGGTATATCTTTTGCTTCCAACCAATTCACCACATCTTTATAGATTTTTCCTGCTGAATTTTCCGAAGCAGCGATCGCTGTAATCTCAAACAAAGGATGATCTTCAAGAAGCGAAATTAATTTTTGCCCAACTGCTCCTGTACATCCCAAAACGCCAACTTTAATTTTTTGCTTGCTCATGCCTTATCTCCCCTTTTGACTTATTTGTGACACCAACGATACGATAGCTCTATTTTAAATGCAATTTTCCTTTTTTCACAATAATCCTTTACCTCAAAAAAAATCAAATACTTCCCGCACTCAGGAATCCCTAAACAAATCACCCCTGATAAAAAAAAATGGCAAGTTTTTAAGCAAATTTTCAAGCTAAAGAAAATTTATTGATTATTTGATTATCTTACAGAATAAATTTAGAAAGATCGCTACTCTTGGCCAGCCCACCTACCGTACTGCGAACAAAATGCTCATCAATCACAATCGTACGCCCTTTATTAGCAACACTATCAAAGCTCACATCCTCTAGTAGCTTCTCCAATACCGTATGCAATCTCCGCGCACCGATATTCTCAACATTTTGATTGATCTCAAAGGCAAGCGAAGCAATTTCCAGTATCCCATCACTTGTAAAATCGAGATTTACACTTTCGGTTGCCATCAAGGCCTTGTACTGTTTAATTAAACTTGCTTCCGGCTCCATCAGTATTCGCACAAAATCTTCTGTACGCAGCGAAGCCAACTCTACACGAATTGGTAAACGTCCCTGTAACTCCGGAAGTAAATCGGATGGCTTCGCAAGGTGAAAGGCCCCTGAAGCAATAAACAAGATATGAGTGGTGCGAACAGTTCCATACTTAGTCTGCACTGAAGTCCCCTCAATCAGAGGCAACAGATCTCTTTGCACTCCCTCACGACTCACATCGGCCCCATGAGTGTGCCTTTCACTTCTAGCGCAAATCTTATCAAACTCATCGATGAAAACGATGCCATTTTGCTCTACCAAATAAATCGCATCACGTATAACTTTATCTTGATCTAACAGTTTATCGCTCTCCTCCTCCATAACAATTTTACGAGCATCACGAACTGTGAGCTTTCTGGTCTTGGTTCTATGTCCGCCAAACGATTTACCCAGCATCTCTCCAATATTCATCATTCCAATTTGCGCTCCCGGCATCCCAGGAATTTCAAATGTAGATAGTGGATTGGTAACATCATCAACCTTAATATCAATTTCCAAATCCTCAATCGCTCCCCCTTCACGCAATAACACAAGATAGTGTTCTCGCGTTTCCAGATTGGCCGGATCATTTTCAATAGCATCCAATATCCGTTTTTCCGTAACCTCTTTGGCCCTGATCTCTACCAATTTCCGAAGCTCTTCCTTGGTCAAATGAATAGCAATCTCCACTAAATCACGAATAATTTGCTCAACATCCCTTCCTACATATCCAATCTCGGTAAATTTAGTGGCCTCTACTTTGATAAAAGGAGCATTGACCAGTTTTGCAAGCCTTCTTGCAATCTCTGTCTTCCCCACACCCGTAGGACCAATCATCAAAATATTTTTTGGCTGCACCTCCTCTCTCAAGTTCTCATCCAACTGTTGCCTCCGCCAACGATTCCTCAGTGCAATCGCCACCGCCTTTTTGGCCCCATCTTGCCCAATAATATAGCGGTTCAGCTCTCTTACAATCTCATTAGGAGTAAGCTCATTTCCATCTTTTATGATCATCTTCATCTCCATCTATGCTCCTAACATCTCAAATGTAAATTTCGTATTGGTGTAAATACACAATTCCGATGCCACCAACATTGAACGCTCGGCAATCTCCATCGCACTAAATGTAGAGACATCATACAGTGCTCGCGCCGCTGCTAATGCATAAGCACCACCCGATCCAATTCCAATTAGTGATCGCTCTGGCTCCAACACATCACCATTTCCCGATATAATGAGAGAAATATTTTTATCTGCAACGGCCATCATTGCCTCTAATCGCCGCAAATATTTATCGGTTCTCCAATCTTTTGCTAGTTCTACTGCTGCTCGTGAGAGCTGATTCGGGTACTTCTCCAGCTTCTCCTCCATCCGCTCAAACAGCGTCAGCGCATCTGCCGTTGCTCCTGCAAAACCAGCAATAACCTGTCCATTATGGAGTCGCCTTACTTTCTTTGCTTCCGCTTTTAAAATGATTCCATTCATGGTGACTTGTCCGTCACCCGCAATCACCACCTGATCACCTTTTCTTACCGACAATATCGTAGTTCCATGCCATTTAATTTCCATAATCCACCATAAACTCTTTTTTAAAAACACTCTTAGAAAACAACACGTAAAAATCTTTAGTTGGAAAATAGATAAACTTTTTCAACTCCTCTTCCAACACTGCACCGTCACCTTTGCATGCCTGCTTTACCTCTTCATAGTCCTTGCTTGAAATAAACACACCCCACTTTCTTCCATCGCTACTCCCTCGAAGCGCAAGCGCAAGCGTACAAACATCCGCACTCTTCGTCAAATCAGTCATCACATTACCTTTCCCTTGCCATGCCATCAAGTTGACCACATTGTGAAATGGATAGACTTCATTGACAATCACCCAACTGATCTCCTCCGAACTGCTATCATAATACTTCATTAACTCCAACAGCCGAAATAACTCCACATCTCTTCCTGAGCGCACCGTCACTGGAAAAATTAGCAATACCATCACCACTACCACCAACGCTCGTTTCACCCAAAAAGTAAAATACCCATGGAAAGTACAAGACATCTTGGCAAAAGGATAGGCAGCAAGTGCCGCCAACGCAGGAAAACAAGGGACAATATAGTTGGAGTACTTCCACCTTACAAAGGAGAAAGGCACCACTACTAGCAGATACAACAACAAGAACAACAAACCTAGCGGATTCTTTTTAATGCCATCTCGAAAAAGAGCATAGATCCCCCAAAACGCTAACAAAAACCAAGGGCCTACATTCTCCAGTAAATAGTAAGGATAGGTTCCTAGCAAATACTCCTGTCTCCCTCTCCCCTCAATCACCGTTGCCTTAACCTGCGTCGATAGGTAATAAAAAAAATGGTCTAAAATGCCCCATTTCCATGCAAACAACGGCCAAAGTGCAAATACTGCTCCCCCGAGTAACAACCCCACCCATGGCATAAAATCTAAAAACAGCTTTTTCCAATACCCAAGACACAAAAGATGGGCGGCAATTACCATAGGGATAATCAAAGCAGGCGGACCCTTCATCAGCAAAGCAAGGCCAAAAAACACTCCTGCTGCAAGCCAACACCAAATCTCTCCTCGACGGTTTTTCCCACTTGTGAAATATTCAAATGCCCTGAAATAAAAATAGAGCGCGAACAGCACTAAAAAAGTAAGTGCAACATCAAGGTGCGGTGAGCGTGCCTTCTTATAAAGAGGGGGAAAGAGCGCTAAAAAAATCCCTGACAGATACGCCCATGCAATATAAAAAGAGGGAGATTTTCCCTCTTGTTCGGCCCTTCCTCTTCCAATCCCATAGATAAAAAAACTTAAGAGCAACACCGCTCCCCACCCCCAAAGACAACTAAAAATCCGCGCCACCACCCACGTATAACCAAAGATCCAAAAAACCATCCCCTCTAAGATCGCATACAAAGGAGGATGATAGTGATAAAATTTAAAATGCGTCTCACTTAGTGAGGGGATAATCCACATTCCCTTTAGCAATATATTTTTTCCTAAAGCGGCATACAAATGGCCATCGTGAAAAAAACCAGGCACCCATGCATGCTGAAACAACAACACCGCTGCAAGCAGTACTACCACCACAAACTGATAGGGATTTCTTAAATCATTCTCAGCACACTTCTTGATCCATTCTTTAAAAATTTTCATCTTTTTTTATTTTCTTAATAACACAAAATCCATGGAGGGAAATTTTTGAAAATATTGAAAATATCCTTTTCGTTCAAACGGTGAATCCTTAATAAGCTTATTCGCATCCAAAAAACTCACGGCCTCGTCCACCACCACTACGCTACGCTTCGACTCGATACCCACTCTCCCACCCCCATAGGCAGATACCATGGTTAAAAAATCGCTTAAATTTTTATCAAACTCCATCGCAACCACTGAAAAAAA
The DNA here is from genome assembly GCA_015231955.1 of Oligoflexia bacterium. Taxonomy (GTDB): domain Bacteria; phylum Bdellovibrionota; class Bacteriovoracia; order Bacteriovoracales; family Bacteriovoracaceae; genus JADGAN01. Next base: position 45,736 of record JADGAN010000003.1, on the reverse strand, counting down.
ACCCACAAAAAAAGATTCCCCAAAAGAGCTACCCACAAAAACATCCAGAGAGCTATCGTCAATCTCACGCTCGCTCCTTTTCTCCTCTAGCAAACCATCCAACAAATAATCTGCAAGATCATAGGTTCTCTCCTCCCGACTACACCCTGGATACGTTATCACTACCATTGCTCGGCAATTGCGATCAATAATACCTAGCCACTTATCCTTGAGTACGCTCCATTTCCGAGCTTCTTCAGGAGTTAGTATCAGATGATGATTCAGAGTGGTTCCCATTTGCTTCCTTTAGCGATGCTTGAGATGCTTTCGACATGGAATCTAAAACTCCATTAATAAAGGAGTAGGATGATTTTTCCGAGAAACTTTTTGCAAGCTTGATCGCCTCATCAATCACCACTTTAGCAGGAGTCTCTTTGTAAAAATTCAACTCATATGTAGCAAGTAAAAGGATAGTAAGATCAATCTTATTAATCTTATCAATGCTCCACTTGCCCGTATACTTTTCTACCATCTTTTCCAGTACTGCATGCTGGGCCAACACTCCATCAATCAACTCTAAAGCAAGCCTCAAACACTTCTCACTCGGTGCCTCTTCATCCTCAATTGCTGTATTAAAGTAGGAGAGATACTCTTCTAGATAAGCTTTTCTCTTGTCTGGTGTAGCGTTAAATGGAATCTCTTGTCCTTCGATTAAACCATCACATTGAAGATGGTACAGGAATTGAAAAGCATAAATTCTGGCGTTACTTTTTTGTCGCATAATATCAAAATATTCCGTTCTTAAGTTCTTTCACGAGTTAGTATTGGCCACCAACCCATGCCTACTTATCTAAGGCCTTTTTTTCTTATTTTTCTAAAGCGTACATTACTCAATATTACGGAATCACGCAAACTATAACAATGCCATTAACGCTCTTATCCCTTGCAAAGTTTTTGATTTGACGGTGAGAATTTAACCTGATATCTCATACTCAGCATTAGATCACTATCAGTAACCCCCTCTAAAGTCCCTATCAACCCCACTAATAGATTGATCTAGGAAGCTGCTTAAAGGAACCCCATGAGTTTTTTTACTAGGTTAATGTTGCTGCTCGTTTTGATTATCATCTCAAGACAAGTATTCTCTATGTGCCTCTAAATTTTCCTCTCGTAAATTCTTCAGTTATATTCACTTCACAGTGTAGATTGTCGGATCAAGTGCCCATCGGTCATTTTCGATATTCTCGTCACTGATACTATATTGCTCTAACTTATGCTCAATCTCCATCAAATCTGAAGTCAAATCCTCATGGCGCTTTTGCGCTGTAATCTTATCGCTCTCAAGAGAACTAAGCTCATCCTCCCACTCCTGTTGCAACTTCTGTTGTAATAACTCATACCGTTTGTTCACACTCTCCACCTTCTCAATATTGAGTTCAATGTTCTTCTTCTCCGTATTCACCATAGACTGCAACGCCAACCTCTTCTTCATCAGAATTGCATTAACATCTTTGGCCATCTGGAGTTTACTCATTAGTTCATGGCCATATAAAAAAACTCGTGAGCCTACCACAATATTAGATCCACCAATACATACATCCATATCCTTTAACTTTACCAATAAATATTCACTGCTTCTCCCGACCACACTCCCCTTGCAAACAAATTTACTCCCTTGGTCGGGCGTAAACTCCACCCCATCACCTTTCCCAAAAAATTTCATATTTCGAAAATTTACTCGTACACGTATTAATGATACATCCTTGCGAATCTTAGAAATCCTTCCACTAAATTGCTTCTTCTCAAGCTTCTCTTGAATCTCTATCGCACCCACTTCACCAATACTTATGCCACAACAGAAGCTCAACCCCGCAAGCATAACCATACCAGTAGCAACGACAATAACAATAACTCTTTTCATCTTGATCCCTCCATTACTCCTATTATCGGACGTCAATAAGCAGCTGTGAAAGGTGAATAATTTGCTATCTGCTGTTTTTACTGTTTGCTATTGAAATGTTATTTAGAAGAGTAGATGTTTTTTTTGTTACTATCTTTATTACTATCTTTACTAGTATCTTTGGCATTAGCATTGCTTGCACTGGAAGATTTTTTCAGAATAATACTCGCCAGAAAATCTTGTTTATGAAGAGGTTCCTCATACTTAAGCACACTCATTGAAGGAAACATAAATAAAAGTTCTTGAGAACCTAGAAAATCTTGAGGCCCATAGTTACTTGGATTAAAATTTGCAATTTTCAGTTGATTAGTCGTATACGACTCATAAATCAAAATCCCACCCGGTCGCAGCCACTTCATTATCTTCTTATTTAATTCTTTATCCACAAAGTAAAAACAGATAATCACATCGTATTCACCATCTTTTACCTGATAATTCTTGTACGAAATCACCTCACTCTTAATCCGCGTTCCAAACTCCGTCGCTAACTGTTGTGCTTTTTGAACTGCTACCGCACTAATGTCGATCCCTGTTACTTTATGCCCCCGTTGTGCTAAAAAAACTGCATTTCGCCCCTCTCCCATCCCCACATCCAAAATCTTTGAATGCGCAGGAATAAAGGCCACATTCTCCTCTAAAAATTTGGCTGGCCCCTTTCCATAGACATAGGAGGCATTATTGTATTTTTTGTCCCAAATTTCCTGGGCCGACGATTCTCTATTTTTTGTTCCCGTAAGTTCACTAAAGCGGCTTGCGGGGATGGGGCGCTTTTCAGGTCCCACTCCCCCTCCTCCTATCTGGGCATATACACCCTCATCTACCCATGAAGGCATCAAGAGTCCCATCCCAATACAAAGAGCAAGCACTATTCCAAACATAACACTTCCCACTCCTGATCTCACAACAAAGCTTTTAGCAAAGTATCTTTGAACAAAAGCCATTGAAAGGTCAAGCTATTTACTGCTTGAACTTCCCTAGAAGTGTATCCTGAACATCTATCTCGGCATCCACATAAAGTTCTAGTGTGCCAAAAGATCGCTGAAGCTGCTTACAAAAAAGGTTCACCCTGTCTTCGGCCGTTTTGATCATGTCTTGTGTATGGTTTAAATACCAGCAAAGCTCATCCACTAGTACATAAAACTGATCTAGCGAGATAATCACATCGGGAGAGCACCATTTAAGCGTCTCAATCCTACACTTTGGATAACGGCACTGAAAAATCTCCCTAAAATGCTCTCGCGTCCGCTTGAGTGAAAATTCTAGCAAATACTCTGCCTTCCTATTCACGATCCTATTCAATAAATTTTTAGCATCACTTTTTAGCAATATTAAAATCGATTTTGTCCTCTTAACCCGCTCCTCATCTCGATTCATCACCAAAGGTTTCAGCCTCTTTCCTCCCTCCATATCTTCTCCTACATATTAAGCAATCTTGCCCGCTTTCCCCCAGGCCACCGTTTTTCCCCTTCCTTTACTGAAAAATAGCGATAGGCGATCTCGCTTGCCAGGTACCCAAAACTTTGCGGCAGGTGATACACATAATAAGAATCAAACGACCTCTTTGAGAAGTTCACTTGCACATGATCCATAAACGATGAGATATAAAAAAGCATCAGCCGCCGCTGTTGCACCTGCTTAAGCAAATGCTTTTGCATCAGTGAATCCACGGCCAATTTTTCCTTCATCGAGGTCACCACCACCACTAAATTATTCATATTCCGCCCCAGCTGCATGGCCTCCACCACATCCCTCACCTCCACAAAAAGCACATACACCCCAAGTTTGGAGAATTCACGCCGAAACCCCTCGGCCACCTCTACTCCTAGTTTTAAGAAGAAAATCACATTGTTATGAAAATAATTCTCGGCCCTTGGCCCAGATCCTGTTTGCATCTCTCCCATAACACCCCCTATGCCGCCATGCTCTCTTTTCGTAACTCCCCTCCAAAACTTAACAAAAGTGGCCCTATACATTATCAATATTTTTTTTTAGATTCTTCTATACGATTAACTAATCAATTTGGAGGTATCTTTCCTATGAATGGGAATAAAATTGGTCCAGAACTGAGTCGAATCGCTCCTAAGTTCCAAGCGATCTTAGAGCGCACCAAACCCTATATCCTGACTTTTCCAGGCAACCTCTCTCAATACAACCTAAGTCCTTGGGGACTTTCCATCAATCAGGAGCACATCTTCTCTTGTATCGACTCTCGCCGCGCCCGCTTCTTCGACCTCCTCCAATCCCTCGACCAGCTCGCCTTTGGCCCAGTCGGCATGCCCATGGATAAGTGGGTTTTCTTCGATTGCGGTGAAATGCCTGGTGGTATTTGTGGCCTAGGCGTTCAAGCAAGCGAACTCCCAAACGATGTGAAAAAACTCTATAAGCTTGAGAAAAACGCTACCGATTTTGTTCCTATCTCTATGTATATCTCCATCCCCATGGCCGCTCCTGGCGCCTGGTTTGGCCATAACCTCTCCTCTGCCAACACTGTCCTTGGAGGAAACTACCAAGGACTAGGTCTTCTCACTAAAGTGCTTGCGCTTAAAGTATTCAACATCAAACTCATGTACGGAGCAACCCAATGGGATTCCAAATCGCTTAACATCCACCTCCAAATCAGCGATATGGAAATGATGAGCGCTTATACTCCCGCGCACTCCTTCAACAAAACCATCACCTACAAATCGATCTATAATGATAAAATTCTCATCGATTCCCTTTCTGGCAAAACCAAAGACTCCTGCGGGTACGACTTCCTCGCAGACACTGAAGATGAAGAGAAAATGATTGAATTACAAAAACAGATCGAACAAGGAAGCTGCTTCTGCATCAACGGCCGCCCCATCTACCAGGACGACAAGAGCTTCCTCCCCATCAAGCAGCTCCATTAACCTCGACCCAATCCCCTTCCCCTCCTTTTGTTAATTGTTAAATTCGCGATCGAGGCAGTAGTGTGCGCGGCAAGCAGGATCTCTCGGATTACAAGTGCACACATTTCTGCTGACTACGTATTGGGATGTCATTTCAAAATTCCGGATAAAGGCGCGAACCAAATTTGGTTCGGTGATAATTTGAGAATTTTCTAAATTATCCTGAAGACCGGAAATACTCCAGTTGCCAGCACCATTGATGACAAAGGAGCGATCAAAAATGCCAAATTTATTATGGGCCAATTGAAAAATTTCACAGTTAGTTTGAACATACTCTAGGGTGACATTTCTATTTGATAAAAGTGCCCGCAAATTTGATGTAAGCGAGGTAATGCAATCATCATCATCGGTCAAAAGATGAACCTTAACCCCGCTCCTAGCTGCCAAAGCGAGCGCCTTTAAGATCTGGGGATGTGAAAGATGGTGCATGCTGATCTCGATCATATGCTTGGAGTCTTTAATGGCAACGAGAATGGCCGCTAAGGTGTCCGATGCCGGAGTAAAAAGGATAGAATCGGTTTGGCATCGGCCAACGCTGGTACGATTCAAACGATTACTCCACATCATCTCAAAGATACAATGGAAAGCATTGATGGTGGTTGAATCATAGAAGAGTAGCAGGTTTTCAAGGTTAATGCCAATGGCAGTGGAGCTCCAGTTACCACTACCTGTTGCAACCATAGAATTATCAACTAGCACGAACTTGTTATGTTGAGTAGCGTTTGTCCCTCCCACAGGCCTAACTTCACTGCCAGTAGGTGAGCGATAAAAAAGCAATGCAAGTCTCTCACTCATTGTAGCGTTTTGATAAAGTTGCAAATTTTGTAAAAGTTGCTTTCGTTTTTCAATACCACTTTGAACGTAACTTGTAGTGTTGAGCGGTTCAAAATTAAAAGAACAACGGCCACTACCATTACCGCAAAATTGGCGCAAATTTGGAAATGAGTTCTCCCAAACTACACCACGAACCACCACTCCTCGTGCATGCGCATCGACAAGTGCATGAAAAATATTTTGCCTACTAAACGTAAATTGTGCGAAGTTGACGCTTTCACGCGCCGATTGAATCGCTTCGATGGGAATCTGTTCAAGGCGTGAGTTTGTATTAATCTTTTCTTGATCTGCACTTGTACAGTTAGGAAGACAATCTGGCATAGAAAAAACATACGCCAAACCAGAAGGGGTCGAACCCTCTATAAAATCTTCCCCATAAAGTTGCAAACTGGTGACAATAATTGCAATAGCTAAAAAAATTTTCCTTTTCATACACAGCTCCTTTGGCAAATTTGCCTTCTTTGACAATTGCAAGGGAGTGTTGCTAAAAATGTGCCAGCTTGATTGACGCCCTCTTAAGGAACGATATGTGTCCCGCTTTTACCTGCAAGAGCATCACCTAGCGAGAAAAGGCTTGCAATAATAGCATGTTTTCCGCCTCTCTTAATAAAGTCGATCACGGCCTCCACTTTAGGACCCATGCTACCAGCAGGAAATTGTCCTTGCTGATAATACTCCTCAAGTTCAGAAACACTCACACGCTTTAAAGCACGCTCAGTGGGTTTAGCATAATCGAGATAAACATGATCGGCCTCAGTCAAAATCACAAAAACATCGATACCAATTTCATTAGCAAGCATTGCGCTGGTACGATCTTTATCGATCACGGCCTCTACACCAACAAGCCCGCCACTGCCATTGCGAATGACAGGGATACCACCACCACCGCCGGCAATTACAATCATTCCATTTGCTAGCATTTGCTTGATTAACTCTTTTTCCACAACATCGAGAGGAAGTGGCGACGGCACCACTCGCCTCATACCCTTTTTGGCTTGTGGTTTTAAAATCCAACCATACTCAGCGGCCAATTTTGCCGCCTCTTCATCGGTGTAGAAAGCACCAATCGGTTTACTTGGATCTTTAAAAGCAGGATCATGCTTATCGACCTCTACTTGAGTAACCACAGCATAGGCACTACGGTTGAGTCCACGCGCTTTGCACTCATTATTAAAAACGTTTTGGAGAATGTAACCAATACGCCCTTGAGTATCCGCCACGCACACATCAAGTGTAGTTTGACGTGGAAACTCCTTCTTGGTTAGTTCTTGTTGTAAAAAAATTCTTCCAACTTGAGGACCATTTCCATGTGTGATTACGATCTTGTCGTGCCCATAAGCAATCAGGTCAACAATATTTTTCAGGCCCTGTTGAGCAACTACAAACTCCTCTTGCAAGGCTATATTGGCCTTATTCTCGTCTACCTGTAGAGCGTTTCCGCCCAAAGCTATTAAAATGGTCTCGCCTTTTTTGGCAACATTAATTGGTGATGAACTCATAAACTTGAATCCTTGCTCCTAAAATCTAAAAATTATTGTGACTGACTCTTAAAATTCTAACCCAAATTCTAACCCAAATTCTAACCCAAATTCTAACCTAGGATGGTCGCGAAAAAAAGAATTTATACGTCGGAGGTGCTAAGCTATCAAATAGAGAAGGGAGAAGCAAGCGTTACTACTCCACTCTCCTTCTCCATTATGACAATATTTTGTGGCAACTTAAGTTACAAATTAGCACAAATTAGTCACTGGCTTTGTTACTTCTCATAACTCTTAATCGCCTCGGCCCCGGCCCAAAAGGCCTTCTCATTTAAGGCCACCAAATTTGGTTTTGATTTCAGTGCCATCCGCACAGCAGTCAAGAAAGTTTCCTCTGGAAATAGGTTTGTCATGGCCTGCAAGGCCCCAAGGGCCACAATGTTTTTGACCAATGGATTACCCAGCTTTACTGCAATCTCAGAGAAAGGAACGCCGTAAAATTTTACACCATCCACTTTTGGTACTTCCGTTGCGATTGCACTATCGTAAAGTACATAACCACCCTTCACCACAGTTGGTGAGAATTTCTGAACGCTTGGTCCATTGAAGGCAAGCAAAATATGGGGATTGTGAGCGGCCGGAGAGAGCACCTCTTTTGCGGCCACATGCACATCAGCATACGATGTTCCACCTCGCGATTCTGGTCCATAACTTGGGATATGAGTTGAATCAAGTCCTTCATTAATAGCAGCAGTGGTAATCAACATCGCTGCTGTCTGAGCGCCATCGCCTCCCGAACCTGCAAGCTTTAACGCAATATCATCTTTAGCAATATGACTCGGAAATCCGCTTGCATACTTAGGTGCAAGATCTGTCTGGCCACCACTTACAATATCCAAAACTTTCTTTGGCTCAAAGGTAGGTACGACCACTGGAAACTCTTTGATGGCACCAGGATTGGTAGCCTCAAGATCTTTCTTCACACCCAGAGGAAAGACCGGCAACATATTGTCCACTAACCACTTTATTGAATCCAGTCCATCCAGTTTTAAGTGAGTCGGGCACTCTGCAAGCACCTCTACAAAAGCAAAGCCCTTATTTTCCATCTGATACTTCATCGCTTTCTTAATCGCACGCTTTGCTTTTGTTCTCTCTTTTGCATTAAAGAGTCCTACACGCTCTACGTAGATCGGGCCATCAAGTGAAGAGATCAGCTCTGCCATCTTAAAAGGTTGTCCGGAAATGGGTTGACGTCCATAAGGAGAAGTCGCAGTCTTTTGTCCCATAAGCGTCGTTGGTGCCATCTGGCCGCCCGTCATTCCATAGATGGCATTGTTAATAAAGATCACTGCCATAGGAATGCCCACTTGAGCTGCAAAGACTATTTCTGCAAGACCAATCGATGCCAAGTCACCATCACCTTGATAACTCACCACTGGTGATCCGGGGTTAGCAAATTTATGTCCCATTGCGACCATCGGAGCACGCCCATGAGGTGCTTGCGAATTGCCAACGTCCATATAGTAGTACATAAAGACACTGCAGCCAACTGGCGAGATAGCAATTGTCTTATCCTTAATTCCAAGTTCCTCAATACTCTCTGCCAAAAATTTATGGGCCACACCATGACCACATCCCGGGCAGTAGTGAGTTGAGTGGGCCTTCAGTCCGGCCCCACCCGCATGGCGATTAAACTTTTCATAAAATGCGCTTGGGTGAACCGCTCCACCGCTTTTATTGTTTTCGCTCATAATCTTACCTCCTCCAATTGACAGACTTTTTGTACAATTTCATCAGTTGACGGGAGAATTCCTCCACATCGACGAACACTACTGATCGGAGGATGATTGCTGATTCCAGCCTTATTCAGTGCTAATCGCAACTCATCTTCAAGCTGTCCTTGTCCTGCTTCAACCACTACAATTCTTCTTGCTCTCCCAACAACAGTTTTAAATTTATCAATAGGAAATGGCCACAAAGTCATCGGTCTAAACAACCCGGCCTTCACGCGCTTCTCTCGTAAAATTGCTACTGCACCCTTGGACATTTGGGCCGGAGTATTACATCCAACTAACAACACCTCGGCATCGTCACACATGTATTGATCACTCATCTGCTCGTTCTTAATCATTTGATCATATTTTCGAGTCAGATGAAGGTTATGCTCTTCAAGTTCCTTCTCTGTTAAATAGATGGAGCAAATTAAATTCCCTCGATGGGCCTTATCTCCATAGACTGCCCAATCAGGAATACCAGGTTTCTTCATCATCTTTGGTAACTTTACCTTCCCGGTCATCTGCCCTAAATATCCATCGGCCACAATCATGACAGGATTGCGATACTTGAAGGTCAGTTCAAACGCCTTCATCGTTAAATCCAACATCTCTTGCGGAGTGGATGGTGCCAATACAATTGCATGAGTATTACCATGGCCAAGGCCCCTACAGACAAGCTTAATATCCGACTGTTCCGGAGCAATATTACCAAGGCCAGGACCACCTCTCATCACATTGACAAACACACCTGGCACTTCCGAACCGATCATGTAGGAGATCCCTTCGAGCATTAAACTAAATCCCGGAGAGGAGGTAAAAGTCATGCAAGGAACACCAGCACCACCTGTTCCATACATAATATTCACGGTGGCAACTTCACTCACCGCTTGAAAGAAAACACCATCAAGTTTTGGCATCAACTTCGCCATGAGTTCTGCACCCTCTGTGGAAGGTGTAATCGGATAGCCATAAAAGTGCCTGCATCCTGAAAGAATCGCTCCAATCGCAGAGGCATAATTCCCCTTGATAATAAGTGGACCACATTCGGGCATAGGAATCACTTCATCTTTGATTGGGGCAGGTCGAGTAAAAGGAGTCTCTGCTTTTCCAAAAAACTCATTCGGAGTATTGATGGAGGATTTTTGTGATTGCTTCTTTTCTTGATGCTCTTGAATCTTTTCCTTTGCTACCATTCCAATAGCATAGGGCTCTGGACATGAACTGTAGCAAAGACTACAACCGATACAATTTTCTAAATCAAAATGAACCGGCACTAATCCCGTTAGCGCATTAATATCTGTGCCAACAGAGATGCATTGTTTAGGACAAGCTTCTATACATCTACCACAACCTTTACAGTATTCTGTGAGATGAAGAGGCTTCGACTTTTCTTTTCCATGTGGATTGTTTTGGGTCATTGGTTACTCCAAAATATACAAAAAAGTTTTCGCAGTATATTGAATGTTCAAGGATAATCCAATCAGCGAAGATTTGCAAAAAGAAAGACTCCTCCGAAAAAAATCATCCTTTTCAATAAGCGTGATCACCAAAACTGCAAGCTCCTGCACCGGCACAGCCACTGCAAGCACCCATCTCTGCTCCTTCACAGCGAACATCTGATCTTTTTTCTTTGCTAATAACTCCTCCGCGAAATGTTAAAAGCCTCTGCACCTCTTTTGATGAACACTCTGGGCAAATCTTCTCTTGATGAGCATGATCAGTAAGCTCTGCCAATTTCAAACTAACCTCAAATTGGTGATTGCATTTTGAACACAAAAAATCGTATACCGGCATGACTCACTCCTCTTTCAGTAACGCCAAGGAAATTATTCAATATCCTTAGAAATTACTTTGATAATTATTATGCGCAAACATCTGTAAACATCTTAGACAAACACACATAAAATGAATTAAAAAAAAAGTAAATTTTTTATTCTCTTTTTATAATTGCTTTCAAATGATCTTTTCAAGGGAGTATGCAATGAAAAAAATCAAGGCCTCTTTAATGGGTGGAACAGGGTATGCCGCCGCTGAGTTAATCAAGCGTCTTCTCATGCACCCTCACGTTGAGCTGCTACGAATTTCCAGTATTGAGCAAGTGGGTGAAAACATCGGTAAAGTCCATAAAAATTTTGGCGATCGTCTTCACTATAAACTTGAAAACTTAACCGCCGAAGAGACCGCTCGCGACTGCGATGTTGTTTTTCTCGCCCTCCCTCACAAAGTCTCCTACACCAAAGTTCCAGAACTTCTTCCCCTTGGAGTAAAGATCATCGACTTCTCCGGCGACTATCGGACTCGTGACGTAAGCGTGTATAACAAATATTACGCTACCTCTCACACTAACCCCGAAAATCTTTCGAAATTTGTTTACGGCCTTCCTGAAGTCAATCGTGAACAAATAAAAAATGCAAAATACATTGCAAACCCCGGTTGTTTTCCAACAGGTGTTGCCCTCAGCATGGCCCCTCTTGCCAAAAGCGGCCTCCTTAACAATGTAAAAATTCGCGTGATTGCCGCAACCGGTAGTAGTGGTAGTGGGGTGGCCCCAGGCGAGGGCACTCACCATCCCACCCGCTCCCTCAATATGAAAATCTACAAACCGCTTGTACACCAACACCTTCCAGAGATGGAACAAACGCTGCTTGATGCTGGCGCAAAAAACATCTCTATCGATTTTATTCCAATCTCTGCGCCGCTCAGTCGCGGAATGCTCACCAACATCGTGGTTGATCTGCCACCTCACCTAAGTGAAAAAGATGTCGAAAATATCTACCGCGAATACTACAAAGGCCAAGCCTTCGTTCGCCTCACCGGCACCAAAAATATGCCTGAAGTGATCGCGGTTGCCGGTACCAACTTTGTAGAACTCGGCTGGTATTTGCGTGAAGAGAGAAATGGCACCAAGAGTTTTGCGGTCTCTTCTGCCTTTGATAACTTAGTAAAAGGTGCCGCCGGCCAAGCTGTTCAAAATATGAATTTGATGTTTGGTTTTGATGAAACCACTGCACTTGATGATTTTGGTAGCTGGCCATAAAAATTAAAAGGAGACACTGTTATGTCAAATATCACTGTAATTAAATTTGGCGGAGAGATCATCGATTCTTTGGATCAACTAGATAATCTTGCTATCGCCATCAAATCCCTCTACGAACAAGGCCAGCACGTCGTGCTCGTCCATGGGGGTGGTCCTCAAGCAAGCAAACTCTCTACTCGCCTAGGACTCTCTCCTAAAATGGTAGGAGGGCGACGCGTTACCGATGCCGAGACCTTGGAAGTAATGAAGATGACTCTTCCTGGAATTGTTAATAGCAATATTCTCTCCATTCTTAAAAAGCATCACCTTCCTGGAGCTAGTGTCAGTGGCATTTCTGTCGTAAATGCCAAGAAACGTCCACCAAAAGCAGTTACTGGCAGCAATGGTGAAGTTGTTGATTTTGGTTTTGTTGGTGACATCATTAATATTGATACCACTATCATCCACCATCTCTTGAGCGGAAGATTTATTCCGGTGGTTGGCCCACTCTCTGCCGATGACCAAGGCCAAGTGCTAAACATCAACGCTGATACAGTTGCTGTAAAAATCGCCAAGAAACTACAGGCGCAAAAATTTGTAGCAGTTACTCAAGTGGGTGGTGTCTTTCAAAATCTTGAAGACAAAAATTCACGCTTTGCTATGCTAACCCTTCAAGAGGCCAAGCAAAAGATTGCCGATGGTGTAATTAAAGGTGGAATGATTCCTAAATTAGAAGAGGGCTTTGAGTTGCTCCAAGACCAACTTGACTCTTTTCACATTGTAGGTCTCGACTCTGCGGATGGACTCCTTAGCGAGCTAACCAAACCTGGCAGCATTGGCACCGCCATCGTTCGCATCTAACTTTAACTTAAACACCGTTACTTTTCTCTTCAAGTTTTCGCTTCAATTTATCAATCTCTAAATCGTGTACACCCTTCATGCGCGCAATTTTATCTTCATAACTGCTAATGACACTATTCGTCTGCATTTCGTTAGCAGCTTTAAGCAAAGCTTGCTCCTTCATATTATTCTTTTCTAAACTCTTTGCTTTATGAAAAAATTCTAGTTGCTGTGCTTGATTCTCTCGCTTGGCCTCGGCCAATAATTTTCTCGTTTGCTGTGCATTTTGTCTGGTAATATCATCTACCCTTTGATCGTACATCTTCCTCATCTCATTAATTTTAAGGTCATGCTCTCGCTCCTTCTTATCAAGAGCATCTTTCATAATCTCCATATCCTGCTTATGTTTTTCATCAAAGACAATACTGTTATACCGATTCTCCGTTACCCGTTGTTCATCCATCTGCTCAATCTTGGCATTAAAAACTTCTGCTGCATCCACTTTTTCTTTCTCTTTATTTTCAATTCTCTCGCCAAGATAATCTTTTGTCTTCTCGAGCTCTTGGAAATGCCCTTTCTTCATACTCTCAATAAGATCAATAATCTCCTGTTGTTTTTTTGCCACAACACCTCGCTGTCTTTCGGTATAAAACTCTCTTTGCTTCTCCATTGCCTGCTGCGCATTCTGGTTACCATGATCAAGCTCTTTGCTAAACTCCAGAGCATTATGTTGTATTCGATCCATGTTCTGCGCCTGCATCTGATCTAATTTTTTCCGAGTACCTTCAATGTTATCAAAATCACGCCTGCGATAAGTATCAATCACCTTTTTTGCCTGCTCATCTTTTTGCGCCAGCGTCTCTAAAACGTAATTATTTAAATCCCGAAGCGATTCTCTCTCCCTTAATAAACTTGCTCTTTTAATTCTTTCAAGATCATTTGTATAAGAATCATGCAATAATTCATTATTTTTTTCAAATTTATCATTTAAATGTTGAATGCTCTTTTCATGATCCAATCGCCTATTCTCTTCTGCATTCTTAACTACTGGAGCATTAAGCTTCATATCAGACTCATTTCTTAAATCTGATAGCCGCTGATTATAATCCTCACGATCATTGATACTCTCGCTTAACATCTTCTCCGTTTTTTTAAGATAACCCTGCTTTTGCTCTTCTTCATTTATTGCAACTTTTTCTCGATATTGACCACCTACTCGATCGAAATTCTTTTGCAAATCAGTTATCATCTCCTCGTTTTTCTTCTTCGTTAGAGACAGTAAATTATCATGCTTGTCTGCGCTTAGTTTTTTCTCCGCGGCGGCTTCTCCTTTTAAAACCTTAACCTCATTCTCTTTGCTATTGATGGCCTCCATTCGTTTATTGGTTTCCGCTTTTTGCATATCCATTAAGTTTTGCTGATGCTCTTTTGACTGCGACTCATGCTCTACGCGCCTGCGGTTTTGCAAATCACTGGCATTTTTCCGTGCCATATCCTGCACAAAATCCATCTGATCGCCATACTGCTGACGCTGACTATCCAATTTATTTTGATAGTTGATTTGATTGTTCTTTTCGATAGCAGCATGCTCTTCACGTTCATGCATATTGGCCCGCCTAAATGAATCGCCAATCTCTGCCAATTGCCTCTGATAAGCATCTTTCTGACCTATGGCCTGTGCTTGAAAGCGTGTTTGTTCTTCGGCCAGTTTTTTAGGATACTCTTTGTTTATTTTTTCAATCGACTCTCTTGTCCCCTCCCTAATATCCCCTACTCTTTTATCAAAGGAGTCCTCCAATGCATACTTGGCACTCACTTGGTTTTGCCGATATAGTTTAAGCTTGTCGTCGCTATTCTTTTCTAGCCTTGCCAACTCCTGCTTGCTGGTATCATTTAGCTCTCGAACTGCTCTCCGGTACTTATCTCGTTCCTCTGCCAAGGCCCTCGCATAGTCTATCGAATTTACTGTCATGTTTTGCCACTCCTAACTTAAAGATAATAAGTTTTGGCACCTTGCTAGCACTCTAATCCTAAAATACCACACTAGCTCATACTGCAAAACGAGACAGAAATTACCTTGCAATAATTTTTATTTACTTAGCTCTTCATTGATAACATCAAAGAAAAGGTCACTTGCATATACCCCTCTGATCATCTGCCCATTCACAAAAAATACTGGAGTGGCCTTAATCCCTAATTTCTCTCCGAATGCAATACTCTGCGCCAATTCCTTGGAAAAGCGCTTCTGCAGCAAACACTCCTCATACATAGATTCTTTTAGTCCAAGACTCTCTCCTGCTCCCTTGATTAGCTCTCGACTAAGCTCACTCTGCTTTTTAAAAAGATAGAAAAACATCTTTTCAAACTCTTCTGAACCCTGCTCATTCGCACAGAAACTCGCCATGGCCGCTTCCTTGGCGTATTGGTGAAAAGGAAGTGGGTAATTTTGTATAAGCAGTTGTACTTTCTTTCCATAGCGATCTCTAATATCCTTGATAACTCGCACCGCCTTTGCGCTAAAGGAGCATTGATAGTCGACAAACACCACCACGCTTACCTTAGCATTGCTACTTCCCTCTAAAATCAAAGAAGAAGAACTCCCTTGGTTATTTTCCATATTAAACCATGGTCGTTTTGGCCGCTTAAAATAGATCTCCACAGGACTCTTTTTCGTTTTCTCGGCCAACCACTGAGTAACTGCCTCCCTCCTATTACCATCATCTAAATACTTTCTAACCCTCTCCTTCATCTCGTTATTTACGCTTGCCTCAGGAATATTATTTTCTTTAATAAACTCTTCAATATCCTGCGATGAAACACTCCTTTCTTTTAAAATAAACTTTACAAAAAACTCATCCTCATCAAGCAAAGCATTGTTTTTTTTCTCAACTGACGTTTGTACCAACTCTCTAAAAACAATCGCTTGTAACTTTTCCATTCTTAAATCGAAAATTTTCTGCTCTAAATCAAATAGATCGGCCTCAATGCCACTGTCAACCTCACTTCCTTTGATCTCCTTGCCATTCACAAGTGCATAAATCTCACTACTCGCATGCTTCTTAAAGAGATAGTTAGGTTTTGATTTTGCGCTAGAAGTCGACAATAGAATTACTGCAACTATCACTGATGCCAAAACGCAAAAGCTTGCAATCAATTTTGTTTTTGTCGTTATATTTGGGGCCATCTTCATCATAATATACTCACCTCACCTCTGGTTATTACTCTCTCTTTATCCTAAACAAATATATTAACCTTAACAACACCTCTGTCTAAAACGACAAAAGAGCAAGTGGTGCAATATTTTATTAAAAAGTGTAGACAAACAAAAATATAAATTTTAAAAAGCTTTTTCAAAAACTAGTGGGGAGAGAGAACTCATGAATAGCAGTGATAACAAATTAACAGAATCAGAATTGACATCCATAAAGCAAGTATTGGAGTCTAAAAGATCGCATTTGCGAAGCTTTCGTGAAATGCGCCTGGCACAGATTAAAGATGGAAGTGACTCTTTGAAAGACGCTGCCGATGTTGCAGGTCATGAAGGTGACTTGGAAAGGATGTGGTTTTTCCTCAATCGTGATCAATCCACCGAGAACAAAATAAATGATGCACTAAAAAGAATTGAGTCAGGTGCTTTTGGCCTTTGCCGGGATTGTGACTCTCCAATCTCCTTCAAGCGGTTACAAATTGATCCCACCTCTGAACTTTGCATTAATTGCAAAAACGAAATTGAACTAGAAGAGTCAGGTAGTAAAATTTACCACTAATCTTTCTAGTTTTCATTTTCCATTGCCTATCATCATCTTTTACAATGATTTACAATCATTTTCTTTGATTGTTCTTTGAATAGCTTTTAAAACCTATACTATTATATGGTTTAAGAACAAAACTGAGGGCAAATATCATGATTTTAATCACAGGCGCAGCAGGTTACATCGGTTCTCACACTCTCCACAACCTCTACCAAAAGAAGAGAAAAATAGTTGCCATCGACAACCTCTACTCCGGCTTCAAATGGGCCATTCCCGATACCTCTATAGACCTCTATATAGGAAATTGCGGTGATCCAGAACTCCTACAGTTCATCTTTAAAAAATATAAAGTTGAATCAGTCATCCACTTCGCGGCCCACCTTGAGGTGGAAGAATCGACACGCCTACCGATCAAATATTACAAGAACAACTTTTTCAACTCACTTTCGCTTATCGAGCAATGCCTAAAGCACGACATTAATCAATTCATTTTCTCTTCTACTTGCGCCGTTTACGGAACTCCAGAAAAGATCCCTGTCTCTGAGTCCACTCCAGTCAACCCGCTCACCTCCTACGGCAAGAGCAAGCTGGCAACAGAGTGGGCCTTGCAAGACCTTACCTCCTCTACTGCAACACCTCTTTCGTTGTTCACTGAAAATTCAGTAAACAAGCTCAAATTCGCCATTTTAAGATACTTTAATGTTGCTGGGGCAAAGGTAGGCGGTGGCCTTGGTCAATCTACTCCAAACGCCACTCAGCTCATCAAAGTGGCCAGTGAAGTGGCCGTAGGTAAACGCTCCCATCTCAAAATTTTTGGAAGTGACTACCCAACCCCAGATGGCACATGCGTTCGTGACTATATTCACGTTGATGATTTGGCGGAGGCCCACTCACTGGCCCTCGAATACCTCGAAAGCGGTGGTGCGTCTGGCATATTTAATTGCGGCTATGGACAAGGGTTCTCAGTCAATGAGGTAGTCTCTTCTATGAATAAAGTTATCAAACGAGAACTCCCAGTGGAATACGTATCAAGGCGTGCTGGTGATGCTATTTCTATTTTTGCAGACCCCAGTAGGGTAAAAAACACTCTTGGCTGGAAGCCTAAATATCAAGACATTGACTTAATTTGCAAAACTCAATATGAATGGGAAAAAGAGATTATCTCAAGAGGATTGTAACTTAGAGTCAAAATCATTCAACAAAAGAGATATAAGCAACTTGTGCACCATCACCAACTCTCGCATCGGGAAGTTTGGTGATTCTGGTGTAACCACCAGGTCTTGTCTTATACTTGGGTGCAATATCAGCAAACAATTTTTTAAGTGCTTGCTTATTTCTAAGTCTTGAGAGAACCAATCTTCTTCTTTGGACACTGTCCTCTTTTGCTAAGGTTACAAGCTTCTCAATAAAACTTCTCAAGGAGCGGCATTTTGTAATCGTAGTTTTAATTTTACCGCTCTCGATCATTGAAGCTGATAAGTTTGCTAAAAGTGCCTTGCGATGCGCTGTTGTTGTACCAATTCTATACTTATAATTTTGATGTCTCATGATTCTCGTCCTCTCACTCTAAAATTAATTTTGACCTTTACCGCTTTCACTTGGGGATTTCTGCTGCTGGATTTGCTTGATAATACTATCAACTTTCATTCCAAGACCAAGTCCCATACTAGCAAGAATCTCTTTGATCTCATTCAAAGATTTTCTGCCAAAGTTTTTAGTTCTAAGCATTTCACCCTCAGTCTTTGAAACAAGCTCATATATATACTTGATATTTGCATTCTGTAAACAGTTTGCAGATCGCACCGATAACTCAAGCTCCGATACTGGCTTCAATAGCGCTTCATTGGTTGGTGACATACTGGTAACTGGTCGTGAATCCGAAGCAATAATCTCACTCTCTTCCTCAAAATTTAAAAAGACAGTCAATTGATGCTTTAAAATCTTAGATGCAATTGCCACAGCGTCAGCAGGCGCAATCCCTGCATTTGTCCAAACTTCCAACGTTAATCGATCAAAGTCAGTGCGCTTACCAACACGGCTATTGGTAACTGTATAATTCACTCTATGAACAGGTGAGAATAGTGTATCCAAGTAGATCCAACCAAGAGGTAAATCAAAGCCATCTTTATTGTCCGCTGCGGTCACATAACCCTTGCCACGTGCAACCTTCAATTCCATTCTGATCTTTCCACCAGAAGAGATATTGGCAATAACGTGATCTGGATTTAGAACAGTGACACTTGGATGCTCTGAAATATCTTTTGCAAGAACAGCACCTTCACCCTCTTTCTCAAGAATTAAGTTGATTTCTTCACGATCTTTAATTTTAAACTTTATCTCTTTTAAGTTTAGAATAATTTCAGAAACCTCTTCTTTAATGTTATTCAAGGTTCCGAACTCATGCTCAGTGCCATCGATCTTTACAGCAACAATACCTGCTCCTTGCAAAGATGATAACAAAACTCTTCTCAGTGAGTTTCCAAGCGTTAGTCCATAGCCACGCTCAAGTGGTCGAGCAATAAACTTTCCGTAGTCTGGTCTTAAAGTATCGTAATCAACTTCAAGCGCTACTGGACGAATCATTCCTGTCCAACTCTTGCTCAAGAAGCTATCGACCATTTTATATCTCCTGTCTTTGTATATTTTCGAGAATTACTAAAGTACTAAGCTATTCCAAATCTAAAATTAAACTCTTCTTCTCTTTGGAGGCCGACATCCATTGTGAGGCATTGGACTTCGATCTGCAATAGATGAAACCTTTAGCCCAGCGGCCAATAAAGCTCTGATTGCATTTTCTCTACCAGCACCTGGGCCTTTGACTTGCACATCAACGCTCATCACGCCATTTTCAACAGCTTTTCTCGCAGCTTCTTGAGAAGCTACCTGTGCTGCAAATGGAGTTGATTTTTTAGAACCTTTAAAGCCCAACTGCCCAGCACTCGCCCAACAAATTGCATTGCCATGCATGTCTGTAAAAGTAACAATAGTGTTATTGAATGACGCTTGCACATGACACATGGCGTGCGGTATACTCTTCTTAACTTTTTTTCCTTGCTTTGCCATAAACTTTTCCTATACGCCTATCTTACTTTAATTGTTTAATTGATTTCTTACCTGCAATCGCTACAGCTTTGCCTTTCCTAGTTCTTGCATTGGTATGAGTTCTTTGTCCTCTCACAGGAAGAGAGTGAGATTATTGCTTCGGATTCACGACCAGTTACCAGTATGTCACCAACCAATGAAGCGCTATTGAAGCCAGTATCGG
>JADGAN010000003.1:0-25852 GCA_015231955.1 Oligoflexia bacterium | reverse complement strand
GTTCTTATTTGGATTCACACCTGCACCAACCAAGACGTTCATAGAGATCTTAGGGCCTACACCGTACAAACTGGTTAACGCCACTCTAACAGCTTTATTCCTTGGTAAGTCAACACCTAATATTCGTGCCATTATTACTCCTAACCTTGTCTTTGTTTATGTTTTGGATTTGTCTTACAGATTACTCTTAAGACACCTTTACGCTTAACCATTTTGCAGTTTTTGCACATGATCTTTACTGATGCTCTGACTTTCATATCGTATCCTTTTTGCTAACTAATTTCTCACTTGCTTCTGTAAATTATCCTGCCTTTGCTTAAATCATAACGACTAATCTCAACAGTGACTTTATCACCTGGTAAAATTTTAATGAAGTGCATTCTCATTTTACCACTGATGTGAGCAATGATCTTATGTCCATTGGCCAGTTTAACTCTAAACTTAGTGTTCGGAAGAAGCTCAGTTACCTCACCTTCGACCTCAACAATATCTTGTTTGTTATCAGACATTATTAAACGTATCTCCAAAGTCCCATCACTATCTCAACTAAATTCTATTGGCGAGAAGTGTATATCCAATGTTTATTCAATAGGCAAGCTCAAACTATATCAAACAACAAATATTACCGTACATCTGTCCTTTTTAATATTACAAGCAAACCAATCCTTCAAGTTTTGAAAATATATCTCCAGCATCTAAAGATGCATCTAAACGGAAGAGCACCTTTTGCTTGTTGTAGTAATCCAACACAGGATTCATTGTCTGTGCAAATACTGCCATTCTCTCGCGAATAACCTCTTCGCTATCATCCTTTCTATGCACCAGTGCTCCACTGCATTTATCACACTTACCTTCAACCTGTGGAGGCGCACTCTTTACATTAAAGATCTCACCACAGCTACCACATACTCTTCGAAGCGTCAGCCTTGACACTAAAATATCTGTGTTTAATTCAAAATATATCACTTTATATTTTGAACCTTTAAGCAAACTCAAATCAAGCGTCTGTGCTTGATCAAAATTTCTTGGAAACCCATCAAAGATATATTGTTTTTTACCTAAATCACAATTCTTTTTCAACAACTCAAACACAGTTGCATCGTCGACCAACTTTCCACTTTGCATAATCGAGTCAATTCGCAACCCTAGTTCACTCTTCTTCGCAACTTCTTCCCTTAATAAATCACCAGTTGATATATGCACAAACCCATGTTTACTTACTAACCTTTTGGCTTGCGTTCCCTTTCCTGATCCAGGCGCTCCCAGAAAAATAACATGCATGGCTCCACCCCTTCTATCTATACAATAAATAAGCGATGACTATACCTAAAATCTCCTTCTGCCACCGCTAAACTTTCCTTTAGCCTTGTAAACACTATCCATCTTATCGGCATACATATATGACTGAATATTTAATAACACTCTAATGGAGACACTCACCAAAATCAGCAGTGCTGTACCACCTAAACGAGTGTTTGCATCCAGAATACTGGAAAAAGAGGTAGGTAACACACAAATTAAAACTAAAAAGAGTGAACTAAAGAAGGTAATCCTATTTAAAACAAAATCCAAAAATTCTTTCGTTTTAACTCCTGGTCGGATACCTGGAATAAAAGCATTATTCCTCTGTAGCATTTCTGAAATCTTCTTCGTTTTAAATTGAATAGGAGCATAAAAATAAGCCATATAAACAATCAACCCAGAGAATAGCATATTAAACAACATGTGTCCTGGATAAAGAGATTGCTGAATCACCTCAAGGTATGGCTTTAAAACACTATCATTAGAGACAAAACTAGCAAATGTTGCAGGAGCGGCCATTAGTGATGATGCAAGAATTGGAGGCATCACTCCGCCCGTATCACATCTAATTGGTAGCGTTTGAGCACCACCATACACTCTGTTGTTAATAACTTTCTTGGCATACTGAACAGGCACCCCTCTGAATGATTTTTCAACAAAGGAGACCACATAAAAAGAAGCAAAGACAATAATAAGATTAATCAATAAACTTAGACCACTAAGCTCACCGTTTTGAAAAAGAGTCATCTTTTGAATAAATTCAGAGGGAACTTCCACCGCAATACCTGCAAATACAATAAGCGAGACACCATTTTCTAACCCATACTCAGTTATTCTTTCACCCAAGAATAACAAAAACATAGTCCCTGTTGTCAGCGTAAGCGCTGTTGTAATTTTGAAAAAGAAGCCAGGATCAGGCACAACAGCTAATCCACCCTGTGTTCTAAATGTTTCAAAGACTGCTGCCATTCCATAACCTTGGATCATACAGAGCACAACGGTTGCATAGCGAGTCCATTTAGCTATCTTCTTATGTCCATCGGAATCATCCTGTAACTCTTGTAATTGTGGCACAACCTCAGTTAGCAAGCTAAAAATAATTGATGTTGTAATATAAGGCATGATCCCAAGAGCAAGCACTGAAAATTTCTTAAATGCACCACCACTAAAGGTATTGATCAAATCGAACAAGGAATTGCCAGCAACATGGAAATAACTCTGCAGCGCAGTTCCATCAATACCAGGGGTTGGCACCTGTGCTGCAATTCTAAACACCATTAGCAGCAAAACGGTGAACAAGATTCTTCTCTTTAACTCATCCAATCTGCCCTGAGCACCAATCATCTTAGCTTCCTCGCTTTAAAGATCAATATAGTAAAAATACCAAGTATAAACATACTAAATAAAACTTACTCAAGTTTCAATGTTTTTTAAGTAATTACAATGAGAGACTTCCGTAGAAGATTAAACTATTAGTGAAACGACCCCCTCTTTACACCCCCGATCGCCTCCTAATAAAAGCAAGGCAATATAACACACGACTACTCTTCTATTGTTCCACCAGCAGATTTAATCACATTGGATGCATTTTCAGATAAAGAATCAATCCCTTTAAATTTCAGTTTTTTAGTCAAGCTTCCTTTTCTTGAAAGAATCTTAACAGGAAGGCTTCTCTTTTTCCCTTTAATCAAGTTGCGCTCGATTAAAGCCTCATGAGTTACCTCTTCATTTTCATTAAAAGCACGCTCAATATTAAACAGATCTACTATCGCGCACACTTTTTTGAAATTAAAATTTGTAAAATTTCGAACTTTAGGTAAACGCATATACATCGGTAAGTTTCCACCCTCGAAACCCAGCCTTACGCCACCACCAGCTCTTGCCTTGTGACCTTTATGTCCCTTTCCAGCTTGAGCTCCTTGTCCAGAACCAGGTCCACGACCGAGTCGCTTTGTATTCCTATGTGAACCTTTTACACCTTTCAAATTATTTAAACGCATCATACGATTGGCCTCACCATTACTTTTCAGCTACAACTTCCACCATGTGAATAACTTTTTTAATCATTCCTCGTACACATGGCGTATTGGGTAACTCTCTTTCTGATCTGATTTTTTTTAATCCTAATCCATTAACTGTTGCCCTGATCTCTTTAGTGCAACCATTAATACTTTTAACTAGTCTAACTGTAATACTCTTTTTCATAATGCAAACATTCCTCGTTACACTTTCAATCTTACGCGACCGACATCCAATCCTCTTGCTTTAGCAATTTCAGCAGTAGATCTCAACTTGCTTAAAGCATTGAATGTTGCTTTAACAACATTATGGGGATTATCTCTACGCACAGATTTTGTAAGAATATTTCTAATTCCTGCCAACTCCAATATCGAGCGACAAGTACCTGCTGCCTTAACACCAGTTCCTTCCGAAGCAGGCTTAAAGACAATCATTCCTGCGTCGTGTTTTCCAATTATTTCATGAGGAATGGTTCCGCCGTCAAGAGGCACCTTAATAAGGCTCCTCTGAGCAGCTGCTTTCGCTTTACGAATAGCCTCGGGAACTTCTTTGGCTTTTCCTAATCCATATCCAACATTACCTTTCTTATCACCAACTACCAATAAAGCAGAAAAAGAGAACCTACGTCCACCTTTTACAACTTTCGCACAACGATTAACAGCAACAACACGCTCTTCGAATTCACTTTCAATCTGCATAGACGTGTCTTGCTTTCTCTCCGATCCTTTTCTTGGGCCACCTTTGCGATTGCGTCCTTTTCGAGGATCTTTTTCCACTCCATCTGCACTCATTTGAGTATCATTGTCATGTTGATCCTCAAGCGATTGATGACCGACACTGCTTTTTCTGTTCTTTTCATTCATATCATTCATGCAAATTTCCCTTGTCCGTGACTTTAAAATCTAACGCCAACTTGCCTTACACTATCTGCAACTGCTGCTAGTATTCCCTTATAAGACCTTCCATTTCTATCAAACACCACACTCTCATAGCCACGCTTTTTTAATTCGTTTCCAACTGCTTCACCCAGTTTTTTCCCACCATCAACACTTTTTGACGCTCCTTCAATGGCATGCTTTCCATAAGTTTGTAGTGAAAAAATTGTCTTATTTAAAGAATCATCAATCACTTGAACACATAGATGTTTATTGGACTTAACAACACACAATCTTGGTCGTTCGGGAGTCCCTATAACCTTTGCTCTAATCGACAATTTTTTCCTATAACGTCTCTTTAGTGAATCATCTTTAATTTTTTTCAAATGCTTTCTCATGAAACTCTCCGAATTAACTAAGACTGCTTGCCGCCAGTCTTACCTGCTTTTCTAATAATAACTTCATCAGAATATCTTATCCCCTTACCCTTATAAGGCTCTGGGGGCCTGATATCTCTGATCTTCGCAGCAACAAATCCTACTAGTTCTTTATCTACACCAGTAATTTCAATTTTGTTGGCCTTTACAGTTATGCTTATCCCTTTCGGAACTTTGTATTCAACAGGATGAGAAAACCCCAAACTCAAGCTAAGCACATCACCTGACACAGCAGCTTTGTATCCAACACCAGTAAAATCCAAGCTTTTACTAAATCCAACAGAAACACCACTAATCATATTGCTTACAAGTGTTCTAGTTAAACCCCACAGGGAAGCTACGTTTCTCTTTTCTTTTTGATCAACAGATTCACTGACTTCAATGTTCAGCTCTTTAGGTGTTGACTTGATCCTTAGCAAAGGATCAATCTCCCTATGGAGTTCACCCTTTGGCCCTTTGACGCTTATACGGTTTTCAATCACTTGCACCGTAACTTTATCTGCAATCTGTATAGTTTGCTTTCCAATTCTCGACATATATCACCTTCTTCTACCAGATGTTACACAAAATTTCTCCACCGATTTTCTTAAACTTTGCTTCACGCGAAGAAACAATTCCGCTGGAGGTTGATAAGATAGAAATCCCAAGTCCGCTCGAAATTCTCGGTATCTCTCTATAGCTCTTATAAATTCTTAATCCTGGCTTTGAAACTCTAGCTATCCCTGCTACTGCATTTTCCTTAAGCTGAACACTAATAAAGATCTTATTACTTTCTTTAACAAGAATTTTAAAGGACTTAATATACCCTTCATCCTTAAGAACTTTACAAATACCAGCCTTCACTCGGCTTCCTGGTATTACAACTTTCGTTTGCCCTGATGAAATTGCGTTTCTTACTCTGGTCAAAAAATCAGCGATTGGATCTGTCATCATATTAAAACTCTCTCTCTATAAAATACTACCAACTAGCCTTCGTTACCCCAGGAATCATTCCCTTAAGGGCCAATGTTCTAAAACATATTCTACACAATTTGAAATAGCTAAGATACCCGCGTGCTCTTCCACAAAGTTCACATCGATTTCTATGTCTAATTGCGAATTTAGGTTTTCTCTTACTTGCAATTATTTTTGCCAACCTTGCCATACAAAACAATCCTTTAAATATATTTTAATTTTAGTCTCTGAAAGGGACACCAAAACATCTTAATAATTCTCTACCTTCCTCATTATTTTTTGCAGTTGTAGAAATGCAAATTCCAATTCCTCTTATCTTATCAATTTTATCATAATTGATCTCAGGAAAGATAATCTGCTCTTTTATACCAAGAGTATAGTTCCCTCTTCCATCAAATGCTTTAGCAGGTACCCCTCTAAAATCTCTTACTCGAGGTAAGGAAAGTGATACCAATCGATCTAAGAATTCATACATTCTATCACCCCGTAGAGTGACATATGCTCCAATTGCTTGTCCCTTACGCAACTTAAAAGACGCTATCGATTTCTTAGCTCTTGCAACCACTGGTTTTTGACCTGAAATCAAAGTTAAATCACTAACAATACTCTCTACCATTTTACCATTTTGTATGGTTTCACGATTCACACAGTTGATTGTGATCTTTGTAATCTTAGGGACTTCGTTAATGTTGTTAAAATTAAATTTCTTCATCATCAGAGAAACAATCTCTGTTTTATAACTATTTTTCAACCGAACGCTGCTGCTCATAAAACTACCTTTCCATTATAATAAAGCCTTACTTGCCTATCTCTACGCCACTACTTTTAGCGATCCTTATTGCTTTTCCGTTAGTAACAGAAATTTTCACCTTTGTTGCCTTGCCATTTTTAGGATCGACCAAGGCAATATTGCTTCTGTGCACTGGATTCTCCTTCGTGATGACACCACCATTAGGATTTTCCTTCGTTGGCTTGATATTCTTCTTAACAATATTCACATTTTCGACAACAATCCTTGACTGCTTTGCATAGATTGTTTTGATCTTGCCCTTCTTGCCTCTATCTTTGCCAGCAATAACTACTACTTCGTCGTTGACCTTTAGCTTTTGCATAGATTCCTCTCTCTTCTCTTTATTACAGAACCTCAGGTGCCAATGAGCATATTTTCATGAAGTTCTTTCCTCTTAACTCTCTGGCAACCGGCCCAAAAATTCTTGTTGCCACAGGCTCATCACCTTGGGCCAACAACACAACACTATTATCATCAAACTGTATATATGTTCCGTCATCTCTTCTTATCGGCGACTTAGTTCTTACGACTACAGCTCTTTTTACTTCACCTTTCTTTATCTTAGAGCTTGGTAAAGCCTCTTGCACGGCCACAATCACCACATCACCAACACCAGCTGACACTCTTCCACTTCCGCCTAATACTTTAATACACTTAGCTTTTTTTGCTCCAGAGTTATCTGCTACTTCTAATCTTGTTTGCATCTGTATCATACAAAATCCTCTTTGGAATAAACCAATTTCAACCTAACCAATCAAAACCCACGATACAACTATTGATCGCTTCCTTTCTCGCTTAAAAGTTCCCAGCGTTTCAGCCGTGAATGTGGTCTCGATTCAATGATTGATACCTTATCGCCAATTCTTGCGACTCCGTCAACTTCCGTGTGCACATAATATTTCTTAGAAGCATGCACAAATTTATTATACTTAGCGTGCCTAAAGCGCCGAACAACTTTCACAACCAAAGTATTTTTGCATTTATCACTAACAACTTCACCAGTCAGTGTTCTCTTAAACTTACGCTCTTGTGGTTTTATATCCATGCTCATTACTTCATTTCCTCTAATTTCATTGTTCTAACAGTAAGCAACCTTGCGATGCCTTTTCTTATGTTGACAATCGTATGGGGCTTATCAATTCCAGTCGTCTTCTTCTTGATTCTTAGATTAAAAAGTTCTCTTCTTAATTCGCTAACTTTTACATCTATCCCTGCCAAATCCATTTTTTGAATATCAGCCATGCTCATCATACACCAAATCCTATTTTATTCTTTATCTCGAACTCAAGCAGCTGCTTGAGCCTCTTTTGAAACAATTTTTGTCTTAACCGCCAACTTATACCCAGCCACTTTCAACGCTTCGAGTGAAGTTGCTCTATCCAACCCAGAGACCTCAAATAAAATCCTCCCAGGCTTAACAACAGCAACCCATGACTCAGGCGCTCCTTTACCATTTCCCATTCTCACTTCGGCAGGCTTCTTAGTGAGGGGTTTATCTGGAAAAACTTTAACCCAGACTTCCCCACCTTTCTTAGTTCTTCTACTAATAGCAACACGAGCTGCTTCAATTTGCTTATTGCTAATGAAACCGCATGAAGTTGCCTGAAGTGCAAACTCTCCATAAGTAATACTACTACCTCGAAAAGCTTTTCCTCTCATCCTTCCTTTCTGTTGCTTTCTCCATTTTACTTTTTTCGGACTTAGCATATTTAATTCCTCATGAAACCTTTATCTTAGTTTATAACTCCGCCTATCAGCCAAATGATATCTCTATTTATAAATGTCACCCTTATAAACCCAAACCTTCACACCAATAATTCCATATGTAGTGTTTGCTTCGGCTGTATCATAATCTATGTCTGCACGCAATGTATGCAGAGGGATTTTTCTCTCAGCATAACCTTCTGTACGCGCCATTTCAGCTCCACCCAAGCGACCAGAACACTTCACTTTAATGCCTCTGACACCAGCTCTAAATGCAGATTGCATCACTTTCTTCATGGCCCTTCTAAATGAAACACGTTTTTCCAATTGAGCCGCAATATTTTCAGCAATGAGCTTAGCATTAGCATCAGGTCTTTTAACCTCAGCGATGTTGAAGAAAATAACGCCTTTTGTGATCGCTTTAAGGTCTTTCCTTATCTTATCGATGCCAATGCCTTTCTTTCCAATTGCAACACCTGGTTTTGCAGTAAAGACAGTCACTTTCACCTGATCAGAGGTTCTTGTGATCTCAGTATATGCAACCGAAGCAGCCTTTAGCTCTTTGTTAACATACTTTCTGATCATCAAATCTTCTTGAAGCGTATTAGCATAATCATCTTTAACATACCAGTTAGAGTGCCATGTTCTAATATATCCGAGCCTGAACCCAAATGGATGAACTTTTTGTCCCATTATCTGTATCCTTTTTTTCCTCTTTCTTTAATTCGCATTATTAAAGAGATATCATTTATCACTTCTCTGCAAGCGCCAACGATACTTTGCTAGTTCTAAACCTAATCCTATATGCCCTGCCTTGAGCCCTTGCTTGAATTCTTTTCATTGTGGGGCCTTCGTCAACTTTGATCGTATTAACAACCAAATTATCGAGATCATATTTACCAGATTCAGTAGCTATTGCTATACCACTATTCATCAGTTTCGTAATCACAATTGCTATCGACTTTTTATCACTAAATCTTAGTATCTTTAATGCCTCTCCAACAGGTTTTCCGCGAATTAGATCACAGACAAGCCTAACTTTCCTTGCACCTACCAAGACATTATTATTTTTCACCATCACTGTCATAATCGTACCCATTCTAATATTTTAAGAATAAATAAGTCACTCAAATCACAAATCAACCTTGAGTTGCACCACCGCCACCACCAGATTTTGCTTTCTTATCGCCGGAGTGACCATGGAAAGTTCTTGTAGCGGCAAACTCTCCTAGCTTATGCCCAACCATATTGTCAGTCACATAAACTGGAATAAATTTTTTGCCATTATGAACTGCAAAGGTTAATCCAATAAACTCTGGTGTAATGGTTGAACGCCTTGACCACGTTTTTATAACCACGCCACCCTTTGATTTCTCTCCTCTGCTTTTATCAATCTTTTTGATCAGGTGATCATCAACAAATGGACCCTTACTAATCGATCTTGCCATTCTTATTATCTCCAATTTATAGCATCAGTCATCTACTGCAAAATCACTTTCTTCGCTTTACAATGCTTCTATCCGTTCGTTTATTATGTCTAGTTTTATAGCCTCTCGTTGGAAGCCCCCATGGGGTAACAGGATGCCTACCACCAGATGTCCTTCCCTCTCCACCACCATGCGGGTGATCAATTGGGTTCATCGCTACACCTCTAACAGCAGGTCTTTTTCCTAGATGTCTACTTCTTCCTGCTTTTCCAAGACTGATTTGCTCATAATCAACATTACCAACTTGGCCAATTGTAGCTCTACACTTCGAAGGCACTTTCCTTAGCTCTCCTGAAGGCATCCTAATCAAAGCATCCATCCCATCTTTGGCCATCAATTGAGCATACGACCCTGCAGATCTGGCAAGTCTTCCACCACCTCCTGGCTGAAGTTCAACGTTATGAACCAATGTCCCAATAGGTATATCTTGGAGTAACTTGGAATTCCCGATAGTGATATCAGCAGAGTCCGAAGAGATAACAGTATCCTTCTCTTTTAATCCAACCGGTGCAATAATATAGTTTTTCACACCATCTTTATATACGATAAGTGCGATATGACAGCTACGGTTCGGATCGTACTCGATTGATTTTACAGTCGCTTCAATATTCACTTTATCGCGCTTAAAATCAATAATCCTATATTTTTTCTTTGCACCACCACCTTTATGCCTTGTGGTGATCCTACCGCTATTACTTCTACCGGCAGTTGACTTCAATGAACTCAATAATTGCTTACATGGAGCAACCTTTGATAGCTCAGAACTATTTACTAGCGCCGTATGCCTCAGGCAAGGCGTTGTAGGTTTGAATCTTTTTATGCCCATAATGATCCCTGCAACTTAATTATTATATACCCTTAAAAAGCTCAATCTTTTGACCATCTTTCACTCGAACATAAGCCTTTTTTATCGACGGTGTTTTAAAAACACTTCGTTTTACTCTCTTGGCTCTGCCAGGAAGAATTACTGTCTTCACATTGATGACTTTAACGTCAAACAACTTTTCTACAGCTTTTTTAATTTGATTTTTATTTGCTTTCAGCAAAACTTGAAAACCAAATCTATTATCTCTCTCAGCACAAACAGAAAGTTTTTCTGTCAACAATGGCTTCACTAATACATCTTCAATTCTTATCATAGAAGTACACCTAAAATATTAAAGCACGTTTTACGTAGATCACATTTAACGACTAAGTGTCTTGTTCACTCTTTCTAATAACAAATCAAAAGCTTGCTTTTCAATAACTAAGTTCTCATGTTTCACAGCTTCATAAACACTGAACCCTGCGACAGGATAAGCACCTGCCCTTTCCAAATTTCTTGCACTCATCAAAAGTGGTGAATTTTGATCCCCTACTATCAACAAACTATCATCAAGCTTTCTACCTGATAGAAAAGCAAAAACTTCTTTGCTTTTGCTCATACCGTCTAGCTTTTCTATAACAAATAATTTCCCAGCTTGAAGCTTGTCTGCAACAACTGATTGAATGGCCCTAACCATCATCTTCTTATTAATTTTCTGAGCGTATGATCTCGGCAGAGGTCCAAAAGCACTCCCACCACCAACCTGCAGAGGAGAACGACTGGATCCTTGTCTCGCTCGTCCTGTTCCCTTTTGCTTAAATGGCTTAGCACCACCACCACGAACTAGTGCTTTATTTTTATTACAAGCATTGCCTTGTCTCCTGTTTGCCAAAAGAGACTTGACTACTTGATGAACAACAGGCTCATTGATGCTCTCCACGGATAAATCAATCGTTGCGCTGATTTTCCCAATTGCCTCGAACTTATTATTATAAAGTTGTACTTCAGTCATTACAAATAGCCCCTTGATACACACACCACACCTACTTAAACTAGTAGGCGAAATCATTTTCCATCAATCTTGATCTAACTATTTTTTACGGCCAACGAAACCTTCACCACCGAATTTTTGTGACCAGGAACAACACCTTTTATCAAAGCATATCCCTTTTCAAGATTAATAGAAACTATGGTTTGGTTTTGAATTGTTACCTTTTTATTTCCCATATGACCAGGCATTTTCTTTTCTTTAAAAACACGAGCTGGCGTTGCCCTGTTTCCAATTGCGCCTGGATGCCTGTGAAAATGAGAACCATGAGAAGCTGGACCACCGCTAAAATGGTATCGTTTCATTACCCCTTGAAAGCCCTTGCCTTTTGAAAGGGATGTTACATCTACTAAGGTCTCTGGTGCAAATTTTGATAGTGATAAATCTTTCCCTAGTAAACTAACGTCAGCATCACTATCAATCCTAATTTCAGAAAAGCGCGATAAACACTTATCTAAAATATTTGCTTTCGCCAAGTGACCTTTCGTAGGTTTTTTTACCAAGACTTCTCTCTTTTGCATATATGCCACTTGGTAAGCATTGTACCCATCTTTTTCAAGAGTTTTAATTTGTGAAACATAGTTAGGAATTAATTTTATTACTGTCACAGGAACATGGTTCCCGCTTGCGTCAAAGATTCTCGTCATTCCGCTCTTCACACCCCAAAAAATTGGCGTTACAAAGCTACTGTTTTCAGCTACCTGAGACATCTATCCTCCGATTCTAAGCCATACGCATCCACATCTTAGAAAGACTGCAGCGTCAATGGCATTACTTTTTAATACTTAATTTCCACATCAACACCAGTCGACAAGTCTAATTTCATTAAGCTGTCAATGGTTTGCTGAGTTGGATCTACAATATCAACCAAACGCTTATGAGTCCTCATTTCAAACTGCTCTCTCGATTTTTTATCTACGTGAGGAGAGCGCAAAACCGTAAAACGATTAATCTCTGTCGGCATAGGAATCGGCCCTACAACCTTCGCTCCAGTCCCTTTAGCGGTTTGAACGATCTCTCTAATCGAGCTATCAAGAATTTTATGATCATAAGCTCTTAACTTTATACGCAGTCTATTGTTCTTCATAAGCACTTTCCAAAAATTAAATTCGTTTGTAGCACTATTACCACATGAGATATCAGTCTAAAATCTCACTTACAGTACCAGCACCAATTGTTTTTCCACCTTCTCTAATAGCGAAGCGGAGTCCTTTCTCCATTGCAACAGGAGCAATCAACTGCACAGCGAAGCTTGTGTTGTCTCCAGGCATAATCATCTCTACGCCGGCTTTCAATTCCACAGCACCGGTCACGTCTGTTGTCCTGAAGTAAAACTGTGGTCTATAACCTTTGAAGATTGGAGTATGCCGTCCACCCTCTTCCTTCGTAAGGATATAAACTTCTGAGTTAAATTTCGCATGAGGAGTTACACTGCCTGGCTTTATAACACATTGGCCTCTCTCAATCTCCTCTCTTTTGACACCCCTCAATAGCAAACCAACATTATCCCCGGCGCGTCCTTCATCTAGCAACTTCCTAAACATCTCCACACCAGTAACTGTTGTCTTTTGCTTATCTCTAATTCCAATGATTTCAACTTCCTCACCAACCTTAACAATTCCTCTTTCTACCCTGCCAGTCACAACTGTTCCTCTTCCTGAAATAGAGAACACATCCTCCACTGGCATCAAGAAATCCTTATCAATCTCTCTTACTGGAGTAGGAATATAACGATCAACTTCTTCCATTAACTTAAGGATTGACTCTTTTCCTGTTTTTAAATCTTTGCTTTCCATTGCAGCTAATGCGGAGCCTCTAACAATAGGAATCTCATCGCCGGGAAAGTCGTATGAGCTAAGTAATTCTCTTAGCTCCATCTCCACCAATTCGACAAGCTCTTCGTCGTCAACTTGATCAATCTTATTTAAATAAACCACCATTGCAGGAACACCAACTTGGCTTGCAAGAAGAATGTTCGCTCTTGTTTGGGGCAGAACACCGTCAGTTGCTGAAACAACCAAAATAGCACCGTCCATTTGAGCAGCGCCAGTGATCATGTTCTTAATATAATCTGCGTGTCCAGGAGCATCTATGTGAGCATAGTGTCTCGTTGGAGACTCATATTCAACGTGAGCTAAAGAGATAGTAACAATCTTTGAATCATCTCTAACTGTTCCACCTTTAGCAATATCAGCATAAGACTTTGTCTTAGCTAAACCATCTCTTGCTTGAACTTCCAAAATAGAAGCTGTAAGAGTGGTCTTACCGTGGTCAACGTGTCCAATAGTACCGACGTTAACGTGAGGTTTTGTTCTATTAAATTCTGCCATTTGTTCTTTGACAATTATCCAAATTAGACGCGCGAGAACTTGTGCCTAATTTGAAAAACTGCGAATTAACTTTTAAAAGCTTTTCATGCCATTAGCCGAACAAGCGACCTAGCCATCGGATAAGGCAAAAGAAAAAGCGCGCAAAATGCGGTATGGGGATTCTATCAGATTTAGTAGCCTAGAGTCAACCCAGTAGTAGATTCACTATCCATTCGACATAAGAATGTCTCAGGATTAATGTTTGTAACCAAACTTTCTTTCTTAACAGAAGAAAGATTTGGACAAACATTAAAAAGCCTCGTCCGAAAACGAGGCCAAAATCCAAAAACTATCAAACAGAAACAGGAGCCAAACGATGCTTGCGAGCAGTTCTTGATGCCCTCTTAATAACCGCACCCGTATCACCGCAATTGAATGGATTGTCCGATTCCAACTCAGATCCAGGTTCGATAATCACTGGCACCAAAGAAGGTATCCCACTCTCCAAAACAAATTCCCTAATTCCGTCCCACGTCTTGCCAGGGAAACAAACGTAACGAATCAAACCAGTCTCATCCACTTGGGTACCGTCTTCCCTTGGGGGTGGAGGATAAATTCCGACACTGCCAAAGCTGACCTTTTTCCCTTTTGCACTATCTGCCAAAGCCCTGAGCAAAACAACATCCTCAGGGGAGTCAGCGTATATCGTCGCACACCAACCATTACACTCGGCGTTCATTTTGATCTCCTTTTTGCCTGATTGCCAAAGAACAAACGAGCCCTTCTTGATGAAGGGCTCGTTTGTGTTTGCTTAATTTATTTATTTGAGTAAACACGAATCAGCCCTCCATCTTTTGAGGTAATAATAATTGCAATAATATTAATTATGGCTGAATTGTGTATCATTTTTCCATTTTATACTTATGATTTTAGTTGTCAAACCCCGTTAGAAGCAGGACACGGACAGAATATCCAAGTTTCTATATAGTGTTGAACAATGAATGATTTTAAAATAGTTTCTTATTTTAGCTTAAGTGTCCGTGGTTTCTAACGGGGTCAAACCTCAATCGTAAAACGTGGAACTTGAAGCTTGAAGCGAGGGACGAAACTGGCACACACGATATTTGTAACCAAACATTAAAAAACCGGCCCCAGATGGAACCGGTAAATCGAACTCTCCCGTATCTTATTTCTTACTAGACGTTTCTCCAAGTAGGGTCAAACTCGGTGAGTGCCTGCTCAAAAGCTTCCTGCAAAGCCTTGAAGGGGTCACCATTCTTACCTACCCTACCAACAAAACGAGATCCCCCTTGATCAATCACTCCAACAACAACTTCAGCGGATGTGTTGTTGAAAGTGATACGGTCGAGGCGAAGATTGAGTTTCGCCAACAAAACAATGAACGTATCTTGAAACATATTGCCTGCCTCCAAAAGAACCGTCACCCTCTATTTCCTTTAACACCCTTGCCTGCCTAGGGTATAAGCAAAAGGCCAGTCTTCGAGGTGAAGAGCTGGCCTATATTTGCTTTGTTTATTTTTTACTGTGTCGGTACTGGTTTCTTGTCAGGATTTGGTTCAAAGTATATATGGGCAAAATCTCCACCTTTTGTTGGTAGTCCTAGACCTAGAAGTAGTCCTAAATTTTTGCCCGTATGAATCATGTTTATAGATTAACGCTAATTATTTTTCTGTCAATCCCGTTAGAAATAAGGCATGAACAGAATATATTTTTATCTCAACTTCAAAGTTATTTTCAAAACTCGGATATCATCTTCAATGATGAGACGCGTTTATGAAAGTTGGAGTTCATATTGCATCATCGGTTCTCTATTGGTTAATCAGATTTGCTCTTACATTTGGTAGAACTGTGGCAGTTGTGAATTTAAAACCCTTTGAAAAAATCGCGGTCAATCCAAGCTTTCTTGACTTGGCCTGGTTGTAATCTGATCGAGGTAACGTCGAACGGTTCAAGCGAATTGAGGAACGAGCGAAAGTTGTCCGCCAGCCTGACAACGCGGTCAGGCTGTTCATGATCCCAAAAAAATACCGCTCCACCAACTGCTTGGTTGATAAAGACATAGTTGCCGCCTTCTACCCACGCAACCGGATACGACCTGCCGGGGAGGTTTTCAATTCGCGGCATCTCACTGGCGATCTCTTTGACCGGAATAAAACCACTAACCCCAGACTCGTTGGTTGTCCCAATCTTGAAGATGTTGATTTCGGGTTCTGCGCCGTCATTTTCCGCAACAAACTCAAGGAACTCCGAGGTCAACGACTCTCCGAGTTTCCGCTGAAGTGCGGCCACATCGTTCAGCGCCACAGCGTGCCCTTTGGTCAATTTAATTTTCATTTTTATCTCAACTTCAAAGTGGTTTTCAAAACCCTAATATCATCTTCAATTTTTTCAATACGATTATCATGAGCGCGAAGCAATAAATTTTCGATTCGTTCAAACCTACCATTGACCTCTGACTTAAATTCAGCAATGTTGTTATTTACATCATTAAACCGATTACTGACATCATTAAAACCATTTTGAGTCATAACAGCCAAATCTTCAATTGTAACTGGCTTTTTCTTCATAAGAACATTTTATACTCTCATCTCCTTTTTGCAATCCACTTTTCAAACGTAACCAACATATTTGAGGCCAAAAAGATTGAAGAATAAGTTCCAAAAAATATACCGATTATCAAAACCAAAGAAAAAGTTTTTGTTGCTTCTGGACCAATAAAATACAAAACAACGACAGCCAACAGAGTGGTCAAAGAAGTATTTATTGATCTAACAAATGTTTGATTTACGCTCTCTCCAATAATTGTCTCAAAATTTTTCTTAGGCCAACTTAATTTCAAATTCTCTCTGACTCTATCAAAAACAACAATTGTATCGTGAACTGAAAAACCCAAAACCACAAGAAGTGCTGTCACAAACAAAGTGTCAACTTCAAAACCCTTAAAATGCCCCATTATTGAGAAAAATCCAGTTGGGATGATAACGTCATGAGCTAAAGCCACAACGGCCAATAAACCATATTTCCAAGAAGAAATTGGTTTGGAAACATTTCTGAAGGCATAAGCAATAAAGATAACAATACAAAGTAAAACTAGAATAATAGACCATAAAGATTTATAAAGTGCCTCTTTACCTAAAAGTGGTCCGACGGAAGTAAACCTCTTTTCAATCGGATTAAAGCTCTTTCCTTCATCACTGATAACAATTTTAGCCAGAACTAAATTTTTCTGTTCTTCAGAAAGAGATATGGTTCTTATTATGTAGTCTGATTCACCGCTGGTTCTTACAGAAACTTCTCCCAAATTTAAAGTCTCCAATTTTTCTTTTATTTCTTTAGAAGAAGGTAAAGAGAAATTATCAGACACATTGTTGGTATTGTAATAAACTTCCAAAAGTGACCCTCCTTTAAAATCAATTCCACCCTTCAAACCCCATAAAGAAATAGACGCTAAAGAAACCAGTATAATCAAACCTGAAATCCAATAAAATATTTTTCTATTATTTACAATCCACATAATATTTTTATTTTTTATTTATTTAATTCCACAACTAAACAAGAATTTTGATAACCTGCTCTCTTCTTTAAATCTCATGGCATAAAGTAATGTCCTTGAAGCGGTAAGGGCTGTAAACATGCTTGCTAAAACACCGATACCGAAGACCAAAGCAAAACCTCTTATAACGTTAGTAGAAGCAAACATATACAATATGATAGCGGTAATAATACTTGAAAGGTTGCTGTCTCTAATTGATAACCATGCTCTATCAAATCCTTCTTTTACTGCCTCACCCAATCCCTTACCTTTCTTTAATTCTTCTTTCATTCTTTCAAAAATCAAAATATTGGCGTCAACAGCCATTCCAAGAGATAAAATAAAGCCGGCAATACCTGTAGCGGTTAAAGTGACAGGAATTAACTTAAACAAAGCTAAGTTGATAACTACATATATAGCAAGAGCAATCGTGGCCAAAAAACCAGGTAATCTATACCAAAGAATCAAAAATAAACCAATAATCAAAAATGATACTGCCCCAGCTTTAACACCTGCTGAAGTTGCTTCTTCTCCTAAAGTTGCTCCTATTGTCTGAGTAGAAACCAAAGTTATTGGAACAGGAAGAGCCCCGTAGTTTAGATTTCTAACTAAAAGTTTTGCCTCTTTAATATCAAAATTACCACTAATAGTTGCCTTGCCTCCAGTAATTTCATCTCTTATCACGGGAGTAGAAATTGGCATACCATCTAAGAAAATGGCCAAAACTTTATTAATATTTTCTCTTGTAATCTTTGCAAACAAATCAGAACCTTCACTATTAAAATTCAATATCACAACAGGCTTACCAGTTGTTGGATCAAAATCAACTTGAGAGGTTTTTAAATATCTACCATCAAGACCAGTTGGAATAAAAACTTCCCCTATTGTCTTTTGACCAATCTCTTCTTCAGTTAAACCTGGAAATTCCTTAACCAAACGAAAATCTAAAGTGGGAGTCTGACCAATTTGTTTTACCGCTTCATTAACATCTGTAACTCCAGGAAGTTCCACTACCAACCTGTGTGAAGAACCAACACCCAAAACGCCGCCCTCTTCAATTTGAACTATTGGCTCTGAAACTCCAAACAAATTAACACGTCTCTCGATAACATCACGAAGGGCGGACATTGCATCACTAACGTTCTCAACCTTAGTTGTATCGGCTTCGTAGACTAAATGAGTGCCTCCTTTTAAATCTAGACCTAATTTAAATAAATACTTAGAACTTGTAATTGTAGGGGTGGATGTTGCTGTAGGACCAGGAACAATAATCGGTTGTTCTGTCTTGTAGACAAAATTACCAACTAAAACAGCCACGGCCACCAATATTAGAGCTGAAATTCTTTTTTTCCACATATGGGGCAGAGTATAAATGGTATTAAATCTTAGAGCAAGTCCCCAAAAAATTAATTACTTTATCCCCCAAATCTTTTTCAATTCATTAATCCCGTCAGCCAATTTCACTTTCGGTTTCCAACCCAAAAGTTTAAAAGCTAATTTATTTGAAGCAAGAGTATCATGAGGTTCAAGACGAGGTGCAATATGCTCAACTTCCCCACCAATCATTTTGGCAACAGCATTAATAGAATGATTATTACCTGCCCCGATATTTATAACTTCCCCTTTGCCCACCTTTGAGCTTTTCATCGCTAATAAATTTGCATTAACAACGTCATAAATATTGGTAAAATCTCTAGTCTGAGTTCCATCGCCAGTAATTGTCATTACACCTCCAGTTTTTAATTGTTTTAAGAATTTCCCAATAACAAGAGCATAAGCTCCATCTGGATTTTGTCTTGGACCATAAACATTAAAATATCTTAAAGAAACTGTTTCTAAACCGTAAATTTGATGGAATAATCTCAAATACATTTCACCAATATATTTTTGAAGTCCATAAGGACTTTTTGGATTTCCTGTCATTGTCTCCACTAGAGGCATTTTTTTTTGGTCTCCATAAGCTGAGCTCGATGCTGCATATACAACCCTTTTAACCCCAGCCTCCTTAGCACAAAACAAAACATTCAATGTACCAGTTACATTGGCCTCATTGGATTCAATAGGTTTTTCTATAGAAAACTGAACTCTCGGTAAAGCCGCTTCATGAAAAACATACTTTGCCCCAACAAAAATAGGTTTAATCTCCTCAATCTTGCAAATGTCAACTTTATGAAAAATTGCTTTCTTATTTACATTTTCCTCTTTACCATTTGAAAGATTATCTATAACGTGAACTTCATAACCTTCTTTAATCAGAGCATCACCTATATGACTCCCGATAAAACCAGCTCCTCCTGTAACTATTACTTTTTCTTTCTTATTTTTCATTTTTAATTTAATGATAACTTATTGATAATTTATTTTTATACACCTCTAAACAAAACATTGATGGTCTTCAAAACTACCGCCAAATCGATAGCTAAGGAACGATTCTTTATATAAAACAAATCATAGGATAATTTTGTTTTTGTTTCTTTTTCATCAGCTTCATGATGAGGATGATTTTCGTGATAAATTTGAGCCCAACCAGACAGGCCAGGTTTTACCAGATGTCTAACGTTATAAAATGGCACTTTGAGACTATATAATCTAACTAACTCCGGTAACTCAGAACGTGGACCGACTAAAGATAAATCACCTACCAAAACACCCCAAAATTGCGGGATTTCATCTAGATGGGTTTTTCTTAAAAAATTACCGATTCTAGTTACTTTATTTGGATTATTTTTATCATAAAAGCCATCATCGTTTCTATTCATTGTCCTAAATTTAACAATTTTTATTATTTTATCATCCTTTCCTATTCTATTTTGAACTATAAAAATATTTCCACCATCATCTAGTTTAATAAGTAAAAAAATTAAAGGGTAAAAAGGAATAGACAAAACAAATAACAAGAAAGAAAAAACGACATCCATCACTCTTTTTACAAATTCATAACCAACTCTGGGTGTTGTATTAGAAACATTCTCAATGAACCACCCTTCATTAACCAAAGATAGCGGAATTTTTCCAAAAATTTCTTCATAAAGTTTATGCAACTCAATAAATTTTATCTTAGAAAAAATCAGGCTATATAAATGAGGTAATATCACAGAAATTTTTGGATTTGAAACATCAACCACCACAATACTTACATCATTGTCTTTCAAGATGTTTAACAAACTTTCTTTAGAAAACGATCCGTTAAAAGAAGAAACATCTATAGTCTGAACAAATTTTATACCGTAAAGATTATTGTTATTGATTTCTTTAAATAGATCGTTCATCTCTTCCCCTTGCCCAATTAATATCGCATCCTGTTTTTTATTAGGTCCAAATAAAGAATATCCATAAATTCTCCAGGCTAAAATTACAATAAAAGAAACAAAAAGTTGCACCAAAAGTATGGTCTTGGGCGTTATGTCAGGATTAGGTAAAAAATAAAAAAATAAAGAAGCTAAAAGACTGTTGATTATCTGAGTTTTAAGTATAAGTCCAGGCAGTCTCTTCCTAAAGGTAAGAGTGTGTCTTTCATACAATCCAGCTACAAAAAAAACTAAAAACCAAAAGAAAAATATTGGGATGAACTTAAAAAGATAGTTAGCGAAAAATATTTTTTCTGGCAACTCGCTATATCTAATTAAAAGAGACAACCAAAGAGCTCCTGCAAATAAAATGATATCGCCCAAAAAAAGCACTAGTGGTTCCTTTCTGTTTAAAATGCCCATAAATTCACAAAAATATTACCACAAAATGGAAAAAAATCCAGAGTATTGGAATTTCTATGCTTTATCATGATATATTTAAATTAACATATAAATATGACGGTTTCACTAAAAAAACAAAAAATTTTGTATATTATTACAAAATCAAACTGGGGAGGTGCTCAAAAACACGTCTTTGACCTAGCAAGCGAAGCAAAAGAACAATTTGAAGTAATCGTGGCTTTGGGAGGAAATGGTCCTCTTAAACAAAAACTTGATGAGATAGGTGTCACAAACTTTGAGATTAAAAATTTTCAAAGGGATATTTCAATCATAAAAGAGATTGGTGCTTTTTTTGAAATAATAAAAATAATAAAAAACACAAAACCAGAAATAATGCACCTCCATAGTAGTAAAGCTCTTGGTATAGGATCGTTGGCTGGAAAAATAATGGGAGTTAAAAAAATTATAGCTACAGTCCATGGTTGGGCTTTTAAAGAAAAACGAAAATGGCTTGAAACGCAAATAATATATTTGTTTTCACTTATAACAGCCCTATTGGTAAATAAAATAATATTGGTTTCAAATGACGACCTACATAAAACGCCCAAATTAATCTCTAAAGACAAAAAAATAGTAATTAGAAATGGTATAGGAAATATAGAATTGTTGGAAAAAGAATACGCCAGAAAAACTCTACTGCCCCACCATTTTGAAAATTGTGTATGGATCGGAACTGTTGCCGAATTACACAAAAATAAAGGTTTAGAATATGGGATAAGAGCAATTGCTGAAATCAAAAAGACAAACAAGGATGAACTACAAAAATTCATTTGGTTAATCATTGGTAGCGGAGATGATAAAGAAAAGCTTCAAAAAATAATTGAAACGGAAAATCTAGAAAACAATATTTTCCTTATCGGACAAAAATCAGAAGCCTCTAAATACCTAAAGGCTTTTGATATTTTTATGTTACCGTCAATAAAAGAAGGCTTTCCTTACACCATCCTTGAAGCAGGTTTCGCTGGATTGCCAGTTATCGCAACCGATGTCGGTGACGCAAAAGAGATAATAAAAGATATGGAGACTGGCATATTGATAAAGCCAGGAGAATCAAAAGAAATTGCCTACGCTATAAGACATTTAATTCAAAACCCGGAAATAATAAGAAAACTCGGGGGAGCTATAGAAGAAAAAGTAAAAAAAGAATTTTCTATAAAAAATATGGTGGAAAAAATTTTTGCACTCTATACTAATTAAAGTCCCACGACTTCATTCTTAGAAACATCTCTATAAACAGGTCTCGAATACTTAGACATACCGACAAGAATACCTAAAGCAGAAAATTCAGCTAAAAGATGGGAGCCGCCATAACTCATAAAAGGGAGGGTAATTCCTGTTATTGGCATAAGTCCAAGATTCATTCCAACATTAACAAAAATATGACACAAAAAATATATGGTGGTACCCAAGCCAAAAAATATTTCAAAATTAGTAGCGCCTAAGAAAGACATCTTTATTATTTTCAACAATAATAAAAAATATAAAATTAATAAAATTATAGACCCAATCATGCCCCACTCTTCAGCAAAAGCGGCAAAGATAAAATCTGTTTGATATTCAGGTAAAAAATTCAACCTTGACTGTGTGCCGTAGCCTATACCCTTACCTAACAAATTTCCAGAACCGATAGCAACGACTGATTGGAAAGCATTGTAACCAGCACCTCTAATATCAGACATGGGATTTAAAAAAGTTTTTATTCTATTTTTTTGGTAATCGGCAAAAGAAAAATTCCATAATAGTGTAAAAATCAAAATGCCCATAGAAACCAAGGCCAAAAGATGTTTTTTAGATAAACCGGAAACTACGACCATGCCAAGCCAAATAAAGAAAATGACCATGGCCGAACCAAAATCTGGTTGCAAAAAAACAAGTAAAAAAATAACGAAAGCGTAAAAACCAGAAACTAAAATATGCCTAAAATGTCTTATAAGAATATGTCTTCTAGAAAAATACTTGGCTAAAATGATAATCAAAACCAACTTTGATATATCGGCAGGTTGAAAAGAAAAACCGCCAAAATTAAACCAACTTTTTGAACCATTAACTACTTTTCCTAAAGAGAAAAGGAAAATCAAAACTAAACAATTCACAAAGAATAAAGTCACCACAACATCAGTTCTTCTTAAAAAACGCCAATCTATAAAACTAAAAATAAAAAAAATAAAAAAAGATACTAAAAGCCAGATTATTTGTTTCTCAAAAAAAACGCTTTTGCCAATAAAAGAATTCATAG
The DNA here is from genome assembly GCA_015231955.1 of Oligoflexia bacterium. Lineage (GTDB taxonomy): Bacteria > Bdellovibrionota > Bacteriovoracia > Bacteriovoracales > Bacteriovoracaceae > JADGAN01. The sequence continues at coordinate 2,584 of JADGAN010000003.1, read as the reverse complement.
CGAATAACCCCGCAATAGAGATAGGTAAAATCATTAAAAAAATTTTAACGGGCTGTTTTAATTGCAATAAAAAACTGTTCAACATTGTCTAAAATTTTGGCTCAACCCACTTTAAAATATCAATTTTGTCTATAGAAGAAGAAAGTGGAAAAGGCCAAGAAAAATAGACCTTTTTAGACTCAAAAGGCGGTATATTACCTACTGGGATACGTAATGCACCTATGGCATCACCAAGAGAATCATAAAGCACTGCCACCGAAATAAGATCATTAACATTATTTTTATCATCATTAAATAATTGAACGGAAATACGCGGAGCGCCTTTTTCATCTTTTTCTCTTGAAACTTCCTTAACTGAAATGTTATCCAGGCCAGATGTGTTTTTTTGCCAATTAATCTCCTTAAATTGAAAAATAACTCTACCTGGTTTTCTAAAGCCAACATCTATATTCCCCATAAAAACTGCAAAGGGGCGACGTGAAGGTATAAACGCAGTACCTTCAAAATTTCTTATTAAAATATTTTCCTCATCATAAATACCAAATATATAGTCCGCCTTACCTACAAACAGATTATTATTTTCAGCAAAAGCCAAAACACTATATCTACCCTCCTTTACTTTAAATGCTCTGGCCCATCTTACCTCAACGGGCGAAACGTTTTGTTCGCAAACCTTCAAACATTTTCCGCCACAATCAATCCCGGTTTCATTTTGATTTTTTATGCCGTCAAAACAAGTTGGGGCCTTATAAAACAATTTAAATAAAATTAAAAAGGCAATTGTAAAAATTGCTAACAACAAAAAACCCAAAACTAAATATTTCCTAAAATTCCAACCCATATTGTAATAATAACAAGAAGCTTGGTTGTTTAAAATATCAAAATTAATTATTGATATTTTAAAAGTTACCAAAATTAAAAGCCTTGTTCCGGCGACTACCTACTTTTCCCTCATCGGGTATCATGGGCTCAACAGGGCTTAACTTCTCTGTTCGGAATGGGAAGAGGTGTGACCCCTGCGATTAATCACCAGAACAAGACTTTCAAAACTAACATCTTTATTTTTTAAAAATCTAATTTTAAGAAGTGGTTTTATTTTACCACCACTCGCCCCGCACTGCGGGGAACAAGACTTTCAAATTAAAAAACTTGAAACAAACAGGTAAGCGGTTTTAATACCGCGCAACGGAACTAGAAAAAGTTGATTTTACAAATTTCCCAACAAGATCGGCGGATTAGTACTTCACGGCTGAACACATTACTGTGCTTACACCTAAAGCCTATCAACGTAATAGTCTATTACGAGCCTAAACGATTCCTAATCTTGGAGGCAGTTTCCCGCTTAGATGCTTTCAGCGGTTATCTGTACCCGACATAGCTACTCTGCGTTCCACCTGGCGGTAGAGCAGATACACCAGAGGTCAGTTCCTCACGGTCCTCTCGTACTAGTGAGAACTCTCCTCAAGAATCAACGCCTGCAGCAGATAGGAGACCAACCTGTCTCGCGACGGTCTGAACCCAGCTCATGTAGCACTTTAAATGGCGAACAGCCATACCCTTGGGACCTTCTCCAGCCCCGGGATGTGATAAGCCGACATCGCTGTCGTATTTGTCTGCGATTACTCGCAGGATCGGACTATATCTTCTTCCTTTAAGATCTTAAAGGAGATGGCGTTTTAGTCGCCTCTGGCGAACCTCGCCTTAACAGGCGGGCTCTCAGAAAACAACTCCGTCCTTTGAAATATTTAATTTCTTAGGAACAAGTCTCTACGGGGTTATAACCAACACAGTAAAATTTGATCTCTTTCAATTGGTTAAACTTCCCACGGTATTGTCCATATTTAAATTAAAAATATGGAGTCCACCGTTATAAGCCATGATTTTATTTAATTTCAACATCCAGTTCTATCTTAACTGGTTTTATTGAAACGGCTAATATTATTACTAATATCGCACCCCGATATGTTAAGGTGCCGAACTCCGCCGTCGATATGGACTCTTAGGCGGAACTAGCCTGTTATCCCCGGAGTAGCTTTTGTCCGATAATCTCTGGCCGCGTCTAACGCGTACCATCGGTTCACTATACTCCGCTTTCGCGCCTGCTCGGAATGTCCTCCTCGCAGTCAAGCTGGCTTATGCTATTGCACTATCGGCACGGTTTCCATTCGCGCCTAGCCAACCTTAATAGACTCCTTCGTTACTTTTTAGAAGGATAGCGCCCCACCAAAACTACCTACCAAGTACTGTTCCCGCTCGTTTTTACCGAACAGGTTAGAATGCATATTTTTAAAGAAGAGTGTTTCATCGGCGGATCCATCGCAACCGAAATCACGACTTCAAATCCTACTCTCTACGCTACGCATCAAAAAAATGCAGTCAATACCAAGTTGTAGTGAAGCTTCCGGGGTCTTTTCGTCTAGCTGCAGGTAACCGGCATCTTCACCGGTACTGTATTTTCACCGAGCTGTTCTCCGAGACAGTTGCCCAGTCGTTACACTATTCAACGCGTCAGAACTTACCTGACAAGGAATTGCGCTACCTTAGGACCCTTATAGTTAAGGCCGACATTCACCAGGGCTTATAA
>JADGAN010000039.1 GCA_015231955.1 Oligoflexia bacterium | reverse complement strand
TTGATTGTCTCTTCAATATTGATACTTCCTACTGTCATAGGCAGCAGTATCTAATAAAAAAAACAAGAGGCCCAGAAATATTTCAAGGCCTTGCTTCATTTTTTTTTAATTTATGCTGAATAGATACCAATTGTAAAGTTCAAGGTAAGTTGAATGTGATTGGTCCGGTGGCCATAACTGCTGCCACTATAAATACTGGAAAGGTAGTGGGGCCATTTGAAGCAAAGGATTTAAAAGTTGATGGGGAGTTGACAGTTGTTGGTCCCGTTAATTGTAATGATTGCAAATTTACTTCACCAATAGAGATCGTTTCTAAGAAGAGTGTGTTTGAAGATTCTGAGTTACATAAAATAGTGATAAGAAAAGATGGAGATAAGAAGAAGCAATATCTCTATTTAAAAGGTAAAACAGTAGTTCATGGGGATATCATATTTGAATATGCTGATGCTGAAGTGGTTGTTGATAAAGAGGCGAAGGTTGAGGGTAAAATAATTAAGAGTGGTTTGTAGAGGGGGTGAGTAGTTAAACATTAAGTTTGTATACGAATACCGATGCTATTCGTACAGAGCAGGGATTTACAGCACTGAGAGATCAGCAGACTTCCGAGCAAGATGCTATAACTCTGCCAGCGGGCAAATGGCCACTCTACCTATTTGCAGGCATCTATTGCACTAAAAAGTGCTTAGAATTTTTGTCTTATTCGGTTATCATGAAATTAGAGGCATAAGATGAAGGGGAAGGTTAGATGAGGTTTTATGTAGGTTGTTTTGTTTTATTTTTTATGGGCACTGCTTATGCGGTTAGCTCCGGTGGTAAAGTTAAGAATACACTTTCCTCTCACGATTTTGAAACGAAGTGGTGTCAAAAAACAGACACCGAGGGAGATCAAAAGGCAAGCGAGAATAGCTTGGATGCGAAAAATAACTCTTGTTCAACAATACCGTCCTCTAATGTTCACTTTTTTCAGCAATTTGTAAGCTGGTCACAAAAAAATTCTCCCTTGATTCAGCAGGCCTGTCAGTTATTACAAGAGTTACCCAAAGAACTCACAAGCTTAAACTTTACAGATAGTCTCTTCTATCAAAAAAAACTACAAGATTTCTGGAAAAAAAATAAAAAGAGTATGCCTTCCACGCTAAAACAGACGATCAATGGCAAATTAAGAGAAATCGACCCCTATGGGCCTTGGAATAACCAGTGTAAGTTTACAACGCCCCAATCACCAGAAAAAAATTTTTGTAATGCTCTTAATATTATCCATCAAATTATCTATTTTGCTAATGCAGGAGAGACCATTTTAAACCCCAAATTACGAGCACAAATTCTTTGGGATAACTTTTTAAGTGACCCTAAAAAGCTCCTTTTACTCTATAACTTCTTTGATGCAAACTATTTAGGTGCAAGCAAGCTTCATCACAGCACTCATAAATTTTTAGAAAAAACTGTTACTCTTGAAAATGCTATTGGCCCACACAATCTCTCCTCTAGTGTGCTGATCAACTTTTCAAAATTTATGAAAAAAATGGTTGCGAATGAGGGAGATGCTAATCGTTTACGGGAGAAAAATCGCTTTTTTCTGCAGGAGACTCCTCATCCGCTCTATAATAAACTCTATGGGCCAGGGGTGAAGTTTGACTACCACACCATTATAAAATATTTAAACAGAGTTGTGGCAGACAAGATGGCCAATGATCCATCATCCCCATACCATGACGAACTCTGTTTTATCTATCAAGAATTAACCAATAATGACCAGCTACTCTGTCACTGATCATTTTTAAAGCTAGCTTGGCGTGCTTAAACCCCCGAGCGCGCTTTGTAGTGCCTTATAAATATCGTAGCGAGAGGCCGGCTTGATGAGGTAGTGATCGGCAAATTTCTCAATTTTTTCTCTAATGAGAGGAGAGTACTCCGCGGCCTTGCCTCCTGAAAGCACAATGCATTTCATTGCTGGGATTAACTTTTTTACCTCTTCGATCAACGAGGCCCCATCAACGAAGGGCATAACAATGTCGGTGAGCACACAATCAAAGGGTTCCTTTTTGAACTTTTCTAACGCTTCTAACCCATTTTCTGCCACGACCACTTGTAATCCAAAGCTAAACAGGTATTGTGAAATAATTTGTGCAATCTCTTTCTCATCATCCACCACTAAAACTTTACCTTTAAGGTTTAATTTTTGTGGCAAATCCTCTTCTACTTCTACGCTCTCACTTGTTGCTTCCGCCTGGCCGTTCTCGGTTTTAGCTGGGGCCAAGGGGAGTTTAATGGTAAAGGAGGTTCCATTATTTTCATAGCTCTTAACATCAATCACTCCCTGGAACGATTTAATAATTCCGTGAGAGATGGAGAGTCCAAGTCCAGTACCCTTTCCCACCTCTTTGGTGGTATAAAAGGGCTCAAAGATGCGAGGTAGGATGCTCTTCGCAATTCCTATCCCATTATCAAAGATGATAATCCAAATCTCTTCCCTTTGCCTAAAGGTTTTAATGCGGATAAGGCGATCGTCCGATTTTTTTTCCAAAGCATCTTTAGCGTTGACCAAAAGATTGATGATCACTTGTTGGAGTTTGCCAATATTCCCTAGGGAGAAAAAGCGTTCCTCTTCTCCTAAATACAACTCAATTCTTATTCCATGCTGTTTATAGGGACCCTCTACAATACTCACTACTTCTCGAAGAATGGCATTAATATCCATCACCTCATCTACACTGTCAGAGTTGCTTCGGGCAAAAAGCCTTACCCCGTTTATGATCTTGGTGATACGATTTAAGGCCGAATTGAGAGCGCCAAAACTCCTTTGCGCTTGATCATCCAAGTAGTTCTTTTCAAAGAGTCGATCGTGAAGAATTTCACTCATCCCCACCGCAATTGCTAAGGGGTTGTTGATCTCATGGGTGATTCCTGCCGCCAACTCCCCAACCGAAGCCAGTTTGGAGGCCATGAGCAGCTGAGATTGCAACTCCCCCTTTTCTTGTTCAACTCTTTTTCTCTCGCTAATATCGAGTAGCGCAAGAAGATAGATTGGCGGCCTATGCTCATCAATCTCGGCCTCCTCACTCTTTTCACAAATCCCTTCGATGTAAACCCATCTTGCAGGCAGTTGTGGCAAGCTTAAGATTATTTCACAAGAGGACTTGCGATCTGTCGTGAATAGATTACTTACGAAGGAATGGAAGAGGGGAAGGGTTGCGTCTGATATAAAGGAGGTGAATTTTCGATGGATCAGGTGATGCCGGCTTGAGTTTAAAATTTTTGATCCCGTCAAATTACACTCTTGAATGGTGAAGTTAGAATTTAAGATAAAATGGCCTATAGGGGAAAATTCGTAGAGCCGAGTGTACTTTTTTAACAATAAATCTATATTTTGTTTGGTACTAAGTAGTTCATCGTTTTGCATTTCCAACTCAATCTGATGAACTTGAAGTTCATGGATAAGTTTGAGTAAATCTCCCTCCATCATCTTTTGGGTTGAACGAGAGGTGCGGGGTTTAAACTCCTCTGCAACAGTAGGTTGTTCCTTCAAATTTTTTTTATCTGCTACCTTTTCTGCACGGATGCGTAAATTACGAAGAAGGGATTGGTGTGTCTCTTTTTCTTTTATTATTTTTTTCATGATAGCGACTTCTTAGAATTTTTGGAAGCAAACTCTTTACTGTTATACAAGACAATCTTGGTAGCACCAACGACTTTATTATCTTTATCTAAAATGGGATTGTAGAGGATCATCTGCTGTGAATTCTCCCTATTGGTAGGGGAGATACTCTGGTCAAACACCTCCTTGGCAATAAAATATTCACCATCGAAGGCCCGCTCAAGATTAACCTTAATCGTGTCCTTCTGCTTTTCGCTGGAGATACAATCCAAGAAATTCATTCCCAATTCGATATCACAAGAGTACAGCGATTTCATCGTGCTCTTGTGGGCGCGATTGAAATAGAGGTACTGATAGGTGGTGCTGACGGCAAAGACGTTAACCCAATCCATCTTATCAAAAAGCGATTCGAAGAGCGACTCCATCAGCCCCTGGTTACGTTTACTCTCCACTTCCGACCTTGCTGATTTGGAGATGTCAACAAAGGTGATCACCACTCCATCGATGTGATCATCAAGGGTGCGATAAGGCATAATTCGCATGTTAAAGGATCGTCCATCGCGGGTGGAGACCTCCCTTTCTTGGAAAACTAAAGTGTGTAACACATCCTGTGCATACTCGGCCAGGTTGGGACAATCAAGGTCGGTCACCAAATCGGTAAAGGGACGTCCAACATCACTGGTGATCATCTTGAAAATCCGGGTGGCCTGATTGGTATAGCGGCGAATATTTAATTGCTTGTCGAGGAAGAGGGTGGCCACATCGAAACTGTTGAGCAGATTTTTCATATCGTTATTAATGCGAGAGTAATCATCAACCTTATTTTGTAGCTCGAGATTGACCGTTTGTAGCTCTTCATTAAGACTCTGCATCTCCTCTTTGGAGGTGGTCAACTCCTCGTTGGTCGATTGCAGCTCTTCATTGGTCGATTGCAGCTCCTCATTGGTCGATTTTAACTCCTCTTGAGAGGTCTGCATCTCTTCAATGGTGCTTTGTAACTCTTGGCGCGAGCGCTGGAGTTCACGTTCAAGCTCATGCTCATAGTTAGAAGAGTTGGATGAAGGTAGAGATTTGGCATGCTTTTTTCCTAGACTTCGATTCAGTAAGGGGGGCCTCTCTGCTATAATAGGAGTAGCGGCATCGGAAAAGGTTATCAAGACCAGCCCCTTTAAGGCATCGGGCCTCTCGATACTTTGAATGGTCACATCCACGGCCTGTTTTTTCCCTCCATCCTCATCTCTAAATTTATGTAAGACCACCGCCTCCTTTTGACGTATGGCCTTGCGAAAGCCTGCAGGAAATTCTGCGCGCAGCTCATCTCGCACCATGACCAAAATATTCCAATTGACTTTACCCGTGGCCGGTTCAAGGTACTTTCCAGTTCGTCCATTGATATAGAGGATATCTCCTTTGTCATTGGCCAAAACTGATGCTGGTGCATATTGCTGAAGAATCAGCTGATCAGCAAGCATTTGGATATTCTCGACCGTCTTGGTTGGAGTAGTAGCAAAGCAGGAACGATCGAGCTTGGTGTAGGAAAAGGAGGAGGGGAAGTCGATCAATCCTTGGCCTGCAAATGTCTCCGAGCGCTTATAAATCCTAAATTTTACTTCGACTGGCAAAAAGAGATCGGTCTGGTGGCCTATCGTTTCGGCACTTCCCAAGGTGAGAAGACCTCCGGGATTCAAGCTATAGTGGAATAAACTTAACAATTTTTTTTGCAACTCGTTCTCTAGATAGATCAGCAGGTTTCGGCAAGAGAGTATATCCAATTTGGTAAAGGGAGGATCCATAATGATGTTGTGAGAGGCAAAGATGATCATCTCCCTAATATCGGCATTGGCCCTGTAACCTTCCTCGGTTTTAATAAAGAAACGCGCCAATCGCTCACTAGTGACCTCCGCCACAACGTTGTTTTTAAAGATCCCCCTTCTTGCCTCTTCGATCGCAACAGAGTCGATATCAGTGGCAAAGATTTGCAAGCTGACCCCCGAACTACACTTGGATCGCTCCAGCACCTCTTTAAAAATGATGGCCAAAGAGTAGGCCTCCTCACCAGTAGAACAGCCTGGGATCCAAGCGCGCAAGACCTGGCCCGGTTGGCACTTTAAGATGAGATCGGGGATGACATTGCTCTTAAGATAACTCCATACGGTGGGATCGCGAAAAAAACTACTCACCCCGATCAGTAACTCTTTAAAGAGGATGGAGACTTCAATGGGATTATCTTGCAAAAAGCGAACGTAGAGACCTATTTTGCTAAGCTTATGGATATGCATCCTCCGTTCTATGCGGCGATACATAGTGTTCTTCTTATAGAGGGAGAAGTCGTGACCAGTACCAGTACGAAGGAGAATGATAATCTTATCGAGGGAACTCTTATCTTTGGCGTTCATTTCCTCTGGCAAATCAAGGCCTTTTAGAGGAGAGTAGGCGATCATCGATAGAAATTTTTCGGGCAACTCTTCAGGGGGGGCGACAATATCGGGAACGACCGCAATGATCGCACTTCGAGGCATGCTATCAAATTTAGCAGATACTGGCTCTTGCACCAAAACGATGCCGCCCTTCTCCTTGATTGCTTTAATTCCCGCACTCCCATCTTGCCCCATGCCAGAAAGAATAACTCCAATGCTTCTTTCCTTTTGATCGTCGGCCAAGGAGTGGAAGAAGAAGTCGATAGGTAGGCGTAGGCCACGTTTTTCCAGCGGCTCAAAGAGGTGGAGAGAGTTATTGAGGATCGACATATTCTTATTGGAAGGGGTTACATAGACACAGTTGGGTTTTATCTTGAGGCGATCTTTTACTGGAATAACCTTTGCCTTGGTAATTCTTTGAATCAATTCAGGCATGATCCCTTTGCGAGTAGGATCCAGGTGTTGAATAATGATAAAGGCCATTCCACTGTTTTGAGGAATGCGACTGAAAAAGCGTTCGAGCGCTTCTAAACCTCCTGCGGAGGCACCAAGGGCAATGATAGGGAAGTGTTTATCAAAAGTTACTGGTGTCTTTGTTGTCGGGAAAGAGGGCGTTCCCTTTATGCTTTTTTTTGTTGCTTGGACTCTTTTTTTAGATGGAGATGACTTTGGGGACATAGACGATTCCTTGGTTTTAGATCCATTCTCGTCTATAACACAAGTGAGGAGTCTATGCTAGCAACATGATCAGTGCCAGCCCTACCACATAGCCAATAACGGCAAGACCAGATATTCGTCTGAAATACCACATAAAATCAATTCCAATAAGGTTCATCACTGCTACTCCGGCAGCACTACCAATGATGAGCATATTTCCACCATACCCTGTGGTGAAGGCCAGCGAAACCCATAAGGGGTGGTTGGTCGGATACTGCTCGAGAGAATACATCTTGATGGTTGCGGCCAAGAGAGGGATGTTGTCAACGATAGCAGAGATCACGCCCATGATGCCAGAAAAGATGTAAAAGTTTGAGGTAGACTCACTAAAGAAGGTGGCCATCTGCTGAAGCGTACCCGCCTCTTTTAGCGCAGAGACTGCGAGCAAAATACCAATAAAAAAATAGAGCGTGGTGTAGTCGATGCGCTTTAGAATATGAAAGACAAGATTTTCTTTGGTCGCTTTATCTCTTAAGAACACCTCAACGATCACCCACATCAGTCCAGCAGATAAGATCATTGCTAGCGAAGGAGTTAAGTGAAAAAATGCTTTAAAGAGGGGAACCGCAATCAAGAGAGAGATGCCGGCGAGTAGGATGAGCTGTGATTTTTTACTGGGTTTACCTTCACCGCGATAGACTTGGATCACTTCATTTTCCTTGAAGAAAAAGAGGCCTGCAATAAGGAGTGGAACAAGTAGTGAGATTACACATGGAATAAAAAGCTCCTGCATGATCACGCCGGTGGTGATACGATTAGCAATCCACAGCATGGTGGTGGTGATGTCACCAATGGGAGTCCAAGCACCTCCGGCATTAGAGGCAATGATAACCATACCTGCAATGGTAAGTTTGTCTGCTTTTTTATTCATAGGAATATCTTTTAACATCGCCACCATGACAATGGCGGTGGTGAGATTATCTAAAATAGAGGAGAGGAAAAAGGTCAACCAGCACATAAACCACATCAAAGGAATTTTTTTCATCTCTTTCACACGGTAGAAGATGGTATCAAAACCTTTGTGGTAGTCGACAATCTCTACAATGGTGAGGGCCCCAAGCATAAAAAAGATGATGCCGGCGACATCGCCGATATACTCGTTAAGATGGTGAGTTGCAGAAGTGCCAACAGTTGCTCCCAAGATACACCATAAAATTGCACCGGTAAGGATCGCGGAGGCGGCCTTGTTTAAGTGAATCTTATGCTCGAGAATGATAAAAAGATAACCCAACACAAAGATAGAAACGATAACAATTTCGCTCATAAAATCCCAATTGATGATTAAATATTTTTTATATTTTAAATTATATTAGAAAGAATTTCATTCAAACTGGCACCGTTGTCAATAGTTAGTTCTACAGTCAACATCTAGATCGATATCCAAGATCTCTTTCTGCTCACTATCCCAGATGACGATGGAGGGCGTTTGAAGCTCCGGCAAGCTACAAAAAAGTGTTTGCTCAACCAGACGCTTATGCTTGCAATGAAAGTGGCCAAAGACCCACGCCTTGGGGCGAACTTTAAGTGAGTCCCACAATTTTGTTAGCTCCATTTCTCCGCAATCCTCTTCGGGACCAGGATCAAAACCCTTACCTCTAATATAGAAATTGACCCCATCACGTAGCTCTTTATTCGCCTGCATGCCAATACCAATGGCGGCCGGGCAAGAGTGGGTAATCATCAAGTCGGGAGGGGAGTTATTAAAAGCGATGGCCGCCCTTATTCTCTCCGAGGGTAAAATATAGTTCCTTTGCAATTGGGGGCGATCTGTATTTAAAGCACCGCCTAAAAATCCAATTTTAGAGCTAGCAAACATCAAGATACTTCCACGCGTAACGTAGTTGAGATTTATTTTGGGATTCCATTTCGATTTTTCACTCAGCCACGTGTGATCTTCATGATTGCCATCGATAGCATAGACAGGAACTGGAAAGAGCAGATCGTCTTGCAAAAAGGCCTCCAGCGTTTTTTCATAAAAGCCAAAGTCTCCAACTTGAATCGCGGCATCGATACTAAAGGTAGACCTGATGTAAGTAAGGGCGCGATGAAAGAGATGGAATTGTCCATGGACATCGCCAACCAGCAAAATACGCATAGGCCTAAACGCCTCCTCTAAAAACATTTTGCGCTTTGGCCCTGAAAATGGCCAAATCGGAGAGAATCTTTTTGAGCATCGTTTGCTCCAACTGAGTAAGGTCGTTAACTGCTAATAAATTATCGGGAAGCCGCGATTTTTCAAACATCTCCATCTGATTTTTTAGACGTAGCTGCATCAGTATCTCATAGGCCACCACCAACTCATCATGACCAGAGCGACTAATAATCCCTGCTAGCTGCAAACAATGCAAGCGCTCTAGAGTATTAACCTCATAGATCTTATTTTTAAGAGAGTACAACTTTGCTAAATTGCTTAAGGGGATCAAGGCATTTTTGATGTTAATCGATTCTGCCGATTCAAATTGAAAACCAAAAGGCCCGATCGGCGGTTTTGTTTGTAGCAAAGAGTTTGCAAGATTTAAAAAAAAGATCTCATTGTCTTTGGTTAAATTAAAAAATATCTTTTTTAATTTTTCTGCAAAGGAGTTCTCACCATAAACGGTGCGCATGTCGAAGAAGATGCTGGTGTCGTGTAAATCTTGCTCTGTGGACACGGCAACACAATTTTTAAAATAAAGTTCCCACTTTGATAACGACTTACACCACTTTGGGTTATTGGCCATCACTTTGCCGTTACAAAGGCGTTGTCCAAGCTTGCTAAGATTTTTAGTGATGAGCTCTCCGAGGCGAAGAAAATAGTCAGTAGGATCGTTTTCATCATCCTCAAAAATGATTCCATTATCTTGATCGGAGTAGAGTGTTTGCTCCGAACGCGCCTCACTGCCGAAAACGACAAAGGCGAATTTGCTAGGAGGAGACTCTGCTAACTCGCCAATAGCAAGCTCAATAATTCGTCTTATAACGATATCTGAAAGATTGGTAATAACTCTTAAAGTTGCTTCCACTTTCGTCCCATTATTAATCATTGCTTTGACAAAAACGGGAATGATCTTATGAGCGGAAGCGATCTCCTCTATCGAGGTCGCTGTGTTAATTTTGTTAATGAGAATGGACAAAGGCCAATGCTTCGATAATAAAACATCGGCCGCCTTTAAAATTCCAGTCGTCCTAGCAAATTCATCAGTGACTAAGAGTTGATCCAGATTTTTTTCCTGCATCAGGGCAATCGCTTCAAAGACCAGGGATCGCTCTGAAATCGAGCTATAGCTGTTATTGCTTTCCTCTTGTGGTGGTAAGGGACGCTTAACGGTTGTAATGGTTTGAAAGAGGTGTTGAAAATCTAAAATAAGCTTGGAGATCGCCTCTTTTTCATCATCCTTACTCTTATTTTGCAAATTCTTAACCGTCAAAATAAAAGAATCTTTTTGCGCCATGGAAGAGATAACCATCTCAAAAGGGGCGCGGGTGCCATTACGCCTGATGAGACTCTTTTGATCAGAAGTAATGATCTCATTTAAGGTTAGTTTTGTTAGCTCTTCCACACTATAACCAAGAAAATCTAAGAGCGCTTTGTTGGCATAGATGGGAAGTCCATTCATGACCAGCAAAATTCCTTCGTGGTTGGACTCCACCAGTAAGCGATAGCGCTCTTCTGATCTCCTTAAGTCGTGTTGAAAGCTAAATCGCTGACGTTCGATATTGAGACCTTGTTTTACAAGATAAAACAAAATCATCGCCATCAATAAGGAGATAGCAAAGGAGATAAAAATAATTGTTTGCGTGACATTAGAAACTTCTTGTTTAACGTCGTCTAAGTAGACGCCAGTTCCGATGATCCAACCCCAGGGATGCAAAAGCTTCACGAAGGATAGTTTATTGACTAATTTTTGCGACTCATCTTTCCACTGCCAAATGTACTCAACATAGCCTTCACCATTTTTTGCAACCATGTTTGCAAACTCCACGAAGGGGCGCTTGCCACTACTATCAGCAAAATTGGTCAAATCCTGATTATTCAAATCGCTGCGATAGGGATGCATGATCATGCGTGCGTGCATATCAGAGATCCAAAAATAGTCTTTGCCTCCGTCTCCATAGCGAATACTTTGAACTCGCTTGATCGCTTCTTGCTGTGCACTTTCACGAGAAAGCTCTTGATGAAGCTCTTGCTGAGAGTAGTTGAAAAGCTCACTCCAGATAGCGTGAGTGAGCTCTTTAACCATCTCTTTTTTTCGCTCAACGATCACCTCTTTCATCTTAGGAATAAGAATGAAAAAAATAGTCACGTTGAATAACACCATCGCAAGAATGGCCGGAAAGATGATGCGAAGAAAAAAATGTCTAGGACGAGGTCGCTCAGTCCACATCTGGCTTATGGGCCAAGGCCATAAATGCATCAGCATCTTTGCCTGTATCATTGGTTAAAATACTAACCACGTACAACACAACAAAAGAAGCAGTAACACCAAAGATGCCAGGACCGCCTGCAACAGGTAATCCAAAGAACATATACTTGGATCCATTAATAAGCAGCAAAGCGATGAATAAGACGGAGACTGCAAGCCCGGTTAAGATACTTGCTATCACCCCCTGCCTTGTCGTGCGCTTCCACCATAGCGTAGCAAGCATGGCCGGAAAGATAGCACTGGCGGCAATTCCAAAAGCGAGCATCACGAGCCAAGCAATATTTTCTTGTTTAAGCATTACTGCTAAAGAAACTGCAATGCCCGACATCGCTAGGGTGGTGATCTTGGCAATATTAAGCTCTTGCTTCTCAGTCGCTTCGGGATTGATGTACACTTTATAGAGGTCATGACTGATGGATGAAGCCACCGTAATCATCAGTCCGGCCGCCGTTGATAAAATAGCGGCCACTGCGCCTGCAGCACCAATCGCCATCAGCCATGGGCCACCGACGAGCTGGCTTATCTCTAATACTGCCATGTTCTTTGCGAGTCCAATGCCAGTGGCCCCTTCCGCAATCCATGTCACGAGCTTGGTATAAATACCAGGGAAGAGTAAAAAGCCAAGAATGATGGCACAGATATAAAAAATTCCAAGGGCCACAATACAAAGAGTAACACTCTTTTTGGCGGCGCGAGCGCTTGGAACGGTAAAGAACATAATTAAAATGTGGGGAAGTCCTGCGGTACCAAACACCAGCGCAATCACGGTGCTGATCATAGCAAGAGTGTTGTCCGTTTTCACGCCGATGCTCATCGCACTCTCCGCGGCCGGCATCATCTGTCGTGCGAGGGTAATCGCTTCTCCAGCAGGCAGATTTGCAATGGCACTAACCACTTCGGGATTTTTGGCCGCTAGGAGTGGAGGTACCACTTGATAAGCGGTGGCGAGTATACCTGAAAAGGAGCCCTGCCCTACCGTAAAGTAGGCAATCGTCACGAGCACTACCATGGTAATCCAAAGGAAGATGGCCTGAATCGCTTGATTTGCAAGTGTTGACTTCATACCACCAAATATAATGTAGATACTCATGAGGAGACCAAGTCCGATGGTTACAAAAATAAAGTTCCAACCAAGAAGCATCTCGAAGAGTAGACCGGCACCAAGCATTTGCGGCACCAGATAAAAAGTAGAGATCACAACCGTACAAAGCATGACCACTAGTTTAATACGGTTATCAGGAAAGCGACTGTGTAGCGCCCCTGCAACGGTGTAGGAACCCACATTACGAAGTGGCCCAGCGATGAGTAATAGTACTGCAAGGTAGCCACCAAAAAAACCAATCGATAACCAAATGGAGTCAATACCGAAAACGCCAATATCTCCCGGGCAACCAAGGAAACTGGCGGCAGAGAGGTAGCTACCAACCATAGCGATACCAACTTGCACCCAAGGCACGTCCTTCCCTGCTACATAAAAATCACTAGCGGTTCTGGTCGAGCGACTGGTCCACCAAGTAATAACGATACTTGCTATCACAAAGAAAAGAATGAAACCAACAACGATCGTAGTGTCTAGCTGAGTA
The DNA here is from genome assembly GCA_015231955.1 of Oligoflexia bacterium. GTDB lineage: Bacteria > Bdellovibrionota > Bacteriovoracia > Bacteriovoracales > Bacteriovoracaceae > JADGAN01. The sequence continues at coordinate 33,998 of JADGAN010000039.1, read as the reverse complement.
GCACCGGATCCTGTTGCCTGCGCTCTCGCAAATGCTGGAGTGAGGGTTGCAATAATGAATGCAATAAGTGTCTTTATATTCATTATATTCATTTTGCCCTCCAAAACCAAATAATAATGATAAGCCACGATACAGGAAAGATAAGCATGGAGAGCAGTAAACCTAGTGGCATACCAAGCGCAGGCAGCGAGGCAATTTCTCTAAAGGATGGGGTTTGAACCACAGCTGCCACCATGTAAAAAATAAAAAAGAGTGCAAAGAGTCCGAAATTAAAAATCACCTTACTGCGATAAGCAGTCAAAGGTGGCGGCGCATTCTTGTGCATAAGATCCCATCCTTTTGATAAATGTTTTTGTTTTTGATAGACGTAGTGATCTTTATTACTGAATTTATTTAAAAAGTCTAATCTTTCGTTTCTAGAAAATAAAACTATTCTTCTACGGGCCTAAACGCCCTCTCCCTTAAATCCTGATGAAGTCACTCTGGAAATTAGGTTTTATCCTTTGGACTCGACCGATTTTAAGGCGTTATAGATATCAATGGTTTTAAATGGTTTTTTTACATAAGCATCAGCATTTTTTCGTAGAAACACGCGCTCTTCTGATGAAAATTCCGTAACCACTCCACCAGTCATCACAATAAATTTGCTATTGCTTGCAAGATTTTCCTCTTTTACCCTTTTCATCAATTGGTCGCCTCTCATCTTGGGCATTTTTATATCAGTAATAATATAATCAAAAGTTTGCTTCTTGATCATCTCATAGGCAGCTTCTCCATCTTCGGCCCAAAAAACTGCTAATCCAAGCTTGGTAAGTTCGCCACACACGATCTCTCTGATCAATTTTTCATCATCAACAACCAAGGCGACACCGGAAAAGGTAAGACTCTCACTCTTTTGATTAGCTTTAGGAGCGACAACTTCCTTTTCGTTTACAGAGGGGATTTGAATTTGAAAACAGGTTCCTAATCCGATTTCACTCTCAACGCTAATCTTGCCATGAAAAGAGTTGACAAGCATATGGGTGATGGAAAGTCCAAGCCCTGTGCCTTTTCCAGGAGCTTTGGTAGTAAAAAATGGGTCGAAAATTTTAGCAAGGATCTCTTCTTTTATACCTTTTCCATTATCAGAAATTTCAATGAGCACAGAATCGGACACATTTTGAGTTTTGATTTTAATAGATCCATGGGCCACATCTTCAACGGCATCTTTTGCATTGGAGATAAGATTCATAAAAATTTGTTGTAACTTTCCAATGTTTGCTTTGAGCAGAGGTTGTTTCGCCTCAAATTCGGTAGTAATGGTTATGTTTTGTTTTTTATAAATTTCCTGCACCAGTGTAAGCGTCTGCTGAATACACTCATGGGCATTGATCACCTCTATATGATCAGTGTCTGGTCTGGCATAAGTTCTTAATCCATTGACAATTTTTACAATTCTCTCCGTGGCCTCACTAATATTTGTAAGCGATGATTGAATCCGCTGTTGGTCAAGATCATGACATGCTTGTAGAGTTAAATCGATAGAAACAGTGATAATCGTCAGTGGATTATTAATCTCATGGGCCACTCCTGCAGCGAGAGTTCCTATCGAGGCCAAGCGATCAGAATGCACCATTTGTGCATGCATCTTTTGTCTCTCTTTTTCTAACATCATTCGCTCATTCGAGGAGCTAATGGCATCGTTGAGGGCATTTTTCAAAATAGCATGATCGCCAGAGTAATCTCCTTGCATCTTTTTATTAAAACAGTCGTTAGAGCGATCTCTTAAAACATCCACGGCCTCAACTACCGGTGCTTGCATCAGCTCTACAATTTCATTAAAAGAGGTGGCGATGGGGCGAAACTCTGGGTGGATTTGGGAGGTGTCAATTCTCGATTTTAGTTCTCCGGCCCTCGCGCTTCGCATGAATTTTTTAATTAATCCCAGGAATACTCCTAACGTTTGTTTTAAATTTCTTGTAAGCAACATAATAAAAGCTAGAGAGATCACAACCGCCAAAATCATCATGGGCACAAATTTTAATATTGTTTCTAAAGTAGCAGCTCTAACATCGCAAAAGTAGACTCCAGTGCCTATAACCCAGTCCCATCCAGCAAAAAGGCGCACATAAGAGATTTTCTCTTCCACCCGATTTTCTTCGGCCATATAAGGCCATCGATACTCAACATACCCTGCCTGTGCAGGAGATTGTGCTGTTGCCACAAATTCACGAAAAATATATTTTCCATGAGGATCTTGAAAATTAAAGAGGGCCTTTCCCACGGTGGTCTTAATAAAGGGGTGCATGATCATCACATGATTTAAGTCATTCACCCAAATGTAATTGGCATTATTCTGGGAGTAGCGGAACGATTCCAAGCGTGCAAGCGCATTTCTCTTGGCATCCTCTTCACTGAGTTCCCCTTTCTTGTATTTGTCATACCAAATAAGTGTACTAGCATGCGCCATGTCGGTTACGGTTTTCAAAAAGGAGAGCTTTTCTTCTCTAATCGCCTGAAAGGTCATATAGGTACAAATGCTGGAGAAAAATACGATGGTGAATAAGAAAAAAGCTAAAATTTTTGTTCCAACAAACCAGTTGTTAATGATTGATCTTTTCATTTTTTATCCCGCCAGTTGATATAACATCTCCATTTTATCACAAGCAGATGGCCCTTAATAAACTAGGTTTAAGTTGCCTGATTTTAGGTGGAGAGAATCCCGGAAAGTGACAAGAATAGAAGGTACTTTGGGGAAGATGAGCACAAATCATGGAGAATTGTAGCTGTGAACTACGATTAAAACGCATCGGTAGTGGCAAAGGTAAAAGATTGATCCTTGGCACTTGCAAAAGTGGGGGATTTTTTGGAGTATGGAGCTACCACATCAATATTGGAAAGAGAGTCTTTGAAAGCACTATCTAAACTGCGTGAAAATATTTTCCTTACCTCCTTTTTGCCCATCTTGGCCTATTGGTATTTAGAGGCGAACTATCCACTCCGGGTCGCCATTCTTGGCGGGATTCTCTTGGCGCTCCTGGAGATAGCATGGGAGTGGTACTACAATCGTAAATTACACCTCGTCTCCAAAATCAATTTCTATTTGATGGTGATCATGGGGGGACTAGCGCTTTTAGAGAATGATGGCGTCTGGTTTAAGCTTTCCCCTGCGATTACACTGGCGATTATGGGAGGGTTGCTCGGTGGTGACCTCTACCTCAAAAAGCGAGTCATCCTCTTGGAGATGATGAAGGAGCTCTCGCCGAAGAGCTTTGCTAACCCCAAGTTGCCGCTTGCTCTCTTTGAACACTTTATTGCCTCACTACAAAGAGATTTGGCCATCCTCATGCTTCTCTATGGTGTAGCACTTGGGTTACTGGGGATTTATGCTACAACAGCGGTGTGGGCCTTTGCTAAAACCATCGGTTTTTATATTGTACTCACGCTCTTTATGCTCGGTGAGTTTTTCTTTTTGCGCTTAAAACTTAAGCGACTCTTTAAGGGTATTTAATATACTTGACTCCCTCGCGGATACGCAAACGGAAAGGGTTGTTTAAAAGTTCGAGGAAAGTGTTGCCATTACTGGAGCTGGTGATGCTGACGCCATTGGTGGGATCGACTTGCAGGTATTTTCCAGAGGCGACATCGAGAGTGAAGTTGGTAGCATTACCATAACCAACGCCAGACCAGTTGACGTCAGAGATCTTACACGTCCTTGGAGATATTTTAACGTAGCTGCTGCTGCCGGCACTAACGATAGTCGATCCATCATTAGAAAGAGCAACAGTATGAATGGGGAAATTTAATCCACTACTAGTTGCATCGAGCGCAATCCAACTATCACCCAAGTTGTCTGAGGTGTAGAGATAGGGAGCAGAAGCGCTGGCGGTTAACACCAAGAGGTCACCACTACCGGAGATGGCGGCGGCACTCCACGCTTTGTTGACCGGCGATTTATTACCACTCCAAGTCTGACCACTATTTGAGGAGATGAAGACGTGGCCATTAGTAGCAACCGCCACCTGCTTGCTGCCATCAGCAGAGAGGGCCACCGTAATCCAGGGCGCAGAGATTGTGATCTTAGGAGACCAATTTAAACCAGCATCAGTTGAGAGGTAGACATAATTAGAACCAGCAGCGGCCAGAGCAAGATTGTTATTACCGGAAGCTAATGCCACGGCTTGCCACGATAGACTACTCCCAACGTTAAACAAGTTAGTACCTCCATCAGTTGATAGACGCAGTGGTATTGAACCAGAGTTTTGTGCTTCGAGAAGCGTTTGCCCATTGGATGATATGGCAATAGAGTTGTATGTGTAGGCAATGGAAAGTGCGGTAGTGATTGAGAAGTTTTGGCCAGAGTTAGTCGATTTGTAAGCATTTCCTCCTCCTGAAGAGGGGGCCACAAAGACATAGACTCCACTAGCAGAGGAGGCCACTTTCCAGTTGTTCGTACTGGGCAGGACCTCAATACTGTCAAACCAGCTACTTCCACTATCAGTGGAAACACGAACTTTTTGACTTGCTCCACCTCGATCGTACATGGCAAACAGTTTGCTTCCATCTGAACTCATGGCCAGACCACTCCAAGATGCTGAGCTATCTTTTGATGCCCAGGTGTTATCGCAGTCGGAGAGAGTGGTGGAGAGGAGCAGCTTTATTTTGTACATGCCGGAGGAGCCGGGAAGGGCGGGGCGATCGATGATGACTACACTTCCTGCAGTTGTGGTGAAGATGTTGTTGCTGCTACTGGGGTTGGAGGTGATCAGTGAACCTGCTTTGTCTTGGCAAGAGATGGTGTTAAAATCGATGGCATTATAGAGGGTAAATCCAGAGAGCGAGAAGATGGAGTTCAAGATGTCTTGGACGCAAGCTTCGGTGCCATAGGCGCCATCGGTAGTGTTGATCGATTCGATGTAGCTATTTTTGATGTTGAAGTCGCGTTTGCCGTCGCCGTCGAGGTCTTGTTCTGAGGAGGTGTTGGAGAGGTTGATGCTTCCGCTGCCGGCGACTTCGCCATTGGCGCCGTAGACGGTGTAGTTTACGGAAGTGGGTAGGGAACCGTCGGTGCCGACCGTTTGTAAGGCCGCATAGGTACCGGAGGTGGTTTTGATAACGTAGATGCGGCCATTGGGGTAGTAGCTGCTTAAGTAGAGGAAGGTTTGGGTGGGGGCCATCATGGTGCTAAAGCATTGGAGCTTGTCAAAGGCGAGGGTGTCGTAGGTGAGATGGTAGTTAAAGTTGCTTAGGTTGCAGGTGCCGGCAGCGCCACCACTGAAACCATAATAGTGGAGTTCTTGACGGAGGTATTCACCAATGTAGACTTTGCCCTGGGTGGGGTGGTCGTAGTAGGGACAGAGGTAAAGACTAGGACTGGAGGTGAATTCGCTTGAGTCGAAGCTACGCGCGGTAGTGTGCTCGAGGACGCCGCCGGCGATGTTCTCTTTGTAAAAACCTTGAGACTCGGCATTGAAGCAAAAGTATTTGTCGCCGGGGCCGCTGTTTGTGTTATTGCCTGCTCCGGGTTTGTAGTAGAGATCCATACCTGAGATGAAACTTTGCGTTCCTGGAAGATAACGCCATCGCAGGCGTAATTTTCTGTCTCCACTGGGTTGGTAATCGAAAGTAAGAAAGCGTGAAAAAAGATCTCCCTCTTGCTTGTCGTTGCTGTAGAGTTCGCTTAGGAGGGGAATGGTAAAGGGTGGGTTGATGCCGATGGCGCTATAACGACCGTTTTTAAATTTTTTGTAGTTGAAGAGGAGGTTACTCGAGTAGGCGTTGCTGCTGGCGCAGGCGCTGGGATTTTGAGAGAGGCCAATGCCGCCGCTTAGGCGTGAGAGGTGGTCTGCTACGTAGTTATTGTACCAGCGAACCGATTGGTTTTGTGCATTAAAGAGACCACCGGTATTGCCGGAGATAGAGTCGAGAAAACGGTGAACGTAGTCGCCATTACTATCTTTGTAGCAGATTACTTTACCTGAGGAGCCTGGCCCCCAAAAGCCGAAGATAAAGGCACCACTATCTCCTTGGTTAGAGGTGGTGGCGGTGCCATTGTAAAAATATTTGTAGGTCATATAGGGAATGTTAATTTTCATCACGCGCTCCGAGCTTGCAAAGAGTGGTGATGAAGAGGTGATTTGTTGAAAGATATATTCGCCACTCTCTTTGATACGATAGGAGAAGGGGACAGTGTCTATGGCAAAGAAGTTAAACCAGCCGCTAGCGATGTAGGTCTCCTCAATGCGCATAGGAGGGGAGCCGTTTGGAGGATTCATCAAGACTTCGATGTGGCCGGTAGGGCCGCTCTGATCGGAGGTTAAGTAGCGACCAGAGAAATCGATGCTATTGTTGGCGCGGCCTGCAAGGGTAGCGGTGACGCTTACGGTAGTGGCACCGCTAATGCTGGTGCTTACATCGCCATAGTAAAAGGTCATAGCGTTATTTGACTGTAATCCACTACTATCGCTGGACTCGGTAACGATGAGTGCCTGCACCAAGCGAGGAGTACCGCTAGGAACGAGGAGGTCTATGGAGGCGGGGGCGTCTGCAAGGGCGTTGTTGACTCGGTTATGTGCCTCCCAATTCCAAAAGAGCGGGGCCATGCCTGGCCCACTCACATTGAGTACAACGTAGACGATGACCTCGCCATTTACTAGACTCTTTTGCTGGGGAGAGAGGCGCTTCAAGATCTTCACATTTTTGGGAATTTCAATATTGATGGAGAGCTTTCCTACGCTGGCCTCTTTCCCGCAAGAGAAGAGAGTAAGCAAGAGTAAGGAGAAGAGCAAAAAACACCAACAACAAGAAGAGATGAAGTTTTTCATTACAATGGCCTCACGTTTTTAATATTTCTCTAAATATTATCCGCAAAAGGCCTGCGTGTTAGCAATAATATTTTGCTTTTTTAAGAGGTGTGGCCTTCGAAGGTTTTGGAGATGAGTTTATACATTTGATCGGCAGAAGAGGTCATCTCTTGTCCGAGATGTGCAATTTCTTTAACCAAAGAGGCATTTTGTGCAGTTGCAGAGTCAAGATTGGTGATAGCGTTGTTGACCTGCTCGATAGCGGAGAATTGTTCTCGCGAGTTGATAGAGATCTCTTGCATAAGCGTGGAGACATTCTTTATGGTAGTGACAATTGCTTGCAACTTTTCGCTATTCAAGTTTACGAGGCGTTCACCATTTGCCACCTTCTCCACACTTGATTCGATTAGCATCTTAATGTCTTTGGCCGCATTAAAGGCCCGGGCGGCAAGATCGCGAACTTCAATGGCGACCACGGCAAAACCTTTTCCCATTTCTCCCGCTTTAGCGGCCTCGATGGCAGCGTTGATGGCGAGTAGGTTGGTTTGAAAGGAGATATCCTCCACCAGTTTTATAATTTCAGAAATCTTCTTGGCGCTGGTAGAGATCTCTTCCATGGCAACTTTGGTCTCTTGAGAGGAAGCGGAGCCTTCATCTGCGATCACCACCGCTTTATCTGCCAGGGAAGAGGCACTACTTGCCTTGTCTGTGTTGGTTCTTACATTGGCGGTGAGTTCTTCCACAGAAGCAGCAGTTGTCACCAAGAGCGATGCCTGCTGTTCAGTTCGTTCAGAAAGATCGTTATTACCTTTGGCGATTTGTTGTGCATGACTATTGACCATAGTGGTGGAGTGAACCAGAAAACTGGTTGTCTCTTTCAGCCCTTGAAGTAAAAACCACATTATGGCCGAGGAGAAGATTACGGCAATAATACCGCAGGTGATAAGAATAAAGAGCATATTGCGGATGGGTTTTAACATCTCCACCACTTCTTTCTCTAAAATCAAGGCCCACTTGCTTCCAAAGATATCAAGGGAGGTGTAGGAGCTGATCACCTTTGCGCCATAAATAGAGGTGATGATGTGATCTCCTTTGTTGCCTTTTAAGGCGAGCGCCACACTTGGAGTATCGATCCTTAGATTTTGAGAGATAGAGTTGGCCACGTTAAAGCGATTGGCATGGATAAAAAAATCGCTTCGCAGTTTTTGATCCGAACCCACCAGATAGGCCTGCCCAGTATCACCCATGCCTTCTCGATTAGAGGTAATAGAACTTAAGTATTTGATAGAGATTTCAATGATAACCACACCCAAGGGATCGCCAGGACTGATCGCCTGATCATCGTAGGCGAACTCTGCAATTTGCCGTGTGCAGAGGTAGGTCATCGGAGTGTGGGTGATGGGATTTAATTCAAAATCACTAAAAAAGACTTTGATCTCTTTGCTTTCACTGGCGGGAAGGAAACAGTTTTTTGCTAACAAAGTGTCTTTAAGCACTCCCTTTTTAAGATTTCTCCCAATCAGACCCGCTTGAGGATCGGGATTTGCGGAGAGAACCACTTGGCCATTGGGATTGGCCACCAGAATATTACCCAAGCTGTAGTCGGTCACCTGTTGTCGTAAACGTTCTCCATATTTTTGCTCTACTTTTTTATAAAGGGTTGAGTCCTTGTAGCTAATTTCATCAACTCCGGCCGTAAATTTTCCACTTCCGGTAAATGCGGTATCGTAGGCGAGGTAGAGGCCCTCTAGCAGGCGATTAAAGCCTAAACGATAGGTAAAGGTTTCGGTGCTTTTTAAGTATTGTTCAATTCTTTGTTTGGCGATCTCTTGATTGGAGCTTAATTTTGCCAGCAACTCCGTTTCGAGTGCGGACTTAGAGCTGCTGTAGGCAACAATGAGCAAGAAGAGTAAAGAGAGGAGGGAAACACCCGAACTCATTAAAATGATTTTCAGCCGCAAAGGTAACTGTAAGATTTTTTCGAGCATAAGAGAATCCCTCCTCAACATTTCATTGGCGATATAACTTAAGATTAATCAGCAAAGAAGCAACTTCCCGTCATAAACACTTATTTGTTTAATTGTTTACTTGTAGAAACCAGCACCAGCAAATAGCCCTTCTTCATGTGTGCCAGGGCACTTTTTTACAAAAGAGGTTTTTGGTGAAGGGTTCTCTTCTCCCGGTTTTGGCCAAATATAGTCAACCCATGATCCATTAGGATCTTTATCAGCACCGTTGGCCAGTTCGATAAAGATGGACATACCATCTTTGGCCTTCACATCTTTTAACTCTTTACCCACGAGAGCAGGTTTTACTGGATGCATGCGAATGAAAGTGCCTTTTTGTAGCCAAACATAATCGTCGTTGCAAAAGCGGATTTTCGCAATTTCCTCGAAGGCCGCCTCTTTTTTTTCTGCTAAAAGTTTGCAAGCTTTTTCAACAGAAGCGATTGCATCTGCTTTGCAATCGGCAGCAAAGCTGGTAGAAGTGGCGGCCAAGAGAATGAGTGAAAGCGTAGACAAGCACAGTGATCTCATAAAAAACTCCTTTGTAAAAAAAAATGCAGGGGTGAATACAGCGACCTCTGCACTAGGAAAGATGGATAATTTTTTTTTTTTAATCCTTATTAATTTGTATATCTAAGAATAATATTAACCAGAGTTATTACATTTTAAAAGAGGAAGAAAAAAATTTGATTCAAATATTTATGCAATATTTAAAAATCAAAGTTGATTTAAATGGTTATTGGAATTTAATTAGAATTTGATTAGATTTTGATTAGACTTTGCCTTCGCCTGATTTTGCATCAAAGGATTTTATTTGAGTTTCGGCGATAAATTGGTAGGCAAAGAGAGTTGGGAAGAGCAGTACGAGTTGGTAGTAACAGTAGTCGAGAAGGCGAAGGAGTTTACTCTTTCCTGAAGATTCAAAGACCACCTCAAAGGGAAGTGAGGTTCCTCTGAGGGAGATGACCTCTAGACCTGCACGATCGAGGAGCTGCTTAAAAGTAGCAAGAGTATAGAAACGCACATGGGTTTCATCGAGAGTGCCTTTAGGGCCGTAATTAAAGCGTCCGAGCAACAGCGAGAGGCGATAGATCCAGATGGCAATATTGGGGACAGAGATAATAATTTTGCCGTCGCTCTTGGCGAAACACTTGGCGGACTCGAGTAGGGCGCGGGCACCACGAACATGCTCTAAGACGTCAGCAAGGATGACAACATCAAAATTGCGCTCAAAATAGTGGTGCATAGATTGAGAGTGTTCGAGGTCGATTTGGTGGTACTCTTTGAAAGGGGCGCGCACTTGCTCTGGAGGGACGATGTCCACTCCAATCGATTCGTACCCTTTTTCGAGGAGCGAGCGTGTGAGTAATCCATTGCTGGAGCCAAGGTCAAGCGCTAAAGCGTGCTCGCGTTTAGGAATTTGTTGTAAGATTTGTTCATGAGAACTGTAGGGACTTAGTTTACGAGTGTAGTTGCATTTGCTCTCACTATCGACAACGTAGCGAGTGCGCCTCACCACATGCAACTGGTGCAAGCGATAATCCAAGACGGAGAGGCATACATCTTTAGCGTACTTCATGCCGTTTACGCGGCAAACTTCACCACCATAGAAGGTTTTAATCGGTACTTCGTGCATGGGAACACCAAGAGCGCGACACTGAATAATAATCTCAGTGTCGAAGTGAAAGAGGTCGGTGTTCTCTTCGAAGGCGATACTCTTTAGCACGCGAGTGGAGTAGAGGCGATAACCGGAGTGGAATTCGCTAAGAGTAGTGCCAAGAATAAAATTTTCAAAGCGGGTAAGCACTTGGTTACCTAGCCATTTGTAAAAGGGCATTCCCCCTTTTAAGGCGTGGCCTTTATGGGCCATGCGCGAGCCAAACACCACCTCGGCGCGCGCTTCTTCATCAAGCACGGGAAGCATGAGATCGGGGAGAAACTCTGGAGCATACTGTCCATCTGCATGGAGCATGACTACAAAGTCTAGTCCACGCTCGATAGCGTAACGATAACCAACTTTTTGGTTGCCTCCATAGCCGAGATTTCGAGGGTTGCAAAAAATATTGAGGCACTTTTGCCAAGGGCCATTCTCCTCGTGCTTTAGGCGTTTGGCCACTTCAAAGGTGTCGTCTTGGCTGTAGTCATCGAAGACAAAGATCTCTGCAATCATCGGATAGAGTTCACTGGGGATGCGCTTAAGCGTGGAGGAGAGGAGTTCAGAAGCGTGATAGCTGATAAGGAAGATTCCAAATTTGGGAAACTTTTCTTGAAGTCTTTGCTTGTGTTCGAGTAGGCGTTGTAGCTTTTGGGGATCCACACAAAAATTGGGTTCACGCGCAGTAGTTGTCACACTCATGAATTCATCTTCCCTCTTTATAAGTTGTTGTATTTAAACTATCATCGATACTTTATATTGGCAATTTTGCAAATAATAAGAGGAATACTCAAGAGATGATCACTTTTGCTGACATTAGCTCGATCTTTAGTGATTTAAATCCTGTGCTACAGGCACTTTTAGCAACGCTGTTTACTTGGCTTATGACAGGACTGGGAGCGAGCTTGGTCTTCTTTTTTAAGACGATCAATCGCCACGTCTTGGATGGAATGCTGGGTTTTGCCGCTGGAGTGATGATTGCTGCCAGTTTTTGGTCACTGCTTGCGCCTGCGATTGCGATGAGCGAAGCATCGGGCCAGGTAGCGTGGATACCTGCAGCGGTGGGTTTCTTATCTGGAGGTCTTTTTCTGTTCATCGTCGATAAGTTGCTCCCTCACTTACACTTAGGACTACCCAGCTCTGCCGCTGAAGGGATTAAAACTTCTTGGCAACGCAGTATTTTGCTGGTGCTGGCAATCACTCTTCATAATATTCCAGAGGGATTGGCAGTAGGCGTGGCCTTTGGGGCGGCCGCGGCAAATCTTCCAGAGGCCTCCCTTGCTGGAGCAATAGCGCTGGCCATTGGGATTGGTCTACAAAATTTTCCTGAGGGTGCGGCGGTCTCTGTTCCACTACGGCGTGAGGGGTTATCGCGTGGACGTTGCTTTTTTTATGGGCAAAGCTCTGGAGTAGTTGAACCGATAGCGGGTGTACTAGGGGCCTTAGCGGTGATCGCTATGCAACCATTATTGCCTTATGCCCTCTCCTTTGCGGCCGGAGCAATGATCTATGTGGTGGTGGAGGAGTTAATTCCTGAGTCGCAACGAGAGCAAGAGACAGATGTCTCCACTGTTGGAGCAATGTTAGGATTTACAGTGATGATGATTTTGGATGTGGCCCTTGGATAATGATAATAAAAGGAGAAGCGATGAGTTTAAGTAGTCTGCTAGAGCAAGTCAGTCAGGACATTAAAGAGGCGATGAAAAATCAAGAGAAGGAGCGTCTTTCGGCGCTCCGGATGCTTAAGAGTGCGCTTATTGAAAATAAGACAGCGGCGGCCCCACGAGCAGAGATCGAGGTGGTGGTCTCTTATTCGAAAAAAATACGCGATTCGCTGGAGAGTTATCCTGAAGCTGATCTGATGCGAGAGAAGTTAACCAGAGAGATCGCGTATATCAAAGTGTACATGCCACAGGAGATGAGTGAGCAAGAGGTACGCATCCTAATCAATGAGATCATGACAACTGTCGGAGCAAAAAATGCCGGCATGGTCATGAAAGAGCTCTCTCCTAAAATCAAAGGTCGCTTTGACGGCAAGAGAGCAAACGCCTTAGTGCAGGAGCTGCTAGAGAAGAGTTAATATATCTTAAATTGATCGCACAGAGATAGTCTGATAACTCTAATAGTAGTGGAGGCCTCGATCTATAAAGCTAGGAGGGTTACGATGGATAAGCAGGGCGATCAAGCTGGTAAGCAAGATGAAAAGAATGAAAAAAAGGTCATAGAGTGTCCACATGGAATCGATTGTGGGCGTTTAAATGCCTTCTCTGCTCTTGGGAAAAATGGACAGAGGATCGTGATGTTTCGCTGCCTGCGCGAGCATCCCGAGTGTGTTTGTGCAGGAGTGGCCCCAAAAAGGATAGAGCAGCATTGGCCATGCACTCTTCATCCGGATGATAAAAGTTCAGTAGAGGAAGCATTTCTACAAGATTTGAAAACCATTCCTATTTTAAACCTCATCTATCGTATTCGTACTGAGTGTGGTGAGTATCGTTGGGTCGATGAGAGGTGTGAGGTGGTGCGTGAGGAGAGTGGAGAGGTCTCACACCTTTCAAGTGCAATTTCTGATGCTGAAGAGCGGATACGAGCACTGGCAGAGCGGGAAAAGCTGGAGCAGCAGCTGATTCACTCGGCGAGGCTTGCAACGATTGGGACGTTGGTTGCAATCGTTGCCCATGAGATCAGCACACCTCTCTCTGTCATCAGTGGATGCGCCGACATTCTTGCTGATGGTGACTTTGCTACGAAGAGTCGGAGAGAGGAGGTGGTGACGATGTTGCAGTCGGCAACTGAGCGTGTCTCCTCTATTTTAAAAGAGCTTAAAAATTATGCCAGGCCCAGACAGAGAGAGAGTGATCAATCAGCGCCTGTTGATCTCCACGCCGTGATCAAGAAGACCAACGCTTTTTTTGGAGAGTTATTGACTAAGCACTGCTCCCATATTGAGCTTGATTTGGCCGCCGGGACACCGCTGGTGCAAGGGGACGTTTGTAAGATTGAGCAAATTTTGGTCAATCTTATCTCCAATAGTTGTGATGCTATTCGTATGAAGTATCAAAAGAGTGGTAGCGATTTTTGTGGGCGTATTGTAATTTCAACGGCGGAGAGTGAACACGATGTTGCACTTACCGTCTCCGACGATGGGATTGGGATTAGCAAGGAGACGCTTGCAAAAATTTTTCACCCCTACTTTACAACGAAGGAGGGTGAGAAGGGCATGGGTCTGGGGTTGGTGATCTGCAAGAACATCATGGAGTCGTTTGGTGGAGAGATTCTGGTCTCCTCCATTGTCGATGTCGGAACTAAATTCACGCTGGTGTTTAAGAAGAAAGAGTAGTTTTCATACCTCCTATAATTGCACTACAATAGTAGCACTATTTTCTAATTTTTTAATTTTCTAAAGAGGAAGAGTGCTATGGCCACAAAGATTTTGCTTAATGGTGGGAATTTAACTTCTAGTCTATTACAAAAAATTGCTACAGAGAGGACAAAAGTAGAGTTTGCGATTGCCCCGGCATCGAGGGAGCGCATGCAACGTTCACGCGATTTTGTTTATGAGATTGTACGCGGGCGCAAAGTTGTCTATGGAATCAATACCGGATTTGGTGCACTCTCGGACAAGCACATTCCTAGAAAGGACTTAGAAAAGTTACAATACAACTTGATTCGTTCCCATTGTACAGGTGTGGGCCGCCCCTTTGACCCTTCCGTGGTACGGGCGATTATGGTGGTACGGGCGAACTGCCTCGTGAGTGGTCACTCTGGAGTGGCACCGGAGTTGGTGGATCTCTACCTTCAGTTTGTGAATAAAGGAGTTGCCCCTATTGTGCCGGAGAAGGGATCGGTGGGGGCATCAGGGGACCTCGCCCCACTAGCGCACATTGCGCTTGCACTGATTGGCGAGGGTGAGGTGATCTATCGTGGAAAGCAGATGGCCGCATCCAAGGCACTCAAGTCGGTTTTGCATGCGCGCCCTGCCAAGCTTGGACCTAAAGATGGTTTAGCGCTGATCAATGGAACTGCAGTAATGACGGCGATCGGGGCGCTGGCCCTCGAGGATGCCAAGATGTTAGCGCGTGCTTTTGATATTGCTGGGGCGATGACAGTCGAGGGAACCAAAGGAACTGATCGCGCCTTTAGCGAGGAGATTTCACGAGTGCGCCCACAAGAGGGGCAGCTCTTGGTGGCGCAAAACCTACGCCGCCTGATGGAGGGGTCACAAGTGCGCGCCTCCCATCTTCACTGTGGCAAGGTTCAAGACTCCTACTCCTTGCGCTGTATTCCGCAAGTGCATGGAGCGGTTAGGCAGACGATCACCCATACCGATCGCGTGTTGGCGATAGAGCTAAACTCGGTCACCGATAATCCTCTGATTTTTCCTGAGACCAAAGAGGTGATTTCGGGAGGCAATTTTCATGGGGAGCCGGTAGCACTCGCTCTCGACTATTTGACGATGGGAGTGGCGGAACTCTGCTCTATTAGTGAGCGCCGAGTGGAGAAGATGATGAATGCCTCCTTCTCTAACTTACCCTCTTTTCTCACCAAAAAAGGGGGACTGCATAGCGGGCTAATGATGGCACACGTGACTCATGCGGCGCTCACCTCCGAAAACAAGGTGCTGGCACACCCAGCAAGTGTCGATTCCATTCCCACCTCCACCGATAAAGAGGATCACGTCTCCATGGGAGTGAGCGCTGCTCGCAAGTTGAGTGAGGTGATCGAGAATGCTAAACACTGTTTGGCGATTGAGTTTTTGGCCAATACCCAGGCCTTGGAGTTTTTACATCCGACTAAATCCTCTCCGGTACTGGAGAGTGTCTATCGCTTAATTAGAAAGCGTGTGCCTGCAATCGGTGACGACCGCGTTTTTGCGAAAGATCTTCAGAGCATCTATCAAATGATTAATAGTGGGGAGATTGTTGCGGCCGCTGAATCGGTCATTGGCCCACTGGCTTAAGTAAATCGTAACCGCGTTCCACTAAGGTTACGTGGAGGATTGAACCGCGATCGTTTTCAACACTCACCACTTCGAGGGCGTGCTCTGGAATAATCAGGTACTCCTCTTTTGCGGGCGACTCAGAAAAAGCTGCAATGGATTTAGCATCCTTAGCGTGAATGGTGAAAAGGGTATTACTCTGCAAGTTGTCTAATGCTACTTGCGGATTATGAGTGGCGGTGAGGTAATCTTTGAGGTAGATGACCTCGCCGACCTTGTAGTTATCCTTGGCGTAGTTGGCAGCGGCCGGAACCGCGTGATAGAGCACCTCTTGCTGTGAAGGCAGTTTATGAATCCCAAAATCAAGCAGTCTGAGTAACCTCGACGCCTGTTCTTGGTTATTGCAAAAGTGGCGCAGCAGCTGCTCCTCACCCTTGCTGTAGCTTTGATAAGCTTGGAACAGCTTATCGTGTAGTGAGGGAGAGACGGCACTTAGTGAGGTTAAAAGAGAAGGAATCAGCTTCATTACCTTTGGTGGAAGATGGTAACTTTGCAAACGATGCAGGAGTTGCACATGTTCCGCACCCGATGCTCCTGAAAAGTAGTTGATAGCATCTGCTGCACTTGCAGGGATAGGACTATTTGCGGGGCAGGTGTTGCTAGTCTCCATCGTGTTCATAAAGTTCGGGGCCGCACAGACACTTTTGATGCGATCAATTTTTGCTTGGTCACTAAGCTGTGCTTGTAAATCTCCTTGATAGAGATCGGGCGCTGCTTGTAATTTCTCCGCAAATTTACCAGAGAGAATCATCGCTTTTAGCAAAACTTTAACCAGAGTACGGTGCCTTTCTACAAAATTTTCAGTAGGAGCGGCCTCTTGATAGCGATCCTCCAAGGCGGCGAACTCTTTGCTACTTTGAGCGAGGTTTTGATAGGTGGTGACTTTGGGTCGTTTATGAACTTTAGAGAGTGTGAGTGCAAAGGGGGTTGATGGTGTATCCAGAAGGTATTCATCACCACGAGCGATACGCTCTTTAAGGGAGTTTAAACTAAAGTAGGGGAGTAGCGCTTTTTTTAGGATGGCCCGCTCTTTTCTTAAAGGGAGATGGGCGCGATTGCCGAGAAAGGAGACGTGCATTTGTTGATTAATGGCCGTATCAATTTCGGTTCGTATCTGTAGTAGCAACGTTTTGATTTTATTTTGAAGAGTAATTGGTAGCATGTTGAAGCGTTGAGAGGTCAATAGTTTCTCCTCTGCTGGAGTGAGGTTTCCCTCAAAGTGATCGATCCAGATTTGATTGAGATCGATTGCTTGAGCGATAAGAAAAGTTTTGATCTCCTTGTCTGTAACACTCCTAGAGATTGCCTGGTTGCTGTTGCTGTTTTTAGCAAAGGCAGCAGTGGCAGCGAAGCTCAGAAGCACAGCAATCACTAGGGTGATCAGAAATTTGTCAATATGTATCTTTTGCATAACCATCCTTGCATTGTAGATTGAATTTAAAAAGAGCAGAGGAAAAATTTTTAGAAGAATAAAAAAACAAAGAGTTACTTTAGGATCAAGAGAGGGGGTGCCATTTTTTTGAGGCAGGAAGGGGTGACATCTGAACTTTTACATGTTGGAAATCAAGGAATTTATTGACTGATCTATGGACGAGGGAGGTGCCTGTGCTATAGTATGCCGTTGTAGTCGGGAATTACTTTTAGGGGATAGACCTATATGTTCAAAACAATATTACTCATGGCCATTGTATCATTGGCAGTATCGCAGCTGTATGCTTCTCCTCTCCATCTTGGTGAAGAGCATGGCCCAAGGCCTGGCCCAGGAGAAGGTGGTGGGAGTGGAGGTGGAAGGACACCCCAAATCGATATCAACTTTGTTAACACAAAAATTTCTTCTGTTTTAGAGGCCACAAAACCAAGCGTTCCTCACTTTGAGGCACCATCATTTGAGTCAATCACAGAAAAGCTAAAGAAAAAAATTCAGTTTGCTCCCTATCTTGAAGTAGCTCCTAATCGAGGCAGCTTCAAAACATCCTTTTCCATTCCATTACCGGCAAATTTCTCGCCAATATCCTCGCTAACATTTAGTTATGATTCGCAACACGATCGTGATGGCCACTTTGGTGTTGGTATATCGATTGCTTTACCTATGATTGAAACAAGTGTGCGAGGAAAGGAGTACGCACCCTTCATTGTTTCAGGACTTGGTAGTGGTGAGCTTGTGGCAGTTCCAGAGGAACAAGGAGTTGTCGAGTCTAGGCGCCCATTATTAGAGAAACTTTTAAAAAAGGTGCAATTGCCTTGTGAACAGTTAACACCATACCGGGCCTTTATAGATGAAACTGGCAATTCCTATGTAGTTGTGTCTAACAATGCAGGCAAAACCTACGCCTTTGTTGTCAGCACTTTTAGTGGAGAACAATATATTTTCAATAGTGATGGTTATCCTATCTATGCCAGTGATGTCATTGGAAATGGTATTTCCTTAAACTGGACAGGTGATGGTCGGTTAATTGGCATACAAGATGATCTTTGGAGTGCTCAACTTACCTATGAAAAATTGGGTCAAAGTGAGAGCGATTTTCCCGTGTTTTACCAAGGTACTTTTACTGACTTTGCTTACAAGTTGACAAATGTGATCATCTCTCACAAAAATCCTACCCTCACTGTAAAAAAGATCAACTTCCAATACGATATGAATCTCTATCTAACGAAAGTGGCCTATGAAGGTGCAAAATTCCCATTCTTTGAAGGAAATTATCAAACACTAGAAAACCAAAATCAATCTATTCCTAATGAGTACACTACTAATGATAATAAACGTCCTGTTCTTACCTATAGAAACCAAATGCTCACTTTTGTCGATGATCCCAAAAGTGAGGTAAAGGAGATCTACATTGACGTTGATAACGACTTGGTTGTGGATAAGATTGTTTTTGATCCAAGTAAAAAAAATGCCTATATCCGTAATAAGTTTGCCCCTCAAAATCTCTATGGGGATTTTAAAAATTTAATACATTTCCCAAGTGGAGACACTGTTATTTATCCTCGAAGCCTCAATGTTGAAGAGCTAGCGGTCATCTATCCAGGGATAGAAAGAGGAATGAATGAAACACCGACAGAGATCAGCTTTTACAAAGGTGTGTTAAATGCTGATGGCCAGACAGTCACCTTCAATAGGTATGATCGTTTTTATAACATTGAATCTTGGAATTACGAACCGAATACATTCATTGTTCGGCATAGAGATGAGAACGTTTATGGTCCTGTTTTTATCCAAGTACCTTTTTTAGAATCGTACCATCATGCACTTCATTTCATTGATCTTAACGGGGACAGTCTAAAAGATTTTGTTTACTGCCAGGGAGATCCTCGTTATGCCTATGAGAATAAAGATAACGACAAAAGGCCATCTCTTCTTATTGAAGATATCATCCAATTGAAAGGAGAAAGTGGCCTTGCAAGCAAGTTGAAACCGTGGCCTAAAAATCACAAGCAACAAGAGATCCCTAGGCCGCTTTACGATAATGATGGTTCATACCCTTTAGTGGCCTATCAAAAGACCACTCCTACAGTTGAAGATGCTATTGCTATTTCTCCCAAGAGCTTTTCAGAACAAGGTCAGCTTGTTTTTGGCAACGATTTTAAATGTACTCCTTACTCTACCTTTCATGATTTCAATCAAGATGGGATCGTCGATGTCTTGACAGGGCATACCCTTTACCTGCGAGGAAAAGGAAGTGTGCGAACTCTTTCTCTTGATGATGGAGAATTGACGTCTTTATTTGACATCCAAGCAGACTCACTTGATGACTTAACAATAGGAGATTTAACCCATGATGGTCGCTTAACTATCTTTAATGGTAAAGGCATTGAATACAATCCTATTGATGGCAATAAGTATATTATAAGGAATGGAGTTACAAAAATAGAGCATGCTCTAGCTCAATACAAAGTTTTAAATGAACTGGTCTCCCCTTTTGGTGGGAAAATCAAAATTAGTTACACGAACACAGAGGGGATCACAACTGTTTCATCGATGATCAAAGATCCAAATGCAGCTTACTATAATACGCGTCATGATGATATTATAGACGATTACTATATAAGCAGCGATTTATCATTCTCTTTTTCACCGCAAACTACTGGAATAGATTTAGGTGGTGGGAGAACTCCTGGAATTCCATTACTCCCAGATCCAAGATCATCAAGACTAGCAGATTTTGAAGGAAGTATCGATTCTATCTTTGATGACATTTTTAGAGAAGAAATTCCTTTGCGGGCACCAATCTCATTACGGCCTATGATTGATGAGGATATTTTACGAGGAACTATTTTAGAAGAACTTCGTGATAGAAATATTGCCTATGGAGCATATAATTTTGAAGAAAAACAAGATGAACCTGTCGCATTTAAATCTTCATACGATACACCTCTTTATTACTCTCAATCAATTGTGGAAGAAAAATTCACTTTTACTCAAAAGCTAATAGATCCTTTGACAAAACAATTTATTGGGTTTCAATCCTCTCAAGTAGAAAAAGATTTTCGCGATTACTATACAAATAAATTTTACGATAAGAAAATTACTCAACATGAATTCAATAACGGAATAAGTAATCTTCTTAACACGAGATACCTCAGTAGAGGTATCCTCCACGGCAAACCCTCTGCTAATCGTATAAAAGGATCCTCCTCTGCAGTCAAAGAGAGTCTCTATCATTGGGATATGAGACAGATCTACGATAGCAAAATCATGATCCCTGAACTAAGGCAAACCACTTCCAATGATTATGACAATGAGCGCCTAGTGTCTTCAACCTATGTCAAAACGGTTAAAGATAACTGGAGTTATCGATTTTTACCTCTTCAAGAGCAAAGAGAGAAATCGAATAAGATTGTAAGCAATGTGCTCTATCATTTTGACGAGCAACACTACCTACGCTATCCCACTCGTGAAAGTGTCTTTGCGAATGGGGCACTCGCACGAAATGAGGTTTTCATTAAAGTTGATCCCCTAATCGCACCAGGTAAAATTTTATCATACAGAGTGGGAGATATTAGCAAGCATTTCAATTACGATAACTATGGTCGAGTAACATCCATCAAAGAGCAAAATGGATACATTCAGGCACTCAGCTATCACAACAAATCTCCTCTAGTCAAAAGTGTTACCGATGCCAAAGGAACATCAACTGCAATCTACAATGAAATTTCAAAAGAGATAGTGTCATTAACCAATTCTCTAGGTATGACCTACAACTATTTCTACTCACCAGAAGGAATTTTAGAACAACTAAAGCAAGGGGATCTTCTACTTTACGACTTAAAGCTTCCAGACTATTCTCCTGATTACCGCAATCGGTATCTTGAGCACACTTTAACTTTCAAGGCATGGGGACAAGAACACACTTGGTATTTAGATGGATTTGGACGAGTAGAAAACAGTGCTGTCCTCCAAGGAAAGACATCTTATTTTTCAGGTCTACTACGTTTTGGTGATGGTTACGATGTATGGTCTAAAGATGGGCCTTATAAATTTAATCGACATATTCATAACGAAAACTCTGATGCCTATTACAGGCTTGGTCGAATTTTTAGAGGAAGTGCTCCGTCGAGAAGATCCGTAGACTATGAAAAATATTCCAATGCCTTTGGTGAAGTCACAAAAGAGATCTATGCAAACGCAAATCCTGATCTTGTCTATGAATACTCTAAAAACTATAAAGACAAGAGAAACTGTAAAACCATCTCTATAAACGATTGGAAAAAAGATTCAAGCATCTGCTTTGATGATTTTGGAAATCCTATTCTCGCTTATCAACAAGGAGAGGAATTTACCTATGAGATAGATCCTCTTGGGGAATTACTATCGCTACCCGAGCTTGGACTAAGATGGAATTACGATATTTATGGGCGTCTAAGTAACGCTGAAGGCACAAAAGATACTCTTTTATCTCCGTCTTGGAATAATGTTTCTTATTCCTATGATCTCGTTAATGGCCACTACATCAACAATAGCACAAAACTACAAGTAAGCAGTGACACTCTTGGAAGACCTATTCATGTCGCTAAAGTAGGTGATCAAGATTCAACCGATCTAACAGAATACTATGAGTATAAAGGTATGCTCCTCGCAAAAATCATCTATACTGATAGCGATGGACAGATCATCTTTACGAAGGAATTTTCTTATGACAAAGAGGGGAAAATCACTTCAGAAAAATTCAACAACATTGAGGAGCAATATACCTACTCCCCCTACGGAAAACTCCAGGCATATAAACTACTTCAAAACAATAACCAGGTTATCTCAGAAAACTTTCAGTACGAAGGAGATCTTCTCGTCGCACTCTCGCCTCTGGTCATCTCCGCAAGCTACAATCAATATGGAAACTTAACCAAGGTTGTATATCCTGATGATGTCAATGTTTTGCGATCTTTCGAAGATGGAGGAACCAAACTTACCCAACTACTCGTGACAAGGCCCAAAGACGAAACCCACATTGTTCCTTACCTGTTTTCATTCGTGGAAAAATATTCTTATAACAACTATAACCAAATTACCAAAAGAGAGAATGCCTCTCCTGAAATTCAATTTCTGGCCAAGGAATATTCCAGTCAAGACACATTTTCCTATGACAATAAAACACACAAAATTGAAAACGAGATATTAGCAGAGGAAAAGCACATCACTAGACTATTTTCCTCCTCGACTATTTTACCGAATCGAATCCAAAAAGATGTTGCCACTCACTCAAGAGATGTGCACGGTCGCGTGATTAAAATTGATGAGAACACAATCGAATGGAACAATGACAACTTAAAATCCTTGGTGGCCGCTGGAAGTGAAAAAAAACACCAATTTTACTATACAAGTGCAGGAGAATTATTGGCGGCATGTTCTCATGACACTAATCTGGCCGAGGCAATGAATAAATGCACCATCAAAATAAGAGACGATCTCTTTTTGCACCAAGGACAGGTGCTTAAACTAAAAAGTATAGGAGGGTATCCAGTTGCCGTTTATATTAATAAAAAGAGTTATCCTGTTGTAAGCGACCACTTAGGCAGCATTAGACTGATGCTAAATGGAGATCCTAACGCTACAGATAAACTGCTCTGGCGAAGAGACTACTCCGCGTGGGGAGTGAAATCTGTTCTCTATAGTGAAAGATTTAAAGATGTGGCCATGGCACTAGAAAGCATTCTTCCATGGAGTTACGCAGGATTAATCGAAATTCCATCCGTGAACAAAGTTAACAGCAATAAGGAAAACACTCCTACATACTATTTCTCTAAATCAAGAGTGTACTCTCCTAACATTAAAGCATGGTTAAGCATCGATCCACTTATAAAAAGGAACCCAAGCAAATTACTTAATTCTCCTCAAAATTGGAAATCAGTGGAGTATGCAAGCAGTGATCCAGTGAACTTGGTCGACCTTTATGGTACCGATTCTTATCAAGCAAACAGAACTATCGGAGGTGATGAGGCTACAGAATGGTCTTCATCTAAAACTGAATATTCGCATACCTTTAGTTTTTCTACTGACATTGATAAGAAAGGAAATGAATATGTGTCAGATACTTATAGCTGGGGAAATAAAGATAATCCTGAAGGATGGAATAAAAACAAACCAGAAGATTTTAAAGCAGCCACTCAAGCATTAGCAAAAGGGTGGGCCCATAAAATTGGAGACGAATCTTATGATCATATGCTAAAGCAGTCATTCGATTCTCGATCAGAAAAAGAAGTGCATTCATGGGTACCTTGGAATAATTGCAAACATGCTACAGATCGTTTACAAAGAGGTGCTGAAATTAACAAAATTCTTATTG
Organism: Oligoflexia bacterium; assembly: GCA_015231955.1. Lineage (GTDB taxonomy): Bacteria > Bdellovibrionota > Bacteriovoracia > Bacteriovoracales > Bacteriovoracaceae > JADGAN01. Next base: position 10,779 of record JADGAN010000039.1, on the reverse strand, counting down.
ATACCTATGAATTGTCACTCAAAAACAAATTTTTCTAATAGCTGGAGTTATTTATGAGTTTAGATATTGTGTTGTCTCTTGTTTTTATTATTGTTTCAACCCTATCATCTCTAGGGATGAGTTATCTCTTTTTATACTACTCATATAGTGATGCTGGAAGGCATTTCCAGCCATGCTTTTTATTTTTGAGCATCTCTATGTTTTATTTTGGATGCTTGATATTCAGCTTCACACCTAGGCAATTTAAAATCAAACAAATTTCAAGAAAAGTATCTAGGTATTTATTAATTATTCCTCCCACAATAACTCTGGCATATCTGATTTTTATTTTAATTTACTCATTGTAGTAATTGATTTAATAATCACCGATTTATTTTAGCGATACTTTACGCAGCTATGATGAAACAAAAAGGAAAAGGTAGGCAAATATGTTCCCATGTAAATTAAAATCGGTACTTGCACTTGTGACTTTGTGCCAGGAGCTTTTTGAGACACCAGGAAGCAATTTTTGCGCTAAGAGTTAATTGATATACGAGTAGTAGCGGAGTCCGACATCGTTCATCTCTTTAGTGGCGCTTTGACCATAGCTATCAAGAGTGAATTCTCCTTGCGGAGAGAGGATGCTTGGGGAGAGGGTGGGCACGGTTAAAATGGGATTTATAAAACGCTCATAGAGCGCCAAACGCTCCTCTTGCGTGAGCTCCTCCCCGTGAAGCAACTTTTGCATGGCCTTTTCATCAATGAGCATCTTGTTTTGGTCGCGACTTTTGTGGATACGCTCGTACTCTTCCATGGAGAGTGCTCGGCGATTTAGAATCTTTTCTTCAATCTTCAGTGCGCGTGCACACTCTTGCCATCCTGGCCCAAAATGGCCACTAAACACTTTAGAGCTGGCGCCGCTGCCGTAGGCACAAAGAACAACTTGATGGTTTACGAGTTCTTTCTCTTCGGCAACGGCCTTCTCTGCCAGTGCTGCTAGCGAAAGAAAGAGGGAGCCGGAGTAGATGTTGCCGATTTGTTGTGAGTGGGAGAGGGAGGGCAGAACCTTCTCCTTAAAGAAATTTTGAAAGATGGGTGACTCTACAATTCGTTGCTCTTGTGCTCTTCTCTCCTCTTCGCTTAGGGCGGCATACTCACGAAGCTCGGGAAAGATGGTGGGCCATACGGCACGCAAAGTTGCGTACTCGGCCATGCGTGGGAAGGGCAAATGAAAGAGGAGGTGATCAATTTTGCTTAGAATATCACTTCCAGTCAGCGCAGTTTCAGAAGCGCGGAAGTGGTCAAGATAGTCACGAAGTGCCTCGCTTACACAATGGGTATAAACGTTGACCGAATATTTTCCATCCACCACAGGGGTTGAACGCCAATTGGGACGAAAGAAGTCGCGCTCGTTGCAAGTAAAGGTGGACATAGGATAGTTATCAAGGGCGAGAAAGCGTGGATTTTTACTAATGAGCATGGCCACTGCGCCAGCGCCTTGAGTGTATTCACCTGCACTCTTTAAATCGTATTGGGCAATGTCGGTTGCTACGACTAAGGCATAGGGGCGCTGAAAGGCGTTGCCTTTGACTAAATTGATGGCCGCCTCTAAAGCGTAAGTGGAACCCACGCAAGCGAACTTAAATTCGGTACAGCCGATATGGGGGGCCTTCTCATGGTAGTAGCTCTCGAGCATGCCGAGCACGTAAGCGGATATGGGCTTCGATTGATCGACACTGCTCTCGGAGGAGATGGCGAGGTATCCAATATCGGAGAGTGGAATTTTATGGGTATCCAGCAGCTCTTTTACCGCCATGGCGGCCATGGTGGCACTATCTTCATGCATGTCTGGGACAGCAATCTTTGTGACTCCCACCCCTTTCTCGATTTTTTGAATCAACTTTTTTACATCACCTTTGGTAAAGACTTCGGCACGTTTTTGCGCCCACTCTTCAGTTAGTGGTAGATAGAGTTTCGGAATGTAAACGGCCATTCGATCGATGCCAACGCTTAGCTCTAAGCTCATCATCGTTAGATTGCTCCTCAGTAAATTTTCAACAAACAATGGGCAACAGTATTTCTTTTTTTTTAAAAAAAGGCAACACCATATTCGGGATATTTGCCAGCGCCGCGTAATATAAATTTTTGCCAAAGATCATAGTGCGCTATAAAATCGATTTTAACGATGTTTTATTTTTAGAATGATGCTTTCATTCACGATAGCTATTTATGGGGGTAACTAACTTATGCAAAAAATGTTTTGGGCGATTTTATCGCTCTTCTTGTTCCTATTTATACATCTTAACTTTCCCGCTACATCTCCCCTCTTTGCGGCCATGAGGCCCACTACTGAAGTTGCTGGGTATGGGGTTTTAGAGGATCTTCCTTGTGGAACGGCGCTTTTAAGTGGGAGGATTCAAAGTTTTAATGCCAAAAAAGATCTCTTTTACCTCTTTCCCGATACGACTCGCGAATTTTTTATCCACTTAAATAATCTTTCGGCGCAAGAGATCCTCCTCTATAAGGGGGAGTTGGTTAAGCTAAAGCTTAAGATTGTGAGCAAGAGTAGTGATGCTGCTAATGTTCAAAGCGCTGAAGTGATCGCTATCGAGGGGTTTGCCAGCGAGCGCGATATCTATGAGCGGCCAATTAAGATTATTAACCCAAAAAAGTGTGAATAAAAAGGAGGGGAGGGAGCAGATGACTTCAAAATTAAATATTAGTGTGGTGATGATGATCTTAATTTTGCTGCTGCTGGCAGCGATCTTGGGAGCACAGGTACAGGCGCAAGAGGGGAGGCAGCGAGGAACCTTGCTGGTAATCGATGGTGGTGGCGGAAAGATTGGCCACCAAGAGCGCTTTCTCCATAACGTTATGGTGGTGAATGAGGCCTTTAAAGATCGAGTGGTGAAAACTTACAACTTGGTCGCCAATGGTGGAAGCAATACTCTTCACAACTACGCTATTGGAATCGATGGATATAGTGTTGGTGCACTCGATGCCGATGGGTTTTATCGCTTGGCCAAGGTAGCAAGCAGTGGCACTTTTTATTCGACGAGGGGAAAACAAGGTGTGATGACGATTCCTGGCGGGATTTTGCCGGCAACCAGCGAGGAGTTAGATCGCGTCTTGCAAGAGATTGCCAGTGATAAAGAGGGAGAGGGGCGGCCGCTTTACCTCTACCTGGTGAATCATGGTATGCGGAGCAAGCTTCCAAGCGGTGATGGCCACCTAGAAAGTGGCGTCGGCTTATGGGGAGCGTCGCTAGGAACCACAGCGCTTCATCAAAAGCTGAATCAGCTGCAAGAGAAGCGTCCCGTAGTGATTGTGAGTGACATCTGTTTTGCGGGAGGAGTTTTGCAGGCACTTCGCAAAGAGGATGGAGGTTTTATGATGAATGGTTGCGGTTTTGCCGCCTCAGAAGACTCTGCGCCCTCCGTCTTTGGGATGACTATGGCACTTTTTAACAGCGATTACGTTAAATCGGGTGAGGGGGATGCGAAAGAGAGTGCGCTTACTAGTGGTCTGCGTAGTGCCTTTGAAGTGTTCAAAGAGCGCGACACTATTCCTTACTATCCTCATTCTTCGAGGATGAAACAAAATCCCGTTTCCAGCAGTGAGGTGCTAGCGCGTGATTTTTGGGAGAAGCTTGCGGTATCGCCCTTCCCTCTCGATTTTCAGCAGGCAGCAGCAAAGCTTACAAAGGTAAAACAGCACTCCAGCAGCAGCAGCAGCAGCAGCAGCACGATCGCGGTGGCCAATAGTGATGAGGATGTGAAGAGTCTGCTTGCGGAGCAGGAGCGTATGCAGAAGAAGATGGAGATGAAAAGGGGAGAGTGCTTTGATAAGGGGAGAGTGAATAAAAGCTATGAGTCGCTGTTCGCAAAGTTTTATTATAGCTCTGGAGATGATAGTAAGCTCGATGTGTTGGAGAAGAAACAGCGAGAGCTGCAGTCACAATACTCCGCAAAGGTCGATGCATTTTTTAAGAAGCACTTTGCGGCCACTGTTGAGCGCTTAAATGAGCTACGAGAAAAGATTAGAAAAGGGGGAGCAAAAAAAGAGCAGTTGGAGTGGGAGCAGCAGTATCGTGAGCTTGCTGATCGTATGGACAATATCGGGAACACGCTTCGCTCTGCTCCTAAGTTTGGCATTCAGGAAGATTTTGAAGACAAGCGCAAGGTGATTCATAGTCAAATGGGAGCAGCGTTTATCGCTTCACTTATGGGATTTTTAAAGCAAGAGAGCGGCACTGTTTGCCCGGTACTTCCAGGCGAAGAGCATGCAGATGCGTCCACACTGCTTACTTACGCTTTTTTTCTTGATGACTCCGAAAATGTTCACTTGGCCACAAAGATTAGAAAAATGTATTCTGAGAGTGGAGACCGCTTACAAGAGTTGAGAAGTTGTCGCGCCTTCTTAGACTACTGGGGTAAAGCGCTTTTGATCCAGTTTTTAACCTCACCTCCAGAGAGCACGCTTAAAGATCGCCTACGCAAAGAGTACGCCTCGGTCATCCGCTGTGAGCAAAACGCCTTTTAACTAAATTCATCTTGTAATTTGTTGGCATATTAAATGCAATCACGAAATTCAGAGTACTATTAATGACTTTTCTTGAGGAGAAAAAAAATGAAGAATAAATTTTCTAAGCTTTTTTGCTCACTGCTCTTAGCGGCGACTGCAACTGTGCTGCCTGCACTTACAACAGAATCGGCATCTGCCGCGCCAGCGTTTGATTTTAAACCCGACTTAAGTAAGTGGGAAAGAGCTAATACTCTCCGAGGTGTTAAATTAGAAACACTGCGTGGCCCTCGTGCTGGATTACCTTTGAATGCAATGGCGATTAAGCGTATTACACGTGCAAATCTGGCACGCACCGATGTGAGTAAGATGGCCCCAGGGATCTACCTGATCGAGCTCGATTACATTCCGCACTTTTTAAAGGAGGAGCTTAAAAAGATGAATTACACCATCGAACGTGATGGAAAGGTGCTTGATGATAAGCGTGAGCCGGCCGTTGTCTTAGTGGGTGGGGAGACTGCAATGGTGAAAGCAGAGCGACTGGGCCCCTCTATTCGTGAGCGTATGATTTTTGAAAATAATAACAGCGTGATCGATCGAGAGGCCTTTGATGGTGCCAGTCCCTATCCTTTCCGCTGTTACTCTTTCCACCCATGGGCGGTTTACCATGGGGGATTTCATCGCTGGTATGATGCTCGCACTTATGCCAGCACCTACACCACCGACCCTTCCGGTAACTGTTCCAACCTCTCGCCACTGACCAACATCGAATATTTACAAAGCTATGTGGTGATTTCAGGGGCGGCCGATGTGGACACTTGTTACAACTGTAGCTCTCGCTCTTCTCAAGATATTTGGGATGTGGGATATTTTTGGCCTGCTCACGGTGTACCGACAACTTATCACCATGCTGTTTACAAAGATGGTGCTACCTATTTTGCTAGGACCGCAAATTTAACTTGGTAGAATAGAGTAGAGTAGAACAGAGTAGAGGTCTCGCTTATGAAAGTAAAACTTTTTGCGACTCTGCTTTTCTTGCCCATGATGCTCTTATTGCTTGCAGCGATTAAGCGCGATCTTGTAGGTGATAGGGCCATCATGGCCTTTTCTAAAAAATATCATCAGCAAGAGCAGCTACCTTTTGATTTTACCATTAGAGGGATTAAGCATGCACCAATCCCTTTTGCCACCACCAAGTCGTATCCTGAACAAAAAGTCACCATCTATTTTCGTCTGGATATTTTGCAAAATCCCTATACTACTGCTGACACCCTCACCTTGGCACTTTGCCATGAGATGGGCCACTACCTATCCCCTGCAGAGGGGCCCAAAAAAATCGTCTACGGCATCTTGAGTGAGCGTGCGGTAGAGGGAGAGAGCGATTACTATGCTGTGACCAAGTGCCTGCCTAAATTTTATCCCAAGCTAGATCAAGCAAAGCTTTTGCAAATTTCCGAAGATTTTCTAAAGATGCTTGCTTACGATAATGGGCGTAAACTCACTCATGCTGACCTGATCAATTACGAACAGCTGACCAAGGTGGCGGCCACGCTTGAGTATCATCCCTCCTATATTTGCCGGATGAAAACTTTTCTCGATGGATTTGCCCAGCAAAAGCGCGCCGATTGTTGGTATGCAGGTGAAAAACAAGCAAGTAATGAGAGCTTGGGCAATACCCCACTCATGCTTGCTGCCTACTATGGTGACGAAGCACTTTTTCAAAAACAGTTCAAGCAACATGCACACGACCTTGCTTATTTAAACCGTAGCAATCGCGCCGGAGAGAGCGCACTCACACTCTCTATTCGCAAAGCACATTTGCAACTAGCGCGACAACTGCTACTCGCGGGAGCAGACCCCTTCCAGGGGGAGGAGAGCTGTGCCTTTGAACTTTTGACCCTGATCAAAGAGCGTTCACTGCTGGCCCTCATTGGCAAACGCTATAAAAATCGCCAGAGCTGCCAGTAGCTCGACTGTGCTAGACAATTCAAGGGAAGTCCGTTAGTTTTTCCTTACTTTAATGTTAATAGCTGCTGCTAAGGGGGTATTCATGGCATTCGCTGCAGTTCGTAGTTATTTTTCCGATTTCAAAGTTTTAAAAGATACGCGTAAAGAGTATTGGGCCTTGCAAGGGATTAATGTTCTTGATTGTACTGCTTACTTTGCTTTATATAACGTGGTGATTGTCAGCCTTACCGCCGATTTTGGTTTTACCGACGTGCAAGCGGGGTACACCTACACTCTCTTCTCCTCGGCCACCACACTCTTTCTCTTTTTTTCGGGACTCTTAACCGATTGGCTGGGGATCAAAAAGTCCCTTTACATCTCCATTATCGGATTGATGGTGCTACGAGTGCTGGTTGTGGTGGCGGCACAACTCCCAGAAGGATCGATGAAGAGCTATACGGTGGTGGGGGCGCTCTTTGCCATGGCACCCTTTATGGCCATGCTACAGACGCTGTTTCAATCGGCCAATAAGCGCTTTACCACCACCAAGTCGCGAGGTGCCGGTTTTAATCTTTGGTACCTGTTCATGAATGTGGGTGCGGCGATTGGCGGTTTTGTGGTGGATATTTTTTATTTACAGTTGGGCCTACCTCGCTACCATATTTTTTCCTTGGGTGTGGTGACGGGTGCGCTTTGCATTTTAGTGACCTACTTTCTGATCAAGCGAACAGAGCAACTCCAAAGTGGCGATGAAGTGGATGATCCCAAAGCGTGTGAGCAGAAGAAAAATGAGCAGAAGAAAAAAAATCCGTGGCAAATTGCGCGCGAAGTTTTGGGCCACTCTTCGTTTTGGCGTTTTGTAACCTTGATCACCTTGTTGATTGGTGTGCAAGCGGTGTTTCTCTATCTAGGATTACTCCATCCGCTCTTTTGGCTAAGAGTGATCGGCCCCGATGCCAATATTGGCGCTTTACAGGCGTTAAATCCAATTATTGTGATTATTGGTTTGCTGCTGCTCATTCCTATCCTTGGCCGTTTTAATATCTACAGCATGCTCATCCTGGGTGCTTTCATCAACTCCATTGCCATGTTTATTATTGCCATTCCGCCGGCAGCGGGAAGTGATGTGGGACAGTTTACTTACGTAACTACAATTTTGTTTTTAGTTTTACTTACGGTAGGAGAGGTGATCTGGTCTCCACGCTTGCAAGAGTATACGGCAGCGATTGCTCCTGCAGGACAAGAGGGAACCTACTTTGGACTCTCGATGGTTCCCTATTTTCTGGCAAAATCGATGATTGGATTGCTATCAGGGCACATGTTAAATCGCTGGTGTCCAGAAGGGATTGGCGATCGCTTGCGCGCAGGAACCGTGGCCTATAGCGATTCACCCTATATGATGTGGATGGTGCTGGGAGTGTTTGCCCTCGGAGGAACGCTTGCCGCCTACTTACTCAAAGGGTGGTTTACTCGCGGCCTTCCCAAATAGAGATAGAGCAGAAGCACGGTTGCACACAAGCTAAAAGAGTAGGCAAGTGAAAAGTGATCTGCAAGGTATCCTATCATTGGAGCAAAGAGAAAGATACCGACGGAGTTTGCTTGTGATTCGATCGAGAGCACTGTTGCCTGCTCTTCACTTTTAGCAAGATCATCATAACGAGCAGTCATAATCGGGCGCATGAGATTTTGTAGATTAAAAATCACCACAAAGGCCACAATCGAGATCCACGGGAGTGTGAGTGCTACTCCTAGTGCACTTACTAAAAGCAGTGCTGCCGTCGTTCCCATAATCATCGCAATCGCACGATCCTCGGTTTGAAAAAAAGCTAAGAATTTGTGGGAATATTTTGAGGCGTAACTGGATAGGATATAGAGAACAAAGTAGATGAGTGCAATAAAGATGGCGGTCTTGCGTTCGCTTTCTAGCTCCATAAAGAAGGGGAGTGATGCTGCCATCATTGCAACTAAAATTTGTAAGTAGTCTTTAACCGCGCGATATTGTCCCTCGTAAAGAGTGGATTTCAAGAGGAGATCTCTTAGCGCATTCGAGTGCCAACACTTAAGAGCAACTTTTTTTAAATGCAAAAAGACCTCTTGAAGCGAAGAACCGGTTTCGTTTTTTTTATCAAGATAAGCAGGGTAGAGTGCGATATTGATCATATCGAGAAAGTAGGGAATGGTACTGTATAAGAAGATATTTTTGTACTCGGCACCACCATAGACAATCGCCGCTCCAATTAAAACCGAGAGGGCGCTTCCTCGCTGTGACCAAGCACGAGTTTGTCCATAAACTAAGGTTTTATCTTTGATGCGATTTTCTCTTGTAAGATAATCGAAGATCATCGCCTTGTGAGTGCCTGCACGGAAGGATTCGCCAATGCCGTAAAGAAAGAAGGCCACATATAAGAGTGGTAACGTTTGCGCGTAGGAGAAAAATAAAAAAGAGACTACATAGGAGAAGAGGGCAAAGATCAGCGATTTCTTGCGTCCATAAAGATCGGCAATGGCCCCAGAGGGAACATTAACGAGGTTAACCAAGATCTCTTTAAAGGCAAATAAAAAACCAATATCTGTAAATGAAAGTCCCTTTTCCCGTAGGAAGAGAAAAAGAAATGCCTCAAAAAAGCGCAAGTTTTTTAAAAAACCGTAAAGAGAGAATTGAATAATCATATTACCCTTATCCGTGGTGCATCATAGTTAATAATAACAATACTATTATTATTATTTGTAACATGCAACTTGCTGCATTTCTTCCTCATCTCTTAAGGGCAATCTACCGATCAGAAAGCGATAGTCTAAGTAACTAAAGGGGGAGGAGCAGATGAGACGCAAAAACTATTCTTACCACTATCTCTTGATTTCATTCCTAATTTTAACTGTAACTTTGGCAAATTTGGCCAAGGCCAACACGATTACTAAAGAGCAGTGTGAGGGATGGGCCTTTGATCACAAGGCCTTAGTTGGCCCCGATTCCAATCAATTTGCGACTCAATATTGTTGGGCGCATGCGATTGCCCCATTACTAGAAGAGCAGATTTGTAAATTGCAACCTGCTTTGTGTGGGCTGATGGTATCGCGGGCGATGGTAGCAGCGTTATCTAATCTTACACTGCCGGTGCTTGCCGATCGCAACCATGAAGAGAAGGTGGAGGTGGCACTCAAGAACATTTTAAAGGTAGGGTATATTTGTTTAGAGTTAGATGTGCTCAATCCTTATGATCTTTATTACTGGGATAGAGCAGATCAAAAGATTTTACAAGCGCTTGCTGCTATCTACGATTATCTGGATGAGAGTAGTACAAATAGCATGTGCACGTCTAAGCTTACCGCCATTCAAGAAAAGATTGCCTTTGTGGAGTCGTTTTTGTTTAAAAGTCACCCTGGTAGTGGCGATCCTTTAAGCATAGGGCAGTTGACGGGGTTTTATAAAAGGGCCCAGAACAGTGCTGCAAAAAGAGTAGAAAAAAAGTTACAAGAGTTTCCTGCAAAGCGTGAATTTATCCAGCGAGTTTTGCTGAGTGAGTGCAAAGAGGAGAAACGTATCTATTTTTCAAAAATCGGTTTTAACCTGGCGCCTATCTCCAGTAACACTTTTTATAAAAAGAGTGGGAACAAAAGAAAATTTCCTCTCTCTGCTCCCGATTTGCATGAACAAAGAGAGGCGGTCTCACTGGCCAGGGCGAGCGGAAATAGTTTTGTTGTGAGTTTGTGCTTTTCCGATCTCTTGCTAAACCTTTTTAAAGATCCGCAGGAGTATACAAAGGCCAGGCAGCTCTTTAGCTTTAATGATGACAATTGTGCCGGACACGCTATGGTGGTGACAGGCATTCGCTTCGATAGCAGTAATAATCGCTGCGAGTTCTATATTAAGAATTCTCATGGGAGTGATGCTATTATTGCGAGCAAGTGGTATCCGGCCGAAGATATTTTAAAGAGCACTATAGGAGTGAGCTATTTAAAGCAAAAGTGATTAATCAAAAATGGTAACTACTCACCCCATAATTAAACTTTGATCGTAGCCTTCAGCGTTCAGCCTTCAACCTTCAGCTTTTGCCTTCAGCTAAATCAGCTCTCAGCCGCTTGATAAAACCGAAAATCATCTTTTTTATTTCTTCAATTTTTGAATAGAGTTGCGCAAACTTATCTTCTTTTAAAAATTGCAAATCATTTGCAAGTATGAGCAGACATTCTACTTCGCATGCGGATGCATAACAAAGCATGAGGGAAATATTGTTTTTAGTTATCATCGAGAGCAGATTATACCAGAAAAACAGAAAATTTCAAAACGATCGTCCCTCTTGTGATTACAAACTATTAGATTAAAGCGGCAGC
>JADGAN010000038.1 GCA_015231955.1 Oligoflexia bacterium | reverse complement strand
GAGCACTGTTTGATAAAAAAAGTGAACGTCTTGTTACTCCTGATGACATTGCTCCGATCAATAACACTTCTTCCGATGCCTCTGAAGAACAGACAGCTCAAGGTGGGAATGTGGTTAAGGACAACCCCTTGGAGATTGGCACTAAAGCTTCTCCCTTGGTCAATGATCAGAACGATCAAGGGAATGATGACGAAGAGAATAAGAAAAAAGAAAAAAAGAAGGGGCACGGGCGAAAAAAGGCAACTGCTTATACCGGAGCAACGATAGTTAATATTGACCATCATACTTTGTTTGAGGGAGATCCATGTCCGTTGGGATGTGGAGCAAAGGTTTATAAATATGATCCCGGAGTCTATGTTCGAGTTACTGGGGCACCTCTCTTCTCAGCAACTGTTTATCAAACTCAAAAGTATCGCTGCAATGGATGCCAGGCGATCTTTGAGGCAGAGTTGGATAAGAAGGTCAAAGCAGAAAGTAAATATGATATGAAGGCCATCGTAAATATTGCTATGGCAAAGTTTGAACTTGGAATTCCATACCATCGTCTTGAACAATATCAAAAAATCATGGGTATTCCACTTCCTTCCTCTGTACAAACTGAAAAAGTAGAGATTTTGGCCAATAATTGTTTTAAGATTTTTACTTACCTTGAAAAGATGGCGGCCAATTCTCCTTATCTTGCTTTTGATGATACAGTTATCACTGTGTTGGAGTATGAAAAGGAGAATAAAGACGCAAAAAATGATAAAAATTTCCGCAAAGGCTATTATGCCTCTGTAATTGCGGCAAAAATCAATAAAGAATATCTTGAAATGGCTCCGGCCATTGTTCTTATTTATTTGGATCGCAACCATGCTGCAAAAAATTTCGATGAATTGATTAAATTGCGAGAGAATTCATTGCCTCCACCAATGGTAATGTCAGATGCGTTTCCGACCTATGGATTTTATAAAGATAAAAATGGAGTGATTGATCTTAATTGCCTCACGCACGCGAGGAGGCGCTTTTTTGACATTAAAGATGTTTACACGCAGGAGTGCGCTGCCATTATTGGAATGATTCAAAAAATTTATATCAATGATGGAATCACTAAAGAGCAGAAGATGAGTAATGATGATCGTTTTGAATACCACCAAGCAAACTCAAGACCCATTTTAAATGTTTTGATGGATTATTGCGAAGATCAACTAGAGAAGTGCGAACCGAATGGTGACTTAAGGGATGCCATCGATTATCTTTTAAATCATTGGAATCCAATTACAAATTTTGCCAGAGTCCCAGGGGCCATGCTTGATAATAATTGGATCGAAAGACTGGTAAAAGACATTATTAAAATTCGCAAGAATTCTCTGTTTTTCAAGACTGAAATGAGTTCGAAGATCGCTTCAATCGTTCTGAGCATTATAGAGACTTGCAAAGTATGCTCAGTTAATAGCTTTCACTATCTCTACTCTGTTATGGAAAATCAAACGGTGGTGAAAACGAGTCCTCATCTGTTTTTACCCTGGAATTACCAGGAATATCTTCAGAAAAAGGACGCCAACGCTTGAGCATCTTTTCATTAACTTTGAGTCCATAAATAATCGCGGACAGTGATGAAGCATGGATGGGTGATACCTTTCCTCCTTGTGCCGGCCAAAAACTGAATTGTCCCTGTGATAATTTCTTTGCCATCAACCAAAATCCTTGCTCATCATAGACGAGTATTTTTATGCTATTTTTCTTTTTGTTTATGAAGAGAAAAAATGCTCCTGAAAATGGATCTTCATTTAACTCATTTTTGCACAGACCATAAAGTCCGCTCATGCCTAAGCGGAAATCAATAGGTTTTGAACAAAGTAAAATTTTTGCATGCGGTGTTACTTGGATCATTCAAATACCTCAATGCAAATTCCAGATTTTGTTTCCAATTTTAGAATACATTTTTTATCCCCATTCAAATTATTCTTAATGCTATTGTTGTCATTTGTGATCATTGTCTCTGATAAATTGATAAAGGAAGGTTTGAGATAATTGGGAGCTGATATGCTTTTTTTCTTCTCATGGCCAGCTGTGCTTTTCTTTGTTCCACCTATTTGCAATCGATTTTTTAAATTGCCAGAATTCAATTTGCATTGCTCAGCAACCTTTTGGAGTGAAAATTTGGAAGCAAGGTTAGCAGCTTCTTTCCAAAGACTTTCTGGCATTTTTTCACTTTTATGTCGCTTTAGTTGCCTCCAAGCATCTATTTGCTTAGCCAATTGTTCAATGGGATTGCTTGTCACAGTAAGTACCTCCTGAAAATATTTATAAATCAGGAGCAGAATAAAATATTTTTCAAGGATTGTTATTCAGGCTTGCTGAAGGGATACTATACATTGGCATTCCAAGCTTTAGCTTGGCTGAAGAATTGATTTCCAAACTTTTTGCTAGAGATTCGTAGTCGTTAATGTAGGTCAGGTGTGCAGTAACCATGCCTACTCCATTACTAACAGGTTCTGTTTTTGCTGGAACGATACAATCTGCCATAGGACTTCCTGTTACTAGATCGTACCCAGTACCAATAGTTAAAAAAGATCCAACATCTGGATCAACTCTTGCTGGCATAGAATGCGCTGAATGAGAAATAAACAGAGAACACATAAGAAGCATAAATCTTTGCTTCATACAAACAACCTCCTATTACACTACTTCTAGCGCCCCTAAATTTTCACATGCTGAAGTAATAAATTATTAATGCTATCATTTTTGAGGTGCCGCATTTTTACATTAGAAGGCCATTAAAATCAATCAAATCTACTGAGATGCGTAATTTTTACATGTCGTTAACGAGAGCAGCAGCAGCACCCTAGGGGCACGCCGCTTGGGATGGATAGAACAATGGGTTGTAGACGGTGGTCGAGTTAGTTGCCAAAGTGGGATTACGGTTCTGTCGCACGATCATCCATTGATTTTATTTAACAGCGATTAATGCCGATGAAGGGGTCTGTACGACACATCCATTGCGATTTTTACGACGTACGATGGGGATTTTACGCTTTAAAGGTCGTTATGGTGCTGGCAAATTAGAGCGCGCATGTGAACTGCTGTTGCGACATGGACGAATTAAACCAGCAGTGAAAGAAGTCGAAGCAATGATAAAAAGTCCAAACTTAGAAAACACACCCAGGGAATTAGAAAAGATTATTACACGTAAAGCAAACCCTCACTTACGAGGACAACGAAGCTTTACTCTACAAGGACACTACCTATTCCTTTCCTATTTCTAAAAATTTCCAAAACACTGTTTATAAAAGAGTATTTTTCTTTGCCTAAAAAATGAAAAAATCACTATCGACTGCGACCGCACCGTAATCGTTTATTGGTCTAAAACTTTCGTGATTCCTCTATCGTTGCGCGCTCATCTCGCAGTTTGTGGCGTTTCCCTCGGTGCTTTTGGATTTCGCTTAAACCGAGTTTCCGTTGCTATACGTTCCTCACTCCATGACATCCACCGCTTTCCCCGGAACCTATCGACTCTCATCACTGAGCCAGTGACCGCTATATTTCAGGATCCACTTTTATATTTTATCTCAAGTTAATCGGTGATAAAATAACAAATGCTTGAAAAATGAAATCCTCATGCCGATTTTACATTAGTGCTATGAAGATAGCTAAAGGGTTTTTATTGTATAAATTGTGAATAGGTAGTGTCCTTAAAAGGGAGTAATTTATCTCTAGAAAGCTTCTTCCTCAGCACTACATTGCCAGTTTCGTTTACCCCATGTAGTTGGAACAAATTTTTTGCCAAATCTATACCTAATGTACTAATCTTACTCATGGATTCGTCCTTTTTTAATGTGAATAATAAATTAGTTTTTTTACTATTCTGGCACTTAGATGCCGTATTTAAAAGAGGCGAGTCCATTCCATTAGCTCACACCCTTCAGCCATCTACCCTCTACCGGATGCTGAAAGTTGCTTAGCTAACAGCATTTGGTTGAGAGGTGAAGGTTGAGGGGTGTGAGCAGTTACTGAGGATGATCCATTAAATTTTGTCCCCAAGTATGAAGAACCCCTATTGAGCAGAAGTTTAGTAGATCTCTTGATTAAAAAGCAGTGACTCCGACAGTTTTCTCTTGCTCCTATCGTAGCACCTCTGCGTGATGAAACATCGGCGTGACCAATCTCCTGCAACACCAGATAGATGTCGTTCCCTCGTTCGATAAGCTGATTGACTAGCGTCGTTCTCGCTGAATGCGCGGAATATCCTTTTAGATCTTTGATCCCAATCAATCGAAAATATCGCTTAACAATCTTATGACAGGTGTATGTGACAGGTGTGTGCCCTGAATTTTTGGCAGGAAAGGTATCAAAAAATTCACTGCCTAGAAGATTAATCTATTGAAAACAGAGTACTTCCCATTTTAAACAATTTTTTTTTATTAAGGCCTAAAGGTTATCGATTATGATTCCTGCTTATTACCTTAAGTTTATTATTTCCCTTTATTGTTTCAACAACTAATACATTTTAGCAAAGGAGTTCTTAAGTATGAAAAAGAAGAATAGTATTAACCATCGTAACATGAGTTGGCCTTTTGCCTTAATCCTCTTATGCTTTCCCACCCTTCTCTATGGAAAGCTTCCTCCTCAGTATGACAAAGATCATCCCTACTATTTTAAGTATTGCACTACCTCGCAATGGAATCCTTACCGTGATGAAGAGTCGGGAGTGGGTATTCCTACCGGGCATGCGGTGATTTTCCTCAAAGGTGCGTGTGTGGATCATCAATACGATCAAACATCCCCTCCAGAGTTACACTTATGCGATGAAAAGAAGTATGATTTAAGTAATCCGGAGGTAGGAGTGGGGATATCGTCTGATGGCCACTTCACCAATACCGCTTTTTTGGCCATTCCAGGATTAACTCCTTTTATGCGAGGAGATTTACAAGAGGGCGAGCGTTTGACAGAGGAGCGGGCAAAGCAACTGATCGAGTCTTATGCAAAGGCCGGTTACTTCTCTGGTCTAGAGTTAAAGGATCAATACCTCACGCCCTCAGAGAAAGCACAGTTTGTCCAGATTCAAAAACAGCTAGAGCAGGCAACCACTCCGGAAGAGCGGAAGGCCGCACTCTTAGAAAAACAAAAGCTAGGTGGAAAATTAAGTTTTGGGACGGACTATGCAATGAGTTTATCTCGCTACACTTATTGTATTAACGTTCCTCTGAATCGTGAGATCATGGGAGAGGTGGTTGAACATCTTAATGCCATAAACCGCTCCTTGCCCAACTCGAAAGGGTGTGCTTGGAGAGGGGAAAGTAAGCCCACCAATGACTTCGTCTGGGATGCCCTTCACAACAATTGTGCCCATACGGCCCATAACGCTTTAGCGGCCGCCGGTCTTGTTCCATGCTTACAGGTGGATGTCCCTCTTTCTACCCAGCTAAAAAACTTGGCCATCCCCGGAAAGGTCTTGTTGGATGCGCATAAGCAAAGTCAAAAACTTCCACTCGATCCACAGGCCATTTATGATAATCCTAAGCAGCGACGGGCCTTATTGGAACATAATTGGTTACCACTCCAGCACGATACCTTTGTAGAGATGCTTCCCTTTCATAAAGAAAATGAAATATACAAGGACACTGCTGGCTTTACTTATAATCATCGCCCTTACCTCTCCGTCAATCTGATGAGTGCCTTAATTGGTAAATTTGTACCGATTGCTCCTCTTCGAGAGATGGCAAACTTTTTAGACAGCAAGGCCAAAAAGATTAAGTCACTAGCAAACAACCCTCACTTCGCCTATGGAGTTGACTCACCTTCTCTTTCGCTTGAAGAGGCAAATGCCCTTCACCGTGAATATTTTTTAAATCAATATCAGCGCTCCTTTGAGCGCTTAGAAAAGATTAAAAAATCTTCTTCCTATCAAAAGCAACAAAAGCTGGTAAGCGAGCAAAAAGATAATCAGCAAAAAGGGAAAAAGGTCGACCAAGCGGCCAAAGAGAAGGCCAAAGAGTATCTTAACTTTATGGAACGACTCGAAGAACAGCTACGTAAACAAGAACAAGACTTAAAAAACAAACCATAGTACGTCAAAATATTTTATCCATAAATTTCCTTGTGTATTAAGCTGCCTTTGCTTAAAAAAAAAACAAAGTTACCCCCTCTTTTTTCAATTAAGATCAGATCTCATTTAAAGAAGTTTTGAAATCCCTTCATGAATAGCGAACTAGAAAAGGGCAGACTGCCTTGTTTTTTTTGCACATCCTCAATAAAATTCACCGAGAAGATGCTTGTCAATACAAAGCAAACTATAGAAATTATTCTCTTCATGAAAATCGATCATTTTTTTTAAAAAAAAGCGGAGGTATCTCTCTTACAATAGATTGCAACTTAAGTAGGTTACGGAATTAGTGAATAATCATTTGTGGAGGTACTATCATGATTTTGAAGATGAAAATGAAGATGAAGATAAAGCTATTAACTCTATTATGCTTTAGCATGCTTAATTTGACCGCTGTTGTATCGGCAGAAGAGTTGATTACTATTGGCATAACCTCGCAAGGGGTGGCAAAATATTTCAATAAGACACTCAGTAAGCTTACGGAAAAAGCGCAAAAAAAGCGTATCAGCGAGTTTGAATTTCCCCAAAGTTCATCTGGAGAAAATTTGGCATTAAAGAATTTTGGAATTTCTAAACTAGAGGTCAGTAAAGGCGATATTGATTGCAGCTCTCCTAGTAATTGCACACTCCTTCTCGACGTTAAAAAACTGGAGATGGAGGCCGGTGCTTTTAAGTATAAAGGTAGCGAAGAAAATAACATCCATCTTGGGCTTAAACCCATAGATCCATCGAAAGATATTCTACACTTAAAACTCCCTTTTAAAATGAAGAGTAGCACTACGAAAAAAGGGGTAGAACACTCTTTAGAGATCGATCCCTCCAGTGAAATTCAATTTGAAAATTGTGAAGTTGTCAGTGATAGCAAACTTTTTACAAGTAAGATCACACCGGAGTTACTTCCTAAAATAGCGGCCTATTTTAAAACAGAAGGGGTAGACATGCTTAACCATTTATTGCAGAAAAATGCCCCTTTGGTTTTGCAAAAAATCAATCGCTCTAAAAGCTTCAAGCTGCCTACAGTGCCAGCAGTAGAGGATGAGGCAAAGAGGCCAACACTTGCTTTGCAGACACTATTGAAACAAGTACAAATGGGCCATCCCATGATACAATTAGGCGTCTTTGCAGACAGTGCAGACAGTTGTCAGCAAGCAAGTGCTGCCTTGGAAAAAAAATCGGCGATCTCACCAAAGGCCAACTACGATCTTGCAGTAAAACTTCACTCCAAGGCCATCAGTGAAGTTTTAGCACGCCTGTATCAACAAAAGTTCTTTCAGTGCCAATCCAATATGGAAGCAAACTACCTTGGAATGTCACAAAGTTGTAATGTGGATGTCAAGGCCGCTGCTACTCCCAAAGTGCAGTTTGAAAATGGCAACATTGTTGTAGAGTTTCCTTGTATCAATGTTGATGTGACAGCAACCAGCTATTTCTCCTGCAACATCAATAAAAAAGTCACGGCCATCATCACCCTTGACCCAACAATTTGTCCTGATCCAGAGGGCACAAGCAATCGTTTATGCTTAAACCCTAAAGTTTCCATGCAAGTTATAAACGAAAAGGCCAATCAAGGTTGGTTTGGTGGATATGTCTCCTCGTCATTAACCGCCATTTTTGATTACCTCTTATCCATGCTTTCAGAACAGGCAAGCGAGGCCCTAGCAAAAGAAAAGATCATTCCTGCTTTGCCCATGGTAAAAGACCCTTATAAGCTTCATACCCAAAAAATTGCCTCTGGTAATGATACGCTCGACTTTTTAATCACCTCTGAGTTTTAAAAAAAACTTTAGAGCTGGTGCCGATAGTGCTCTATTATGCGCTTCTTTAAGCACCCCTAATGGCCATCACCTTAAAAACTCCCCTGACATTCCTGATATTCCTGGCATTAAAGTTGCAATAGATAATTTCATCATACAAATTATCAAAGGTAATTAAAATGACTTCCCCTTTTCAGTTATTGTTCTGGCCCTTTGTACTTTTATTTTGTCTCTCCTCTCAGGCAGCGGAGATTTGTCGTTTTGAAGTGGGTAACTGTGACTTGGTTAGTGATGGACGTTGTCTAGCAAAAAATTACGCTTGCGGACGCTATGAAACTGTAATCAGTGCACTTTACTTAGAATCATTTGCACCAACTACCGAACAAAAATATTACCTAGGAGCATCTCTTTATGGGCTCTATATCGGCAATCGCGCTAAAAGTTTACAGTGCGAATATGCCCAGGCCGTTAAAGATCAGCTCAGCGATTTTCTCTTGGACAAAGAGGAGCGCTTTCGAAAAGGTGATGGTCAATTTGGCACCATAGAAAATATGAATCAAATCTATCACGCTACTCAAATCCTAAGCGATTTAAAGAAAGTGGAGGGGTGCCTAGAGTCGGCATTAACTCGCAGTCGCGTGAACAACATGGCCATGCAATTTGCCCTTAGCGGAGTCAAAGAGTATTTTATTACGCCCTCTTCTCTCGGGCAACAAGAGATCGATTCCATCACCATGGCACTAAGAGGATTTGTTTCGAAAGCGTCGGAAATTGAGACTGGACTAGCGATGCGAGAGATTGAAATCGAAACCGGTTTTCGCCATTTAGAGAATATTATGGGCACTTTTGCTACTATTTTTGGCAAAGTCACACGAAGTGATAATGCCAGCAAGGTGGATGTCTCCCTTGAGGTTATAGAGCAGTTAGAGGCCAAAAGTAGTATCTTTTTTCGTGATAGTAAATTGCATGAAAAGCGTTTTCGAGACGCTTTAGGGGGCGTCTCTCCTGAAGAGTACAGCAATCTTAGAACCCAAACCATCATTCGTGCAGAAAGAATGCTAAAAGAGTCCAGTTTTGTGCTTGATCTGCTAGGGGCAACTCTTCCGGATCCGGAAGATAGTCAAAAACCGCTTTGGATTCTTAGTGATGAAGTCAATAAAGAGGATGATGGCCGCACTATTGGAAAAAACTTAAACGATCTTCACCAGGAGTGGAAAGATTTTGCCACCCGTGCTGGTCATTGTCGAGGAAGTGCGGCCAAGAATCTTTGGTACTGTAAATTATAAAAATAATAAGGACGAATCAGATGAAGGTAAGAAAGATAGCTCTTTTGCTAGTAGGAATAGTTGCCATCTCTTCTAGGAGTGCAGATGCTTCCATTTTAGATCGCAAGTATCCTCTCGATAAACTGGATGCTTTCTGGAGTGCGAATTTCCACGACACTCCTCCTCAGAGTGAATGGTTTTCGGAGTTGGTGAGTAACCCCGAAAAATTTTCTGCAGTAACTACAGTTCATAGTAGTGATGCTATGGTGGAGGAGATCGCTTTTGATGGCATTATTATTGGAGAGGAGGTTGCTATAGACACCTCTTATGGCAGTGATAGTGGCCAAAATAAACAGTTGCGGGCCTTTCCAGTGATTCCCATCCCCACGCAAGTTGCCAGTAAGCTCTATCAGCGCCTTCCCTTGCTAGAGATCTTTTTAAATCGTTACCAGAACTTTGCGCCAGCATCAACTGATACCCCAAAAGAGTTAGAAGATCTGACTAAACGTTACCGTAGCGTGGCCCTCGAAATCTACTTAATAAATAGCTTACGCTACTTTGCTGAAAGTAGTTTTGCCAAAAAGTGTGATCGCTTCCGCCGTGTTGAGGAGATCTATAACAGCTCTCTTAAAAATATTCAAAGCAGTGATCTACTTATCAATTGGCAGGACTTATGGCCCCTTTATCAAAGTGTGCAAAGTCGTCTTGGAAACGACATTCTTAAAAATGTTGCTTGTAGCGTCTCTCCGGCGCAAACCCGCTCACAAATTGAGCGTAAAGTAAAAGCATTAACAGAGCGGATGATCGCTGAGCGCATTCATACCAAAGTTGAAGAGACGCTCACTTTACTAAAACAAGCGAGTCACGATTTTCAATCTGTAGTACAAAAGATGAATGCGATCAAGATCGTTTCTAGTGAAGTGATGAGTTTCGAAGAGACTTTGAAAAATGTTCAAGCAAATCTAGAAATTGTAAAAAAAGATCTGCTAAAAGAGCAAGTGCTGTTAAATAAATTAAACGACGTTGATCTCTCTCTTCTCAAAAATCCCAGTGGCAACCAAGAGCTAGAATCGGCCTTTGAAAAGAGTACTCGCATAATCGAAATGATGGTTATTGCAAGCAAAGAGTTAGCGTTTTTAAGTAAGATCAGCAATAATCCACTCTACCAAAGAAAACTTGCAGTCTGTGAGTTAATCCCTGCACGCATTGCTAATCTCGACTTTAACAAAGATAGCGCTTCCTTAAAAAAATATATTATGGAACCTTATGAGCTTTGTCTTCATGATGCCACTACGATGGTAAAAGAGCTAAAGCATCCTTCTGTTACACAAAAAACATGGGCACAATTTTCTGCTCTGGTAAAAGAGATCTCTTCAGAATTTTTACGAGCACCTACATCTTCTACTGGAGGAGTTCAATAATGATCAAGCAAACACTTTTCTTTGTTCCTCTTCTTCTCTTGGCCGTATCGATAACCTTTAGTGGTGTGAGTAGAGCTGCTGCTAATTGTAATCAATTATCGCTGGATGAGAGTATTAAACAGGCAAATAAACTGACTACGCTATTAAAAATTGCCAACTTCCGTGCCGATGTAACTTATATGGGACAACTGGTTGCTGAATTAAAGCAATTTTTGTCCAGCTGTGGAGATCTTGATGGTGGCAAACTGGCCATGGTTTGTAATTACGATTGCCACTTAAATTTGGCCCGCTACCATCTTTTTATGGCCAGCGATTTTCCGTTTCTGGCGACAGCAAATGGAGTAAATCGCAACGATTCGCCTCTGGCCCCCCAGCAGTTACAAAAACACGCAGACGAAGGAGTGGCGATTTTAGATCGCGCCTTTAAAGTGATTGGAAGACAGCAAGCAGGAAACTTAGAGGATACAGACACAGGTGCAGGCCAATCACTGCGCGAATTTTATCGTCAACAAAATATGCTCTATCTATTAAAGATCCAACTGTTAATGGTCTCAGGGGATATTTGGTATCAATCGATCTCTGAAGCGCGCAGCAAACGCCTGGGTTATCTTATCACGACCAATGTAGGTGTTGTAGGAGACCCAGGAAGAGAGGGTGACTACAATCTTACCAGGGCCGCCAACTTTTATGAACGCGCCAGCTGGGTGCTGATTGAAGCGAGAACCGATATTCCTGGAGAGAGCTCTTATGACGATTTACGAGCAGAACTATTAAGCTTCGACAACGATTTAAAACAGCGACTCACCTCCATCAACAACGGTCTTTTATACCTTAATATCGATCCTGAACAATTTACCACCATCAGTTTTGCTGATCTCCAAGAAGAGATGCGAGTGGTGCAAAACAACCTACAAAACGCAGAGAGTACGGTGCAAGCGCTAGTAGAACAGTGGCACCATAGTCGCCAAGGGGAAGATACACGGCAAATCGATGAGAATCGCATAGTTCAAGGGCAACAGGCAAACCTTCTCGCTCATAAAATTGGTAAACTGGAGTCGTTGTCTAAAGAGTACACTGCCAAAATCAGTGTTGATCTGAATAAAGTTGATGAGGCCCGCGATAGCGCTGAATATCGACAGCGCGTACGTCAAATGGAAATCGATCTCTCTACCAAACTAGAGGAGCTCTCTCATCGTCGAGAAAATATCCAACTCAAACAGGCCTTGGATTTAATCATCAATAATAAAGAATCGTCGATGGAGCGAAGAAATGAGATCAGGTGGCTCATTAGTGTTGCACTCACCGATCTTAACTTTAGAATGCAAGTGGCCTCTCTGGAAAATCAAAAGACAGAGTACCAAAGACAGCTTGAGCGCAACCAAAATCGTATCGAGCAGATTAGTTTTGAACAAAAACAGAAGGAGCTTGCTATTGCTAATGATCACAACAGAATCGAAGAGATGCAAAAGAAAATCGAAGAGCTTACCTATCGTAAACAAGAGCTCTACCTTCGTCAACGAGCGGTGGTAAGAGAATCCCTTTGTCAGATTGAAGATGAACTGCTGTTTATCGGTCAACCCATCTCCCAAAAGTTCACACCGATTGCAGGAGAGAGTGCCTGCCTGGCCATAAATCCTAAGTATACGCTTGCAGCTTACGTTAAGGAGATGTGTGGGACGGAAAAACCTGATGGTACACGTGATGGCGGTTTACGTGGAATGCTCCACCGTCAAAGGGTGAGTGCGCGTGCTTTTTTAGTAAGGTGTATTATGGGTGAGGCAGATGCCGAAGATCTTATGGCAATCAAAGATGGCTTCTCCCTACCAAAGGAGTTAAGTTACGGCAGCTTTGAGGTCACAAGTGAAGATCCCTCTCCAAAATCCACGCTCGCCGAAGAGTTGGATAAAGTGAAGTGTGGGACTTATACCGCGAGCGAGAAGGCGTTTGCGAAGCAAATTTGGGAACAAGAGAAGTTGCGTGCCGAAAACGCAAAATCGGAGGTGGCCACCAAAGTTACCGCCCTTAATAAAAGCATGGAGAACCTCTCGGGTGCCTTTCGCTATGTCACTGAAGGAGTAAAGGGAATGGAAGCGGTGGTATTGGCGGCCGAAGCTGCTGTAGTGGTCGCCGCCGCTATCCCTACAGTTAGTACCGGATCACCAACCAGCACCTTTACGACGTTTGATGCCGCTCGGGCGCTACAAGCAAAATTAGAATCTGTGCGTGCAGCACTTCAGGCCATGTTTGAGTATGGAAAATTTAGGGTTGAACATAAGCGTGAAATGGAACGCCTGCAGCGAGAGGTTGATGACTTAGCATTAAGTGTGAAGGCCATCGACATCGACTTAACTAGCAAAGCGCTGGCCTTACATCGAGCGCACTTTGAGCTATCGGGAAGAGTGGCCGGAACAAAGTACGAGATCCAAGAGCTACTATTACAAGGAAAAATCTCCGACTTCGATTGTAAAAACGAAGAGCGCGGCGTGGATGAGCGAGTCTCCCAATTAAGCAGTGAACATAAGCGCTTATTAGCAACCATTGATCTTGGCACTAGTCAAAACAAATTGCTGGACTATGAGATCGATGGCCAAATGAAGGGCATTAGTCGTGCTCAAAATGAGATCGCTATTTATCAAATTCAAAAGCAAGATTTAGAGGTGCAGGTCAAACAGGCAAACGCCGATAATACTCACATTACCCAATTAGTGGCCTCCTTAAACGAACGCATTAGTGATGTTACCACTACTAAAAATCAAGTGGACAACTACAGTTTGGAGTCGCAAAAAGTCACCAATATTATTGTTGATCTACAAAAGCAGCAACAGCAATCGCTGCTGGCCTTAAGCGAACACGAATTAAATTATGTGGAGACTCGCCTCCATCATGAAAAGAGCAACACCGATGAGTTGCTCGAACTCTTAGGCAAAGCACAAGCACTTACCGAGAAAAATCACGAACTGCAGACTCTCCTTTTACAATCACAAGTGGAGACGGCAAAGGCGATTAATCAAGAGCAAGATGCGCTTTTACAGCTGGTCTCTCAGGTAGACAGCGGTGAAGAGAAGAAAAATCTGTTTATTGCTAGCGAAGAGAGTATTGCAGAGCTGTTAAAAGGGCTTCCTGAGTATTTATCCTTCAAAAGGCGCGAGCTAGAGACCGCCAACCTACTACTCCATCTTATGAGAAAGCGCTACAACACTATCGTAGGACTAACGGGTCCGGAGGGAAGTTCAGCAGAAACTTCTGCTTATGTTAAGAGTGCCACACAGCTAGCGACACTGGTAAACAATATTACGCGTGCACGCTTCTTTAATGAGAAGCAAGTGAAGATTGATATGGCAGAAATTGTCATCCCCTCCACCAGCGGTTTTGTGCGCACGTTTGCCAAAAACGGTCGGGTCCTATTTGAACTCTCTCCCCGTGTAACCTCAGCAAGCGATATGGAAGAGAGAGGGTACTTCACTCTCTGGGATAAAAACAAATTTGGAAGCAATCGCAACTTGAGTTTAATCGATATACTTATCGGCGTGCAGTACTCTTGCACTGGAGATCACCGTAACAACTTTACCTTTATCCATAAGGGGAGCGGTGTCATGTTTAACAAGATCGCTCCTGACAGCGATGAGATCGTTCCTTCGCTCTTTGTAAATCAAGCTCGCTCCTATGTAACACCCTTTTATAATCTCACCACAGAACATGATCGCATTAAAGCGATCTTAGATTTTTGGCGTGGAAGATTTGATGTCCGTAAATTTCCACCACTACCAGGTCCCATCAATGATAGCGATTCCAAACTACCCTTCTTGGGAGCACCTCTAATTGCTAATTACGAATTAATTCAAGAACCGAGTAGTTGTGGGTATGACGACGCTGTATTCACTTTATATGTTATTTTTGCTAGTGAACTCTAACTCTAGCTTTGAAAGGATATGATCATATGCTTAGGACTCCAAAATTATTCGTGCTCTTAATGCTACTAGTGCCGCTACCACTCCTGATCTCAGCGGCACCACAATTCACTTACAATGGACTGGAAACCTACACGGTGACAGTAGAAAAAGTGCAACCCGCACACTGTGCACCAGAACATTTTAATCGTGATAATAGCGAAGGAGGGAAGCGCGAATCAAAATTTCATCGCGCCGTCTGCATCTTTCACAATAGTGCTCGCCCCGAAGACAACGACATCGCACTCTCCTTGTTCCAAGAAAATCAGCGCCAAGGATTACCACCGGTCAAACAAAACTTCTCCGCGCTCCTCGAGGGACTACTTCACTGTAGACAGGCCGATTTTTATTTTAAACGCTATCGCGCTTCCGCCGCCAGAAGTGCAACTTCTCCTTTAGCGGCCAAGAAAAACTTACTAGAAAAAACTCGCTTCTGTCGGGAGCGACGTTTGGCCATGGCCAGCTTCTCCGATGTCAATTGGGAGCACGCTTACTTCGATTATGAGGCCGTAGCGGCCGCCAACTTTTCGCTTCCCTTTTTTACGCTCAAAGATCGCATTAAAGAGATGGGTGCTTGTTATGGTGGCGTTTTATCCACTGACTTAAATCCTGAATGCGGTTTAATCTCCAACATGACCGAGACGGAAATTGAAAACACCAGCAGCAGTGCAGTTGCCAGCGTTTTAAAAAACTATTTTGAGGGAGCGGAAAGTCCGATCACAGCTATGTTTTCCCGTAAAGTAGAACGCGCCCAAGGGCTTTTAAGCAGTGCTAACGCCCGCATTACGAAGATTAGCAATAAGGCCGCCCCACTCAATAATCAATACTCAGCACTTTACAATGTTTACAGCACTATTCGCGATAAAAAGTTGGATAAGATCACTGGCGACTATCGTAATTCCGTTTTACTTTCCAACACTATTCTCGATGAGTTCGAGCGATGGAAAGGAGGGCTCTTTATCACCTCCGAAGGCACCAACCTGCTACGCAAGATCATTGAGAGAGATAATCCAGAACTAGAGGGCGAACTTAAGCGCATTACCGGTAAAAGCATCCTTCCCAAGCTGCAACAACTCTTGTCGGAGATCAAAGTCTTAAGCAATCAAGAGGAGGCCTATGGCAAACAGGTAAAACAACTCTGCCAAATCTACTTTTGCGAACTACTGAAAAAGAAAAATCTGCCCACCATTATTAATTTTTGTCGCAAAACCAGCATGAAAAAAAATCCTCTCTGTATCGGGTTGGAGGGCGATAGCTTTCGGGATGGCATCATCACCATTAACTTTAATGGCAGCGATCACAAAAGCAGTGTACTGGAACTTTGTTCCCGTGCAGGATTAACGGCGGCCTATGCAAAAATTGGTCTAGATCGAGAGGAGTCGACAAAATGTCTAAAGCAATTAAACTAATATCATTAGTATCTCTATCCTTAATCATCGTCACCGCGCTCACTACGGTGGTGATGGCATCTGCACCCACCATCTCCTTGGGCCAATATATCGACAACAACAATGAAGAGGTGTATGTGGTGCAATTTAACCAGCAAGCGTTTCTGCTCAAAGCTTGCAAAAAGCTGGAAGCAATAAAATTGCTAAACCTTGCTTCCAATGTGGCAATTGCCACCATTCAAGACCTTGAGGAGTTTACTAGCACCTTTGCCTTAGATAAAGTTCTGTCCATCCCTTGTACAGGCGTTGCTGCTGACAGCGATCTTCCCATGAACACCGCTTTGTGGGCCGATTTAAATGGCAGCAAAAAATATTACTTGCAAGCTCCAGCTCCTCAAGAGGAAGGCACTTTTTACTCTATTCCCTCTCGCTGTAACGGCTTAAAAGAGGCCTTCAACATTCGTAAAAGAGTTGCCACCAGCGGAGCATTCCGCGGGAATAAACCACCAGCGGCCGCGCTATTAAAACAAGAGATCCCTCTCTCCTGTGGAGAAGGGACTAGCAATCCAAGTGAACAACCACCCAGTAGTGGGAACAGTGGCAATTCTTGGAAACTCTACAAAGCTGAGGTAGCGATCGCGGATGAATTGGAAACAGTTTACATTGCTCTTGACGAAGAAAATTTCCTTGGTAAAAATCACCGCTCCCTACTCTCCATCCACACCATCGATGGCCAGAAAGTGTCTGATCTCTTCTGGGAAGGAGACCCGGAAAAAATTGCAGCGATTGAGAAAAAGTTAAAACAACTTTTCGCTATCGCCGCAAACGATAACATTGCCTCTCCTGCTCCAGAACTTATCGATTTGACCGCCAAATTCCCTTTTGTCGAAATTTGTTTGGAGAGCTGTAATGGCCCTCAAAAAAGTTTTGATCACCTGCTTTTAAGCGAGGATTTGCCACCACAACCGATCCCTAGTCGTGAACTACAACAGAAGATGAATTTACGAGGAGAAAGGGAAGATTACTGGAGTGTTGGCGATAATCGATTGCTGCAATTTTATGGCTGTCAAGAGCTGACTCGTGCTCTGGGGCTACGATCCTCTACGGCGACTGCAACCACTCCCTCTACTACTTCCAGCAGTGAGTGGTTGCAAGAGCTTTACTCCGTCATCGAGGTTATCGATCAAGAAAAAATACTCTTTCGTTGTCCGGCAAAGGCCAGCAACAGTTGCGTGCGCACCTTTAGTGATGGCCAAAGCTTAAACAACTTAAGCTTTCGTGCCAGCGCCGAATGCCGTGGGAAAACTCGTTTAGAGTTACGAATCAAGGGCGCAGTCAAGGTGGTAGAGTCATTAATTTTAGAAGGAAAAAAAGAGCGTAACGGCTTTGAAGAGATTGAAATTTTGGGTGCAAGCTCCAACAATAACTACATTCTTCCCGCGGCCAAAGGGTTTAAAGTCACCCCAATGCCTCCCTCGGTATGCCTCTTCGATAAAAAACTTCCTCTTATCCTGGCACAAGATTTAAAGAAGTTAACCATCAGCAATTTGACCATTACCACAAACTCTGGCAGCGAGGATACGAGTGCCCCCAAAATAGACCTGGCACTCGATATACAAAATAGCTCTACCATTCTCTCTCAAATGCAAATCCAAAACGGTGGTGGTCTTAGAAGTTGCAAAGCGGAGGTCTACTCCTTGGCCAGCAATTTTAAGAGTAGTGGCATCGCTATCTTAGCAGCGGGCACACGACTGCTTCTCTATGGACAGGGCGTGGATGCTGAAGAGGAAGCACTTCGTTGCTCCAGTGGTACTACGGTGCTTCTCTATCAAGGAGAGATTTTGGCACCACAAACAGCGTTCCGACTCGATCGCAGTGAGATCTCGATTCAAAAGAGTAGCATTGTTAATCCTAAGCGAGACTTACCAGCAGCAAAAGCATCCGTTGCCTTTAAAATGAACAAGGGTAACAACGTTACAGTAGACTACTCCACCGTGAGCGGCTTTGAATACCTCACTTATTTTGGACAAAAAGAAAATAGTATCAAGTTTCTGCTTCCCATCACTGATTTACAAAGTGAGAACGTTCATCTCTCTAGTGGCGAAGGAAGCTTTGAGATCATCGAGTAAAGAAAATAAAAGAAAACAAAACACAATATAGACAACTAATTTAGGAGATCTTATGTCAGCATGTTCCCGTAAAAATTCGTTACTCTTCTTTAGTATCATCATAGCACTTATCATAGCACTTATTGCTATTACGAAGACAATGGCGAGTGACTCCGTCGACCTTGTCATGTTAGAGGATTCCAATGGAGAACGCGGCTCCTACGCTCTCCTAATCTCTCACGGATTAGCTTATCCCATCAAGTGCTCCGCAATCAGTGATGAGTATCAAGTGCTCGAGGGACTAGGTTTTCACTTCGATACCTCTTCGCTTAAGCGAGTATCCCTAGACGATGTGGAGGCAAGCAAACCTCACGAGCAACCGCTTCTCTGTCCCAAAAGTGCAGACAATGAGATTGAGTTATTCCAAAATGACAACACCTATTATTTGCGCTTTAAAAACACACATCCTAACGACATCTACATTGCTGGTTGTGAGGAGTTGATTTTATCTCTTAATTTATCGCCTGCCGAGGCCGTAGTAAAAGATCCCACACCTTTCTACGAAGGACATATTTTTACCATTGGTTGTTTTCGCGGAAACCCTGTGGAGGAGCTACCAAAAAGTTTTACTGAATGGTGTACTAAAGGTGATTTAACCGATGCCCAAAAGTATACGGTACAAACACTCCTGCGTGCTACCACAGAAGGCAGTACCGCTCTTGGCAATGCTAGCAAATGCAAGAAAGCAGAAAACAGTTTAATGAAGTTAAAAACGCTCGACTTAAGCGGACGTGGTTTAACCGATATTGGGCCACTCAATGTGTTTACCAATTTAATCTCCTTGATTTTAAATAATAATAAAATCCAAGACCTCTCTCCTCTCTCCTCACTAAATGGGCTGGTCACGCTCAAATTGGCCGATAACAAAATCAGTGATGTCACGCCACTCTCCGCACTTCCAAGCTTAAAGGAGCTAGATCTTAAAAATAACACTATTGTGGACACGCAAATCATTGCATCGTTTGGCGCGCTGGAAAAGCTCAACTTAAGTGGTAATAAATTGACAAACTTAAGCTTAGAGGGCATTGCCAACTCTGAAAGCATCAAAATCCTTGATCTTAGCAATAACCAGATTAGCGATCCTACTCCCCTGCACACCATGAAGCTGTTAAGCAAAGTGAATTTGAGTAACAATCAAATTTCTCGCTCCGATGTGGCCTCCGGATTTCCCGCCACTGTTGAGGTGGAAATGGATGCTAACCCCTTAGATGGCAACTCCTTTTTTGCTTTTTGTATGGCCCACAAAAATGACAACGCTCCGATTGCAAATACAATTAAAAAGATGATGGGCGATAAAAACTGTCAGGGCGCCGAAGCCGAATTAAAAACCAAAACCACCTTGGATTTAAAAGATAGCGATATCTCTGATTTAACTCCGCTAAAATTTTTCCCACAAATTCGTGTGATCGATTTAAGTAATAACACCCTCTCCGACGTAAGCGGACTTTTAGTGTTAAGAGATTTACGCGAGGTAAACTTAAGTAATAATAATCTTCAAGATATCTCCCCTCTACGCGAATTGAGTAAACTCACCACCATACAAATTGCCGGCAATACCATTACGATTCATGACTTTCCCTCTTGGTGCCTCCTCAGTAAGATGGCAACAGACGCGGATACGCTAGTAAGTGCTGAGGAGAAAAAAACGGTAGAGGCCATGCTTCGTGCCACCAGCAGCAATAGCTGTTTTGATGCCCATAGAAAGTTAGTGCGTGCAACCACTCTTGATCTCAGTAACAAAGCGATAAGCACGCTTAGACCCCTTAGCTCCTTAGTCTACTTAAGAGATTTAAACCTTATGGGTAATGCCCTCGTTGATTTGTCTCCGCTGGCGGCCCTAAAGCAGCTGACCACTCTAAATTTAATCAACAATAAAATTGTCTCTCTAGAAGTCATCAAATCACTTCCAAACTTGGTGACTCTCTTTGCAGGCAGCAACCCTGTAAAGAACCTTTTTCATCTGATCAATCACCCTACGCTCACTTCCTTAGGATTAGCAAATACGCAAGTGGTAGAGCTTGATGCGCTTTGGAGTATTCCTAAACTTAAAAACGTTGCACTCGATGGATTGCAACCGCACCTTGGAGATTTTCGGGACATCTGTATCTTGGCCAAGGCCAACTTCAGAACAGGCCTCCACAGCGCTTTTGCCGAGAGCTTACTCACCTATAGTGCGATCTACGATCTCTTCCGTAGCGCCAACCCTGCTCCGAGTACCGCCGCGGAAAACTGCACTACTGCCTTGACCTGGGCCAATACCCTGACTAGTTTAGACCTCTCTGGAAAAAATATCTCAGATCTAACTCCACTCTATCTGGGTGGTGGCGCCTTTAAAGCGTTAACCTCTTTAAGTGTAAGCAATAACCGCATTAGCGATCTCTCTCCAGTCAACGCTTTAAAACAGCTAAAGAGTCTCTTGGCCATTAACAATCTTATTAGTGAGATCAAAGAGCACACTTTTGAGGGAGTGCCACTTACCTACTTAAACTTAGGACAAAATAAAATCACCAATGGGGGATCTACTGCTGAAATTGTGAAGATCTCCACACTAAAGGTACTACACCTGCACGATAACCTCATCACCGGAAGGTTTCTCACCAACACCGACATCAACTCTTCAGGACTGTTGCGCCTTCCGGCCAATATGGAAATCATCAATCTGCAAAATAATAAGATCGATGCTGACTCCTGGAAAATTTTACGTGGCCACTTTCCTCGCCTACAGACAGGAGGCTTTCATCTGTTTGCAACACGGGCCAAGGAGAATTTGGGCCAAGGAAAAGCAGTCGGCCTCTACATTAAAGGCAATGCCATTTGTAACAATGTTGCTGGCCTTACCGATATCAATAACGATGCCGCCTTAAAAGAGGGAATGAATCGTGCCTGCAATGACAAACTACCCTTGTTTCGAATCATTCGCGATACCCCTCCAATCCGTTTCCCCATACCATTACACCTTTAGGAATCAGGAGAAAAATAAATGAAAACTAAAAGTAAACTACTCCTATGGTTAAGCAGCACCCTGCTCCTCCATACTCTTTCTACACTACCACTTGCGGCCGAAGATAAATCGGCATCCCGTGAAGGACTCATCACACTTCCTAGTGCCGGGGGAACTGTGCAAAAAGAGAGTGGCTCCTTTGGTCTCCAGGCCAACACCGGATCGACCAATTTTACACTGCCCCTGCCGGCCCTGCCTGCGCGTGGAGGTTTTGCTCCATCCTTAGCAATACAATATAGTCAATACGCCGGTGACTCCGGTAGTGGCATGGGTATTGGCTGGTCCATCAACAGCTCTGCAATCGAGTTCAATCAAGACAAAGGCTCCGCCATTCGCGGTTTCAAGAAAAATGGGGACTTCTTTAATCCTCTCAGCTTTCGTGGAGAGCGCTTAACTTTTCTTGAGCGTTCGGCCGATGGCAACGATTTGGTCTATGAGTTGGAGGCGTCGGAAACCAATACTAAAATTATCTACCACTCGAAAGCTTTTACTGTAACTTTTATGGGCCTTTCTGGAGAGCAAGAGCAGATCAGTTTAAGCAGTGGTTTTGAAGTGCGCGACCCCAGTGGGATGAGAAGCTATTATTCGGGAGATGCTGGAGTTGCTGAGGGTGATTTTGGATCTGGTTCTGGTTCTGGATCTGCCCCCTTCGTCAGCAAGTGGCCACTCGTCATTAGCGTCAATCCCGCCCGTGAGGCCATCCGCTACCAATACGAAGTGATTGGCGGACGCTCCTACTTAAAGCGCGTACTCTTTGCAGGTGGTGCTAGCGAGTATCGATTTGACCTCATCGATACCAAGGGAAGCTTGGTGAGCTATCAAAAGTCTTATCGCCAAAGCAACAATAAACTCTTTTCGAAGATGACGGCACTCTACAAAGGAGCTGTTCACGCTCAGTGGTGTTTGGCCTATATCGGTCGCTCTAGCAGTAGCGATGAACTCACCGTGCGTGCAGATAAGGCGTGTTTAGAAAAGGCAAAAAAAGACGCTCTCCCTGCACTCGACAGCAACTCCCTCAACATCCTCGATCAGTTGCATTTGATCTACCGTTACGGTAACGATACTGTGGTTAGCGATAACACTCTTCGCGAAGCAGATATTAAAGTTGCTTACTCCTCCTGGACCAAGGCCGATCTTAGTCAGCGCGATCTAATCTATCCTGCTCCTGCTATGGACTGGGCCAAAGATGTTCCCGCGCAATACTTTGAGCTTGCCGATCTCAACATGGATTCACTGGTGGATATTGTGCAAAGTACTCCTGGTAAAGAGACCAACATCTTTTTTGGCAGCGGTGACTACGACAACTCCTTTAAAAATAGCAAGCGATGGTCACTACAGCGAACACAAGCAGAGGGTGCTAGTCGCCAAATCGACCCCCTGATGGCGGATAATCGTTTTCACTTTGCAGATATAAACGGCGATGGTTACGTCGACTTTGTCGAAATCGGTAAAAATGAGGCGCACGTCTATGTAGGCGATGCCAAGGGCGAGTTTGCTCACATTGGAAAAGCGGTCGCGCTCCCTTCCATCGATCCCGATCTCTTTGATAAAGGCCAAGGCCAATTTACTGACTTAAATATGGATGGACTCTCTGATATCATCACCACCATTCAAGGCAGCTCCGGTGAGACTAAATTTGTAGTTTACTTAAATCTCACTAGCAAAAAAAGCGATGGCAGCTACCTCGTGCGCTTTGGAAAAATGGAGAAAAAATTTCCCTTTGCCTCCACTCAAAATAAGTTGCTTTCCCAAAAAAATATTCGCCTTGTCGACATCAATGGTGACCGTCTTCCCGATCTCATTGATATTCGCCCGGCCAAACGCGGATTTTGTGTTTATGAGAACAAAGGCAATATCTATAGCAGCGACCCTTCAGCACTACTCTTTGGACATGCAGAACTTACAAATCCCATCTGTGACCAAGGTTATTTTATTCAAGTCAATGGACTTAGCGAAAAAGATAACATCGAAACCATGTGGTACCTCGACGTTAACGGTGATGGCATTGTCGATTTTGCCAATATGGGTGATAAAGTTGATCAATTGAAAGTGTGGACTGGTCTTGGTGATGGCAGTTTTTCCAATACCCCGCTCACCTTGCAGCTCAACTCACGCATTCAAGTGGGTAATAATGAAAAAGCTTTTAAAAGTCGCACCAGCGATCTTGATGGTGATGGCCAAAGTGAGATTATCGTCTTTCAAGAGGCATCAGGAAGGGAGGTGCTCCCAGTGGTAGTAATCGATTTTAATCGCATGGGCCAAGAGCAGTTAGTGAAGGCAAACTTACTAACCACACTCGAGTACTCTAGTGGATTACGCTACGATATTCGTTACTCAACCTCTACCGACGAGCTTTTACGGGATCGTAAACGTGGTCTGGTTGGCCCCAACACCAGCACTGTACACTTTCCTGTCGTCGTGGCCAAACAGATTGTTACCTCGGAAAAACGCGAAGGCCTGGTACGCCTCGATGCAGGAGTGGAAGAGATTTTATACCATCGCCCCTACTACGATCCCATTGATAAACGCTTTATTGGTTTTGCTAGTGTCGAACACATTAGTTATGGAGATGAATCACGCAAGGAAGGCATGACCCAGAGAAGTCTTTATAGCAGTGAAATCTACTACACTGGCGAAAGCAGCGGCGAAGGACCTACACCTGCACTAGCAAGAAAACTTGCAGGAAAATTGCAATCTAAAAAAATTTATAGCTTTACTCCCAACGGCACTTACGCCAAAGAGGTGAACAACTCCTCCAGAGTAAACACTGGATCTGCCACTCTTCACAGCTTAAGTAGGTATGCGAAAGAGCAAGATTTACCCAAGAAAGGCACCCTACTTGAAAGCTTGGAGGAACACTGGTCGGTGGTGGCAAAAGCATCGTCCTATTATCTGCAACAAAATAGTAGCGAGCAAAAAATTTATGATGTTACTTCCACGACTGCTGCTCCAGCGATTAGCAAAACCAGCTATAGCGAATACGATAGCTACAACTACCCTCACCGTATTCGCCATGAAAAATCGGGCATTACAGGCATGGGCCAAGTAACCATCCCTGCAGTCACCACGGAAGTGCGCTATGACTATGATGAATCGCGAGCGGCGCTGGCAACAAGGTTAGGAATTTTTGATAAACCAAGTAGTGTGAGCACCTACGACGGTCAAGAAAACTTACTAAAAGAGCAGCTCTATACCTACTATCCACAACACGGTAAACTCCTGGAGAGCAAGACGCTGATTTTGCCTCTCTACGATCATAGCGAGCTACCTAGTGCTGTGGCCAACAAGATTAGTGCTGCTCCCAAATATTACACTCTTCACTACGATTATGATCGCTTTGGCAATCGTATCGGCAGCAGTGACTCCCTCGGAAAAGTGGAGAGCGTGGCCTTTGATAGTGCTACCGGAACTTTCCCTGTGAAATACTCCAATGCCATGGGACACACCAGCTACCTCCTCTATGGTGGTGGTGTTGCTGCTGAGGATGCAATCCTGCCCCCAGCGGCCACACTTGCTCTCGATAAGCATGTAGCTGCCGGCAAAATGCAAGCGTACAGCGATATTCTAGGAAAGTGGTCAGCGCTCTCCTACGACTCTCTTGGCCGGCGTGTGCGCTTATGGAGTAGCAGCGGAAGCGAAGATCGCTACAGTTACAAAATGGCCGACAACTTTAAACCAACGATGATTAAAACCTCTAGTCGTCGCTACAGCGACAGCGACACCATCCCCGCCGGTGAGTCACGATGGATTGAAAAGTTGCAAGCTTACAATCCTGCAGGAGAAGAGTTAGCATCTTATGAAAACGCCGAAAAGGGTGGTGGCCGAGTGCTCGCTTACTCCCAATACAACCGCAATAAAAAAGAGATCTTCAAATGGATTCCCTATACAACTCCGCTAACCGTGGAAGAGCTCTTCCAAAGCGGCGAAATTCCCTCTCCGTTCACCACCGAAAACCGCAGAGGATACACTTTTGCCTACGATGAGTTGGGCCGACAGATCATGAAGGCCTACGTCTCTTTGGCAACGGCCACAGGCGGATCGCAAGAACTCACAGCACATAAGAGCGAACTCTCGGAGTATTATCCTTGGGGAGAAAAGTATACCAGAAAATATCACGACCTTTTTGATGGAGAGGTGACTGCCACCACGTACGCCATTAAACGCGATGGCGTTGTCTATGGCACTGTCGATGCTCTTGGACACGTGACCAGCTATGAACGTAATATTTTAGGAACACTCACCGCGATCACGCTACCAGGAGAGAGCAGTGCACGCCTCTTTGGTTTTAATAACCAAGGAAAGATGGAGTACCAAGTGATTCCTGGAGTAGGATCGTTTGTCTTTGACTTTGACCTCCGTGGAAACCTCACTCACGATTATCGCCTCGATACCGATGGGAAGCTACAACATGAGCGTGAACGAATCTATGACAACGGAAACCGCCTGCAAAAACTTTTAGTCGACAACGTCGTACGCTCCCAACACTGGTACGATGAGTATCCTGCAGAACTGCCCCCCTTTACAGAAGAAATCCAAGGAGAGATGCTGGCAAAACCCTATGGATATGAGACGAGAACTTATACCTATGATGGTAATGGACTTTTCAATGCTGATGTCCGTATTGCGTACAATACGAATGGCAGTCTCTTGATGAAGCAGATGGTTCTAGGTGGTGAGGTCTTCTCTGAGCGCTACGCTTATACGCTAGATGGATTAGCACACATGAAGAAAGACTCCTTCAATGTAGAGACGCATTTTCGTTTAGGGCCGTCACTAAAATTAATCGGTGCTGCGGTAAAACTCCCTTGGGCATCCAGCAGCGGCAACCAAGAGCTGATGCCGATCATTGAAGAGATCAGCTATACTCCAGAGGGTTTACCAGAAACCATCGATTATCGTAAAGGTGCTAAAACCCAGATCGCTTACGATCCACAAACACTGATCATGAATAGGGTGCAAAGCTCTTATGAAGATGAGAGTGGGTATGGATCTTTACGTACAAGCAAAGCGCTCCAAGATTTAGAGATCGAAATCAATACCAATGGAGCAATCAATAAGATCGTAGACAATCTTGTCTCTAGTAGCGAGACCAGTGGGCATGTCAATCGTAGTGGTGAGTTTCACTATAACTTACGAAACGAATTAATCTCTGCTAAACGCTTTGGGGAAGAGTTCGAATACGAATACACCCCTGCTGGGCATTTCCAAAAAAACAGTGAGTTTTTGCAAAGAGAAGGCAGCGGCAGCAGCGACAACAACAAACCCTACAGCTACAACCAAATGGGCCAGCTCATAAGCGGAGGCAAGGTGCTGGAAAATCGCTACAACGGAATGGGCGAGCTGGTCTACACCAAAACTGCCAACAACGAAACTCTGTACGGTTACGATAGCGCTGGCTTAAGAGTTTACAAAAAAGTGATCGCAAGTGGAAAAAGCAAACTCTCGCTTTACCCGCTAAACTCACTAGTGATTGAACCTAGCAGTAGGCAAACCTTTGTCTTTATCGGCAACATTCGTTTAGCACGTATCGAGCACTACAAGAAAAACTGGTTTTACTTTTTAAAAGACCATCTCAAATCTAGCGACATCGTGATGACTGCGGATGGACTGCCTGTCGAACAGATGCTTTACAAACCCTACGGAAGCGAATTTGATCCTATCGCCCTCTCTAGCGAGTGGAAGCAGCACTTAAGCGCTCATAAAGAAGAGCTGCCGCTAGAACGCACTCACCACCGTTTTACCGGACAATATTTAGATGACGACAGCGGGCTCTACTATTTGAACACCAGGTATTACGATCCCGTCTTAGGACGTTTTATCACCCCTGACTTCTTCTATATTGCCGAACCCGAAAGGTGTGTACGCTCCAGCATCGATTGCAACCTCTACTCCTATGCGGCCAATAATCCGCTGAGCTTTGTCGATCCTAATGGCCAACAATCGGCCCCCGTCGATGGCGAGGATAAGAACGCTGGTGCTCCTGCTGCTGTTGGCTCACCCGCTCCCTCGGAGGCCGCCGCTGATGCAGGTACTGGTGAATCGTCCTCTGCCGATGCCGGCGCGATTGCAGGTGCTCCTGGAGCGCCAGCACCCGCAGAAGAGAAGAGCAAAGAGAGGCACGCGGCCCCAGCATCGTCAGGAATTTCTCTTAAAACCAGCATTGATCTGGTTCACGTTGCTAGTGCAGGCGCTGAAGTGCTCGCTGGGGCCGCCAAGTCTGCTCCCAAAGTTGTTCACCAAGTTGCTAAATTGGCCAAGCCTGCTGCCGTCGCTGGCATTGTTCTAGGTGCTTATGAATTTGTTGCTGGTCACGATATTGGCGATCAATTTCAAGGCGCGGCCGACGTGCTCGCTGGTGGAGCTGCTCTGTTACCCCCTCTCACCGTGGCCGGACAGACTGGACCTGTGGGCCTGGTGGGAGCAGTAGCTTACGGAGGGACCTCGCTAGCACTCCCTCCTGCCGATAAGGCCTCTGGCGGTGCCATTGGCAGGGGCCTAGGATTTTTTGCAGAGGCAATGGATTCCACCTACTTTGGTTGCCGTATTGGTGGATGTACTGCTCACTCCTACAGGAATTACGAATAAGCATTTTCATTGGGTAAAATTGCGGCATAGAATTGGGATCTCTAAGGAAGTTGTAAACTAATCTCTTCTGGAGAGAACCATCCTAAAATAGGGTTAAAGACCATTGCGCGCTTGCTCTTGATTGTTCCTAGTCTCACAATATTGTCCTCACTCGTCTCATCAGCAATAGAGAGTTCATATTCGGCCAAGGTCTCAACAAAAAGTTGATCCTTGATGATTTTGTAAACCTCCTTTTGTGAAATGGCATGAGGAATGATCTTATCTTTATAGTCCGTAGCAACTACATCATTAATGGCGGCAAGCACATCGAAATCAAAGGTTTGTGTCCTTGAAGCAAAGCTTTTAAGAATTGTTTGGACCACCAGGTCTTCATCAATAGCACTCTTTTTAATTGCTCCTTGTTTGATCATGGATCGAATATTTTCCTTTAACAAAGTATGAACAAGCGTAAAGTGCTCTGCCACTAGCCTACTAGCATCACTATCTTGCTTTTCTGAAGAGTAGATCAGATCATTCTTATCATAAATCTCCAAACTGTGGCGAATCTGATCTGTCTTCACCATAGAGTACAATGGATACTCTCTGGTAATATTATTTTGAGCAACGATGGGATTATAGGAGAGAGAAAAAGGAACAAAATCTTTTTCTATTTGATATTCCAGCGTTTCTTCATTATTTACAGGACTCTTACGATCGATGATGTGGGTATAGGTGCCGCTTTGATTAAAAAGAGATTGAAATTTTTTTTGTCCCTCCTCCTCACAATGATCCTCCTCATAATAGAGAAGATTGGACACGGCCTTTGTCAATTCGGAATAATCAAAGAAAGCGGCCTCTAATTTTTGTACCGTTGAGAAACAACTACAAAAAAGCAGAAAAACAAAGCGGATGGAATAAGCGGAATAACTCATAGATTGATCCTTTGGCCAGAGCTGTTTTCAGATAATACAAAAGATCTTATCACTTATCTCTTACGCCTAATGACTTTTTTTTATTACACAAATAGTATTCGATAGTTATTCTCTCTTCCAAATATTACAGTCTATATGATAGACACTATTTTGGGGCGTTCGCTCGCCCTATTACAATAAAATCCATTGAATATTTTAAGAGAATAAACTTAGCGGATGTCAATTAAAGAGGATCGTATAGATCACCTTGCCAGCACCATCATCACGGTAATCTACAATTTTGGAGTAAGAGGAGCGATACTCTAGTGACTTCTTGGCAGAGGTAAAGATGGGCCTGCACTTGTTGCCAACCCCATTACCTACCCGTATTGACCATGAGGACGCCCCTTCTGCCGGTGCCGGAGTAATTTTTCCTTGCTCTTTTACATAGGCGGTAATGGTATCACGATTTAAAACCTCCAAATCCACAACCACTTTGCTACTACTTAATCCTGGAAAATTCCCGCCTCCACCTGCACGATAGTTGTTGGTAACCACAATAAATTTTTGCTCACCCGTCACTGCTACCCCTGCATATTTTAAATCAACAATACGATGAGAGTTAGTATTAACCAGTTGTCCACTCACACTATAACGAGGCGGTTTACTGATATCGATCTGATAAGTGACCCCAGCAATAACGTCGTAGTTGTAGGACTTAAAATGATCATTGATTATTTTAACCTCGCCATTACAGCGATTAGGATCAATGGTATTAAATTGTCCTGCTGACATCTCTAACCACTCTCTCACCTCATCTCCATTTAATAAAAGCGCCTTAACACTATTAGGAAAAACGTAAAGATCGGCCATATGTTTAATGGTGATCGCTCCCGCCGGAATATCGGTGTAATAATCGTCCCCTTGTCCTCCAACTTTAAAGGGTGAGGCGGCCGAGAGCAGCGGGTAGTTTTTTCCTAAGAACTTCTCCACGTACGCCCGCTGAGCACTATTGATGAGTCGTAAAGAGGGGTCATCAAAAATTTGTGAAAAGTAAGAGTGGATCGCTCCGCTGCTCTCACCGATCGGTGTATCTAAATAACGAATGGTATTTTGATGATCTTCACTGGCAAGCGCTAGCAACTCTTGATCGGCATCCACCAGTGGAATCACCCTACCTCCCTCGCTCTTGGAAATGGGTTGCAAAAGTGGTGTGCCACTGATCACCTTCATGGTGGCGAGTTCTAGCTTTAAATCGATAATCCCCAGGTGAGACCCCCAGTATCCCGCCATCACCGCCGGTACTCTTCCAAAATCGGGTTGTACCTCCTCGCCCGTGACACCGTTTGGAAGCAACAGATGAGAGTGTCCTAAAATCATCGCATCGACACCTGGAACTTTTGCCACCACATTGCCAACACTCACTCCCTCATGCACTAAGGCCACTATCACCTGGGCGCCTTCACGCTTTAGCTTGGCAACAGACTCTAAGGCCGTCTCCCGAATACTCTTAACCACAACCTTTCCTAACAGTTTATCTCTATCCCAATTAAGAATCTCTAGCGGTGCCACTCCAAAAAATCCCACCTTCACCGGAGTTGCTTTTGCGCCCTTCCCTACCAGCTTTTCGATCACCACCGAGGGTACAAAGTAGTGGCGCCCATTCACACCATCGTGATCATCAAAATAGATGTTGGAGTTGATGACAGGAAAGCGTGCACTACTCAAACTTCGTTGCAAATACTCTAGGCCAAAATTGAATTCATGATTTCCGACTGTACCAATATCGTACTGGAGCCGATTTAAGATCTTAAACATCGGGTGCTCACCCTCAAGTGTTTGCGCCCATAGATCGCAAAGAGGTGCACCCTGTAGTGTATCACCATTATCAATTAACACAAAGGCCGCCCCCTTCTCCATGCTCTCTTTACGAGCACGTTTGATCAGCGTTGCCACCTTTACTGTACCATAAGCATCGGTGGTGGCCCCTTTGTAGTAATCGTAATTCAAAACATTGCAATGGAGATCGGTAGTGGCCGCCAAACGCAACTCACCCACCTCTGCTTGCCCAGTAAAGGCGGTAAATAGTGTACCTACACAGGCGCATACTATGAAAAAAGCTCTTCTTGCTAGCATGAAAAACCTCCTTTATTTCTCTTTTCTCTATGATAAAAAGGCCCGACTACAAGGCCCTGAATGCGTGATCTTATACAAACACTCTTTTCCTCTCTCATAGGCGGTGTGCTCCAAGCGCTCCACTGAAGTTAGCCCACGCACCAAAAGATTTCTCTCCACAAAGGCCTTAAAATAGCGTAGCAGCTGCTTGGCCTTCTCTTCACCTGCAACATCCACGACAGAGATAAGTTTAGTAATCGCCTCATAAGTTGAGAGGTAGAGTGGATTTTCATGCGAGCGTAAGCGGTATTGCGAACGCGCCGTGATCGTCTCCTCGGGTAACGTCAAAAAGGGAAAGCGATACTTGATATAAAGCTTTCGTGAGATATCTTTGGCCTGCGACCAGTTGCCGTCGGGAACGATGACCGTACCACCCGCAAACTCTTGCAAAAACTCTTTTTGTGAAAGCTTCTCTGCATTGGGTGAGGGAAACAAAATATAAGTTTTGCCTTTGCTATTGCCCTCACAAGCATACTCATCAAAATTTAAATTCTCCGACTGATTATCTTTGCCTCCATAAACCCGAGGAGTTGCATTTTTTATCGCCAGTGTGGCAATCCGAGCAGAGTTAGAAGATTTTTTCCACTCACTCCGGTGAATCACTAATAAAAGCTCAAAGGGAATCTCCAGAGCGGAGATCTCTTTACAAATACAAAGAGGATCGTAAAGAAAACAGCGAGGGCAACGGCCGAGTTGCAACAACTGCTGCTGCAAGTGTAAAAGATTTTTTGCTTTATCCATTAAAAATCCCTATCATTTTATTATTCGCTACCATCACGACTATCATCACTTAAGGAAGGGTGACTGATACTATGACTATGACTACAACCACACTCATTTCACTAACAATACTGACAATTATCAGCACTCTCTCGGGATGCATCCAAAAAGATATCACCTCGTTCATCTCCGACATGAATGCTGAGTTTGCAGGAAAATCCAATCCCCAAAGCTCCCAAAAATATCTTCTAGCAAACTCTAGTACCACCGTCAATTTCGGTTTCACTCCCGTCTCTAAAAACTCCCCATCGCAAACTATCACCTTTCGCAACACTGGGAGTGATTTCACCACCTCTTGTAATCCCATTGCGATCACCACGATAACCGCAGGTACCACCCCTAGCGAGTTTGTCGTTAGCAATAGCAATTGCAACACCAGTACCCTCTATGCTCCCGGTGATAGTTGTCAAGTAAGCGTTTACGCCTCTCCAGGAACTGCCGGAAGCAAAAGTGCCATCCTCTCCCTCACTTGCAACGGCACCACCTCTAGCGTAGCACTCACCGCTATCGCCACCACGATAAGCTCGCTTAAAATCAACGACGGTGCGACCTCCACCACCT
The DNA here is from genome assembly GCA_015231955.1 of Oligoflexia bacterium. Classification (GTDB taxonomy): domain Bacteria; phylum Bdellovibrionota; class Bacteriovoracia; order Bacteriovoracales; family Bacteriovoracaceae; genus JADGAN01. The sequence continues at coordinate 18,700 of JADGAN010000038.1, read as the reverse complement.
CAAGAAATGTACTCCTAAGTTACACGCTAGCTGGGGAATCGCCTCGAATCTGTTTTAGTGAAAGTAGCTCCTCTGGCAGCTGCTCTTGGTTTAGCGCCTCTGCCAGGGGAAGCAACATTCCCTTTGAACTCTCAAGCGGCGATGGCAGTAAACGCATTTATGCTTGGATCACCGATAACAGTACCACGATCGTCTCTCAGGCAACCACCGCCAGCATAAATCTCGATAGCGCTGGCCCTAAAGTTAGCTTCTCCTCTGCAAGTGGCAGCTACAGCAAAGCTTCCTCCTTTAGCATTAACATCCTCTTTGATGAGAAGGTTTATAATTTTAATGATGGTGAATACACGCTATACAACGCCACTCCCGCCACTGGTACCCTCACCACCATCATTCCCAACATCTCTTACCAATTCTCTGCCTACCCTGGGGTTGAAGGCACGGTGGCCGCACGCCTGCCCGCCGCTGCGGTAAGCGATATCAATGGACAACCCAATGATCAAAGCGAAGTCAATCACGTTTTAACCTACGACGTGAGTGGCCCCCTACCCACCATCAACTCCACCCCGTATGTGCCCTTTGGTGGCGGCAATGTAGGCCTTTCTGGCTCTCCTACCTTCACCATGCTCTTTGCTTTAAATGAGAGCGTTACTCCCGCTTCTTCCAGCTTTGCTACCACTCACCTCTCTTGCAGCAACTGCTCAATTAGCAGTGTCGGTCAAAGCAGTGGTGGCGGTGGCAACAACTACTACGCCATCATCGCCCCTACCGCCAATCTCGCCGCCTCGGTACAACTCTTGGCCGCAAGCTTTTACGACCGTGCGGGAAATCCCAATGTTTTGCCCTCACCTCTCGCCTTCACCCTCGATAAAACCAATCCCACACCGATGGTGACCGTGACTTACAACGAGGGCACTCCCCTGGCAACAGGTGCTATGACCAACTTAAGCGGCTCGCCCACCTTCAGTGTCCGCTTTGCCTTTGCAGAGTCGGTCACTCCCTATGTAACTTTTGATAGCAGTATGGTCGCCGCCACCTCTGCCGCTGTGGTGGGTGCCACTCCAGCAAGCTTCACCGCTATCTTGGCCCCCACCGCTACCGGAAGTATCAGTGGCAACAACATCTCCTTTCGCCTGAAAAGTTCAGCAGTAAAAGATCTTGGAGGTAATTTAAACACCTCCTCCGAATACTTTACGCTTATCTACGATAACCTTGCTCCTATTCCTACGATTAGTGCCAGTGGCCCTACGGGAGAGGCGCTCACGAGAGGCGCGCTCACCAACCTTAACAGTGGCCACAGCTATGGCCTACAACTGCACTTTAGCGAAGCGGTCACTCCTGCTGCTACCTTCAACTCCACTCGTTTTACCTTAAATGCCGTGTTGGTCACTCCCGTCGCTCCCGCCGGTGGTGCCGATTTTTACGCTACCGCCGCCGCCACTGCAGAGGCCTCGCCCACCTTCACCCTCAAGGCGGGAAGCTTTCGAGACGCTGCTGGAAATTTAAATGCCGCCTCCACCCCTTTTGGCATCTTCCTCCACCACCAAACACCGATTCCGCAAGTGACCGCCTTTTACGGTTCACTCGTCTCCAATGCACTCACTTCAGGGGCCATCTCTGCGCTTGGGTGTGGAACGCCCATCACTCTTCGCTATATCTTTAGCGATTCACAAGGGGTCTTTCCTTGTGGCAACAGTAGCGGCAGTTGTAATGGTAGCTTCTCTGCCACTTGTAGCAACTGCTCCGCCACCGTTAACTATATTCAATCACTCCCCGATCGTTATGAAGTCATTGTGGTTCCTACCCCTGGAGCAATTTCGGTTCAGTTAAACGCCAACACCGCTCGCGATGGTGCCAACAACCGCACCTCCATTCCACCTTTCACCCTAAGCTATGTTCCTTACCCTACCGTGGTTGCAAACGTTGGCAACACTCTCTATCCGAGTCCGGCGATTCAAGGCACCGCGATCACCATTACCCTAGGAGTGCAATCCATCCACGCCTACACCACCTCCCTTAGTTGTAGCGCCGAGAGCGTCGATCTGGCCGCTGCCGATGAGAATTACCTCGCCCCAGAGAGCAACTGTGAAGAGTTGGACTCGCTGATGGTGACCCCTATACTCTCCGCTACACCCACGCCCCACACTCCTCTCTATGTGGCCTCCAAAGCGCGCTTTCTCGCTAACCTCATTCCTACCCCTACCGCCATCTGGCAGTGGGCCCCAACTCAAAATCAGCGCGGAACTTACAAATTAAACTTTACCGCCAGCAACAGTTGCGGCCGCTCTTCGACCACCTCGATCTATGTGAGTACGCGCGAACCCTATAGCACTACTGATCTTATCTTTGCCATCGATGCCAACTTCTCTCACAACACCAACCTCTCACCACACCTCGATGGGCAAGCGAGTGACAACACCAACAGCAATTGGGGCGAGCTCAGTGGCAGTTCCACCCTTGATGAGATTGTCTTTGGTTCCTCCTTTAGTCCCTCCCCGTGGCGTGGAAACGGCAGCTACTCCATTCCCTATGCACTCACCTTCTCCAGTGGTGCTAACGACTACCTTGATGTGGGAGGTTCCATCGATCCTGGAACCAAGCGGATGGCGATGATGGTGTGGTATAGACAAAACAGTTACGGTGATGGCGGAAATCGCAACTGCCTCTTCGATACTAGGGATAACGATGCTCCCGGTGCCGGCAATGCGGGATGGGGACTCTGCTTTACCAATGGTGATCTTTTAGAAATTGTCATGCAAGAGGACGCCGCCAACTACCACCTGCGAGGACATAACAGCAAATTGAATCTTAGTGAATGGAATATGCTCGGGTTTAGTTGGGATCAACCGGGAGACTCGCTACCCCTGTATCAAAATGGAGTCACCATTGCTGGTTCCAACAACGATGCCGGGGCCGTCCCCAACGTGACCTCGGCACAAAATTTACGGATAGGACTAAATAGTAACGATAGCAACTTCTCTGGTGATCTTGCGCTAGCACTAATCTATCAAAAAAATGGTGCCCTCACTGCCACTCATCGTGGAACCTTTCTCGCCACCGCCAATCGCTTTCGGATCAATCGTTATGAAAACTTTATACAAGATAGTAGTCTGCTCTATCTCTTCGATGCCGGCAACGCTAAAAATGGTTTTGCCTTTCCTGGTGTGGCCTTCAATGACTGTAGCAACCTCTTAACCTCTCCCACAGAGCTTTCGCCAGTGGCCGCTCCCATCACCAGTACCCTTAACAACTTCGATACTTGCAGCACCTACGGCTGGCAAGGGGCGGGCAGCGCCTCCAATCCCTACCTCCTAAAATTTGATGGCATCGACTCCTATGTGGACACTAATGATGGGGTTCGCACCTTAAACACCCTCACGGTGAGTGCGTGGGTAAAGTCGAGTGGTAACACCAATAAGTGCTTCTTTAGCTGGTCTGAGGCCGCCGATAGCGATTACGTTACCCTTTGCCAAGTGGGGGCACCTGCAAAATTTGTCGCCACCATCAACTCCAGTGCCGCCACCCAAACGGTAACCTCCATCACCTCGGCCACCAGCGGGTATTGGAATTTTGTCACCCTCACCTGGGATGGCGCTAGCATGAAGCTGATTGTGAATGGCGATCTGGAAGCGACTGCTGCACTTATAGGAGATGCCACCAACATCCAGTTTCCGGAGCTAGGAAGAGACTTCGACACCACCAATCCATTTGATGGTGGGCTTGCCTTGGTCGCCATCTACAACCGTACCCTCACCGCAAACGAGGTGATGCAAAACTTCCTCGCTACCGCCAATCGCTTTCGTGCTGGCCATACGGTAGAAAAGGCGCGTAACGATGACCTGGTTTTACACATCGATCCCGCCAATGCCGAGGAGAAGCTGCGCTTTCCCTCCACCAATGATTGTAACACGGATCAGAGTTTGGCCAATATCTCTCCCTACGCCTTAAACGATCCCGAAGCCTTTTACACCCGCCCCACCCCTTTTGCCAGTTACGGTGCTGGCCAAGATTGCTGGCAAGGAGCGGGCACACAGGCCACCCCCTACCATCTTAAAACTGTCAACAACAGCAACAGTGTTATCGTTCCCATCAATGACGAACTCGATAACACTCCTACGTCTGGTACCTACGCCTTTTGGATGAATGGCAATGCCGCCGGTCTCGATAACTGCCCACTCTTTACGCGCCTCGATCGCAGTGCTGCCGGACAAGAGGGGATTGAGATTGTTCAACACCCCGGTGCTGGTGGCACCATCACCGCAAGTGCCTTTGGTAGTATCGCCGGCACGAGTAGTTTTAGCATGACCTCCACCCAAGGGGCGGGAAATCCCAACTACTGGTACCATGTAGCACTTACCTATAGTCGTGCCAATGGTGGCACTAATCGCCTCTATATCAATGCCACTCCCGAAGCAGTCTCCACCAGTAGTGCCGCCTGGAACTTTCGCGCTACCAGTGCTTATCGTATCGGTGCTAATGAATCGGTTAATGGGTGTGGCGCTAACGCCTTTGGAGTGATTCGCGTTTACAAGAGTGCACTTAATGCACAAGAGGTTCAGGCGCTATATAAGGCCGAGTGTCCTCGCTACTATGCAACTCCTTGTCCGTAGTAGTGTAAGAGAACATAAACTTAATTCCCCCCTCTCTTTTTGCGACCACCACCATATGGCCTTGTGCTTTTTCCACCAGATAGTTAATGGCGGAAAGGGTGGAGAGCGCGCGATGTTTGATACTGGGATAACTTTTTCGCAACTCTTCACTCACTAAAATCATCTGCATCAGGTCCATCTCATCGCTGGGAAAACAACGCTCATCGAGTCCATAGGAGATGAGTTTTTTACGAATAAGCTCGACCTCCATCTTATCACCATCGTCTAAAAGCTCCACCGTATAACTATGCCTTTGATGTTTAAAGTAAAGCTTCACCTCACCTACAAAACTAGAGATGAGCACCACAATTAGGGAGAACAACTCTCGCAAATGCTCATCATTAATCACCACTGCCACCTCGCCACTCATCTCAATTTTCTTCCCCGAAAATAATTTTTGATAACTAAAAATCATCTCTCCCATAGTCAGGGAAGCATTACTCTCGTTTTCCTTGCCAAAATGTTTGAAAAATTTTTGTTTTAGATGGTGAAGTTCTCGCTCAATCGTACTTAGGCGTGTCTCTAAAATTGGCGCAAAATCGTCACCACTACGAGAACTGGGATAACTAAAGTGTTGGCGCATCTCTCTTTCATAAATAGAGAGTGTCTGTGAAATTTCGTTTAGGGACAAAAGTTCCGCCCTAAGATTTAAAAGATAGAAGCGCACGTGGATCTCAAAATAGTCGTGCGCTACTTGCAATTTTCTACAAGCACTCAAAATAGCGCTCGCATACTCAAAAAAATCGTAATAGAGAGGAAGATGCAACGACATCTTGGAGATCTCTAAAAGCAATCCCTGTTGCTGCTTTAGCTCCCGCTCTAAAACAATCTTCTCCTCTAGATCCACTAACTCTATCAACAGGTAGTTTTCATCGACCACTTGTGATCTTAACTTAAAAAAGGATCCCTCTTTAGCGGTAAAATCCTTGGGCAAGGCGCTTTCTACTCGTAGCTGCGATAACTTTTCTCCATTAAAAAGTTGTACCATTGCCGCTGTATCACGACTTAAATCTTTCGATAAAAGTCCTAACACGCTTACATCTTTTTTCTCTTTATCGTTCTCTTTCCTCGCTAGCTCTGGAAAAAGTCGCCTTGCACTCTCCGTAAACACTACCACTTTTCCTTGAGTATTGACTAAAATTGCCGGCAGAGAGATCTTCTTCAAGAGCAGCTCGGCCATGCTGTCCTGATTAAGCGGCGTTTGTACCGGTATCGCTGGTCGATTCTCTTTTCGCCCACTTCTTCTCCCTATAAAAAATAGCATTAGCGCCCCTAAAATCAAGGGAATCTGCCACTCCATCATTTCCCGAGCACTATCCTTTAAAGATTTTATACTTTTTTCCTCGGGTTCTAGAAGAAAATTTAAGTACACCCCCACTAATATGCAGATCAACGTTACCATTCCTAATGCAATAACGATTTTTCCACTCTTCTCTCTCTTCTCTCTCTTCTTCATAATACTCTTCCTTGCATGCTCACCTTTTTACTCACCTACTTTTTATACTAACATTTTTGTTCACTTTTCACTCAATAATATTTGTCAGCAATCGATAAGCAGTCATCAAGAAGCAAAGGAGATGTCACCCATGAACAATCACTTTACCAAGGTACTTAGTAACATTGATGAACTTAAAGTGGATCAAGTCTTTGAGGCCATGGAGTTTTTAGGCCTGGAAACCAGAAACCGCTATAAAATTCTCACCAACGCCGAAACACTCTTTGCTTACGCTGCCGAAGAGAAAAATATGCTAGGCCACGTTGCCAGGCAACTTTTTGGCCACTGGCGCACCTTCAACGTCTTCTTTTTCGATAAAGATAAAGCACCACTCTTTCGTGCTCACCACCCCTTTCGCTTCTTCTTTGAGCGAATCGAAATTTACGATCAAAATGACAATCTCATCGGCAGCATCGAACAAAATTTCTCCCTTTTTCGTAAACATTTCACCATCTACGATCAAAACGATGAAACTCTTTTTGAAATGAAATCTCCCATTTTTAAAATCTGGACTTTTCCCATTTACCGTGGTGGAGAGCAACTGGCCTTAATTGAAAAAGTCTGGTCCACACTGCTTCAAGAAACTTTTACCGACAAAGATATTTTTATGTTGAAATTTTTAAAGGGCCAATCCTTTAGCATCGATGAAAAAATCATTCTTCTGGTTGCCACCATCTTCATTGACCTCCTCTACTTTGAAGAGAAGGCCTCTCTCGCCTAAGCACCATTACCTCTCTTCAATTACTTTCATTACCTCAAGAAGTTTCACCGGTTTTTCAAAGAAGTAGATATTTTTATACTGCCCAAACTCCTCTCGTATCTCATCATTAATAAATGAAGAAATGATAATAATCTTCATCGAGCGAATTTTTTCCGAAAAACTATTCTTAATATACCTTATCGCCTTATCGCCCGACATCTCCGGCATCATCATGTCCATAAGAATGACATCAAACTCATGTTCAAAGAGCTGAAGTCCACACTCTACTCCATTGCTGGCCACAGTCACTTCATAACCTGCATGATTAAAAAAATCGGAAAATACTTGTTGAATCATCTTCTCATCATCGACAATTAAAATTTTTTTCACGCTTTTTATCACCCCTTCCCTTTCTCCGTTTTGCATCAAGACCTATCCTCCTTAACGGTATCTCCCTCTCAAACTTTAATTTTCCTGCTTAACTAGTAAGCAGTGTTAGCATACTTTTATTAGGAGGTTGGCCCTTGAAATCTTGGACTTTGGACTTATTTTATGCAGTTCTGGAGGGAGAACGAATACAGCGTATAGTTGAGTTATTGACAACACTCCCCTATCAATAAATTGTTGAGCAGTATCCCCAGACTAATTAAACTTCACTGTTTCTTTGGCCTGGCCGGTGCAAAAAACACCTCTTTGATCTCTTGATAATTAGGGTCACTTTTTTCTAATAATTGATCAGGGTCTGCGCTCTCGAGGTCTTGTTCTAACAAATCTCGGTATGTCTTTTTAAGTTCTTTTAGTAATTTTTTGGCCTCTTGAGGAGGCAGTTTTTTTGTACCACCATCGAAAAATGGATTAAAAATATCTTTTTCATTGCGCAAAAGAGAGTCTCGTTCTGATACGTAGGCCCTGTAAAACTGCTGCAACCTAAATCGATTGAGTTCTAATTCCGTTCTTTCCATATCCTCTGCTCGATGAGGCCACTCCACTCCACAAAATTTTAATTTTGCCTCCTTCTCTCCATTAGTAAGATGTTTCTCAACTTCTTTCACAAGACTTTCAAGAGCGGCAAAACGTCCGTCTGCTTGTTGAGAAGAGATTTTTCTGATTGCAGTATCAAGAGTGAGAACAATCAATCTATCTAAAATAGTACAAGCAAGAGGTGCACTAACTGTTGTATTAGCTCCAAGTTTCGTTATCCATGGACTAGTGGTATCTGCAAGCTGTTCGGCACTGTTGTATTTCTCTTCTGAAATTTTAATACGTTGTCTGGCCTTGATTAAGCTCTTTAAACGAGTACACTCTTCCGAAGAAAATTCGGCCTTTTGTCTCTCCTCGATGGTTTTGGCCCACTCTGTCCCTTCCGCCCAACCAAGACAAGCATTAATACTACGACGAATTTGATGGTTTCGTTTCACTTCTGAAGCACTGGTTTCCTTCGATACAGGAGCAAACTTGTCTAACATTTTTTCCATCATGGTTCCGCGGTAAACTGCAAGTTGCGCCTTCTCCTCCTTTAAAAGCCATCCTGAACTATGCAATCTCGTCGCAAAATTGAGGGCCTCTTGCCGCATCTTTTTATTATTTAAAAAAGGGCCACTTACCGAAGCCGTTATAAATTCATCTTCTTTTATCCCTAGTGCCTCTAACTTTCCTGCTACTTCAAAACAGTACCCCTGACTAGCAAGATCTACTGGAACTTGTTCACATGCCAAAGTTACTCCATTGGGTGCTTCTTGTAAGGTCTTAGTGGTTTTACTAACTACATCAACTAGAGTGTCCTCTTGAACACCACCATTAATGGATGTGGATAATACTAGAAGACATACTAAAAATATTAACTGTTTCATTTCTCTCCTCCTTTGCTTTTCATTTTTTATTCGAAGTAAGATGAACCTGCTGGTAATGGCCGCATCGAACTCGCTGGATAGGGATTCCACACCTTACCCCATGATGGTCCGTAATTTCTATGGTAGCCAGAGTTAAACATAGCAGTGAAGAAGGCGCTGGTCTGGGTTAACGTAAAGCCTGTCGACCCACCAAAACCAACAACCCGAATGTAGGAGTGAGATTCAAGTCCGCTCAAGTCAATGATGACTTGTGTTGTTCCTGCGCTTACCCTTATTACAAATTGGCGAACAGTATCCTCCCAAGGACGATTGCCACTATTACTGGTCGGAAGTGCCATCGGATGGGAGATAGAGGTGGGATCAGTCACCTCTGACGTTTTTACCACACAACTATCAAGAATGGCCGTTGTTGTTATGCCATCTGATTGCAATATTCTGATTCTCTCTGCATGTTTATAGGTGGCAATATCGACATCCAGATAGATATCTGCAGAGAGAGGCACAGCTGCTGTATAAATTGTATTGGTCGGTGGTGGGGCGTCACCAACGTTGTTATATTCAAACCCATCCATTCCAGAGAGTTCTCCCATGCTATTAGGTGGCAGCAAAGGAAGCACGGCAGGTGGATACACCTCTTCGCGAACTTCTCCAGTAGCGCATAGGGTATCAACGGGTGGAATATCAATATAGGGAGGAGGGGGATTGATCGGTGGGGGTGGTACTAATGGTGTTGGTGATGGCAGTGGCGATGGCATAGGCGATATCGGTGGGGGTGATGGCAATGGTGAGGGTGACGGTGACGGTGACGCTGACGGTGACGGTGACGCTGTCGGTGATGGTGATGGTGACGGCGATGGCGAGGGTGTTGGTGTTGCCATAGATGCAATTCTAATGATCACATCAGCAGAGACTGGTGCTCTGATTAAGAACCTTTCCGTTGCAATAATTTGGTACATATCAAGGCCAGGGTTGATGAACGGTAAAGTGATACAGCGATAGCTGATATTGGAGTTCACGGAGTCGGCCACTTCATTGATGATACTGACATCTCCACACATAAAAGAGTCGATCGTAGGTTGATCATGCAGCAGTATCGCTTGCTCTAAGGCCAAGCTGCGTCTTATTGCATACTCTAAAACGTTGTTTTTTTGCTCAGACAAGCGCAATTTTGAGTTAACGCTACTATTGGTATTCTCCACTTTTTTGTACAAATAGATTGCTCCAGACAAGCTGACTGCAAGTAGCACCATGGTCGCGCCTATCATGGCCACTCCTGATTGACATCTTCTACCCATAAGATCTTCTCCCTTGATCACAAACATCGATACTGGTAAGCGTTGGCACTTCCTGTGCTGCCAATGGGTTGGGCCCCGAAGCATTGAACGCCTCCACCACTTGATAAAAGAACACAAGAGGTGTCTCCACCTACGAAAAGTTTGTCGGCCGTAGTGGACAATCCACTATGTATTGCAAAAGCACTTTGCCCTACCCCGGCAGAACTGCCAAGCTGACTAACGCTATTCGATCCCCAACAGTAGGTTTCTCCATCTGATAGAGCACAGGAGTGAGATTTTCCTAAAGAGACCGCTGAAACAAAGGAGAGGTTCAAACCTCCTGTTAGAAGAACAGTCACCGCTACACTAGGAGATGAGGTGGTGTTTCCATTCCCTAACTGGCCAAAATTGTTTTCTCCCCAACACAAAACATTGTTACTACCATTCATTCCGCAAAAGTGACTTTGAGAACCATCACTGCTGGCAAGATCACGGATACCGGTTGGTCCAGTGGAGAGTGATGGTGCAAGAGTAGGGAGCGTTTGCAGCATCATGACTTGGCCAGTGGCCCCAATGGAGAGCAGCGCAATTGAGGTTGCTCCCATCGTTAACTTGATGATCCCAGAGATTGGTGTTCCTCCACTGCTCAGCTGTAAGGGAGTCGGGCCAAAACCTTGACCCCAGCACCAGACATTTCCTTGGCCGGAGGTGATGGCACACGATTGTCCGTTTCCTGCATAGACGCGCATGATATTAGTCGGTAGGCCTAGCACTGGTATTGGAAGCGCAATTTCGCCTCCTTGGGGCCAACACCAAACTGCTCCACCAAAGCGAAGCGCACAACTATGGTCTGCTCCTACAGAGAGAGCTTTTACATTGCTGGTAAGTCCATCGACGATTCCCATATCGTCACTGGCCCCAGGATTTGCACCAGGAGTAGTGGTCGCAGTAAAACACTTCACCGTTCCATCAGAGGTTAAGGAACAAGCACCACTAGGCCCAACCGCCACGCTTTTTAGGGTAGATTTTTTCAAAGGAGGAAGTGTTTTGGTAAAAGAGAAAGTCGTTGGCCCTTTTCCAGGGGAGGGAATATAAGTCAGCGTCACCAGGAAGTTGATTTCGAAATTGCTCAATTGATCAGCAGTGGGAAGAGTTGTCACTGGAGTGCTGGGATTAGAGGGACTCATCAGCGTGATCCGGAGTTCGATATCTTGGAGCGCTTGTTGCCTAAGCTCGGACCACTCCGCTAGCCATGGTTGATTCAACTTGGTAAATAAGATGACCCCAGTGGTGGCATCCATCGGTTGCGATTGGAGAAAGGAGTAGAGATTGCTGGGGGCCGCATCGTAAACAGAGAGAGATGCTACTGTATCAATAATGCTTTCAGCGGTAACCTTGGCCTTTAAGTGGTTGGCACGCGCTTCTATCGTTTTTCCCTGATTTAAGAAGACGTCCAGAATTCCCCACGTCATAAGACTAAAGAGCCCAAGGGCCACCATGATTTCAGTTAAGCTAAATCCATTTCTCATTATCGAACCACCACATTAGATACGGTTTTACAGTCATAAGGTACGTTCCCAGGATTCACGATAAGGCCAATACTTAAGGTGTTTGGAGGAGGGCCGGCACCTCCGGAAACACTGCTAGTGGCATTAGCATCCTGAACGGTGGAGAGGTATTTGAATTCCCCTACAAACCGCTTTCCGCTAAATCCAATTCTTGGTAGTTGTGGGCAGCTTGCAGGTGTCATGGATGGAGAAGTCGTATCCAGGTCGAGGCACCACTGGAAGCCAACGATCTCAGGATAATTCATAGAGGAGATTGTCGCTCCACTCATAGGATCAATCAACTCTCTTCGTAAATTTCCACTAGAAATCATCCAATTCGCCTTCTTAAAGGTTACCGTACTAGACGTGAGGTCGACTTCACTAAAGATCACATTCAAGCTTCCATCGGAACTCAAATACAAGTTGGTTGCAACTTTAATGTCGCCCTTAAGTTTGTGAATGGCCAACATGACTGCGCTGATACTGTCCTCTTCATTACTCATTTGCTTGGCCATTTTAGAGGAGTGTTTCATAAAGGAAACAACCATGATCAGCAGTAGGCATCCCACTCCCATGGCCAGCATCAGCTCAACCAAAGACATGCCACTGTCATTATTTCGAAAGCGTGTCGAGTGCATAAGAATCCCCCTCAATTGTCTATTGTAGGAAGATGTCCCTTTAAAGAAAAGAGAGAAAAGATTACATCAAAAAACCGCCAATTTATTTACTACAAATAAATATTCTTTAGTTTTTAAAGCTCTCTAGTAACTATTGAATAATACTTAAAATCTCTATAAATAAAAAATTTTCCTACTATTCTCCTCTCTTCACTTATAAAATCCATTACCATAACTTACGGTTGATTTAATTGTATCACCCAAGGATTCAATCATGTTCCATCACTCTTATGCTGTCTTTACTACTTTTATTTTTATTTTTCTTTTTCTTTCCATATTCTCTGGCCCTCCCCTTGTGGCAGCACCCAAAGACCATCAGAATAAAGTGGTAACTTTAAAAAATATTTTTTCGCAATCGGGAATCTACACCAAAGATATCAATCGAAAAAATCCGACAGATATCAAAGATTCGCTGGACTATCAAATTGCAAGAGACTCCATCCCCTTTTCTATCTCCTACAATCCAATCCTTGAAGCAAATGCTGTTACCAAAGAGTACCCTTTACATCGAACTGTCTCAACCGATCAAGGTCGTCACAGCTTTTTTATCTATGACAATGATACTCCATTTTACTCTTCAGAAGAGAGTTGTTTTAACTCTACTGAACTTTCCGATTTCATAGAGGTCAATTTTTTTCCCATCTATACTTTATTAAAAAACAACATCCTTCAACTCCTGAATAGCGGAAAAATCAAGAAGTCAGTAATTAATGATGACCTGATTATCTCAACAATTTTTAAAGCTATCGCTTCTAGAACTCAAACTTTTGATGCTGATGTCATCAAAACAATCTTTCAAATTACGGAACCCAAATATAAAGACAGAATCGTACCAAGTGGAGTCTCGAGAAGGATTATATATAACATTGTCGATGACCAAATTATTGCTACTAATTTTGTTGATTTTAAAATCATGCTAATGGATCAGGAAGGGTTTAATCCCTTACCACTTGGCGTGATTAGAACAGAACGAAAAATGATTTTTATCCCCACACTAGGGATATTCTTACCAGAAACAATTCGTATACAACTCCCAAACTAAGATCAAGATGAAAAGATTGAAGTTACTTACTTGTTGCGTGAAAACCTAGGGCGCTTGTTTTATCGTTCACACGTTTAAAAACCATGATCCCAAAAAAGCAATGAACGAGAACTAGCAGAACATAAAAAATTGATGCAACAATTATTCCTAAATGATGAATGACGATGCCAATAGTACTTGCTGCAGCAGCGTTAAAAAGCCAACTAAAGGCATTGATTTTTCCCAACAGTGCGCCGAATTGTGATCTTGGCAAATGCTTATTGATGTTATACCCATGAAGAATGAAATAAATACTTCCACTAATTCCAGAAAACATTACTAAAAGACCATAAACCATTATGTTTTCAACATGTAATAATATTGCAAAAGGCGGTAAGAGAGTGAATGCTGTTGCCATTAAAAATAATGGCATACTATTTTGATTTCCAATTTTTTTTCCAAAAATCGGTCCAACGAAAATGCCTCCGATTGGGTAGATAGCATAAAATAACGATACATTAGAAGACGATAAACCAAGAGTACCTTTCAAAAAGAAAGGCCAAAGGGTTAGCCAGGCCCCTATTACAGCAAAAATAAAACTATTCATCATTATTGTGTATTTAATAATAGGATTAGACCAAATGGTATTGAATTCCCTTAAACCAAACATTAACCTAAGTTTGTTAATGTTAATTTTTTCTTCTTTATCTATTTTCTTATCTTTAAACGGCATAAAAAATGTAGTTACAGCTCCCATTAGAGCAACAACAGCTACTAGCATAATGCTAGATTTTACTCCAATAATCTCTGTAAAAAAACTTGCTGAGGCAGGACCAATTACCATTCCAATATTTTGAATTGAATTAGTTTTTGCGATTAATTTTTTAGATTGGAGACCACTGGACGCATGTGCAATAATCGATTGTGACGAAATAGCAATCGCCCCTAAAGCAAGTCCCTGCATTATCCTGGCCAAATAAACCAAAGACAAGAAATTACTACTTATAAACAAGATAGAACTTATAAAAAATAAAAGGAATCCAATAAAGTACACTCTTTTATGGCCAAAATAATCACCCATCCAACCTAGGAAAAATGAAAAAATAAATCTTGAGATTCCAACTATTGCAATGATATATCCAATTATTTTTGCACCATAATTTGACTCAATCCCATACAGGGTAATCAAGGGGACAGATACTGTATTTGCAACAATTGCAAAAAGATATGCTGCTAAAAAAAGTGTGAGAAATTTAAATCCTAGATTTTCTGTTTCTTCGTTAATCTCCATATCTCCTTAAGTAAGTAATTCATTCAGAAACAATTTTTATTTTTCGACGGTTTCTAAAGAGGGGAATATTTTCTTGAATTCTATCATGCCTAATTTTGTTAGCCCAACATGGCCACATTCAGCGGTGGGATTTCCTCTGGTAATTATTTCATCATTCTTCATCATTCCACCGCATGGTTGTAGATTTTTTTCTGTTAATTCGATAGAGATTTTAATTTTTTCATCAATGTCAGTGGTTGCATAAAATTGTTCAATTAGCTCATACATACTAATGTCATTCTTTCGAATTTCTTCCAATTCTTTTCGTTCACCTAATGCAGCTCCCTTGAACTTATAGTTTCGCACACGGAAATAATTAAGAAGATTCCAATGCATATTCCTCATTAGTAAGATATGACATAAGAGTGGTTCGGTTTTAGAACGATTTCGAATTTTTTCAAAATAATGTCGGTGCCCATTTCTTATCTGTGCTACAAGATGTTCACTCAAGAGATTTGGTGTCGATAATTCCCATTTCTCTAGTAATTTCTCCGTTGCCTCACTAACTTTTCCAGTTGGATCGTAAATAATTTTCCCATTTAATAGATTAAGTTCAAAGTTATTATTTATCTTCAAAACATCAATTTCATCTAATGTAATGAGATTCATGTCAATTAACGTTTCATTAATAAAAAACTGAAAAACCTTTACGTGTTCATTTTTTTTCTCTAAAACAACGAAGAGATCATAATCACCTGTCTCGATCACCTGTTCATAACTATTTTTACCAAACTCTACAATTCCGATGACTAAAGGATTATTTCTCAATTTATTAATCATACTAGGAATGTTTTTAATGTTTTTCAAATCACACCTTCTTGTTGTAGTTTTTTTGTTCATCTTATGATTTCTGGAAATTATTTATTAAATCATTAATAAATCACACTCATCGATAATTCATTTAGTAATGTCATCGCTTGATTATGACGTTTTCTTATTAACGTAGATCTTACCAATATTGGCAATACAGGAACAAGGAGGAGTGGTTTACGGTCAAACTCTATGTCCTCTGTCTCTATTTTAGTTTCCCATGTTGATTGCACGACGAAGACAATTTTCATTTTTTCAAAAGTGTTTGTTTTTTCTTGTTGATGTTTCGCTATGATTTCCCTGAAATTATTTTTCCATACATTCCAAGTTTCTGCATCAACAACAATTTTCAACTCAATAGATTCATATCTATTTGAATATTCTTTGGCCAATTTGATACATAACTCAAGCCCGTAGTCATGAGGAAAAATATATCCTAAGTTGCATGTACTCAGAATCGGACCAAGTAATTTCGAAGTGGTTTGGCACAGTGAGTATCTGTTATTATAAGAACTTTTTGTTTTTTCTTTCCATACTATTCCATTGGGGCCGGGTGCATGGTCTCCTAGTGGAACAAAAAAACCAAACACTTCTGACTGTGTCGTATTTGACGTACTTTCAATTGCATTTAGCAATGTTCTTACATGTCCGATGCTAGGTGGGTCAAACGTTCCTGGCATGCAGACTATGGTGGCTTTCTCTTTTTTTCGCTCAATTAATAAATTATTCTTATAGTGATTAAGGAAAATACAAAAAGCACTCTCTTCAATTGCCTTGTGATGATCATATCCAGCTGCCGCCACATAATTTTCAGTTAAGTCCAGTGGTCCACTTTTTTTTATCTCTTTTTCCGATATGAATTTATCATACAAATAGCTCTCTGTTTTGTTTTTCCATATTAGATTCTGAACAATCTTGAGATAAAAGATGTTTTGAAAAATTTCCGACCTTCTAATGTTACTATCAGAATGTCTTTCTAATTTTTTGTTGGCAAAAAAGATTACTTCTCCGTTGTCAGTAACGCAGGAAAGTGTCAGTCCTCCATCTTTTTCATTGAATTGTACATAGGAATAAATCACATTACTTAACGTATGTAATAAATTCGCACCATCATAAATAAAGACTTCTTTATAGATCTCTTTCTTTTTTTCATTTATTAGCACCAATATTTCATCTGCAGATTGATAGCATTCGGCATTAACTATTTCGATTTTAGGATTAAATTCTATCATCGATATTACGTCTTTAGTGCTTGCTGCTTCTTCAATAATTTTCACAAATTCTTCTGATGCTTTCCGCAAATAATCGTTATAGACATAAAATCTTGCTGTTTTTGTATAATTTTCTGGATGATTTAATAATTTCTCAGCATATATTTGAAATGGTTCCCAATGTAAAGATGAGATTTTATGTGTTGTTGAGGCAATCGTCTCTGCTATTTCATTTGGCACATATATAAAATATAAATAAATAAATTCTCTATTGAATAATTCAAGTGATTCGGAATATTTTTTTTCAATTCTTAGTGGTAAATTTTTAATTTTAAAAACTAAGTATTCATCGGGATTTAATCCTATTTCGTCTTTGAGTCCTCTAGATAAAGCGTGATTGATGGAAATATCTTCTTCCAAAACTTGTATCGCAAGTTGGTCTAATTTATTTTTGGATATGTCCACAGTTTCACTTCGTCTATTGACTAATAGTTGAACTCCTGTTTTTGTATGGGTAAAAACATAAGCTTGTATGCCAATATGATATTCTCCATTTGTATGACCTTTTCTCCTTGGTATTGTTACTGGAAAAGGCATCCCCGAATGTCTTGAGCAAACTCTCAAGCGATCCTCTGTTGTTTTGGGAATGAAATTTAAATCCACGTTCTTCTCGCTTGTTATTTTTGTATGTCATGATTAAAGCTTTATGTAAAAAGCTGCGTTACTTATCTAATAAAGCAATTTATGTGCCAAAATTATGGCCATACGACAGAAATCTTTTTAAGAGCAAAAAAACAGATAATAAAATTATATATACTAGCAAAAACTCAACTTTTAAGAATGCAACAGATTCTTCTATTCAGAGAAAAGGATACGATGTTTTGGAAAATACAGAGCAAATGAAAACAAAAATAGAATCATTTGAATACATGTTTCTTGAAGATGATCACCAGTGTTCCCATTGAAATAATCTTTAAAATATTTTTTATTCTAATCCTTGTGGGTAATAGTAAGAGTAAAACTAATGAATTCCCTTTAAATACTTATTGAACCCAATCCGTTGGCATGAAAATTGAATTACAAGAAATGTTCTTGATAAAATAGACCGCTGGTATTTTAACATAAACAACTCTTTAACCATAGGATATGATCAATGCAAACTGAACTGTGTGAAAATAAAATGACAAGTACTATGCTCCCGATCCCCGATAGTGTCCACTGGGTATTAGCTGGTACTTGCAACTTAAACTGTAGATTTTGCTATGGACCACACCGACCTGGTTATTTGTCCTTGCAAGATAAATTGAACATTATAGAAAAAATTGCGGCAGCTGGCGTTCGTAGGATTGCTATTACAGGAGGAGAACCTCTGTTGGATAGTGATGTGTTTGCCATTCTTGAACGATCATCAAAACTTGGTCTCTATACAAGTCTACACACTAATGGTGTGTTGTTGGATACAACAGCAAGAAAAAAAATTCTGGGTATTGTTGATCGGCTTAGCATCGCACTTGATGGGTCAACAGAAGAGATGTGCTATGACTTAAGAGGTCATCATGGTTTTTTCAAATGGACACTAGACATACTCGAATGGGCACGTCAAGAACAACAACTCGTAACGATAAAAACCGTTGCTACTTCTAAGAACATTCACGATCTCCTTGCTTTGAATAAGTTGCTTCACGAGTATTTAAGTTATAATCCTAAAAATTTATGGTTTATTTCAGAATTTCTTCCCATTCGTGGTGCTTACAGCAATAGAAATGAGCTGATGCTTAACCGTGAACTATTTGAAGATTTTCGTAAAAACCTACTTCCTTCACCTTTTATTATTTTATGCAAAACAAATGATGAGATTGAGCAATCTCCTTACTTCTTCATTAATGCTTCTGGTGATGTCTTCACATGGGATCCGATTGGAAAAGAGGAAATAACTGTGGGTAATTTACTGCAAATTGATGTAACAGAAGCTTGGCAAAATATTCAAACTAAATTCTGCATAATGTAAATAATGTAACTGCTCACTCCCTTCAACCATCAACTTTCATCCAGATGCTATCAGCTGAATAGCTGTCAGCTATTCCACTTCAGCTTCTTCGAAAAAAATTGATTTAGGCCTTGAAATTTAACTGGGCCTCT